>OMWH01000022.1 GCA_900314755.1 uncultured Prevotellaceae bacterium | reverse complement strand
GCCCCTCGACTTGCATGTGTTAAGCCTGTAGCTAGCGTTCATCCTGAGCCAGGATCAAACTCTCCACTGTATAAATATCTCTATCCAATAAAGGATCTTTCTCTGTCACAGAACACGCTCTCTATTCGTCATCCGGTAGAACAAGTTTGAATTTATATTAGCACCTTCATTTTCATTTGACGGTTCGTAAAAGTTTTACCCAAATGTCCAAAAAGGACATTCGCTTCTTGTACTACTACTTCTCTGTTTTATGTAAGACTTCTCAAAGATCTCCTTTTTGCTTGTCCGCCCCAGTTTCTGAGCGAAAGCGGATGCAAAGGTACAACTATTTTTCAAACCGCCAAAACTTTTCACCAACTTTTTTCAATAAAAAAAGAAAATTTTCGACTTTCATGACAAAACAGACACGCTCTACGTACCTTATTATATAATATAGGTTCCGAATGTTTCACATACTTAATTTGGGGAGGTACAAATAAAGATGCCTTATCTTCATTTTTACTCAAAAATTTCCTCAATATTATCCTCAGGAACATCCTCTAGTCCGGAATCATCATACTGACAAGGATTATAACCCGCTGGCAGATCGAAAACCGCTTCACTATTATATCCTAGACGCTTGTCTGCATAAACCCGTTTCATATAATAAGCCCAGACAGGAAGAGCACCTGCGGCACCTTGACCCATGCTCGTCATCGTAAAGTGGATATCACGATCTTCACCGCCGACCCAACAACCACTGACCAAAGTAGGTGTAATACCCATAAACCAAGCATCACTATTATTATTAGTAGTACCCGTCTTGCCCGCTATAGCGCCAGGAATATTATATTTGTAACGCAAACGTCCTGCCGTACCACCATCCACAACAGCTTTCAACATATAAAGCATCTTATGAGCACTTTCCTCACTGATGACCTCATTCATGCGAGGCTGGAACTCCGCAATAGTATTTCCCTCATTATCCGCAATGCGTGTTACAAACATGGGGGACGTACGAATACCATGGTTGACAAAAGTAGTATAAGCACTAACCATCTCACCTACAGTGATATCGCATGGTCCTAGGCAAAGAGCCATCGAGGGATGTATTTCAGGATTATTGATGCCATATTCATGCAACAACGTCACGAATGCCGATGGATTGAGTTTACTCATCAAATAGGCAGATATCCAGTTATTAGACTGCTGCAAGCCCCATTTCAAGGTAACCATCTCACCGTAATGAGCACGACTGCCATTACGAGGAGTCCATGCACGCCCCCCCACTATATAGGTTTCTTGAACATTAGGAGCCTTATCACATGGAGAGAAACCATTCTCCATGGCAAGAGAATAGAGAAACGGTTTGATAGTAGAGCCCACCTGGCGACGCCCCTCCATACACATATCATAGGCAAAATGCATGAAATCAAGCCCACCCACATAAGCCTTCACATGACCATTCTGCGGACACATGCTCATAAAGCCACAACGGAGGAAAGATTTGTAATAGCGAATAGAATCCAGAGGTGTCATAATGGTATCCTTCTCACCACGATAAGTAAATACCGACATCTCTGTTTTGGTATTGAACGATCTCTTGATAGCTTCCTCAGAAGCCCCAGACTCTTTCAGTACCCTATATCGCTCACACTGCCGCACGGATCGCATCAGAATCTTATTGATCTGCTCTGCTGACAGATTACCTGAATAGGGAGCACTCTTGCGACCACGATTCTCTTTATCAAAGGCAGGTTGAAGATATTTAACAATATGTTCGCGTGCTGCTTGTTCAGCATACTCTTGCATACGGGAATCAACCGTCGTATATACTTTCAAGCCATCTGTATATACATTATAAGTATCACCATTCCGCTTACGGTTCTTATTACACCAACCATACAACGGATCTGTCTCCCAATTAATAGAGTCCTGATGATACTTCACCATATTCCATGACGGATAATCGGCTCTTTCAGGTTTCTTTGCCATCATATATCGACGCAGGAAGTCACGGAAATAGACAGCAACGCCATCCTTATGATCTGATACATGGAAATTTAATTTCAGCGGCTCTGCAGAAAACTTCTCATAATCATTCTCAGAGAGATAACCAGCTTTCACCATCTGACTCAATACAACATTTCGACGTTCTTGACTTCTCTCCCGATAACGCACAGGGTTATAATAGGATGGATTCTTACACAAGCCGATAAGCGTTGCTGCCTCATTAACCGTCAAATCCTTCGGTTCTTTCCCGAAATAAGTGTTCGAGGCAGTCTTGATACCCACTGCATTATGAAGGAAATCAAAGTAGTTGAGATACATCGTGATAATCTCATCCTTGGTATAGTTTTTCTCCAACTGTACAGCAATAACCCACTCAATAGGCTTCTGGAGCAGTCGCTCCATCACACTATGCGCCGTACCGGAATAGAGCTGCTTAGCGAGCTGCTGGGTAATAGTGGAACCACCACCTGCACTTTTCTGACGAAAGATACCACGTTTGACGATTGCACGTCCTAAAGCGATGAAGTCAATACCGGAATGATCATAGAAACGCACATCCTCTGTTGCCACCAAAGCTTTTATCAAGGAAGGAGACAACTGGGAGTAATCCACTAACACACGATTCTCACGGTTATAATTCCATGTTCCCATAATTTTCCCATCAGAACTATAAACCTGTGTCGCATATCTGTTGATAGGATTCTGCAACTCTTCAATGGGAGGCATATACCCTATCCAACCATTATTAATAGCCCAAAAAGAGAAAGCCGCAGTCAGCACCGAAGCCCCCAAAAGAGCCCACAAAACATATACTATTCCTTTCTTCATTGCCTGTGCCTATATATAATTGGCGATGCAAATATACTGCTTTTTATTGACACAAGGAAATTTTTGTCGTATTTTCAACCAAAACGCCTAAAACCTAAAAATATGTTAACAATCTTCATCTTTATCGAAGTTTTGAAGAATTATTTCTACTAACTCGAAATAATTATCTATTTCTTTTCTTTGTTTCTGGGATTCTTCCTACTTTTGCACCGTCCAAATGAACAATAAACTAGAATAAAATAAGGTATTAAGATGAAAAGATTCTTTCTAACAATGTCCCTTTTCCTTCTGACTATCGCACTGTTCGGTCAGAAGAAATGGACATTACAAGAATGCATCGATTATGCGATGCAGAACAACATCACCCTGCAACAGGCAAGACTGATGAAAAAGACGGCTACTGAGACGAGGAAGCAGTCACAAGCGGCACTCTTGCCTTCACTCAATGCCTCTACCAACCAGACTGTGGGTTACCGCCCGTGGTTGGAGACTGGTACGACCACTGTCTCGAACGGCACTGTGAATACCAAAGTCAATAAGACCTATTATAATGGCACGTATGGCATCAATGCCTCATGGACCGTATGGAATGGCAACCAGAACCGTAACCAGTTGAAACTCGACAAGGTTGCTGAGGAGCAAGCCGATCTGGATATCGCAGAGACCGCCAACTCCATCCAAGAGCGTATCGCCCAACTCTACATCCAGATTCTCTACCTCAACGAGGCTATCCATGTCAACGAGGAAACTTTGGAGACCAGTAAGAAGAACGAGGAACGGGGTAAGGAGATGGTGGAAGTCGGCAAGATGTCAAAGGCTGACCTTGCCCAGTTGACAGCCCAACGCTCCACTGACGAGTATAACCTCGTAGAGGCGAAGAGCAACCTCGCCGATTATAAGTTAGAACTCAAGCAACTGTTGGAAATCACTGGCGGACAAGATTTCGACATTGTGACTCCTGAAGCCTCCGACGAACAGGCACTCACAGACATCCCGTCATTAGGTAGTGTCTATGAGAAGGCACTGACGTTACGTCCAGAGATCCAGAATGCCAAACTCGATTTACAGTCGAGCGACCTGCAGATGAAGATTGCCAAGGCTGGACATCTGCCTACTGTCAGTCTGTCAGGAGGTGTGGGGACAAGTACCTCTTCGATGAGTTCTAATGAATGGGGCAACCAGATGAAGACCAATTTCGATGCCTCCATTGGTGCTTCCCTCAGTATTCCCATCTTTGACAACCGCAGGACAAAAACGGCCATCAATAAGGCACAGATACAACGGGAGCAGGCTTTGCTGGATATCCAGAACGAGCAGAAGCAACTCTACGCTACTATCGAGGGCTATTGGCTGGATGCCAATACCAACCAGCAGAAATTCAAGGCAGCCCAGAGTTCTGTCGCCAGTGAGCAGGCAAGTTACGACCTGTTGTCAGAACAGTTCCATTTAGGATTGAAGAACATCATCGAACTGATGACTGGTAAGGACAAACTACTCAAAGCGCAACAGAACAGGTTGCAAAGCAAGTACATGACCATCTTGAACCAGCAACTGCTGCACTTCTACGAAGGGGAAACATTGAATATATAAAAAAGAAAATATATGAAGAACAAGAAAATCTGGATAAGCGCAGGCGTCATCGTCCTCCTCATCCTTGCTTATTTCCTATTCTCGGGAGGAAAGAAAGAAGAGAAAGTCTCATTTGAGACAGCAAAAGTAGAGAAAAAGAACATCCACACCAGTATCACGGCAACAGGTACTATCGAACCTGTGACATCTGTAACGGTGGGTACACAGGTCAGCGGTATCGTATCAAAACTCTATGTCGATTATAACAGTGTGGTAAAAAAAGGACAAGTCATCGCCGAGCTCGACAAGACAAACCTGACCAGTGAGCTAAACACGGCAAAGGCAAACCTCGCATCAGCACAAAGCACCCTGAACTACGAGAAGGCAAATCACGACCGCTACAAGACACTTTATGACAAGGGACTTGTCAGCGCCAACGACTATGAGAATGCACGTCTCTCCTATGAGAAGGCACGTCAGTCAGTGAACTCCTCCCGTGAGAGTGTACATAAGGCACAGACCAACCTTGGCTATGCTACCATCACCTCCCCTATTGACGGTGTGGTACTCTCCAAGTCTGTAGAGGAAGGACAGACTGTTGCCGCTTCATTCAACACCCCTGAGCTTTTCACCATTGCCCAGGACCTGACCAATATGCGTGTGATTGCAGACATCGACGAGGCTGACATTGGTGGTGTCAAGGAAGGACAGCGTGTCACATTCACGGTTGACGCATTTCCCGAGGACTCTTTCGAGGGTATCGTCACACAAGTGCGCCAGCAGGCTACAACAGAGAGCAATGTGGTGACTTATGAAGTTGTGATTTCTGCTCCCAATAAAGATTTAAAACTGAAGCCCGGTCTGACCGCTAATGTCACCATCTTCACCATGGAGAAGAATGACATCCTTGCCGTTCCATCCAAGGCACTCCGCTTCACGCCCAATGAGGCTTTACTCAGCAAGGGAGAACAGATTGCCGATTGCCAGGGTGACCACAAGTTATGGACCAAAGATGGTAACACCTTCAAAGCACATAAAGTGGAGATTGGCACCAGCAATGGCATGATGACAGAGATTACCAGCGGTATCAATGCAGGCACAGAGGTACTTGTTGACTTCACGATCTCCGGCAGTGAGGAACAAGGAGAGCAACAAGCTACCAACCCCTTCATGCCACGTCCACGTAACAACAAGAATAACCAGCAACAAAAGAAGCAATAGGACTATGGCAGAAGAGAATCGGAAAGTCGTCATCGAACTGCAGGACGTAAGGCGATACTTCCAAGTGGGCAGCGAGACGGTGAAGGCATTACGTGGTGTCTCGTTCAAGATCTATGAGGGTGAGTTTGTCACCATCCAAGGCACTTCCGGCTCTGGAAAGTCGACCCTGCTGAACCAGCTCGGTTGTCTGGACACGCCGACCAGCGGGGAGTATTTCCTAGATGGAGTCTCAGTCCGTACGATGTCGAAGACGCAGCGTGCTCATCTGCGCAATCAGAAGATAGGCTTTGTGTTCCAGAACTACAACCTATTGGCGAAGACCACCGCCGTGGAGAATGTAGAACTGCCTCTGATGTATAATAACAAGTATGATGCCAAGCAGCGTCGCGCAGCAGCTGTCAAGGCGTTGGAGGCAGTAGGACTGGGAGACCGTCTGGAACATAAGTCCAACCAGATGTCGGGAGGACAGATGCAGCGTGTCGCTATAGCCCGTGCCTTGGTCAACGACCCCGCCGTTCTCCTTGCCGACGAAGCAACAGGTAACCTTGACACCCGCACCTCTTTTGAAATGTTGGTGCTCTTTCAGGAGTTATACCGTCAGGGACATACCATCATCTTCGTGACCCACAACCCGGAGATTGCCGAGTACAGCAGTCGTAATATCAATCTGCGCGACGGTAAGATCCGCGAGGACACCATCAATACGAATATCAAGTCGGCAGCAGAGTCTCTTGCCGCCCTACCTAAACCGCAAGACGACTGATACCCCTCGGAATATCGAAATATCGAAAGAAAATGAATATACTGAATCTTTTCAAAGTAAGCATTAAGGCAGTCGCCAACAATAAAATGCGCTCCTTTCTCTCCATGCTCGGCATCATCATCGGTGTGGCAGCAGTTATCATCATGATGGCGATAGGACAGGGTTCCAAGGAGAGCATCCGCAAGGAACTGTCGACGATGGGCACCAATCTGCTGACCATCCGTCCCGGTGCCGACATGCGAGGTGGTGTACGTCAGGACCCGTCGAGTATGCAGACACTGAAACCTGCCGACTATGAGCGTATCCTCCGTGAGAAGAAATTCGTCACGAAGGTATCGCCTGAGGTGACGGCAAGCGGACAAGTCATCTATGGTAATAATAACACTAACACATCGATGTACGGTGAGTCCACTGAGTATCTGGAGATCAAGCAATGGGAGATTGAGGATGGTGAGTGTTTTACCGACGAGGATATCAAGAAAGCCGCCAAGGTGGTGGTGGTAGGTAAGACTATCGTCACCGAACTGTTTGGTGAGCATGTCGACCCTATCGGCAAGACTATCCGTTTTAAATCTATCCCCATGCGTATTGTCGGTGTATTGAAGTCAAAAGGCTATAACTCCTGGGGTATGGACCAGGACAATGTGATCATCGCCCCCTACACCACCGTTATGAAACGTATTGCCGCACAGACCTGGTATTCAAGTATCGTATGCTCTGCTGTCACTGAGGAACTGTCCGATGCCGCCATTGAGGAGTTGACCCAGATTCTGCGTGACAACCATAAACTAAAAGCTGATGCCGATGATGATTTCACCATCCGCTCCCAGGCAGAGATGATGGAGACGATGTCGTCGACGATGGACACCGTGACGATTATCCTCGTGGTGGCAGCCGCCTTCTCACTACTCGTCGCAGGCATCGGCATCATGAATATCATGCTGGTGTCCGTGACAGAACGCACCAAGGAAATCGGTTTACGCATGGCTGTAGGAGCCACTGGACCTGTCATCTCGCTGCAGTTCCTCATCGAATCGGTATTGATATCGGTGACGGGAGGACTTCTCGGCATACTGGTAGGATGCTCTGCCAGTGCCGGTCTCGGCATTTTTGGTATGCCGTCGAGTGTCCCCGCATGGTCTGTTTATGTTTCATTTCTTGTCTGTGTCTTCATCGGTGTACTCTTTGGATACATCCCTGCACAGAAAGCCGCCAATATGGATCCTATAGAAGCTATCCGACATGAATAAGAAGATTGAGATCGTTTTGCATATCGCCGCATGGCTGGTGATGTTCCTGTCACCCATGATTTTCATGAACCAGGGACATGGGGTCACCCCTGTACAGTTCCTTTCCATGTGCTCCGTGCCCATCGCTTTCATGTTTGTGTTCTACATGAACTATCTGTGGCTGACACCTCATTATTTTGTGCCGGGTCGTCACCGTTACTATTTCATCATCAACTTCGTGGTGATTATCACGTTGGGTATCGGACTGCATTTCTGGATGGACTATACCCACCAGATTTTCAACCCAGGACAGCATTATACCACCTCGCTGAACACCCTTGGCTTTATCCTGCGTGACATCTTCAACTTGATGATATCCGCCACGATAGCTACCCTCATTAAACTTTCTTTCAAGTGGTATCGGGCGGAGCGTATCAGACGGGATGAGGTAGCGGCACGGGTGGAGGCGGAACTGAACACGCTGCGCTGGCAGATCAGTCCGCACTTCCTGCTGAACACCCTCAACAACATCTATGCCCTGACAGCCTTTGACACCCCCAAGGCGCAGGAGTCGATACAGGAGCTGTCTAAGATGTTGCGTCATATCCTCTATGACAACCAGCAGCCCACCGTTCCTGTTGCTGACGAGGTGGAGTTTATGCAGAACTATATCCAACTGATGCGCATCCGACTCCCTAAGTCGGTGGAGATTGACGCCCAGTTCGCTGTCCAGAACCCCCAACAGCAAGTGGCACCCATGCTCTTTATCTCGCTGGTCGAGAATGCCTTCAAACATGGGGTCAGCCCTACCCTGCCCAGTTTCATCCATTTGCGGATGACTGCGGAAAAAGACCAGATCGTCTTCGACATCACCAACTCCAACTACCCCAAGGACCAGCAGGACCGTAGTGGACATGGTGTCGGACTCTCTCAAGTACAACGCCGCCTTGACCTCACCTACCCAGAGCAGTATGTATGGGAGAAAGGGGTCAGCAGCGACGGCAAGACCTATCATTCAAGAATCATGATCTCAGAATCTCGTAATCTCGAAAATAATAAAAACAACAAAAAAAAGAAATAACTATGACTATTACTTGCGCAATCATCGACGACGAGCCATTAGCCGCCGGACTATTAAAAAGTTATGTGGAGAAGACCCCTTTCCTCCAACTCATCGGATCCTATGGTAGTGCCATTGAGGCTATGAAAGAACTCAGGACAAACCCTGCGCAACTATTGTTCCTGGATATCCAGATGCCAGAACTATCTGGTATCGAGTTTGCGAAGATTATCCCCAATACGACGAAGATTGTCTTCACCACAGCCTTCCAGCAGTATGCTATTGAGGGTTATAAGGTGAATGCCCTCGACTATCTGATGAAGCCTATCTCGTATGACGATTTCCTCACTGCCGCCAACAAGGCCCTCGACTGGTTTACCATCGCACAGAAACAGGAGGTATATGCCCGCGACAGATTTATGTTTATCAAGAGTGACTACAAACTCATCCGTGTCAGCCTGGATGACCTCTTGTACATAGAGGGGCTGAAGGACTATGTCCGTTTCTATATGGCAGACGGCACACGCATCATGAGTCTGATGAACATGAAGAAGCTGGACGACTACCTGCCGCATCCCGAGTTCCTACGCACTCACCGCAGCTTCATCGTACACATGCCGCTTGCTCAGCAAATCGACCGTTTCCGCATCGTCTTCGGAGATCAGTTCATTCCCGTCTCCGACTCGTATAAGGAAGAGGTACAGGAATACTTGGACGTTCACACCTTAGTGTGAACGTATCCATGTTATATGTATGTTACATGTATGTTATATGTTTGAGCAACATATAACATACCACAAAGCCTCTGTCTATCGGCATTTGAGCCACATCATGTTATAAGGTTACATGTTTTTTGAAAATTCATAAGAATCAGTTACCGACTGAAGGGCACTCAGTTACCGACTAACCCCTGTTTTGTTACCGACTGAAGCCCCCTTTCTTACCGATTAAGGCATTCATTTGATGAAGATATAGCTCTTCCCTCGTTCCGATACCTCCTATGGGGGTATTCCGATGCCTCCCAAGGGTGTTGGGAAGCATCCCTAAGGGGGTAAAGGAGGCATCTCCAAACCCCTTGGGGATATGCCCCCCCCCTGATTTACTGCTGAGGGGGGCAGAAACTCAGCCACGCTTGCTCCTTGTGATCATCGTGCGTACCTTATTATTATAGCGGTCGGCGGCGATGAGTTGCTCGATGGTGAGATGCATGCGGTAGCGCCAGCGGTTATAGGGGTCGCTTGGCACGTTGATACGCTCGTCCTGCGGATGCTTGGAACGCAGTTCACTGTCCATGGCAAGCCAGTCTTGCAACTGTAGGATGCAGAGCATGGAGGGACAATAGAGATGGCGGGCGATAATCTCCTCCGCCAGATGAGCAGGCAACTGCTCGGGTGCCCGACCTTCTTTCTGCAGCATGGTGACATAATAACGCTGACGACGCTCAGGATTCTCCTGCCACCAGAGCCGCAAAGGTGACATGTCGTGGGTAGAGATAGTAGCGACGGAGCGATAGGGATTCGCCTCCAGATGGGCAAATTCAAAACCTTGCTGCTTAGGCATCTGTTGTATCTCCAAGGTAAGGATACGCAGTTGATCTAGCACAGGCTCCACACAGTCAGGCAGCATCCCAAGGTCTTCCCCACATATCAGTAGTCGGGAGTCCTTGAAGATAGCAGGTAACCGTTTGAGCGCCTGTTGTCCCCAGAACATCGAGTGCCGCTGGTAGAAATAGTTATTATACAGCCGCAGGAAGGCATCCTTATCCTCATTACTCAATGCCTCATAAATCGGTTCGCTGAGTACACCGATACGAGGATGGTACATCTCCGGCTGGCGTGGATCCTCAACGAAGAGTACGTCACTAATCAGCCGCATCAGTCCGTCACGAATCCATAAGCTGCTCTCATCATGACGGTCAGCAAAATAAGCAGAAACCTTCCGCTGGGTGTCATACTCCTCCTTCAAATCATATAGGTTATAAGCCTTGCGTACCAGGAAATTGTCACGCACATATTGGGCATGGATACCAAAGAGACGGTCAATGAGCCGGTCATTGACAAACGGTTTGGTATAGAGTTCCTTGCGGAAAGGAAGTCCAAAATACTCTATCTCTCCCACAGTCAGAGGCAATGCTGGTGAGAAATGTCCCAAGAGTCCATAGACGGCATTCTCAGGAATCTCCCAGATGCGGAAGAAGCCCAGTATGTGGTCGATGCGCAGAGCATCGAAGTACTGACTCAGATGCTTCAGACGTTTCCTGAACCAGCCAATCAATTCCTCATTTTCCCAATTATACGTAGGGAAGCCCCAGTTTTGTCCTTGTGAAGTAAAGGCATCAGGTGGAGCACCTGTCTGACTGTCGATATGGAAGAATTCCGAATGCTCCTTCGTCTCCACACTCTCACGATTGACCCCTATAGGCAGGTCGCCTTTCAGGATAACACCTTTTGACCGGGCATAATCGGCTGCAGATTTGAGCTGTGTATGAAGGAGATACTGGAGATAGTAAGTAAAAGCCTCATCCTCAGCTCTGTACGCTGCATAGGGTTTCAGCCACGCCTTGTTATCATGAACGAAATCCTTATATTCCTTAGAGGCAGTGACCGTTTTCTTTTGCTCTTCAAAGAGTTGCAGCAGATACTCCTGCTTGACACGATCCACCGCCTCATAGTCACTATACGGAAGGGCATTCAGTTCCTGTTGACGTCGACGGAACTGTGTCATGACCTGCTTCGACTTCAGGGTGCCTGCCGCCTCCAGGTCGATGTAATGCGGATGAAGGGCAAAGACGCTGATGATATTATAAGGATAGGAATCCTGCCAATGATGGCTGACGGTAGTGTCGTTGACGGGCAACAGCTGTATGACTCTCATGCCCGTCAGCACAGCCCAGTCGACCAACAGTTTGAGGTCGCCAAAGTCGCCCACGCCATAACTATGCTCACTACGCAGGGAGAACACAGGGACAGCAACACCGGCGGCACGCCATGTCTGTTCCTTCAAGCGCAGATGTTCACCATAAAGTACCAGTACTTGTCCGTCCACCATCTCCATGTCGCCAGTGGTACGATTGTCACCCTCCTCCCAAGCAACGAAAGCATGGGTCTCATCATCCACCACCACATACTTATATTCAATAGGAAACAGCATTCCCAAGGCGTTGACGGTCAGCATCCACTCATGTTGCCCAGCATATTCCATCCGAAGATAACGGGAGGTATTCCAACTGCCAATAGCAGGGTGACTGCCACAGATGGCGACAGCCTGACCTGGTTGCAACTGTGGAGCAGATACACGGAAGGTGATGGTACGGCGGAACAAGGGCAGGCGTAAAGCCTCCACATGCTCGTCAGTACGCCCATGAACCATCGTCAGATAAGCATTCGTATACAGATGATAAGGCAATGGCAAGTCACGCCACTGGTCTGGGAAAATATAGTCTTTAGAGGTATCGAAATGGTAGACACGTGGCACCAAGTCCCACTCACGGCGCAGCACATTACCGTCAGCATCCTCTACCTGATAGATATAAACGATATGAGACAAAGGATGCTGACGCGACTCCAGGGCAGCGGTCTCCAATGTCCACAGTTCCCCATCCTCTGTCTGCATCAGCAGATTATATTGTTTGACAGTTCCGTCCTGACTATGGTATGCGATGCTGACATGCAGGCTCTCTCCCCAAGCAGTGCGGTACCGAATACTGAATTTTAACTTCATGATTGATAAACTTTTTGGCAAAGATACAAAAAAGTTTAGAGTTTAGAGTTTAGAGTTTAGAGTTTTTTGTAACTTTGCAGCGAAAAAAAACAAAAAGACATGAATATTCCCAATTCAAAGAAATATTTAATCCCTGCTGTCGTGGGATTTTTCTTAGCCATCGGACTGACCTGCTACTTCTTTTTCAGCTCGGTATCAACGCTAAAAGAGACACATTATTTATATATTGACGAGAACGACACACAGGACAGTGTAATAGCTAAGCTGAAACCCATTGCCTCTCCCACAGGTATGACAGGACTGCAAACCCTGTTCCGCCATGGAGATTATGCCGACCACATCAAGACCGGACGGTATGCTATCCGACCTGGCGAGGGTGCCGTCAAAATTTACCGGCATTTGAAGAGTGGTCAGCAAGAGAGTATGAGACTCACCATACCAGAGGCGCGTACAATGGATCGACTTGCCGCCATACTGGGTAAGAAACTGATGATTGACTCTGCCACGATAGCCTCAGCGCTCTACTCTCAGGAAATATGTTCGAAATACGGTTATGACACCTGTACCATTCCTGTTATGTTTGTGCCTAACACCTATGACATCTATTGGAATGTAAGTCTTGATGGTCTTATGGAGAGAATGCAGAAAGAGCATGACCGCTTCTGGAACAGTGAGCGGACGGCAAAGGCGACCAAGCTGAACATGACTCCGAATGAGGTTACAACCCTTGCCTCTATCATTGACGAAGAGACTGCCAACACGGCAGAGAAACCGATGATAGCTGGTATGTATATCAACCGGTTGAGACAGAATATGCCTCTGCAGGCAGACCCCACCATCAAGTTCGCTTTAAAGGACTTCGCCTTGAAACGCATTTATAACAACATGCTAAGAATCAACAGTCCCTATAATACCTATAAGAATGAGGGACTGCCCCCGGGACCTATCAAGGTAGCTTCCATCAAGGGTATCGACGCAGTCTTAAATGCTGTTAACCACGATTATCTGTATATGTGTGCCAAAGAAGACTTCTCGGGGACTCATAACTTTGCCAAGACGTACGCAGAGCACTTGAAGAACGCAGCTAAATACACTAAGGCGCTTAATCAGAAAGGTATCAAATAAAAAAATGCTCCTTGCTTCACAGCGAGGGGCAATTTAATCGGTATTAGTCCTTTTTAAGGTAAAAAGATTGTATTCAGGATAACGCGGACAAAGGTACAGCCTTTTAAACATTCCTGCAAATATTTTCTTATGTTAAATAACATATTTTACAAGTAAAGGAAAAAAATCCAAGCGAAATAGCAGGAATTGAAGAATTCTATGTAACTTTGCAAACAAAACAAAACGTATAACACATCATGACTGAAGAGAAAAGTTTGACTGAGAACGAGGAGAAGAGGACCGTGAGCACGGTTTCTCAGAGTCTCAGTTTTGTAGAGCAAATGGTGGAGGGCGACCTTGCCGCAGGTAAGAACGGAGGAAGAATACAGACTCGTTTCCCACCAGAGCCCAACGGTTATATACATATCGGACATGCCAAGGCGATTTGCATGGACTTCGGTGTAGCAGAGAATTATGGAGGCATCTGTAACCTCCGATTCGATGACACGAACCCTACCAAGGAGAATACTGAGTATGTGGAGAATATCATGAACGATATCAGGTGGCTCGGCTTCCATTGGGAGAATGTCTATTATGCCTCCGACTATTTCGATAAGTTGTGGGATTTTGCCATCTGGCTCATTGAGAAAGGAATGGCTTACGTAGATGAGCAGACTTCAGAACAGATTGCAGAACAGAAGGGTACTCCCACACAACCTGGCAGACCCAGTCCGTTCCGAGACCGCCCTATTGAAGAGAATTTGCGTCTGTTTCGTCAGATGAACACCCCTGAGGCTGTTGAGGGTTCCATGGTACTGCGTGCGAAACTCGACATGGCTAATCCCAACATGCACTTCCGTGATCCTATTATCTATCGTATCATCCAGATACCTCATCATCGTACAGGAACGAAATGGCACTGCTACCCGATGTATGACTTCGCTCATGGGCAGAGTGACTACTTCGAGGGTGTCACCCACTCTATCTGTACACTGGAGTTTGTACCTCACCGCCCACTGTATGACAAATTTGTGGATTTCCTGCAGGAGAAAGAAGGGCAAACCGCTTACCGCCCTCGCCAGATTGAGTTTAACCGTCTGAACCTCACGTATACCGTGATGTCCAAACGTAAGTTAAAGGCATTGGTTGATGAGGGACTGGTTGACGGCTGGAACGACCCCCGCATGCCAACCGTATGTGGAATGCGCCGTCGTGGCTATTCCGCTCAGAGTATTCGCAACTTCATCAAATCCATCGGATACACCAAATTCGATGCATTGAATGACTATGCCTTGTTGGAGGCGGCTGTCCGTGATGACCTGAACAAGAAAGCGTGCCGTGTGTCCGCTGTATTGAATCCTGTCAAACTCATTATCACCAACTATCCCGAAGGGAAGACTGAGCAGATGGAAGCCATCAACAACCCGGAGAATGAGGCTGACGGAACACATACCATCACCTTTAGTCGTGAATTATGGATAGAGCGTGACGACTTCATGGAGGTTGCCGAGAAGAAATTCATGCGTTTGGCACCAGGCAAGGAGGTACGTCTGAAGAATGCCTACATCATCAAATGTGACGAGGAACATCCCTGCGATAAGGACGCAGAGGGGAACATCACAACGATTTATGCCACTTACGACCCAGAGACCCGCAGTGGACAACCTGGCGCAGACCGTAAGATCAAGGGAAAGACACTTCACTGGCTGAGTTGTCAGAATGCCGTGCCCGCCGAGGTACGCCTCTACGACCGCCTGTTCTCCGTAGAGAATCCCAGTGCCGATGAGCGTGATTTCCGTGAGTTACTCAATCCCGATTCATTGACAGTTTTGAAAAACTGCTATGTAGAGCAATACCTCACAGAGAAGAAACCTGGTGACTTCCTGCAATTCCAGCGTATTGGATACTTCACCCTCGATGAGTCATCCAAGGAAGACCACCTCATCTTCAACAAGACAGTCGGACTGAAAGACACATGGGCGAAGATAAATAAATAATGAAGAAAACTGGCGATGACTATTTTGACAGCGAGGAGTTCAGGAGCATTCTGAACAACTACGAAGAGTCTGCCAAGTCAGGACATTCCGTGTATATGGATGCCGATGACTTGGCAGATATTGCCGATTACTATCATTTCACGGGAGATGACTCCCAGGCAAGTGAAGTGATTGAATACGCCTTGTCATTATATCCGAATGCCACTCTCCCCAATGTTTTCAAGGCACGTGAGGCACTGACCACTGGAGATATTGACTCCGCACGGGAATATATAGAGCAGATTGAAAACAAAGACGACCTCGAATATCATTACATGCAAGCAGAACTGCTGATAGCACAAGACATGGTAGAGGAAGCCGACAACAATCTGCGACAATATCTGAAGACACTCCCTCCAGACGAATATCAGGATTTCATCATGGATGTCGCCAACATATATTTTGACTATGGTCTGAGCGGTAAAGCATACGAGTGGATGATGCGCTCCAAAGGAGACGACAGCAAAGACTTCAAGGAATTAATGGCACATACACTTTTCGGATTAGGGAAATACAAGGACAGTGAGCGCCTCTTCAATGAGCTGCTAGACAAAGACCCCTACTCTAAAAACTACTGGAACGCGCTGTCTAATGCCCAGTATATGAGCGAAGACTTTAGCGGAGCCGTCACCAGCAGCGAGTATGCCATTGCCATTGACCCACAAGACCCCATATCAGTTATCAACAAGGCAAATGCCTTGATAAGACTGGGTAATTATGAGGAGGCAATCCACTATTATGACCGCTATGCAGAAATCGCGTCTCCCGATGAGTTCAGCCTCTTCAACAAAGGCGGATGCCTGTCTAACCTCAACAGGCATGAGGAGGCACTCACCGTTCTCCAACAGGCATTGGAGATAAGTCCTCGCGACTCACAGTTACTCCCACAAATCTATCAGGAACTTGCTTTCTGTTGCAGTAGTCTGAAACGTCTGGACGAGGCACTGCATTATATTGACGAGACAAGAACACTGGAATGTGACCACATTGAAATGCTGGTCCTGAAGGGGCATATCTTGCTGGAGAATGGACAGAACGAAAGAGCAGAGCAAGTATTCAAAAATGCGATCATACGTTCTAACAATGACCCGAATATCATCCTACGCATCATCGTGTCCTTATATGACAATAAATACGTGAAAGCTGCCTACGAGATGTTCCAGAAATTCTTCTCGATGGTGGTAAACGACCAGTTTGACCAAGGCTACTCATACATGGCACTCTGCTGCAATGATTTAGGATACAAGGAGGAATTCCTGATGTACCTCCGACTTGCCGTTGAGCGCAATCCCAGTGAGGCGCGATTAGTTCTGGGACATCTATTCCCCGAGGATATGGCAGCAAAAGAATATTATCATTATATGTATCAAAAACTAAGAAAATGAATTTTATCTCCTCCCTACTCTCCAATCTCAACTATGGAACCATCCTGTTCCTGATGCTTCTTGAGAGCACTGTTGTTCCCGTACCCTCAGAGTTTGTGGTAACCCCCGCAGCCTATCATGCCGCAGGTGGAAACCTTGATGTGTTCCTGGTGATTCTTTTCGCCACTATTGGAGCAGACCTGGGGGCATCTCTCAACTATGTGGTTGCCTATTATGTCGGCAGACCCGTCATCTACCGTTTTGCCAACAGCAAATGGGGCAAGATGTGTTTGCTGAACCAAGAGAAAGTAGAGAAGAGCGAAAAATATTTCGATGACCATGGCATTGTGGCGACACTGACGGGAAGACTGATTCCCGGCATCCGGCATCTCATCTCCATTCCCGCCGGTCTTGCCAAGATGAACTACTGGAAGTTCTTGCTTTACACAACGATTGGTGCTGGCGCATGGCATAGTATTTTAGCTGCCCTTGGCTGGTATCTCCATGCTATCGTACCAGAGGATCAGCTCAATGACAAGATCAGCGAATATGCCGAGTATATCAAAATCATTATCTTGGCACTGGTGATAGCCGCCATCGTCTATTTTATCATTCACTCCTATTTGAAAAGAAAAAAGGAATAATATTCGTCCATATCGAATAATTTTTGTATTTTTGCCAAATAATTAAAGAAACTATCACTATGGCAAGAATCAACAACCATTTGGTCATTATGGCAGGAGGTGTTGGCAGCCGGTTCTGGCCCATGAGCACCGCCGAGCTTCCCAAGCAGTTTATTGATGTGCTGGGAATCGGAAAAACTCTTCTCCAATTGACCGTAGACCGATTTGACACGATTATTCCTCGTGAGAACGTATGGGTAGTAACCAACCAGAAATATGTGGATACCGTAGCAGAGCAGTTACCGGAGATTCCCCGTAATCATATTCTCTGTGAGCCTTGTCGCCGCAACACCGCACCGTGTATAGCATATGTCAGTTGGCGCATTAAATCATCTGACCCTAAAGCAAATATTGTGGTCTCCCCCAGTGACCATATTGTCATGAACACGGAAGAGTTTCGCCGTGTTATTACCGAATGCATGGACTTCACCTATGACAGTGATGCTATTGTCACCTTAGGTATGAAACCTAACCGGCCTGAGACTGGATATGGGTATATCCAAGCAGCATTATCAAGCAGCTCCCTTCGTAACAAGGGTATTTTCCGCGTTGACTCGTTTCGAGAGAAACCGGATTTGGAGACAGCAAAACAATATATCAGCAAGAATAATTATTTCTGGAATGCAGGAATCTTCATTTGGAACGTCTCTACCATTGTCAATGCCTTTCGTATCTATCAGCCCGCAATGGCAAAGACATTTGAGTCCCTATTGCCTATCTATGGCACAGACAAGGAACAGACGGAGATTGACCGCTTGTTCCCTGAATGTGAGAATATCTCAGTCGATTATGCCATTATGGAAAAGGCTGAGGAGATATTCGTCTGTCCTGCAGATTTTGGATGGAGTGACTTAGGCACATGGGGGTCTCTGCAGCAGAATATTAAGCCGGATTTATATGGCAATGCCTGCATTGGTCCTGACATCACCATGATAGAATCGAAAAACTGCATGGTACATACGACGCAGGAGAAGAAAGTGGTTATCCAAGGACTCGACGGGTATATCGTTGCTGAAAAAAATGACACCCTGCTTATCTGTAAACTCTCTGAAGAACAGCGCATCAAGCAATTTAGTGGACAAGACAAATAATGCTGGATAAGAATAGTAAGATATACGTGGCAGGTCACCATGGACTGGTGGGCTCTGCCATCTGGAATAACCTATTACAAAGAGGATATTCCAATTTAGTGGGGCGAAGCCACAAGGAGTTGGACCTGACAGACCAAGTAGCCGTTAAGAAATTCTTCGATGAGGAACAACCCGACGCTGTAGTTCTTGCAGCAGCCTTTGTCGGCGGCATCATGGCTAATTCTCTGTACCGTGCCGACTTCATCATGATGAATATGAAGATACAGTGTAATGTCATCAGTGAGGCGTATGCCCATGGTGTCAAGAAGCTGCTCTTCCTCGGTTCTACCTGTATCTATCCGAAGAACGCCCCCCAGCCCATGCGGGAAGACTGTCTGCTGACCTCCCCGCTGGAATACACCAACGAGGAATATGCCATTGCGAAGATTGCCGGACTGAAGATGTGCGAGAGTTATAACCTGCAATACGGAACCAACTATATCGCTGTCATGCCCACTAACCTCTACGGTCCCAACGACAATTTCCATTTGGAGAACAGTCATGAACAGTCATGTCATGCCTGCCATGATGCGTAAGATATACCTTGCCAAACTCATCCATGATGGAGAGTGGGACAAGATTGCCATTGACTTGGACAAACGTCCAGTCGAAGGGGTTAATGGTGAAGGGTTAAGGGTTAAGGGTTCCTCAACTTTCAACTCTAAACTTTCTACTGACTCTCAACTCTCAACTCTCAACTCTCAACGAGAAAACGCTCTCAGCGTTCTGGCAAAGTATGGCATATATAATAATAAGGTGGTACTATGGGGTACTGGCAAACCGCTTCGCGAATTCCTGTGGAGCGAGGACATGGCTGATGCCTCGGTACATGTGCTACTGAATGTCAATTTCTCCGATATTATCGGTATCGAGAAATACAGCAGTGTTCACTATGGTGCCAGCACAGACGGTGCTGTTGACCGCAACCACTCTGCGGGTCGTGGTGGTGCCATCCCCTCTTTGGGAGAAATCCGCAACTGCCATATCAATGTGGGTACGGGTAAGGAACTGACCATCCGTGAACTCTCTGAGCTGGTTGTCAAGGCGGTCGGTTTTGAGGGAACGGTAGAGTTTGATGCCTCTAAACCCGACGGTACCATGCGGAAACTCATCGATGTCTCTAAATTGCACTCCTTAGGATGGACTCACAAAGTTGAGATAGAGGAAGGTGTCAGAAAACTGTTTGAATGGTACCGGCAGTCACTATGAAGACAATCAAGAATTTCCAAGATATCCAGTTGCTGGTCGCTAACTCACCAAAACGACTACGTATCGTTGCCGTCAACGCCACAGACGAGGCGACTCAGAATGCGCTGAAACTGGTGGAACACAAACAAATAGCCGAGGTCATACACATGGATGACACCCTTCCGGAAAGAGCTGCCGAGAAAGCAGTAGCTCTCATACGCAGAGGTGATGCTGATGTCTTGATGAAAGGACTTATCAGCACCGACATTCTCTTACGTGCCATATTAAATAAAGTATCAGGACTGCTACCTGAAGGGCAGGTGTTAACACACCTCTCAGTAGCAGAGATACCGACCTATCCCAAACTACTTTTCTTCACTGATGTTGCTGTAATCCCCTATCCTACTCAGAAACAGCGTACAGAACAGGTGCGTTACGCGACACATATCTGCCATCGCATGGGAATAGAGGAGCCACGCATTGCACTCATCCATTGTGCAGAGCATGGCGGAAGACAGTTCCCATTTGTGGAAGGTTATCAAGATATCAAGCTTCTTGCCTCTGAAGGCGAGTTCGGGAAATGTATTGTCGACGGTCCTTTAGATGTAAAATCTGCCTGCTCATTAGAGGCACTGAAAGCGAAAGGCATCACGTCCCCCCTAAACGGCGAGGCAGATGTTCTCATCATGCCAGACATTGAGGCTGGTAATGCCTTCTACAAATCCATGACTCTCTTTGCCAATGCCCGTACGGCAGGGATTCTCTGTGGCACCATCTGCCCTGTCATCGTGCCCTCTCGCGGTGACTCTATAGAAGCGAAATACAACAGTATCCTATTTGCCCTTGCATGCCTATGAAAATTCTTGTCATCAATCCAGGCTCGACTTCCACTAAAATGGCGGTCTACGAAGACGAGAAACCTGTTCTACTACGTAACATCACCCATACAGCAGAGGAACTGGCTCCCTTTGGAGCCATCACTGAACAACAGGATTTCCGTCGTCAGTTGATATTAGACGAACTCCAGCAGGCAAATATTCCTTTGGAGTTTGATGCTGTCATTGGACGAGGGGGATTAGTGAAACCCATTGCAGGTGGTGTATATGAGATAGACGAGCAGATGGTGAACGACACTTTACACGGCTGTGTCATGCATAACCACGCCTGCAACCTGGGCTGTTTAATTGCCCATGAGATTGCTGCGACAATAGATGGCTGTAGGGCATTCATCGCTGATCCAGGTGTAGTGGATGAGTTATCCCCATTGGCACGCATCAGCGGCAGTCCCCTCATGCCCCGTATATGCATTTGGCATGCCCTTAATCAGCGAGCCATTGCCCGTCGATATGCACGTGGCATCGGAAAGGAATATGAGGATCTCAATTTGATCATTTGTCATCTGGGAGGGGGTATCTCCGTGGCAGCTCATCAGCATGGTCGCGCCATAGATGCCAATAACGCCTTGGACGGAGAAGGTCCTTTCTCACCAGAGCGCGCAGGTTCCCTACCTGCAGTAGATCTTATTCGCCTTTGCTTTAGTGGCAAATATACAGAAAAGCAACTTCTGAAGAGGATAGCAGGACAGGCGGGACTGACCGCCCATCTGGGTACAAATAACATGCGGGAAATTCTGGAACGCATCCAACAGGGTGATGAGCATGCCCAGCTGATTGTTGATGCCATGATATATCATACGGCAAAACAAATAGCAGCCGAAGGGGCTGTTCTATGCGGTCAGATTGATGCCATTTTGCTAACAGGAGGAATGGCGCACTCAGACTATATTGTCAATGAGCTCCGGAAGCGCATCGACTTCCTTGCCCCTGTCTATATTTTCCCTGGTGAGAATGAAATGCAAGCGCTTGCCCTGAATGCATTAGCTGTATTGCAGGGCAAGCGCAAGGTAAATACTTATTCCAATTAGAATCACTTATTTTGCATACAGAGCAACGATAGTCTCGTACTTCTCCTGCTTACCAGAGGTCTGTTTAGGCTCACCCACCTTCTTACCATACTCGTAAGCCTGCTCCAGTGTCAGTTTACCGTCCTCAAAGTCTTTGCCGACACCATTATCAAAGCTTGCATAGCGCGCCTTCTTCATGGCAGGAAGCTCACTTTCCTCCAGAATAGCAGCAGCATTCTCCAGTGCACGTGCCATGGCATCCATACCACTGATGTGAGCAATGAAGAGATCCTCAAGGTCTGTTGAGTTACGACGAATCTTCGCATCGAAGTTAGTACCACCGTTACCCAGACCACCATTACGGATTATTTCCAGCATTGCCTGTGTCAACTCATAATTGTCAATGGGGAATTGGTCTGTATCCCATCCGTTCTGTGCATCACCGCGATTAGCATCAATAGAGCCCAGCATACCAGCATCAACAGCACAAGCGAGCTCATGCTCGAAAGTATGACCAGCAAGTGTCGCATGGTTCACCTCAATATTCACTTTGAAATCCTTGTCAAGGTTATGAGCTTTCAGGAAGCCAATGACGGTCTCAGTATCGACATCATACTGGTGTTTAGAAGGCTCCATGGGTTTCGGCTCTATCAGGAAGGTACCCTTGAATCCTTTGCTGCGAGCATAGTCACGAGCCATTGTCAACATAGTAGCCATGTGTTCCTTCTCACGCTTCTGATCAGTGTTCAGCAGACTCATATAACCCTCACGTCCACCCCAGAACACATAGTTCTGACCACCAAGTTTGATGGTAGCGTCAATCGCATTCTTAATCTGGACAATAGCACGAGCAACCACATCAAAATCAGGATTGGTAGACGCACCATTAGCATAGCGCTTATTACCAAACACGTTGGCTGTTCCCCACAGGTTCTTGATATTAGGATACTGCTTCATCTTCTCGAGCGCATAGTCTGTGATAGCCTTCATACGAGCCTCATACTCCTCCACGTCAGCCCCCTCTTCAACAAGGTCTACGTCGTGGAAGCAGAAATACTCGATGCCCAGTTTATCCATAATCTCAAAACCAGCATCCATCTTATCTTTAGCACGCTGAACAGCATCAGCAGCCTTGTCCCACTCATAAGAACGGGTCTGACCACCGAACTGATCCGCACTAGCGCCACCCAGTGTATGCCACCAAGCCATCGCAAACTTCAGCCAATCCTTCATTTTCTTTCCCATGACCACCTTCTCGGGATCATAATAGTGGAAAGCCATAACGTTTTTACTATCCTTTCCTTCAAAAGGAATTTTACCAGTAAAAGGGAAATACTCTTTTGCCATAATTTCTTTAATTTAATTTTTCGTTATTTTGACATTTCGATATTTCGACATCATGACAGCTTCTTTTGGAGCGTCTCTTTCCAAGCAGCATAGGCAGAAAGATAAGCATCACGATTAGCCTCATCAGGCTCAATCACCTGAAGTTTATCCAACGTGGCAAATGCCTCATTATTATCTTTATAGATACCTGCTCCCATACCTGCTCCCTTGGCTGCACCGACAGATCCGTCCGTGTCATACAGTTCAATAGTGGCTCCGCTGACGCCCGCCAATGTATCACGGAACAAGGGACTTAGGAACATATTTGCCTTTCCTGCGTGAATCTTTTGAATATTCATGCCCATCTGCTGCATAATTTCCATACCATAACAGAAAGAGAACACGATACCTTCTTGGGCTGCACGGACCAGATGTGCCTTGTTATGCTTATTGAAGTTCACTCCATTAATAGAGCAACCAATCTCCTTATTCTCCAAGACACGCTCAGCACCATTACCAAACGGAATGATTGTAACACCTTCACTGCCAATGGGCACTGTTGCGGCAAGGTCGTTCATAGCTGCATAACTGATATCCGGTGTAATATTGCGATGAACCCAAGCATTCAAGATACCCGTACCATTGACACAAAGCAATACACCCAATCGCGTCTGGTCAGCACTATGGTTCACATGCGCAAAAGTATTGACGCGACTCTGCTTATCATAGTTCACCTCACCCAACACGCCATAGACCACGCCTGAGGTTCCTGCAGTAGCAGCAATTTCGCCAGGATTCAGCACATTCAGTGACAAAGCGTTGTTGGGCTGGTCACCACCTCTATATGAAATAGGAGTACCCGCTTTCAATCCCAATTCGGCTGCAGCTGCGGCACTTACCTCACTCTGTATGCCGAATGTTGGTACAATATCAGCAATCAATGACTGATCAAAGCCAAAGTACTTCATCAGGAACCCAGCAACCTCATTGTTCTTGAAATCCCAGAACATACCCTCCGACAGACCGCTAACCGTTGTGTTTGCTACACCAGAGAGACGCATGGCGATATAGTCACCAGGCAACATAATCTTATGAATCTTATTAAAAATCTCCGGCTCATTTTCCTTGACCCATGCAAGCTTCGCTGCGGTAAAATTACCTGGAGAGTTCAACAAATGAGTCAAACACTGGTCTGCGCCCAAATCCTTGAAAGCCTTTTCGCCATAGGGAACAGCACGAGAATCACACCAAATAATAGAAGGGCGCAAAGCATTCAAGTCTTTGTCCACACAAACAAGACCGTGCATCTGATAAGAAATACCAATCGCTTTGATTTCCTCTCCAGTAGCTCCAGCCTCGGTCATGATTTTCTGAAGACTTAGCTTCATATTGTTCCACCACATCTGAGGATCTTGCTCAGCCCATCCGGCTTTGACAGCCATAATGGGCGCCTCTTTCTCTGGATAAAAAGCAGCAGCGACACATTTACCTGTGTCTGCATTTACCAATGATGTCTTGACAGATGAGCTGCCGACATCAATACCTAATAAGAATCTATTTGCCATAATTATAAAAATCTTTATATTATAAATACGTTTTAGACCCCAAATTTCCCTAAATTATTTCTAAATAACAACTTTTTTCCTTATTTTTCGCATTTTTTTATCTTTATTTGACTACAATTAAAAATATTTTTTTACCTTTGCACATTAGAATATCATAACCGAGAACTAAGTTTTATTCATATATGAAGAAAAAAATACTAATACTTGACGACAAGGAGACCATTGCAAAGGTGCTCTCCATCTACCTGATGAGTGACTATGATGTTCAGTGGTTGCCTGATGGTCTGCAGGGTGTGAAATGGCTTCAGGCAGGTAACACTCCTGACTTGATCATCTCCGACATCCGCATGCCTGGAATGCGCGGTGATGACTTTTTGGAGTGGATCAAGCAGAACGAGCTATTCCGCCACATCCCCGTCATTATGCTTTCCAGTGAGGATTCCACCAGTGAGCGTATCCGCCTGCTGGAGATTGGTGCTGTCGACTATATTGTCAAGCCATTTAATCCCATGGAATTAAAAATCCGTGTCAAGAAGATTCTTCCCAATTAATATACATATTTATATATTATGATAGGTGTTGTTTACTTAGGTAACAATCCAAAGACACAAGAAAGGCTCAAATATATTCCAGGACAATTAGTCCGAATGACAAATGCCTATAAGGATGCTGCTCAGGTGTGTACCCCGCATGTATCCAATGAGCATTTTATCGTTTTCTTTGAGCGAAATGTGCGTAGTGAGGATATCACTGCGATCACCTATCTGCGCAAGAAGTGCCGCAACGTCTATATCATCCTGTTGACCGATAACATGACGAAGGAGGAGCGTGATGTTTACATGAAATGCGGTGTCAATGACACCATCAACAAGGATGCTTCAGTAACGGCATTAAACAAGAAGATCCAGTTTATCTCCGACCGTGAGAACATTCTGTTTGACGACGAGGCTCCCAAATACAAGATTCTGAAATTCAAGATTCCCGTATGGAAGCGTCTCTTCGACATATTCTTCTCCGGACTTGCCATTATTATTCTCTCTCCGATATTCATCCTGACGGCTATTGCCATCAAGTTGGAGAGTAAAGGTCCGGTCCTGTTCAAGTCAAAACGCGTAGGTACTAACTACACCATTTTCGATTTCCTGAAATTCCGCAGCATGTATACGGATGCGGAAGAACGTTTGAAGGATTTGAGCAAGACGAACAATCAGTATGCCGAGAAGGAAGAGGAAGATGATCACAAGACGATTACCGCTCCTCTTGGTGAAGAGGCTGAGCAAGACATGCTGGATATGGGTATGGAGTCGGAGATGATGATCAGCGACGAGGAAATCATGTTGATTGGTGACGACTTTGTCGTGGCTGAGAGCGACTTCAACAAGCAGAAGGAAGAAGAGATCAACAATGCCTTTGTGAAGATTGAGAACGATCCGCGTATCACCAAGGTGGGACGTTTCATTCGTAAATACAGCATAGACGAGCTTCCACAGCTCTTCAACATCCTCAAAGGCGACATGTCAGTTGTCGGTAACCGACCTCTCCCACTCTACGAGGCAGAGAAGTTAACTGCCGACACCAGCATTGACCGCTTCATGGCTCCAGCCGGACTCACTGGTCTTTGGCAGGTAGAGGAGCGTGGCAAGGGCGGCAACATGTCTGCAGAGGAGCGTAAGCAGCTGGATATCACCTACGGACAGACCTACAATTTCATGCTGGACATGAAGATTATCTTCCGTACTCTCTTTGCCTTTGTACAGAAAGAAAACGTATAGTATAATAATAGGGTTTAACCTCATATTAGAAAAATGAACAAAAAAAGACATTTGCTACTTCTGATTGCTGCGATAGGCTTAAGTGCTACGACCTATGCCCAGTCGTTAGATGAAAGTGGTATCAGTGCGGGATTTTTTGATTCTAGTGATGAAAGCACACTGAATTTCTCAACTTTCCACCTGCCACCACTGTCGGTATTGTTTGAGAATGCCAAGCAGAACCCACAAATATTGTCTTTAGATAAGGCAGAACAGCTTGCCAAGGCTGAAGTGGCGAAACAAAAACGTCATATCTTCTCATACGTCCGTGCTCATGCCAGTTATAGTTATGGTAAGACCGATGTATATGGGCAGATGACAAACAACCAAACGGGTACCATGAATTTTGTACCTATTTTTGAATCCAAAAATGGTACAGAACAGTCCTATTGGAACGTGGGAGTAAACTTGAATGTGCCTTTAGAAGATATTTTAGACTGGGCACCTTCGATTAAACGTAAACGATTAGAAGCCGATAGAGCAAAACTGGAAAAAGACATCAAATATGATGAACTTAAACTTCAGATAAGCACATTATATGCTAAAATCACGAACGCCTTGGTTACGCTGAAGACCGCCAGCGAAGGCGCCGCAGCCTATCAGGGAGCAGGTGCCTTGAACCAAGAGGACTTCCATCAGGGCAATATGAATATTGAGGATTATGCATGGACGAAATTACACGAATTGCAGGTAGTACGAGAATATCAAACTTTGCAGACTTCAATTATCCAAGACATTCTTACTTTGGAAATCATCTCCCGAACTCCAATCATCACCAATGCGACCACCGAAGTAACCTTGGATGGCACTATTCATAAATCAGAGAAACAAATCCGTCGTGAAAACAAGGCTTTGGAAAAGCGCATAGCTAAAGAGGTCAAGGCTGACGAAAAACGCTATCAGCAATTAGAGAAAGCAGAGAAAGAAGCAAAGGCAAAATCAGACAGAGTTGCGGCACGAGAGGCTGCAAAATCTGCCAAAGCTGCACGAGCATACGAGAAAAGTAATAGAAAACATTAAATCAGAAAGCTATGGATTTATTTAGATATATCGTTCGGTTTTTATACAAGATACGCTGGTATCTGGTTATCTTACCACTGATTGCTTTAATTGTCGCTTGGTTCTTGACCCGTAACATGGAGCGTATTTATGATACCAACACTACTATTTACACGGGTATGATTACCGGTTATAACATAGAAGGCGGTACGGGTATTGCTGGTGGTAATCCCCAAACCAACATCAACAACTTGATGCTGATTA
Organism: uncultured Prevotellaceae bacterium; assembly: GCA_900314755.1. Lineage (GTDB taxonomy): Bacteria > Bacteroidota > Bacteroidia > Bacteroidales > Bacteroidaceae > Prevotella. The sequence continues at coordinate 32,421 of OMWH01000022.1, read as the reverse complement.
TCACCACAGAGAACACCATACACGAGGTTTCATTGCGTTTGTTTGCCCGTTGTATGATGTATGGCAATCCCAATAAGGACAACAACTACATTTCAGCGGAACATTTCCGCCAGCTGAATGCCTCTGTCCCTGCAGATGTAAAAGCACTGATTAACCACAACAGTGAATCTGCAACTTATGCCAATCTGAAAGCATACGAAAAGCCCAATCAGGCAAACTATTTATTCGGTCTGTTAAATTACCATCCTTATTTTGGCATTAATAATATTACGGCAAGACTGAAAGTACTCCAATTAAAAGGAAGCGATATTATTGACATCGGTTATTCCGCCAACGACGCAGGTGTCGCTTATAATACCTTGGATATTCTCAATGAAGTCTTTGCCCGTCACTATCAACAACTTCGCTTTGGTGAAACCAATAATGTCATCAAGTTCTTTGAGCGTGAGGTCGCTCGTCTGTATCGTATTCTGACAGGAGCCGAGGACGATTTAATTCGCTATAATATTTCCAAGCGTATTATCAACTATGGTGAGCAGACCAAACAGTTGACTATTTTGGAGATGCAACAACAGAATTTCCGAAACCAGCAGTTGATGGATTATACCACCTCCAAGGCATTGATGGACTATCTGGAGCGTCAGTTAGGCGATCGTGCCCGTGTCATTCGTGCCAACAAACAATTTACGGATAAGATCAAAGATATTTCCCGCTTACAGTCCCGTATCTCTAACCTCCGTTTAATGGGTGGTGAAGGTGGTGACCTTAATAATGAGGCACAAGAGGAGATGCAAAAGGCACAACGAGAACTGACAGCCACTACCAATAGTGTGAAAGACCTCACTCAGGAGATTGAGGCAGGAACTTATAGCACAGAGACCGGTGTTAAAGCAAGCGATATGATTGGAAGATGGCTGGAACAAATGTTACTGATGGAAAAAGCTAGAGCAGAGATGTCTGCCACAGACATCATGAAGCAAAATTTGGATCGCCAATATCTGTTCTACTCACCTATCGGTGCTACACTGGATCGTAAAGGTCGTCATATTGGATTCGTGGAAGGCAACTATATGGAAATGTTGAAAGCTTTGAATGCCGCTCGTCTTCGTCAGAAGAATCTTCAGATGTCAACGGCAACCTTACGTGTACTGAACCCACCAATGTTCCCTTTGAACGCTCAGCCTACGAATCGCTTAATGATTTTATTAGGCGCATTCCTATTGACATTTATGTTGACGGCACTTTGGTTCTTCATTATCGAGTTGCTCGACCGAACCTTGCGTGACCGCATGCGCTCAGAGCGTATCACCAAGATCCCCGTCATGGGCTGCTATCCCAAGGAGAGCAACCTGCGCTATCGCCGCTTTAACAAGACAATAGCTGACATGTCACTCCGTCAGTTAAGCAAGGCACTATTGCCAAAGTTTAAGGAAGGACAGCAGAACGTATTGAACCTCATCTCTACCGACTCTGGCAATGGTAAGAGTTTCCTTGCACAAGAATTGGAGAACTACTGGATATCCATCGGTCTGCAGGTTCGTCGTCTGACCTACGATGAAGACTTCCTTGCCGAAGATAGCAAGTTTATCATGGCGAATGGTATCAAGGATTTGTGCCCAGACATCCTGCCTGAAGAGATTGCCATCATCGAATATCCTAATTTGGACGAGAACTCCATCTCCCCCGCCCTGTTGAATATGGCAACAGTCAATCTGATGGTCACCCGTGCCAACCGCACATGGAAGGATGTCGATCAGAAAGCATTAAAGGAAGTCGAGGCGATGCTGGATGAAGAGCATAAGAATACTCTCTTTATGTATTTGACAGAAGCAAGCCGCTATGCGGTAGAGGAATTCGTCGGTCAGTTGCCACCTTACACGAAGTTCAACAATTTCGTATACCGCATGTCCCAGTTAGGTCTGACGGCAACAGAAAACAACCATGCCAAGTAATGATAAAGGATTTTGCAACATATAAGCAAGAAACTGGAGGAAGAGCATTATTGCTCTTTCTCTTGTTTGGTTTAGCAATCTATCAATTTATTGCAGCAGGTTTCAGTGCTTTTGCAATGATATGTGCCTCTCCACTTTTAATCATTGCAATATATGTTGCTTTCAGATGGCCTATGGCTGTATTTTGGTCATTATGCATTTATAATTATATAGTATTTGGTCTTGACAGAAATAACCTAATGCCATCAGGGCTTCCTGTTTCTTTGGTCGTTGAACTTTTGGAAATTCTCTTATTAAGCGTAGCAATCATAGATGCACGTAAAACACCTAATTTTGAAAGAGCAGGAAATTTGATGCTCTATGCCTTACTCTGCTGGTGTGGATTTTGCACATTAGAAGTGTTTAATGACACTTGTGGAATAGGCATTAATGTTGCAGCATGGTATCAAGGCGCACGTATGTTGGCATTTCAAATTATATATGCCTTTTTAGTCTTTACCATATATATTAACACACCTAAAAGGCTTTTTCAATACATCTTATTTTGGGGAGGTTTGTCATTATTCGGCTCTCTGTACACACTCAAACAAAAATACATTGGATTCAGCCCTGCAGAAAGTGCGTGGCTTGTTGGTAGTGTGACTCATGTTTTGCAAGGAGGTACTTTGATTCGCTATTTCTCTGTATATAGCGATGCTGCGAATTTTGGCGAGGGTATTGCTTCTGCAGCAGTTGCATTTTTCATTTTTGGAATTACAAATAAAATTAACAAGTATCGATTACTTTTCATCGCTATAGGAATCTTTTGTGTATGGGGAATGTTCTTATCAGGTACCCGAACAGCAATGGGCTGTTTAGGAGTTGGAATAATGGCATATATTGTTCTTTCCAAATCTGTCAGAATTGCAGTTCCCGTAACGCTATTTTTCGGATTAGCTTTTGTTTTCCTTGCCTTTACAAACATTGGACAAGGAAACCAACAGATACGTCGTATGCGTTCTGTATTTAATAAAAGAGACCAATCCGCAAATGTACGATCAATCAACCAAGAGACAATGAGGAAATATTTAAGAGAGGCACCATGGGGCATTGGAATTGGTATAAATCAAACCAATGTACCTAAAAACAATAAATATACACTTATGTCTTCAATCCCTGCGGATTCTCATTATGTATTTGTATGGATCCATACAGGAAAAATAGGTCTCATTACATTTATTACCACCATGCTTCTGATGTTAAGTGGTGCCTGTTGGATTGTACTTTTTAGGATTAAAAGTTCGTCACTACAAGGAATTGGAGCGGGAATGTGTTGTGCATTTATTGCCATACAAGTAGGAGCATATGGAAATGAAGTATTATTCCAATTCCCAAACTGCCTTATATACTACGGTGGTTTGACTCTTGTATACACATTACCATTCATCGAAAAAGAATGGATAGAATATGAGGCAAAAGAACTTGCCATCCAAGAAGAGAAAGAACGATTGAAGTTAGAGAAGAAAAAAGCATCGAGAGTGTAAGAAGAATTGAAAAATTGAAGAGTTGGAAGTTGAAAAAGTATTATCCATCATTACCATCAATTACAACGGGCTGAAAGACACCTGTGAATTGATAGAGTCATTACCTGCTGATGACAAGTCATTAGAGGTAATTGTAGTGGATAATGCCTCCACACAAGATGAAGCTTCCGAAATAGAAAGACGCTTTCCCCATGTGACGGTTATCAGGAGTGACCAGAATCTCGGTTTTGCCGGAGGCAATAACCTTGGTATCCAAGCTGCTCATGGGAAATATCTCTTTTTCTTAAATAACGACACCTTATTAGAGGTTAGAGGTAAGAAGTTAGAGGTAAGAGATTTGTTTCTGCCATTGATTAATCGACTGAAAAGCCACGAGAGAATTGGGATGGTTAGCCCGAAAATACGATTCACATGGGGGCACCAACCTATCCAATATGCAGGATATACCCGTCTGACTTCCATTACGCTCCGTAATAAGACCATTGGCTATGGGGAAGAAGACAAAGGACAGTACGATACTCCGCACCCTACCCCTTATGCACATGGTGCCGCTATGATTGTGAAGCGAGAGGTGATTGAAAAAGTTGGCATGATGCCCGAATGCTATTTCCTTTATTATGAGGAACTTGACTGGTCGGTGATGATTCAAAGAGCAGGTTATGACATTTGGTATGATCCTGCCTTCACTGTTTTCCATAAAGAGAGTCAGACAACGGGACAAACATCTCCCCTCAAAACTTTCTATATCACCCGCAACCGCCTACTTTTTGCCCAACGTAACATTCAAGGAGCCTCTAAATACCTAACCTATGCTTATCTGGTAAGCGTAGTAGCTATACGGGATATGGTAAAATATACCTTCACTGGCAAAACAGACTTAGCAGTTGCAGTCATCAAAGGAATTTGGAATTTTATAAAACGATAAAGATATGGATTTTTGGAAAATATTATATACCGTTGACGGGGTGTTGTTTATCTTTACAGCATTAACTGTACTATACATGCTGTTTTTTACTATCACCTCCATGATGGCACATCAGGGAGCATTACCCAAGACTAATCATCAGAACCGGTTTATTGTCTTAATTCCCGCCTATAAGAACAAAAAGGTAATTCAGACAGTGAAATCTGTTTTAGGACAGACCTATCCACAACGCCAATTTGACATTTCTGTCGTCTCAGATCAGAACGAAGAGATGACCAACATGCGCCTTGCCCAGGAACCCATTACGTTACTGACACCCAAATTTGAGAAAAGTACGAAAGCTATGGCATTACAACTTGCCATCAACAATCTTCCCCAATTTAAAATATATGATATTGTCGTTATTTTGGATGCTGGAGATTTGGTAGAACCCGAATTTCTTGAGGATCTAAATGCTGCTTACGAGTCTGCGGGAACCAAGGCGATACAGACCCACATTCTGTCCCGTAATCGGGACACGACAGCTGCACGCATGGGTGCTATCTTTGAGGAAATCAACAATTCCATTTTCCGTCGTGGACATATCGCGGTTGGTCTGTCGGCTGGTTTAATGGGATCAGGCTGTGCTTTTGACTTCACTTGGTTTAAGAACAACATCTTCGAGGTCAAATCAGCTTGGGAAGACAAGGAACTGGATGCCATGCTGATGCGTCAACATATCCATGTAGACTACTTTGACCAACTATACGTCTTTAACGAGAAGACCCGTGAGTCTGATGAGTTCAACCGGGAGAGAGGGCGCTGGATAAAGGCACAATTCATAACACTCCTGAAGAACATTAAATACCTGCCGATAGCCCTCGTTAACCGATATTACAGTTGGGCAGACAAGATTATCCAATGGATGCTGATGCCCCGTATGCTGTTAATGGCAATTATTGTATTAATGGGAATAATCATGCCCATGATTTATACCACCCTCGCCTTTAAATGGTGGGCTTTATTTGCCATTGTACTCTTGGTATTTGCCATGGCAACCCCAGACTATTTAGTAGACAAGAACTGGGACTCCACTTTCTTCAAAACGCCCATAGTACTTATGAAATCCATACCCGGTCTATCCAAAATTGCCGACTGGGTAGAACGTAGGGAATTAAGAGAAAAGAAAGGTTAACGTTAAATCATGTGGACAACAATACATACAATAGACTGGCTGCTATGGATCTTCATGGCACCATCTGTCATCTATGTAGCTTTCTATGCCTTTGTCTCCCTATTCCCCTCTCATTTAACAAAGAAAAGAACTGCTCCCTCGAATCATTCCTCATTTCTCACTTCTCATTTCTCATTTCTAATTCTCTTCCCTGCATATCAGGAAGATAAAGTAATCGTCCATTCCGTCCGCCAGTGTCTGAAAAGCACCTATTCTCAGGAACTTTATCATATCGTGGTCATCTCTGACCACATGACCGATGAGACCAATGACCAACTTCGCCAACTGCCTATTACTCTATTCACCCCACAGTTTGAGAAAAGCAGTAAGGCGAAAGCACTCCACTACGCACTGGAGCATACAGAGGAACACTATGACTATGTCATTATCTTTGATGCAGACAATGTCGTACTGTCTGATTTTCTGGAACAGGTCAATGCTTCCTGCCACCAAGGACATCGCGCCATCCAATGTCACCGTTGCGCTAAGAACAGTGATAATGATGTCGCTGTCTTGGATGGTATCAGCGAGGAGATTAATAACACACTCTTTCGAAAGGCACATAACAGAATTGGCATTTCCTCTGCACTGATTGGTTCTGGCATGTGTTTCGAATATGAATGGTTTAAAAACCATGTCGGTTTATTTGAAACAGCTGTGGAAGACCGTGAAATGGAAATCCAATTGATGAAGGAGCATATCTTCATCAAATATGAAGAAGATATTCTGGTATTCGATGAGAAAGTCAGCAGCTCAGAGAATTTCCAACGTCAACGCCTCCGCTGGATGACAGGACAGATACAAAGTCTGTTGATGATGCTCCCCTACCTCCCTACTGCTATCAAGACAGGCAACATCCATTATATCGACAAAACAATGCAGCAGGCGTTAATCCCCCGTTCTATCCTTTTGGTACTTACCTGCTTTTTCGCAATGGTGATGACAGCCATTTCCTTCCCATGGAGTCTGAAGTGGTGGGGACTTTTCCTCGTTATCTCTCTTTCTATCTTCGTTGCAATCCCCAAGAGGATGCGCACCAAGGCACTCTTCGGAAAACTGCTTTCCATCGTCAAACTGGCTGGTCTTATGCTGGGCAACCTGCTGAAAATGGATTTGAAAAACAAAGAGTTCCTCCATACCACTCATGACAAATAGAAGCACTATTTGTTTGACATTATCACTAACTTTTATGCAGTTACATTAAGGGCGTAAGATGTTAAACTTTGTTATAAAGTAATTATTATGGTATATAATTGAAAGACAATAATACGATATTCGTTAAAGAACATCAAAAAGTATAGTTCAATAGGCTTTATTATAAATATAATTATTATATTTGCAATAAAAATAGGATGCGATGAGTATAAATGATGTAAGCAACCCCTTTATCATTGGGAAATACCTATCTGACGAATATTTTTGTGACAGGGAAACTGAAACAGCTTTCCTTCGCAAACAAATAATAAACGGACGTGATGTCGCGCTTATCTCTCCTCGACGTATCGGCAAGTCTGGTCTCATACAGCATTTCTTTCACCAAGAAGATATCATAGAAAAATATTATGTCTTTTATATTGACATCTATGCCACAACATCTTTGGCAGAATTTGTATATTCATTTGGAAAGGAAATCTACGAACAGTTAAAACCGCAAAAAACGGTATGGAAAGAGAAGTTTTTCCAAATCATTTCATCTTTCCGCATCGGATTTAAATTAGACGCTATGACTGGGACTCCATCCTTCGATTTAGGGCTGGGTGATATACAAGCACCACTGACCACACTGGATGAGATCTTTGCTTATATCGATGAGGCTGATAAACCTTGTATTATCGCTATTGATGAGTTCCAACAGATAGGAGAATATACTGAAAAAAATGTGGAAGCTTTGCTCAGAACAAAAATTCAACGATGCAAGAAGGCACAATTTATTTTTGCCGGCAGTAAACGCCACATGATGAGCAATATGTTCAACTCGCCCTCAAAGCCTTTTTATCAAAGTGCTATCAGCATGGGACTTGACCCTATTCCTATGGATACATATACCGACTTCGCCTGTCATTTATTCCAAGGAAACAGAAAGGATATAGACGAAGAGGTCGTCAAGACTGTTTGGAGCATGTTTGACGGTTACACATGGTTTGTACAGATGATGATGAATGAACTGTATGCCTCAACACCAACTGGTGGACATTGTCAGTCATACATGATCAATGAGGCAAAGAATAACGTCATCATGTCTCAGGAAGGAAGTTACAAAGATCTATTGTCCAACCTTCCTCCAAAACAGAAAATTGTATTACAAGCTATTGCCAAGGAGGGACTCGCTAAAAATATCACATCAACGAAATTCATCAAGAAATACAATCTCAACTCTGCCAGTTCTGTTCAGTCTGCTATCAAGTTATTACTTAAGAATGACCTTGTGACACAATCAGACGGTGTCTATCGGGTCTATGATCATTTCTTTGCAGAATGGCTGAGTACTATCTATTAAATAATGAGCGAGCGAGTACATAGAAGTGTGATGAACATCAAAGTGGGCATGTTATTTTATATGCTTTCACTAATACTTGCATTTTTCTCTCGTAAGATATTCCTTGACTGTCTCGGTGCCGAGTTCATTGGACTGACGGGTATGCTTATGAATATCATGGGCTTTCTGAGTGTAGCGGAATTGGGCATTGGCACTAGCATTGTCTATTTTTTATATAAGCCACTTCAAGAAGATAATCATGAGAAAATCAACGAGGTGATGTCAATACTTGCTTTTCTATATCGATGTATTGGATATGTAATTGGGGGATGCGGATTGATAATTAGCCTATTTTTCCCATGGTGGTTTGATAACCTGAGTATTGGTCTATCTCTTGTCTATTTTGCTTACTATTCCTTTCTTGCATCATCTGCTGCTGGATACATCTTTAACTACAAGCAATTACTTGTCAGTGCCAATCAAAAACAATACCTGGTAAATGCTTATTTCCAAACTATTAATATCACACTTTCTTTAGTCCAAATTCTTTTGGCATATTACTATCGAAATTTATGGCTTTGGATTCTTGTTGATCTAATATTTACGATGATTGGCATCATCATTTTCAATCGTCAAATTCACAAATTATACCCTTGGCTTGATATCAATTTGCAAAAAGGAAAACGTAATTTAAGCAAATATCCTGAGATTCTTAAGAAAACCAAGCAAATCTTTATTCAGAAAATCAAGGATTTCATATTGTATCGCAGTGATGAGATCATGGTTGGCATGTTTGTATCTGTCGTTAAGATTGCTTTCTATGGCAACTACACCATGATTATTAACAAATTAAATTTCTTAGTCAATATTCTTTCTGAAGGTTTAAGCGCGGGTGTAGGTAATTTGTTAGCCGAAGGTAATGAGAAAAACATCATGAAAGTGTTCTGGGAGTTAACAGCTGCACGTTTCTTTGTATTAGGTATTGTGATATTCTCTCTTCTTCTATTTATCCAACCATTCATCGCTTGCTGGTTAGGTAAGCAGTATCAGCTTGAGGAAATTATTGTATACTTATTGATATTCAATTTTTTTATACGTTTACAAACAGCTGCTGTCTATATATATTTAGGCTCTGCAGGACTCTTTTCTGACGTTTGGGCAAGTTGGACTGAACTTGTTCTCAACCTTACCATCACGCTAATACTCGCCCCCACCTATGGCATTGTCGGGATTCTATTAGGTAAAATATTAAGTTTCTTCTTTATAAGTTCCTTCTGGAAGCCTTATTATCTCTTTTCACAAGGATTCCACAAGAGCGTATGGATATATTGGCGAGGCATGATTCCGTATTACATACTATTTGCTATATTTACGATTCTGACATTGTGGATTAAATCTATAGTCATAGAAATCTATGCTGTCTCTTTCACCACGCTGATTATCTATGGTTCCGCTTTAATAATCCCACTACTCTGTTTTTATTTCATCTCGTTATTTCAATTCACAACAGGAATGAAGTATTTTGTAGCTCGTAAAGCATCTGTATATCACTTTCTTGAACGTATAACATTCTAACATCTTCATATCATGAAATCTATCATTGTTTTTTTCCCGCATTTTGGTTCTTTGCCACCACAGTATCAGATGTGGCGTGCTTCAGCACTTCGCAATCCTTCCATTGACTTTATGTTCTTTACTGATTGTGATGTGGAACCTGCTCATAATATCATCATTCACAAGATGCAATTTGAAGATTTCAGACAGATCGTGCAAAAATCATTCGATTTTCCCATCACCCTTGACCGTCCTTATAAGATCTGTGATTTCCGTCCTGCTTTTGCCTATATTTTTACAGAGTATGTCAAAGGCTACGATTTCTGGGGATGGGGCGACTTGGATGTTGTCTATGGCGATATTCGTCACTTCATTACTGATGACGTTCTTTATCGATATAAAATGATATCGGGCTGGGGACACATGACACTCTATCATAACGATGAAGAAACCAATACATATTTTATGAAACATATTGACGGTTATAAAGATTATAAGGAGGCACTAACCAATTCAGAATCCATGTACTACGATGAATATGGCTACAAGGGATTCGGTGATAAATGGCGTGACAATCGCCCTGATGACTGCTGGTTGGAATGGCCTTTTGATAACGCCTCAAAACCCAAACAGTCCTACCATTTCGATAGTCTGACTAGAGGATGGAAGCAAGTCATTTTTGAGCATGTTGACAATAAGTTATATATGATTCGCTTCAAAAATGGGAAAATGGAAAAGAAAGAATCCCTGTATGCCCATTTCCAGCACCGAGGATTCATGAAAGACCGTGTCACTGACTATAACCATTTCTTAGTGACACCCAATGCCATCATTGATTATCCAAAACACTTCGTTAATCTCCAGCTCCGCTGGCTTTGCCGAAATCGTTCCCTTATGACCAAATATTACCAATGGAAGGACCGTATTCTATACAAATTAGGATTAACAACATAAACAAATAAACTTATGAAACTTGTGGTATTGACTTGTGGAATGCTTCCTATTCCTGCTGTACAAGGGGGAGCTGTAGAGAATCTGATAGATTTCTATCTGGAATATAATGACCGTGAAAAACTACATGACATCACGGTATATAGCCCGTGGGATGAAAGACTGGCTAATCATCCAGCCCTTCGTTCTAATGTCAACCACTATGTATTTATCGATGTCACTAGCCTCAAGGCAAGGATAGCGAGGAAAATATATGGCTATCTGCATCACAACGAATATTACAATTATTTTATTGAATATTACTTTGAAAAGGTATACTCAGACCTTAAAAAAAAGGACTTTGATTATATTATCATAGAGAATGGTGCCGGTCTTGCCTATAAACTGTCACAGAGAGGGTATAAGAACCTTATCCTGCACATGCATAATGAGGTGCGGAAAGAACGATCTGAATATCATAAAGCCGTTTTCGGTAGTTTTACGAAAATATTGACGGTCTCTGATTATATTAAGAGGAAAGCCGCAGAATATTATCCCATTGAGAAGATACAGACTGTCCATAATGGCATAGACCTGAAGAACTTCTACCGAAAAGAGAAACCTACGGTCAGTCGCCAGGACTTAGGTTTCACAAGTGATGATTTCATCATGGTTTATAGCGGACGCATCAATAAGGAAAAAGGAGTTTCCGAACTCATTGAGGCAATGCTCCAACTTACAGAGTATCCCCATATCAAACTGATGATCATCGGTGGAACGTTCTTTGGGAACACTGGTAATGAAGATGATTTCGTACGCTCCTTAAAAGTCAAGGCAAGACCTATCGAAGAAAAGATCATCTTTACTGGATTTCTCTCCTATGACAAGATGCCAGACTATCTGCAACTTGCCGATACTGCCGTCATTCCCTCTGTTTGGAACGACCCCTTCCCGACTACAGAACTTGAGGCGCAGGCGATGGGACTTCCTATCATCACAACCGTTCAGGGTGGTATTCCTGAAGAGGTATCCGTTGATAATGCCATTCTCTTGGAGACAGATTCCCAATTGACTGACCATCTCGCCGCCGCCATTCTTGAATTATACCATCACCCTGAGAAGCGAAGTCGAATGGGGGCAGTATCGCTTGAACGCTCTAAATACTTTAACAAAGAAAGATTTGCGCAAGACTTCTTTGCCGCAATTGGCTATTGACTACACCTGTTATCTTAACAACCTTTCCCCCATAAAGTGTCTCTACTCATAACCTTTTTCCTTCCCATGATATTTCATTTATGCTTTAGCAAGAGGGCACATCGGGCGGAAAGCCATGCCAACAAGATAACAGCCACTATATACAGTAGCAGATTTAATGACAACAGGGCAAATGGACTCCATGTGAGTATAACCTCTCTTACTATTGGATGGACTATAAAAACATACATGGAGATGCCGCCCAAAAACTCAAAGCCACGATAGACAAAGCCTTTCAGCAACTTGCATAGGCAGACAAAGAACAGCAATGCGAACAACGGGGTGATCAACCATGTATAATAATTATTCCCAGACCAAAAGACCAAGGCTGCGGAGCCCATTGCGCCCATCAACCAAACAGGCAGACTCAAGGAGAAATGTATCTGTTTCTTTCCAAGCACCAACCCGATGGAAAAAGGTATCAGCCAACCGATAGAGTTATATTTAAGCCACATTAATCTATACACATGCGACTCCTGTATGCCGAGGATAGCAATCGACAATACGACTAAAGACAGAAACGCCCATTTCGATCTACATACCACGAGACGATATATCACATATAGTTGCATTGTCAGTCCAAAATACCAATAAGGTCCTGGTATGATGACGATGTTAGGATGGCTCATGAAGTTTCCTGTCATGGTCAGTTGCGTTATGAGCGAGACTTTCCATCCGTCCCAGAAACCTGCATGCAGAAGATAATACACCAAATAGAAAATGACAACACCAAACAACATGGGGAAGAACAACTTCTTATAATGCGCAGTTAAAAAAGAGAGTCCTCCTGTTGCGGGATGATGAGGGTTCGAGTACTTGATAGCCAGTCCATAGCCTGTCAAGAAGACGAAGACGGGAACGCCCAAATGTCCTAAGTAGGAAAAGAGATGCACAATGAAGTACTTAGAATGGAGGCTGTCCCAAAAGCACACAACGTTTTCAGAAAGAAAACTGAACTCATTCTCGTGCGCAGCCCATTTAAGGAGATGGCAGAAATTATGCATAAAGATGCTGAATATCGCCAGCCCTCGCAATACCTGACATTCGCTTCTATCCAACATCATATATTCCTTTCATACTCCAAACCAAAATAGTTGCCTAAAATAATCCATTCTGAGACATTCCATGTATGTACAGATATCGAGTTCTCATAAGTAGGTGATAACAGCGAACGCCCCAAGCCGTACCAATTGTTTTTACTCCCGGCAAGGTCGAGCAGCGTGGTATAGACATCCAATTGGTTACATTCCCCATGCCATATCGACTCTGGCTTAACAGGGGTATTGATAATATACAAAGGAATATGCTTGTTGTCACCCCCTAAGTCGGTATTATGCACATGATGATCAGCGGCAATGACGATAAGACTGTTCTCATAAAGTCCTGTTTTTTTCAAGTGCTCAAAATAGTCAGCCATTTGTCGGTCTGTGTAATGACAAGCACTCAGATAACACGCAAGCTCATTGTCCAGTTTGTGACCAATCGCCGGGAATGACGGGTCTATCTGTGAGGTATAAGGCTGATGCATGGACATCGTCAGAACCACGGAGAAGAATGGACGCTTTGAGTCATTGTCTTTTTCCTTAGCCATTTGAAAAATCTGCTCATCATTCAAATAAGCCTCATGGTCACCCCTGTAGTCTGTACTGGAGTAATAATGGTCAAAGCCATACTGTCTGCACATCTCATCCTGATTCCATACTGTACTGGTAGTCGGTATAATCATTCTTGAGTCCCTGCCCAACGCTTTGGGAAGTCCCGGTAACCTGACGCTACGGGCTTTTGACACTGTAATAACGGAACGCAAGGGTAGAATGCCAGTCATATAGATAAATTGTCCGTCGGAAGACTCTCCGATAGTGACATTCTCATTCATATTGCCATTATAATAGACGGTAGAGTCCCGCTTCAGGGAGTTCAGAAACGGGGTAACCTCCTGACCATTGACCATCATATCAGAGGTAAAGGACATATATGACTCCACCAGGATGAAAATGACATTCTTGTCAGCCGGCAACAACGAGGACGACAAAGACAGCGAATGTATTGCATCACGCATTTCGTCTGATATCAGCTGGCATTGTTTCTCTGACAAATCAAGAGTCCCCTGAAGATTGAAAGCCACCTCTTGCAGCAGATTTCTCACCGCTCCCCTACGAAAAGAGGAATGGTTGGGGTCGCAGAGAAACAGTTGATCAGAAAACTGTCTGTGATAGAACCTGTGGAGGAAGTAACTGACATATCTTGTATCCTGGCGCAAGGAACAATAGAATACATGTGAGCAAAAATCCATACAGCACACCACAACGAATACTAAGAAGGTCTTCGACAACAGCTTATTGACAGTACTCATGTTCCGGACAATAACAACATACAAGGGTACGGGAAGAAAATAGAGCAAGTCCCTCCACTTCAAACCTGCGATCACACTATCAAGGATTTGCTCGTCAAACAGCGTTCCTCCTTGCCCCACAGCTGACAACGTAAGGTAATGATGGAAGAAACGAGCATATATCAGGTTGGAGAATGCCCAGAAGAAAGTTACGAAAAAAGTAATGCCCAATGCCCATTTCATGCGTTTCCAGCATAACAGGTAAGATAAAAGAAACACAATGAGAACGTCGATTGTTATTCCCGTGAGATTGTCAAAATATGCCGTAAATTCCAATTCATCCTCTATATCACCTGCACTCACAAAATGATAATGCATCACTAAAAGGTTTACAGCACAAAGTGCCAATAGCATCCAAGGGGACCCCGCCTTTTTTATCATTTGACTAACAACAGACATATATCTATCCTTTTATTTTTCCAACATTAGACTTATTAACCCTGTATATCCCTGCCATTAACGGAAAATATTTCTCGGTCAGCATGATGACAGGAACTAACACTATCACTATAAGCACCGCATAGACGACATCCATATAGGATTCCGTACATCTTTCCTGTATCCACAATACAAAATTTATATGAAACCCAAGAATGATCATGGTGCCTCTCGAAATGACAACAACAAGCCCCGGCGCATGTCCCAATAATTTTGACACCGCAAACACCATCATGGTGCCTGCCATGCCTCCGAGAAGAAACCACAACATATTTCCACCATAATCGCAACGGAATACAGCAACGAAACCATTCATGAAGCAGCATTCAATGACCAGAAACAATCCACACAAAAAGGCAAGCGCAAGCACTAACTTATTATTCAACTCCTTATCAAGTATCGTCTTATATTTACGCAAGAAAATACCAAGTGTGAAGAAAGGAAAAGCAGTGCATACATTCACAAAAGCATTGGGATTGCGCAAAAAGAACGGACTGGCAGAGAGATCGTTGTTATTGTAGATATACGCCAGACCCAGTAAAGGAACCGTCAGGGAATACAACAACTTTTCGGAACGGCAAAATTGGAAAATGACTTTCAACAATATCAGCGTATATACAAACCATAGCGGACCATAGCCTGACACCATGCCGAACACGACATTCCGAACGAACCAATAGACAAAAACAGGCTCAAACGTCCCGCTGGAAAGTTTCATGCCACAGTAATACAGATAATTCAGCGTGGCAAGAATCAGCATCGGCACCGCTAAATTATACCACAGCTTTTTCCAAAACAGACGGATGTCGTCTTCTCTCTTACAGAGGAAACCCGATATCAGAAAGAACAGCGGGACATGAAATACATAGACGAATTGGTTACCTACAGAATTGAAATGACCAAGAACAATAAGATAAATACCTAAAGCCTTCATCCAGTCAATCCATTCCAACCTGCTTCCTTGTACTGATATCACTGCCATAACATCTATAAATCACACTTCAGGCAAGTGAATCCTGTCACCAATCATCAACTGGAACTCGGGGGTAAACCAATGATACATGCCTGAACAGGCAAAGAAAGTCATCTCACCAAAATAAATTTTACCTTTCACATTATAGAGATCTACACGTACCTGCAAAAAACCTTGACTGATTTTCTCTGCAATCTCAATCATTTTTTCTAGATTGTCAGGACGTGGCACATTTTTATAAACGGTACCTGGATAATGTAAATACTGACGCATGGGTTTCCATGTATGTATATCATACAAGTCGTATACTGTATGCGCATCTCCTTCAACAAGTCCCAAAGGTCTGTCATAACAAGCCATATCATATTGTGCCTTGCCATCTATACATCTTATCTTATGGTCAACAGTAGTTTCTGAAGAAAACTCTGCAGTATTATCCATCTCAATAAGGCTTTCTGCCATCACACGTGGCTTGATTGGAATATAATGCGGCTCACATGAATCATACCCATAACGCACTGACAGATGCTTGTTTAGGAAATCTATCACTTTATGCTTGTCCATCTTACTCTTGTCACGCACGATGATTGTACTCTCACAATCATGGGTACACTTAACAACAAACTTATCTGGAAGATTATCAAAGTCGATATCCTCAGCTCTATCCCAGACCCCATAGCATTCTGTCAAGATATCCTTTAGTCCGAGGCTCTCAATATATTTACGTACCTCATATTTGTCAGAATATTCTGTCCACTTCGAAGTGTCAGTCATCGCTGCAAGCCAAGTCAATTTCTCATTCAGAGTCCGTGGGTTCTTCCAAGGGAATTTCTTCCTATAGAATCTGTTCCACTTCATATCCATGGCTTTCTTGCGGTCTGTTTCGACTATCTTTTTCCATTTTTCAGTAGGATAGATAAAATGAAGAAAATATAATGCCTTTAATGACCTGATTGGATGAAGGAAAGATTTGGCACGTAACTTGAATTTATATGATAACTCCATATTTATTGTATTATTATCATTTTAACATGTAAAAAACTTTATTGTGGATTTCAGTCCAATATATTTCAAATAGCCTGATTTCAAGGCACGCCAAAATACCGCAGGCTTATCTTTAGTTGAGATTTGATGCCCTGTATAGAACACCCTACTCAACGTATAAGTTAGAAACTTATGAATAACAGGAGCCTGACTATAGCGTAACAGTTCATCAGCAACGGTGAGGTAACAGTCCATATTTCGACGGGAGAACTTCTTCCCTATTGTTGATGAAGAGTGAATACGATGCTTCACTAATATTTTTTTCAAACAATATATTGAATGACTTTTTAGCATAAGGATTGTTGTATATAACTCGTCCTCATGGATAATACCCTCATAGAAAGTAAGTCCTGTACTTTTCAAATGATCATGATTAATCAAAAGCAGCCAAACAACAGAGTTATATGATTCTGTATCAAGCAAATGGTTAAGTAAAGTCTCACCCTCATATCGTTTATTCTCTTCTACATATTGTATACTATGTACCCCCAATGTCTCGATAGGTCCCTGATCTGAGAACCACTCCCTATCAAAAAAAATGAAATCAGCATGGTTCTTCTCCGCATAATCATAGCATATCTTCAACGCATCGGGACTGCTCAATATATCGTCAGAGTCCATCATATAGATGTATTTCCCTGTTGCATGTTGTAAAGCAAGATTCCTAGCGGCACTTTGACCTTTGTTTTCCTGAGAGAAAAAGATTATTCGTGAATCTTGTTGCTGATATCTCTTGATAATCTCTTCGCTATTATCAGTAGACCCATCATTTACCGCAATCACTTCAATCTCCTTGAGTGATTGATTTAAAACTGACTCAAAGGCATCCTCTAAATAGGGAGCCACGTTATACACTGGTAATATGACGCTTACCTTAATCATTTATGTATATTTGTCTGCAAAGATACTCTATTATCTTGACACTTCCAAAAAAATACTTGGTGAATTAACAGAAAATTTGTATCTTTGCCAACTGTTAGTTTAGATTTTTCAAAATGACAAAGAAAGAATGTTCAATTCTACGTGGAGTTGCTATCCTTTGTATCATCCTCCACAATTTCTGCAAAAGGATTCCTTTCGCAGTGCCAGAGAATGAGTACTCTTTTAATCTGGACAATGTTCTTCTGTTCTGGAACACATTACAATGGGATACCATCTTCATTCAATTTTTCTCCTTCTGGGGACATCTCGGAGTTCCCGTCTTCGTTCTGCTCAGTGGCTATGGACTTGCCCTGAAATATGACAGAATAGAGGCTCTTGACTGGAAGGATTTCCTCTGGAGACACTATAAGAAATTATGCTATCCCATGGTGGGAGGACTCTTTGCCTACTATATAGTCAGGTATTTGATGAGTCCTCATGATTATAACGGCATACAGGAAATCTTTCCAATCAAACAATTCATGGCACAGTTAACCATGCTCATCAACCTGTTACCTGAGCCACACAAATTGATTCTCCCAGGACCTTATTGGTACTTCGGCATGACGATGCAGCTATATGTCATCTATCTTATATTTGTACACAAACGTCCAACTGCCTTCATTGTCATTATCGCTGTTGCAACACTATTTGTATGCCTGTTCCTACAGCAATATACATCTCTTCTTATATGGATCAAAGTCAATGCCGCAGGCTGGCTCCTTCCATTCGCCTTGGGAATTATAATAGGAAGAAGCCATAAATGTTGCCCCCAAAAGCACCCCAAGTCCGTAACTTTTTGCGCTATGGTTACCATTCCCCTATTCAGCCTCACCTACTATACATGGCTTTTAGTACCTCTTGCTATCACCATCCTTGCAATTGGTATTGTGCCAGCAATTCCTCGTCAATTTTCTTCCGTTTTCGATTTTGTGGGCAAGATCTCCATGTACGCTTTTGTCATCCATCCGATAGTAAGAGAAATGAACTTTCTATACGATCTGAATCCCTATATGGGAATTCTCTTATATGTGACCATCACCCTGACACTCTCCTATCTAATTGATAGAATATTAACCAAACCTATTAATAACAAATGACATACAATATTAAATACGTACCAGCAAAAGACTTGGAACGAATCCAAGACGAATGGAAAGCATTAGAGACAGGCGAGGAGATGACGCTCTTCCAGTCATACGAATGGTACCAGATGCTTCTTGAGAAGTATATCCCTGAAGATACCAAGAATTTCGAGTCTGTGTATGCTGTTGTAAAGGCGGACGGAAAAGCATGTATGATAGCTCCCTTGTGGATTATTAAAAGATCCTTTCGGATTCTCAACAGAAAAGGAGGATATATCATTGGACGTTTCAGCTTTAGTGATTATCTCAATTTTATATATCAAAATTTTGACTCTGCGGCATTCGATTTTCTCATGAAAGATTTGCGCAAGAGATACGGAATAAAACGGTTCTGTTTTGAAGACTTCAGAGAATCGACTTCCATCTATCAGCATGTTGTAAAATCATATTCCATCATAGAAAATAAGAAATTTCCATGCGTGACTCTACAACTACCTCGCACCATTGAAGAATACAATAAAATGTTAAGTAAGAACAGTAGACAGAACCTCAGGACGGCAAACAATAGGTTACAAAAGGGCGGTAAAACATTAATCTTCAATGACGACGACCAGCAGGTTGATCGGCAGGAATGTATGAAATTAAGAGAGGCAAAGCTTTCCGTCAAATATGCAGATTTCTCTTTATATTGGAAATATAAGTATCGTATCATCCATCGTCTCCGATACAGATTCTCGTCATTTAATCCCCTTACTCACTTTTCTCATAGCAAGGTAATGACGGCACATGATGAGAATGGTGTCCTTAGGGCTTTTTTCAATTATGACTACGACCCTACCAGAAAGGCTATCAGAATCATGACTGCAGGTACCGATCTAGGCTTTGCACGTTATTCTCCCGGTATGCTCCTCATGCACCAATTTATAGAAAAAGCCATCAAGCAAGGGCGACTGGAGATTATAGACTTTACACGAGGTGACGAGCCATATAAGTTTGCTTTGGGTGGTAATTTATGCTATAATCACAGAGTTAGATACAAAATATAATAACAGTAATCATTATATCTTTTAGTATGAACAACAGATTTGAACATTTAATCACTAAATACCGGAATATTCTTTTCTTACTTCACGGGAGACCTCTTAAAGGTCTACTCCCCATAGGAGTCCCATGTAATGCCGACGACCCTACTGTAGAGATTACACATGGTGACATTCTCCACCCATGCATACGATTCATTTCTGAAGGTTTCGAGGGGCACCAATGGTGGATGGTCTATACACCATTTTACGGGAAAGACGAAAAGATAGAGAATCCGCGTCTCTGCTATGCGGATGCAAAGAAGGAGGAAGTACCTACCTCTTGGAATTTCTATTGTCTCATCAAAGAGCAACCTCAAGAAGGATACAACTCTGATCCTACTTTAACAACTTATGGTGACAAACTCTATGTGTTATGGCGGGAGAATGATACCTGTCGTATGAAGACTCTTGGATTGACAAGAGCTACCTATGGCTGTTCTGTCCAACTAAAACATATTACATATCACGAAGAACCCACTTTAGTTGAACAGTCTGTCCAAACTGACCATGAGATTTGTCCTACTTTCATGGTGAAAAAAGGCAAATATTATGCCTATTCTATCCACATACGTTTTAATCCTAAATGGATTTTCTTATTCCCGGAAAAACTGATGTGGTATCTCTACAGATACAGAATCATTGAGTTTGCCTATCTATTGATAGGCAGTAACAGGATGAAGACACATGGCGTAGCGCAATGGGAAGGCGACTCCATAGATAAGCCTTTCAAATATGTCAAGACGATTCCTTTTAAAGGGGTCAGCCGATTATACCGCCCTTGGCACATGGATTTGTTTGAGGCAGAAAATGAAGAGGGGAAGACCAGTCTTTTTGCGGTTGTGCAGACCGACGAGAAATTCGCAGATATCTGTCTTGCCCAATTGAAAGATGACCATTTCCAGTTTTATCCCAAGCCCCTTGTTACCAACAAGTCTATCGGTATGATTGGTATTTACAAACCTACCGCATTAGTCAAGGACGATATTTTCCACCTCTACTATACGGCAAGGGATGACAAAGACCCTGCTCTCAATAGGATGTTTGTCACATCTATGCCATGGAAGGACTTATTGGAAAAACAAAAATAATATACAAAAAATCCCTCTGACTTCTATTCAGATAATCAGAGGGATTTTGATTAAACACCTTTAAACTCACTACGGACATCGAAACAGGGACAGGACTTCTGAACGCCAGGGAGATCACGGTGACCAAGGATCTCTGCTTTCGGGTAGTCTGTGCGTAAACTGTAGAGCAGTGTGAGGAGGGTACGTTTCTGGGCAGCTGTCCGAGTGTCGGAAGGTCTGCCTTTCTCATCGAGTCCTCCTTCGTAGCATATCCCGATACTGTGGGTATTGAAGTGGCGGGCATTGGCTCTGACCTATCTATCTGTTTTATTCCTGAAGACAATGTGTTCTACACTTGTAAGTGCCCTTAACTGGCTCGGGAATTTTTCTTTAGAGATTTACCTAATTCACCAATCTATATATACAGCCCTACCCCTTATTGGATGCAACTGGTGCCCTCCATTTGGGATGTTGATTCTCTGTCTCATATTATCATTTTTCATTGCTTATACATGTAAGTATATATTAAACATCCTCTGTTTTCACAAATAATTGATATAATTGCTGGAGCTAAAGAGACAAAATGTGCACAAAATATAAATATTTTGTTAAAAAACATTGTTTTTCGGATTTTTATTCGTAAGTTTGCACCAAATATATACAAAAACTAATGAGTATGAAACAAATTGCACTATTTACAGGTGTGGGGTTGTTGGTTTTAACCAGTTGTGTTAAGGACTTTGACGCAGAGTCCTATGCTCGCCAAAAAGAGGAAGCCAAGATCAACGAGAACGCTAAACTTATATTTGGTGACATTGACCCTGCTCAAAACTGGAACTCCATTACTAATGGCACAGTTACTGTACAGGCTGATGCTGCTCTTAGCAATATTGTCAAGGTTCAGATCCTGACAGAGTCACCTTTCCTGAACAACAATGCCAAGGTTCTCGCTGAGGCTGATGCACAACAAGGACAAACTGTCACATTAAACTATCAGGCTCCCAATGCATATGAGAAACTGGTCGCTGCCTGTGTAGACAACAAAGGACACTATTACATCCAGGTGTTTAACATCGGTGAGCAGTCGGTGAGCTTCCAGCAGGCAAGCGGAAGCAGGTCTATGCGTGCCGCAAGCAGTGAGGCGCCATCCTTTACAAGTCTGAAGCTGAGAGCACCACGTTGGACTTTCAATGCCTTACGCACCCAGCAAGGTGCTACCTGCACGATTGGCGGCAACACCTACACAGAATGGGCTAATTCCAATTGGAACGACCAGATATGGGAAGTTGCTGACGGTCAGACATTTGATGGTGGATGGACAATGGACAGCGATAAAAACAAAGGTCACATCTACAGACCCATTGACGGATTTGCACCAGGTGAGGAAGAAAATGTTGAGACTATTCTCAATAGTATCTTTTATAAATATGCATCTGATGAATATTCCGTCAACGGCAAAAAGAACAATGCCCGCACCATCCGTAACAGCACATATGTCACACAAAATAACAATTTTGTATACACAGATGGTACCAACCCTGTTACGTTGATACCCATACAAGGATATAACACAGAGTTTAAGTATGACAACATCTTCTACTATTACTATAAAGAGTCGGAGATTCCCGCTGGTATGAGCGAGGCGGACTACATCAAGAGCCTGCCGAAGTTCAAAGCCATACAGGTGGAGCGTGTACAGACTACCCCTGAGAGTAATGCAGGTACCCTTTACCGCAGACAGGAATTCCTGTTGACATACTACAAGGGGGCACCCGTAGAAGGAGTCAATGAGGCAAGTGCCATCTTCCCCAAAGGGTATAAGATTGGATTCTTATGCATGAAACATGCGCTCAACAATTTCAATTTCAATGCCAACAATCATGGATGTACCTATGGTAACGGTCAGCTGAATAAAGAGGTCAACCACATCAAAGGGCATTTCCTCACGTCAATTGATAAAGAGCTGGGTGGAGGTACAAAGGACGGCATGCAGTTTGATGATCCACGCATAGCAACATTCACCGCCAACGGAAAGACCTATCTGTGTTTCGAGGAAGGTGCGGACTGTAACTTCAGCGACTTGGTTCTTGAGATCGGTGGTGGCGTAGACCAATTAGAAGAAGAGCCAGAGATGGAGGCAGAAGCATATACCATGTGTTTCGAGGATCGTCCAGCAGTAGCTGACTACGACCTCAACGACGTAGTATTACGTTGTATACGTGTTGACAAGACCACGCTATCATTAACACTTGTAGCAACTGGTGCCAATGATGACGTTTACATCCATGGAGCAACTGGCTGGGAATTGAACGATCAGGAGGTACATGAGATTTTCCATGCCACGACACGTGACGGAAGTGATAACCGCTTTGTCAACACAGAAATTGGCGGTACCCGTCGTGAGGTTCAATCACGCTATGTAACTGTGGCAGAAGGTGTTACCATACCCGAATATCTCAAGAATATCTACATTGAGAACAAGTCGACTCAGAAAACAATCCGAGTCCCCGAACAGGGAGAGCCTCCTTATGCCATCATCGTTCCGCAGGATTTCAAGTATCCTATGGAGCACACTTCCATCACAAAGGCATATGGGGATTTCCTGAAATGGGCACAGGATGCTAATCAGTCCAAAGACTGGTATGTCTTTGAGAATGCTGATAAGATATTCCCCACTCTCTTTAATCAATGGTAAATCCATCCAGATAAACAAAAAACCTCCTCCGATAATCTCAATATTTATCGGAGGAGGTTTTTTGTTTAGATACCCTGATACTCGGTGCGTACATCGAAACAGGGACATGCCTTCTTGACCCAGGGGAGGTCACGGTGACCAAGGATCTCCGCATCTGGGAAGTCCTCACGCAGACTCTTCAACAGGGCGAGGAGTGTACGCTTCTGGGCAGGAGTACGAGTGTCGGCAGGTTTACCCTTCTCATCGAGCCCGCCCTCGTAGCAGATCCCGATACTGTTTTTGTTATAGTGTTTGGCATGGGCTCCTGGTACTGCCTCGGAACGAGTCAGGTGCAGTTGTCCGTCCCGTGTGATGTAGTAGTGGTAACCGATGCCGTTGAAGCCTCTTGCCCTATGGCATGCCTCCAGTGCCTCTACCGGAAAGTCCCTGTTACAGCGGGTCGCACTACAATGAATCACAATCAGATCGATATGTCTCATCTTCAATTCTTCAACTCTTTTAGCCGTTTCGCTTTGTAAAAGCGTTTTGCGACGATTACTTCAATCCTTCAATTTTTCAATTCTTCAATTTTTCATTTTACCTCATCACACAGCTCTGCATGAAGAACGTGCTGAGTGCGGCAGTGAGTACGGTGACAATGAAATTGACGATTTTGTTAATGCTTTCCTTTTTCATATTGCTTTTTGTTTTTGAAAGCAGAGAGGCAGAGGTAATCAGACGTGCCTGATGGCGGTGTTTCAGAAATGATGAGCGGACAATAGCCGAACGTGGGTCGCCATAGCACCGTCCAGGAATTACATCTGCCTCAACTGCGATTAGTTAGCTTTTTTCTGATCCTTGATCCAGTCATCAAGAGGTGTGACACGCTTGATAAACTCTTTCTTCTTTGGATCATCCTCCTCAGGGGTAAGGTCAATCTTTTCCTCTACCCCATAGGTAGAGAGTGCACACTGGTTCTTGAAATTGCGTGAGGTAATGTCATCATCGCCAGCACCCTCTGGACGGAAACGGATGTGGATAGCCTTCACATAGAGTGCCGCATTCCATTTTCCACTAAGGAGCTCGCTCTTGGTGATACCATCCTTAACAGACTCTACGGTAGGAACGAAGGTGCCTAATCCGTCAATCTTTACAGGATTGCCCTGTGAGATCAGTTCAGTGATACATCCTGCCATCTTTGTGATAACGCCCTCAATGACGTCACGACCATAGATGCTGTGATGCTCTTCCATGTGTTTGGTGAGACCACGCAAAGAGATTGTTTCCTTCTCCACTGCCTTAGGGTAATACTTGCCATAGGCAACAGAACGAAGATTCTCATTCATTCGCAAATTGATGCCAAATTGTGGATTTTTTACTGCCATCTTTTGATTTTTTAATTGTAATAAAACTATGAGTTAATCGTAATATAACTATCAGTTAGTCGTAAGGAAACCTATGCTTAGTCGGTACCTAACTCCGCTTTTGGTAACACCTTTTCTCCTAACACTTACAAAGGTACTACATTACACATCCCTGCTTTCTGTTTTCTTCCGTTTACTACTTGATTTTTCCTGATTTGTCACACATCGATACAGAATTTCTCAGAGAGAAAAGAGACGATGTGGGGTGGCAGAACCTTGGCATGCGGATTCATCCCCATAGCAGCCAGTTCCTGACTGAACGGACGACACCAGGTCATCAGGGTCTTGACTGTCACCCCGGCATGGTCAGCCAACTGTTGTTTACTCATTGCTTTCATACTTCTCCTTTTTTGAAAATAAAGTCGACTATATCAATTTTGGCAATTTTCTGTTCCTGCGTGGCATTATCCTCCAGGATAGGACTGACACGGATAGGATACTTGAAAAACTCCTGGGCAGCATCAGCCACCTCTTTCCACTGCTTGAAGGTATCACCATGTTCGTCTGTATCAGGGAAGAGTATCACCCGGTAGTCCCGCAAGGGCTGCAACTTAGCGGCATTGAGCATGGTCAGTCCTCCCGATGCCATCCAGACAGCACCAGGATAAAGCTCCGAGCAGATGACCGCTGTCTTCTCTGCCTCGACAACAATAACGGTCGTTGCCAGATCTGACGGCAACAGGTGAAGTCCAAACAGGCACCGCTCCGCATCGAATATCATGGATAGCTTCTTCTGCCTCTTCAATAGGGAGGTGACCCAAGTGGCATTCCTGTCCTTGTCACGGTGACAGTTGGCATGATAGTACATCAACTTTCCGTCACGAATCTGCTGCTGTTCGTCGATTTCCCAGAAGATGACGGCTCCGTCTTTCGACCGTCCCAGACGGTAACGGTCGGCGGCATGCAGCATCTGCTGTTCGGTGAGATAACCTTCCGACACCAGTGAGCGGCAGAATACGGTGTCAGTACTGATGGTCTGGTCGACCAATGTCCTGCCATCCTTCTCGGGATGACACAGAATGGCTGATAACGATGTAAATTGATAGGGCATTTTTGCAACTTTGAATTTTTAAGGTGCCTTGGTGAAGGTCGCTTCACCCAGCCCCTCATACTAGGTTCTCTCTCGTAGAGAGAACTACGTATGGGGCTTGAAGCCTTCACCTCGGCGGTGGGTTAAAAAACGAGTTCAGTCTCTATAGGCTCCGACTGTTTCGGCTTAGGTTTCGGTCTGACGTAGATACGCTGCTGGCAGGCATCGAAACTTTGCATGATGACCCCTTGCTTCACTCCTTTGTCAATCTGCTCACGCAGGATTTTCTGCGTGGCAATATTCGACAGTTTACCGATAGCGTTCAGCAACTGTTGCTCTGTATAGACCTTATCAGCCTCCATCGCGTCACTGAACATCAGCGGGATGTCAAACACCGTATAACGTTTCTCCTTACCGAGGACGTACTTCGGGTTGAATGGAGTCAGTTTACTACCGTCCCCACTCTTCTGCCGTTCCTCAGCGAGCTTCCGCTGCGCCTCATACTGTGCCTCCAACAGCTGCTCCTCCGTACAACGATAGGGAATGCCCTGGTCGTTGACGGCAAACTTCAGTTTGTCGGGAATGTCATACTTACGGGTGTCCGTCTGCGCCCAGGCAAAGATACGCTCACTCGATTTTGAGCACTCATAGACCTCAAACGCCTTGTTTTTCAGCTCGGTACCTATCCAGCCACGCAGGTTGCGATCCTCCACCGACTTGTTTTGGTGAAGGACACAGACGATGCAGCACCGCTGCTCTGAGGCAAGGTGCATCAAGCGTTCCACTACTTCCTGGGCAACGACACCGTCATTGATATCCGCTACCAAGTCACGGATACCGTCCAGGATGACCAGGTCCGGCTTATACCTGCAGACTGCCGTCTCCAGCAATGGCAACCGTTCGGAATACGGTTCTCCCCGGACATTGAAGACATCGAACAGCTCTTTCGGAAACTGACTCTCTGACAATCCCGTCATGGGCAGGATACGGTTCTTCAGGATGTCTTGCGTCGACTCCTCGCTTTGCTCCGTATCATACCACAGCACATGCAACCTTCTTGGCTCGATCCGGTCGACGGAGAGCACTTGGTTGCGGAAGCAGAGTGCCATCAGAATAGAACATACGAATGTCTTGCCACTCTTTGCCTTACCTGAGACACCCACCAGCTCGCCACGGGCGAAACACGGTTTCTTAAACATTTTAAACAGGAATTCCACCTGCTGCAACTCACTGTCGGGCAGGATGCGGTGATGTTCCAACTGGGCAATCCTGCGCTCTTCCTCAACAGACAGCCCCGCCAGGGCTATCTCTCCCATAATCAGTCTGACTGATACGAGGTTCTTTTCCATGATGTCTTTAGCTGAGTTTCTTTTATATTATTTTCTTTCTCGCATGAGCTTCATTAATCTTACTGGCATCCTCCGTGTCTGCCACATACAGAATGTACTTAGCGATGTCTATGAATAGTTGCATATACCGTGCAGCACTCATGTACATGGCAAGATTCAACAGAAAACGAACAAACACCTTTACCGAGTGGCAGAACATTTTGTCTTTCGAGAAGATGTTACCATTAAAATGCCCCATTTTCAGGATGTCACCTTGAAACTGTGAAGGATCACCCTGCTGACTCTTAATTTCCTTTTTTCTTTCTTCCACGTGATTGAGGATTATCTCCGCCAAACCACCCAAGAACTCCTTTTCTTGCATTTATCTTTATCGCTCTAGTTAATGGTTAAATACTACGGCAAAGGTATAGCTATTCTATGGGGGGAATTGACGGAACTGTCAACCGGGAAGATGCTTAATCGTTAAATTATGAAAAAAATTGCCAATTGTATCATGATTATCACAATACTATATGTAAATTTGCATAATTATGAAGGATGCATTGATGCTACTACGCCCCCTGCAATGGATAAAAAACACTTTTGTGTTCGCCCCATTGTTCTTCAGCAACAACTTGCTGAACAAGGAGTATTTTATGCAGACACTGTGGACGTTCCTTGCCTTCTGTCTCGTCTCCAGCAGCATCTATTGCTTTAATGACATTCACGATGTGGAAAGTGACCGGCAGCATCCAAAGAAACGGCTGCGTCCCATAGCAGCAGGGAAAGTCAGTATATGGGAAGGCTATTTCATCATGATATTATGCCTGATAGGGTCCTTGCTGCTTGTCACCCTGAGTCACAGTGCCAATATGCCCATCCTCTATGCCCTGCTGTTAGGCTACTGGGGGATGAATATCGCTTACTGTGTCCAACTGAAACAACATGCTATCCTTGACGTTGCCATCATCGCCGTAGGCTTCGTCATGCGAGTGCTGATAGGCGGTTTCACCACCGACATCTTCGTTAGCGGATGGCTTGCCCTGATGACTTTCCTGCTTGCCCTCTTCCTTGCTTTTGCCAAGCGGAAGGACGACTACCGTATCTATGAGCTCACCGGTACCATGCCCCGTAAGAGTATCGCAGGCTACAATGCCCAGTTTATCGACCTCAGTGTTACCATCGTCGGCACCATCACCATGGTATGCTATATCATCTATACCATGAACGAGGGAGTCATCGAGCGTTTCGGTTCACCGTATGTCTATTTGACAAACTTCTGGGTACTTGCCGGTCTGCTGCGCTACCTCCAGAACATGCTGGTATACCATCGCAGCGGCAGTCCCACGAAGGTACTGGTGAAGGACCGCTTCATC
Source organism: uncultured Prevotellaceae bacterium (assembly GCA_900314755.1). Lineage (GTDB taxonomy): Bacteria > Bacteroidota > Bacteroidia > Bacteroidales > Bacteroidaceae > Prevotella. Next base: position 3,760 of record OMWH01000022.1, on the reverse strand, counting down.
CAATGCTGCATTGCCGGATGGATTGCCTCCTTCTTCGCCATTATTTATCTATAGACACATCATGAGAAAAGGATTCCTATTTTTCTTTATTACCTTGTTATTGGCAGCCTGTACACAAAAGCCGGAAGGACACAAGGTTGTCGTCTGTATCCCCGTCTACGGACAGAGTCTCGCATTAGGGGAGGAAGCAGAGCGCATCACAGACTTCGACTCCCTTGCAGCATACGCCAACGGACGCATTGTCACAGAAAACCTTGATCATGATTTTGGCTATTTCGAGCATGACGACCTGAAAAAGTTCGCCAAGAAGATGATCAACTATCAGCGGCGCAGCTTTGAGTTATCCATCTACACCATGGCGCAACGTCTTGCCGACCAGTTAGGAGAGGACACCTTGATATGCACTTTCCCGGGAGGACAGGGTGAGACACTTATCAAAGACTTAGGAAAAGGCTCGTCCACCTATCAGACTTTTATGGAGGACATTACTCAAGCATATCAACAGGCATTAGACAATGGATGGAAATTCTACGTCCCAGCAGTTTGCTGGATGCAGGGTGAGTCTGATATTGAGGATTATCCAAAGACAGATTATCAGCGACTATTAGAGAAGACATGGAGAGACATGGATGCAGACATTCGACAAATCACCCAACAGCAAGATACTATCTGTTTCATTTGCTACCAAACCAACTCCCTGGCAAGAGGTAAAAAATTCCACTCCACCAATTACGAGAGCGTGGAGACAAAAGTCCCCCAGAGTTATGTCAACCTGCTGCGTAACAATAACTATTTTTGGGTTAGCGGTCCCACATATCCTTACCATTGTGTCAACGAGCATATCCACATTGACGCTATCGGACAACAACACATCGGAGAACTTGCCGCACACTCGGCATTGGGCATCATACGAGGTAGCGACCGGCATAAAGGCTTAATACCAGAACATATATCAACAGATAATCAGAATGTTATCATCCATTTCAATATTCCAAATTCACCGCTGACATTTGACACTCTACAAGTTAATAAAGCCGACCATTACGGATTCAGTGTCATTACGAAAGGTAACCAGAATATTGCAAAGGCTGTGTCTTTATCTGGTGACAGCATCATCATCACCTGTTCGGAAGTCCCACAAGACTGTAAAGTTCGATATGCTGTGAACGGTGACTATTTAAAAACCGGCAACCTCCATGGCCCTCGTGGAAACTTACGGGACTCGAATGGCAACTGGTGCTATCAGTTTGACGAACCTTTACACTCCCCTCTAAAAAAGTAGAATATGACAAACATCAAGCAACATATCAACACCAATTATCTGGCACTATTTCTGATGAGTGTCTTAAACCTCCTGTTTTTACACTTTCAGTTCAAATGGACAATAGACCTGGAAATTCCTTATTACACGACATCCCCTATTGACAATTTCCTTGCCTGCTTACTGGATGTCACTGTTTTGCTGGCACTCTTCTGGCTACTGACTTTCAGGAAGCTGAAGGTTAGTCTGGTACTCACCTTCGTCATCACTCTGACATGGTCGTTCTGTAACGTTTTCTATTCCCGATTTTTCTTGCAATATTTAACATGGTCGTCTATCGGACAAGCAGGTAATCTGACAGAAGACATCGTGATTGACAGTATGTGGGAAGGGTTCAGAATGACAGACCTCTATTACCCCGCAGCTGCAGCCCTCTTCTGTTGGATATTCTTCCGTAGTAAGAAAAAAGATATCACCACGAAGAGTCTGCAAACAACATTATATATATGGGGACCCACCCTATGCTTAGGACTATTGGCACATTCCGCCTACTTCTTCCATCCCTCTACCGGTTTTGTGGAAGAATTGCGTAAAACCATCTTTACCTCTCCAAAAATGAACTCCATGTGGCCCAACTGGACGGTATTCCATAAGGGGTTCTTCCGTAAGATGGTGATTGAGCCTTTGACAACTGGAGGGAAGTTGAAACTAACACCAGAAGAAAAGGATGCAATTGAAAAGGAATACACTAACCTCAATCCGAGAATAACCGGGAGAACGGCACCTGCGAATGTCAAAAACGTCATTTTCATCTTGGTGGAGTCATATCTTGCATGTACTTCTGACTTAGTGGTAGACGGGCAGGAGATTACTCCCAATCTAAATCGACTAAAGCACGACAGTGCCACTTACTACAATGGGCATATACAACCGAACGTCTCTATCGGAGAGTCTTCCGACGGTCAACTGATCTATATGGCTGGATTATTGCCACTACACTCAGAGATCACCGTCAGCAAGGCAAGAAATATCAAACTCTTCGGACTGCCCGCACAACTCAAAACTGCGTATCCAGACTTAAAGTCGTATACGCTCATCCCCACCAACCCCAGCCTATGGGATCAGCAGGCGATGACAGAAGGTTATGGGTTTGATAAACTATACTCCTCCATCGAATACCACAAGATATTTCATGACAATGAAGGGACTTTCCTCGGCGATGACATGGTGTTCCAGTTTGCCTCCAAGTTGGATGAAGCAATGACACCGCCTTTCTGCTCCCTAATCTTGACCATGGACATGCATATGCCTTATACCTCCCAGATAGAACATGGATTCCATCTCACTGATAAGAACCTACCGGAAAAATACAGAAACTATCTCGTTAACTGCCACTATACTGACATTCAAATCGGCAAGTATCTGGAGAGCCTGAAGGAAAAAGGATTATATGACAATAGTCTGATTATCATTGCCTCTGACCATGACGCACATCCCACCTATCTTGACATGGAAGGGAAGATTACCCGAGAGATACCTATTTATATCGTCAATGGCGGTGTTGACAAGACAAAGGCATGGGATGGTCCTTGTAACCAACTGGACATCTACACCACCATTCTCGACATCATGGGTATTGAGAGCAAATGGCACGGGCTAGGACATACATTGCTACATAAGAACTACCAGAATTCTGTGACGGATAACAAACAGGAGGTGTCGGACTGGATTATCTACAGTGACTACTTTGGTAAAACAAAAGAATAAAAGTGAGAAAAGTAATTATTGGGCTGTTTGTCATTGCTATCATGCTCGTCACCATCTGGTGGCGAGCCCCAATCATTGGTTCTGAATGGAGTAAACAGACTATTTATGTCGCACTTCTGGGCGCATGGTATGGCGGTTCTTCCGATGAAAAGGCACATGCCCTATGGATTGACGATGACAGTACTGAAGGGGTCTTTAAGGTAAAGAAAATTGCTGACGAGGCGGGAATCCTTCCTTGTTTTGCCGTCATTGCTGACAGGATGACTCCTGCGGTTGCAGACATTGAACTCAGTTTTCAGAGACTGGAAGAGCAAGGCTTCGATACTACACGGATCATGAGGATGGTAGCACCACCCCATGGATGCAACAACAGAACCATCCGAAAGGTTATTCAGCAACAGGGATTACAAATGATATCAGGCGCCACCTTAGTAAACCCCGACCGTCATGTATTTCAATTAGGACGCATCCCCATAACTGTTGACACAGACACTGCCGCCATGCGCCGACTTCTGCAAAAAGCATACGACAGGAAAGCCTTTGTCATTTTCAGCTCTCACTCGTCTATTCCCCCTATTTTCTCAGAGGAGAAGACTCGTCAGGTATTGCGGATGGCAAAAGAGATCGGCTTCGATTTTGAATTTAATAATTAAAAAATTTGGATAAGTAACAGAAACCTGCTATCTTTGCAGGAACATTCTAAAACATAACAAGAAATACAAGTATGGAAAG
>OMWH01000028.1 GCA_900314755.1 uncultured Prevotellaceae bacterium | reverse complement strand
ATTCCATCGCCAAGCAGCTCCTGAAGGATGTGGTCTTCGAGGAGGCGCATGAGAATGTGGTCCCTGTTAGCGAGGAGGGAGGTGAGTAATGAAGAAAGAAACCATCAAATGGATTGTGCAGATTATCGCATCCATAGCGACTGCACTGCTGACAGCACTGGGTACGACCTCCTGTATGGGTTATCATCCTACTCTGTAACCATCAGCCCCTGCAAAAGCATTACGCTTAGCAGGGGCTTTTGGTTACCGTAATACCTTGTTTCTCAACCCACCTGAGCACCCTGATATGTTTACTTTTTCTTCTCCTTCTTTTTCTTCTTTGACGAGAAGAGGTCACGCCAGCCGTTGAAGTCCTTCTTGATAATCAGACCGATGCCTTGGGTGTTCAGTGATGACTTGGTGAAGTAACGGTCGTTGGTCTGGTTGTAAACTTTTAAGGCGAGGTTGCCGTTAGGGAACAGCAGGTAGCGGATGTCAAAGTCACCAATGAATGAGGGATTGGCAGTCTTGGTATTGTCACGATAACCGAACTGCCCGTTGATAAGCAGCCGGTTATTGAAAAGGCGCCCGCTGATGAGTCCCTCATACTCCGCATTGTTCCATCCCTCATCACCTGTCGAGATGTTAGCGCCAAAGCTCCAGTCGTTGCTCTTGATGACATTCTTCAGAATATTGTTTATCTGCCCTGACAGCGTACCAGACAGCAGACTCTGCATGGCGAGGGAGGTCTGGCTCTGCTCGTTGTTGTTCTCTGCATTGTTGGCACCTTGAGGATAGAAACGTCCGATGGCAAGCAGATAGACTACCTGCTGGTTCATCTCATCCTGCGAGTTGAGCAGGGAGCGTACCATTTGTTTCTCATCTGCATTGACTGTCGGCATGTCGAGGTCAAACTCAACGACGGGTTGAGAGGGTTGCCCCGTAATATTCATCAGGCAGTTGACACGCACGGTAGAAGAGAAACTCCTGCCCACATTGAGGTCAGAGAGTGACACGCCATTGACGGCGTGTATCGCCTGAAGGTTGAGATTGGCACTATAAGGATCGCCACCAAAGACGATGGTGCCCCCCTCCTGGAAAGTGAAGTTCTTCTTGATGACGTTCTGTATAGTCACATTGTACGTTCCCTCAGAGACACGATAGGTACCGAACATGTTGAAACCGCCCTTGTTGAACCAGTTGGCACGCAGTACGCCTTCACCACGTAAGGTGATGTAATCGGCGGTACGGCTATCCATCAGGAGCCGTAGGGTGGCATTGGGTGAGCAGTTGATAAGGAAGTTAATGTGCATGTCAGAGCGATCTTCGACAGTGGGCACTTTTCTCACCTTGGTCGTGTCAGAAGGCTGCGACCGGTCGGTGATGCCCCAATGGATGAACTCCTGGTTAGAGACAGCGTCAGGGTCGGCAGCGTTATAGACGAAGACGGAGTTTTCCTCTGGTGTGATGTTCATGTCAATGACCACCTCGTTGGAACGTCCGTGAATACCGATGTCCCCCGTGGCATATACCGTTCCGTAGAACGTGTCGTCACCAAAGTCGGGGAAGTCGTAGGCAAGCAGGTTCTCGGCATTGATATAGAGGTCGTAGGTGAGGTTCGTCAGACAGTCGTGGTGGATGCCTCCGGTGACAATACCCTGGCGGTCATGAATATCATAGATAGGGCAGTCGGCAAATACTATCTCGTTAGGTATCATGCGGATGGTGTCATTGCGAAGTTGGTAGGTGCAACCAGTGGGTTTGACATGAGCAAGACCATTGAGCACCAGCTCACCAGTGAGGTTGATGGCATCCAACGGACCATAGAGCCGTACTGCACCATCGGTATGTCCCTCTACCTTGCTGAGGAAGCTCTGGGTGAAGGACTGCATGAAGTCGATATAGGTGCCATCCGCCTTGATGCCCAGGTCAATATAGTTTTTTGCTGGTGACACATAACCATCGATATAGGTCATTGCCTCCTTTCCGTCGTTAGCGATGGCATGAATGTCAATCTGCTCTTTCTCCGTGTTCCAGTTGACATGAGCATCCAATGTGCCCATGCGCCCATTCTCAAACTTAAACTGGTTAACGGTGATATCACCATTAGCTTGCAGCTCATTCCCGAAAATGCCCTTGACAATAGCCTGACCAGTGGCAAGACCGCTGAAGCTGACCGCATCGAAGTTGACGAGTTCGAGGATATATGCCACATCCACGTCATGGAGGTTGACAACGAGCGAGTCACTGTTACCCTCTGATGCCGTACCGTCGACCATCAGATACTGGTTGTCGTTATGGATATTCAGCTCATTAATCTCCAGCCTGTTCTTGGAATAGCTGATAGCACAAGGCTCTGCCGTCCATAGCGTATTATGGATATTGATATGAGACGGGGCGATACCGAAGAATGCTACCTGTTGTCCGCTGGGAGTAGTGAAGAAGTTGGCAGTACTGTTCAGGACACCACTCATACGGTCTTTTGCATGATTATCCCATGAGAATGAAGATACCAGGTGGTTGTTATGTGCCTTTCCTTTCAGTCCCAGTTCAAAATGGTTACCATTGTCCATAATCTTGGTGATATTGGCATCAAGGGAGAGCGTGTCTCCTGGTGTCTTAATGACAATACGCCCATTCTGGTATCCGCTCACATTATAATAGAATGCTGGCAGGTTACATTCCAGGTTGATATCCCTCATGTTGTCATTGACAAAACCCTCCAAGGTGACAGGCTGCTTGATGGCAAGAGGCACGTTCAAGAGCTGTTGTAGCCAGTCGCTCTTACTGATGACAGCGTGAATGTTGAAGTTATTTTGCGTATTCGGGTTAACCTGAGGAAGACCCGGAAGGGTCGGCATCTGGCTGGCGAGGAAGTTGGTGAAGCTCTGCGTCAGCGTCTGGTAGTCAAAATCACCTCGTATCTCCACTTGGGCGAAGTCGCTGTTCATCAGCATGTAGTGTGTCTGCTCGTCGAAACCAGTCTGTATCTGCAGGTCGTCCAGCTCGTACCTCTTCTCACTGCTCTTCATGGAGAGGTCTGTGATATGGAAGAAACCTTTTGCGTCATTCAGTTTGGAGCCGTTAAGCATCGTCTCTATATTAGCAGAGAAACGGGCATCCTTCCACTGGTCGGAGAAGTGCGTCTCCTGTGGGGAGAAATTCCTGATGGCAGCTTTCAGCTCAATGTTCTTGTTATGACCTGTTTGGGCAAAGCCTTCCGCCTCCATGGAGATATTGGGATCATCGATGGATAATTGTCCGTTGATGGTGTTCTGGGAATAACTGCCGTCTACTTTGATGTTCTGGTAGCGGTAGTTATTGTATCCGAATTCATGAATGATACCGTCGGCATGTACCTTCTCCTTATTCTTGGCAAGGGAACCTGCCAGTTTGATGTTGGTGGCAAGTATACCGAAACGCTCGTCGTTTAGCAACTGGCGTAGGTTGATACCTGTGGTCTGCACCTCACCGGTGAAGTCTTGCTGGGGGGTAAGGGCAAAGTGGACGGTGGCATTACCAGCTCCAGAACGGAGCTGCTGATAGACGCGAATCTGTTCCAGTGCCTTGCCTCTGACATCTCCCGACAGATGGATGTCGCCCATCCGGTCGATAACGGCAGGTACCTCAACTCTTCTTCCTCTCAGGTTTTCGGAAATGAAATTCAGTGTCTTCGAGGAGAGGGAGATGTCCTTGATATTAGCAGACCATTCCGGTTGATGATCGAGATGCTTGACAAAGCCGTTGCAATGGATATCTATATCACCTGTAGAAGAGCTGATATTAATGTCAGGTATCTCGATGTCGTAACCCTTGCCCTTGATATGGGAGGCAAGAGTCAGTGTGCTGTTGAAAGTGTTGAGGGAGGGTAGGAGACACGATATGTCAGACAGCCGGATATGTGACTCTGGAATTTCCCCTTGGTAGGTAAGGGACTCCATTTTTATCTGATTACCTTCCATCTGGTAGTTTGCTGTCACCTCGTGGAGGCTGATGTCCGTTCCGGGCATCTGTATATGCATGTCGTAGAGGTGGCTATAGGAACGTCCACCCTCGAAATGCGTGGAGAACTTGTCTATCCTTAATCCCGACTGCTCTGTGAAGGTGAGTTTCTTCACATTGATATTCATGGTGTCAGGTGTCAGTGTCTTGAGGATGATATAAGTACTGATATCCTTCACATAAAGGTGGGAGGGATTCAGGTGCTGGGGCGTCTCTGGTTCATAAAGCCGGTCAAAGCGCACACTGGAATGCCGCATGATGAGCGAGTTGATATGCAAGTCAAGTGGTGTCTGACTGGTCGTGTCTTTAGAAGCAAGTGAGTCAAGGGCAAATTGGAAATTAGGAGCTATGTCTGGTGCTGTTTGATAGAACCTGGCATGTGCCCCAAACACTTGTGCGGAGGAGATGGAGATCTTGTCATTCAGCAAGTCCCAGAGGCTGATTCGTATACCCAGGCGGTGGATAATCAGCATATCCTTCCCTTGTTGGTCTTTGATCAGAACGTCATCAATCACCAACCGGTTGAGGAATCCGGGATTAATACTACCCACTTTAACCTCGGTTCCCAGCGCATCCCCTAATAATCCGGCAGCCTTGTTTCCCATATAGCGTTGGAAAGCAGGTATATGAAATGCTGTCATCATTAGAAAATAAAGTCCAATGACGCCCCAGACGGTGATGTATATGAGTCGTTTAAGTACCTTCACTTATAACCTTTTTTGAGCATGCATTCTGTCAGACGGAGATTGCAATTTTTTTCCTTATGCTATGATTTCTCCGCAAAATTACGATAAAAAGTTGTGACGTGGGAATATTTCATAAGAAAATTGCGTATTTTATATCTATTTTTTATTAATTTTGCAACGTTTGAGAGAGTTTATTCCTAAACATTTATATAAATGGCAAATGTAATTAAATTGCGAAAAGGCTTGGACATCAACCTGCAAGGCAAGGCTGAGGAAAAGCGCATCGAATTGAAATCTAACGGGCAGTACGCACTGGTTCCAGATGATTTCGAAGGTGTCGTTCCAAAGGTCGTTGTCAAGGAGGGTGATAAAGTGAAAGCCGGGGATGCTTTGTTTGTCAATAAACAGTATCCTGAAGTGAAGTTTGCCTCTCCAGTTAGCGGAACAGTCCGCGAAGTAGTACGAGGTGAACGTAGAAAAGTGCTCTGCATCAGAGTTGAGGCTGATGCCCAGCAGGAGCAAGTTGATTTCGGTAAGAAAGATGTGACGAAGATGGATGGTAAAGCAGTTGTTGATGCTTTGCTTGAAGCAGGAATCTTCGGATACATCAATCAGTTACCTTATGCTGTTTCAACGAACCCGTCGCAGTTGCCTAAGGCTGTTTTTGTCTCAGCATTACGAGACATGCCGCTGGCTGCAGACTTCGAGTTTGAGGTAAAGGGACAAGAAGGTGACTTCCAGACAGGTCTTACTGCCTTGTCGAAAATTGCCAAGACATACCTTGGTTGTGGTGTTCATTCCGGTTTTGAGAATTATCAGAATGTGGAGGTGACTGTTTTTGACGGTCCATGTCCCGCTGGTAATGTAGGAGTACAGGTGAATCATCTTGATCCCGTCAACAAGGGTGAGGTGGTTTGGACGGTGGAGCCTACTGTCGTGCTCTTTATTGGTCGTCTGTTTAATACAGGTAAGGTGAATCTCCGCCGCACAGTAGCCCTCTGTGGCAGTGAGGTGAAAGCTCCTGCCTATGTGGATATGCTGGTTGGTGAGGAACTCTCCACGCTGTTGAGTAACAGTTATGATGCCGACCATCATGTACGTATCATCAATGGTAATGTGCTGACAGGTAAGGTGACCACGAAGGAAGGTTTCCTTGGTGCACATACCTCAGAGATTACGGTGATTCCTGAAGGAGACGATGCGGACGAGTTTGCGGGCTGGATCATGCCACGCTTCAAGCAGTTCTCCGTTAACCGCAGCTATTTCTCTTGGCTCTGTGGTAAGAAGAAGTATGCGCTGGATGCCCGTGTGAAGGGTGGCGAGCGCCATATGATCATGAGTGGTGAGTACGACCGTGTGCTGCCGATGGATATCTATGGTGAGTATCTCATCAAGGCAATTATTGCTGGTGATATCGACCGTCAGGAAGCTCTTGGAATTTATGAGGTAAGTCCTGAGGACTTCGCTCTTGCGGAGTTTGTTGACTCCTCGAAGTTGGAGTTGCAGCGTATCGTCCGTGAGGGTCTGAACATATTACGTAAAGAAAACGCATAAGACTATGAGCGCATTAAGAAATTATCTCAATAAGATTAAGCCCAACTTCGAACCAGAAGGTAAGCTTCACGCTTTCCGTAGTATCTTTGATGGATTCGAGACCTTCCTCTATGTGCCGAACACTACGGCAAAGACGGGTGTGAACATCCATGATGCTATTGATTCAAAGCGTATTATGAGTATGGTGGTTATCGCGCTGATGCCTGCCATGCTGTTTGGTATGTATAATATTGGCTATCAGAATTATCTTGCCGCAGGAACGCTGGCTACCGCTTCGTTCTTCGAGATTTTCTGTTATGGCTTCCTTGCCGTACTTCCCAAGATCCTCGTCAGCTATATCGTTGGCTTGGGCATTGAGTTCGCTTGGGCGCAGTGGAAAGGGGAGGAAATACAGGAAGGTTACCTTGTCAGTGGTATCTTGATTCCGCTGATTGTGCCCATCGGTTGTCCACTGTGGATGCTGGCTCTTGCCTGCGCATTCAGTGTTATCTTCTGCAAGGAGATATTCGGTGGCACGGGTATGAACCTCTTCAATCCCGCAATTGCTGCACGTATGTTCCTTTTCTTCGCCTATCCGTCGAAGATGACAGGTGACACTGTCTGGGTAGCGCAAGATAGTATCTTCGGGCTGGGTAATACCCTTCCTGATACGTTTACGGCAGCGACTCCTTTAGGACAGATAGCTCAGGGTATCACTCCTGACACCTGCATCTGCGATATGATATTCGGATTCATCCCCGGTTCTATTGGTGAGACTTCCGTTATCGCCATTGCCATTGGTGCTGTTATCCTGTTGTGGACAGGAATTGCCTCCTGGCGTACCATGTTGAGTGTTTTCGTAGGAGGTGCTGCTATGGGACTTCTCTTCGAGTCAACAGGTGCTACGACCATGCCTTGGTGGCATCATTTCATTCTGGGTGGTTTCGCTTTCGGTGCCGTGTTCATGGCTACCGACCCTGTGACCTCATGCCGTACAGAGTGTGGTAAGTATTTCTATGGTTTCATCATCGGTGCCATGGCTGTTATCATTCGTGTGAAGAACGCCGGCTATCCAGAGGGTATGATGCTTGCCATCTTCTTTGGTAATATGATTGCTCCGCTGATTGATCACTTCGTTGTAGAGCGTAATATCTCGAAACGCCAGAAAAGATTAAAGAATTGAAGAATTGAAATTATGGCTAAGTTAAATACGAATAGTAACGCGTACATTATTATATATAGTACGATACTTGTTGTCATCGTGGCTTTCCTGTTGGCGTTTGTCTTCCAGGCATTAAAGCCTATGCAAGATGCCAATGTGGCTCTTGATGTGAAGAAACAGATTCTCTATTCATTGAATATCCGTGGCTTGGACGGTGCTGAGGCAGAGGCTAAGTATAAGGAGATTGTGAAGAGTGAGGAGAAAGCGGGTGACCTTTCCTATTATGTCTGCGACATCAAAGGAGAGAAGAAATATGTGTTCCCGTTGAAGGGCATGGGACTATGGGGAGGTATCTCCGCCTTCGTCTCTGTCAATGAAGACCTGAACACCATCTATGGCGCATACTTCAACCATGAGAGCGAGACGGCTGGTCTGGGTGCTGAGATAAAGGACTCACAGGCATGGCAGGAGAAGTTCCAAGGTAAGAAGATTGCCGATGAGAACGGTGAAGCGAAGATTGCCGTTGTGAAGAAAGTGGAGACCCCCGAGTACGAGGTTGATTGTGTCACGGGTGCCACCCTTACCTCCAATGGTGTCAGCGACATGCTTCGTGAAGGCTTGAAAAAGTATTTGGACATTTTAAAGAAGTAAGCTATGGCATTATTCAGTAAACAAAATAAAGAGGTTTTCACTAACCCGTTGAACCTCGACCACCCCATCCTTGGACAGGTATTGGGTATCTGTTCGGCGCTCGCCGTTACGTCGCAGCTGAAGCCTGCCATCGTGATGGGACTTGCCGTAACGGTAATCACCGCTTTCTCGAATGTGATTATCTCCATTATCCGCAACACCATTCCTAATCGTATCCGTATTGTGGTGCAATTGGTGGTTGTCGCTGCTCTTGTGACTATTGTCTCTCAGATCCTGAAGGCTTTCGCCTATGACGTGAGTGTTCAGCTGAGCGTGTATGTCGGTCTGATTATCACCAACTGTATCCTGATGGGACGGTTGGAGGCTTTCGCGATGATGAACAAGCCCTGGCCCTCTTTCCTCGATGGTGTAGGAAACGGTCTTGGATACGCAATGATTCTTGTGATTGTCGGCGCCTTCCGTGAATTCTTCGGTCGTGGCTCTTTGTTGGGATTCCAGATTATTCCCGATGCCTGCTACGACTTCGGCTATGTCAACAATGGTATGATGACGATGCCTGCTATGGCATTGATCCTCGTAGGTTGTGTGATTTGGATTCATCGTGCTTACTTTTATAAAGAGAAATAAGATATGGAACACGCAATAAGTCTATTATTCAGGTCCATCTTTGTGGACAATATGATTTTCGCTTTCTTCCTCGGCATGTGTTCTTATCTTGCCGTATCGAAGACAGTGAAAACATCTATGGGACTGGGTCTCGCCGTGACTTTCGTGCTCACCGTGACCGTTCCCGTTAACTATCTGCTGCAAACCAAGGTACTTGGTCCTGACTGTTTGGTGGAGGGTGTTGACCTCAGCTATCTGTCGTTCATCCTTTTCATTGCCGTCATCGCTGGTATGGTGCAACTCGTGGAGATGACCGTAGAGAAGTATTCTCCGTCACTCTATGCCGCACTGGGTATCTTCTTGCCGTTGATAGCCGTTAACTGTGCCATTATGGGTGCTTCGTTGTTCATGCAGCAGCGCATCCTCATGGAGCCGGACAACTCTCAGGCTATTACCAGTATCTGGGATGCCGTTGTCTATGGCTTCGGTTCCGGTATAGGCTGGACCTTGGCAATTGTTGCTCTCGGTGCCATCCGTGAGAAGATGCAGTATTCTGATGTGCCCAAACCCCTGCAGGGTCTTGGCATTGTGTTTATCACCGTAGGACTCATGGCGATGGCTATGATGTGTTTCAGCGGACTAAATATCTAAAGCGTTATGGGACAGTTTATAGCATATAGTATAGGAGTTTTCCTCATTGTCATACTCCTGTTGGTCGTTATCCTGCTGGTAGCGAAGAAATATCTCTCCCCCTCAGGTAACGTGAATATTGAGATTAATGGCGACCGTACCATTTCTGTGGCACAGGGTAACAGTCTGATGTCGACCCTCAACGAGAATGGTGTGTTTCTGCCTTCTGCCTGTGGTGGTAAGGCTTCCTGCGGACAGTGTAAGGTCCAGGTTCTTGAGGGTGGGGGTGAGATCCTCGACTCTGAGAAACCACATTTCACCCGTAAGGAGATCAAGAATGGCTGGCGTTTGGGTTGTCAGTGTAAGGTTAAGGGTGATTTGAAAATTCATGTCGACGAGAGCATCCTCGGTGTCAAGGAATACGAGTGTACCGTTATCTCCAACAAGAACGTTGCCACGTTCATCAAGGAGTTCAAGGTGCAGCTGCCTGCCGGTGAGCACATGGACTTCCTGCCGGGCTCTTACGCACAGATCAAGATTCCCGCTTTCGACTGCATCGACTACAACGACTACGACCGTGACCTGATCACACCGGAGTATGTGCCCTCATGGGAGAAGTTCAAGATGTTCGACCTCAAGTGTAAGAACCCCGAGCCCACCATCCGTGCCTACTCCATGGCAAACTATCCTGCCGAGGGTGATGTCTTCATGCTGACGGTACGTATCGCTACGCCTCCGTTCAAGCCCGACCGCTCAGGCTTCATGGATGTCAATCCGGGTATCGCCTCGTCGTATATCTTCTCTTTGAAGCCCGGCGACAAGGTCATCATGTCTGGACCGTTCGGTGATTTCCATCCACACTTCGACTCTAAGAAGGAGATGATATGGGTAGGTGGTGGCGCCGGTATGGCTCCGTTGCGTGCTCAGATTATGCACATGACGAAGACACTGCATACTACCGATCGTGAGATGCACTATTTCTATGGTGCCCGTGCCCTCAACGAGGTGTTCTATCTCGATGACTTCCTGGGCTTGGAGAAGGAGTATCCTAATTTCCACTTCCACCTCGCCCTCGACCGTCCCGACCCCGCAGCCGACGCTGCTGGTGTGAAGTACACCCCGGGCTTCGTCCATCAGGTGATGCTCAACACCTACCTGAAAGACCACGAGGCTCCAGAGGATATCGAGTATTACATGTGTGGTCCTGGTCCGATGTCGAAGGCTGTCGTCTCCATGTTAGACTCACTCGGTGTAGAGCCAGAGAGCATCATGTACGATAACTTTGGAGGATAAGATTGATACATTCAGTTCTGTTACAATACCGCCGAGCCATCCTATGCGATGTGCTCGGCGATATTGTTTACCCTTAGAGGGTCTGCGGTTTTGTCAAGAAGTTTCGTTATTCTCGCTTTATGTCTTATCCTCCAAAATAAGTGTCGAGTTCTTTGGCGGCACTGCCCTCACTATTAGGCAAGTCACGGATGACGACCCCATGCTCAAGAAGGGCAATGCGGGTTGAGATATCAACGGTGTGCTGCAGGTTATGACTGGAGATAAGCAGCGTGGCACCCGTCTCGTGGGCATAGTCAGTAAGGACATGCTTGAGGGTGAGTTGGCTCGACGGGTCGAGGAAGTTAAACGGCTCGTCAAGGATCACTGTTTGCGGACGGCGGAAGAGGGCAGAGATAATACCCACCTTCTGCTTATTACCTGCGGATAGGTTGCGGATGAGCTTCTTCTGTCCGAAGACCTCACCGGCGGCAAACTGCTCGAAGTCCTTCAGCCGCTCGTCGACCTGCTGTTGCGTCATACCCGAGATCTTGCCGAGGAAGCTGAAATACTCCTCAGGGGTGAGGAAGTCAATGAGGAATCCCTCGTCGATATAGGCACCCACCTGTTGCTTCCATTCCTCCGACTCGGCAGGATTGATGGCATTGATGGCAACAGAACCCTCATCCGCCTTCAGCAAGTCAAGTAAAAGGCGGAAGAGGGTTGTCTTGCCGGCTCCATTGTTGCCTACGAGACCGAGGATGTCACCGTCATTGATGGTAAACTGCTCGATATCGCAGGCAACAGTGTCACCGAACTGTTTCTTGAGATGATTGATAGTAATCATAATTCCTAATTACTAAATCCCCATTTATACGATTCCACGTCCGTGACATTGCTTGAACTTCTTGCCAGAGCCACAGGGGCATGGGTCGTTACGTCCAGGGAGCTTATCCTTGATAATCGGAGTGCGGGGCTGCTGGGCACGAGTGTCATGAGCAGCTGCGGCAGCCTGATTGGGGTCGTGCATCTGTTCTTCTGACAGGTTCTGCTTGCTCTCGGTATACTGGTTGCGCTGGGTACGCTGCTCAGGGGCAGCCTCCTGCACGTTCTGCATCTCAGGAATAGCACCACGCATGAGGATGGAGACGATGCGGTTGTTCATCTCGTTGATCATCGTGTCCCAAACCTTGGCACTCTCCAGTTTGAAGATCAGCAGCGGGTCTTTCTGCTCATAGCTGGCATTCTGTACGGAATGGCGCAACTCATCAAGTGCGCGGAGGTTCTCCTTCCATGACTCGTCGATGATATGCAGCAGCATCTGCTTCTCAAACTCCTTGACAATAGACTTACTCTCTGTATCATAAGCCTCCTTCAGGTTACAGGGGATGTTATACATCTTACGACCATCCGTCAGGGGTACCATGATACGCTCATACATCTGTCCCTGGGTCTCATATACCTGGGTGATGATAGGTTTGGCAACCTCACGGATGTGCTCCGTCTTGCGGTTGAAGGTCTCCATTACCTTCTGGAAGGCATCCTCCTCTAATTGCTCACGCTGCTCGTTCAGGAACTGTTCGTTGGTGAAAGGAACCTCCATGGCAAAGATATGCAGGAACTCCTCCTTACAACCCTCGAAGTCATTATTCTCGATGATGTTCACCACACGGTCCCACATCATATTGGAGATATCCATACCGATACGCTCACCCATCAGGGCATGGCGGCGCTTCTCATAGATGACAGTACGCTGTTTGTTCATCACGTCATCATATTCCAACAGACGCTTACGGATACCAAAGTTATTCTCCTCAACCTTTTTCTGGGCACGCTCAATCTGTTTGCTGATCATCGGACTCTCAATCATCTCACCCTCCTTGAAACCAAGACGGTCCATGACATTGGCGATACGCTCAGAGCCGAACAGACGCATCAGCTTATCCTCCAGGGATACGAAGAACAGAGAGCTACCCGGGTCACCCTGACGACCGGCACGACCACGTAACTGGCGGTCCACACGACGAGACTCATGACGCTCCGTGCCGATGATGGCAAGACCACCGGCAGCCTTCACCTCAGGTGACAGCTTGATATCGGTACCACGACCAGCCATGTTAGTAGCTATCGTCACGGCACCTAGTCCGTTGGTCGACTGACCGGCGAGAGCCACAATGTCAGCCTCCTTCTGGTGTAACTTGGCATTCAGCACCTGATGAGGGATTCCCTCACGCTTGCCCGTCTCAGGATTGACATACATATCGAGCATACGGCTTAGCAGCTCGGATATCTCTACGGAGGTCGTACCAATCAGGGTCGGGCGTCCTGCCTTACGCAGACGAACCACCTCCTCGATAACAGCACGGTATTTCTCACGGGCAGTCTTATAGACGCGGTCATCCATATCATCACGGATAACGGGTTTGTTGGTGGGTATCTCCACCACATCGAGCTTATAGATGTCCCAGAACTCACCAGCCTCTGTAGATGCGGTACCCGTCATACCGGCAAGCTTGTGGTACATACGGAAATAGTTCTGCAGGGTGATAGTGGCAAAGGTCTGTGTAGCAGCCTCCACCTTTACATGCTCCTTCGCCTCGACAGCCTGGTGCAGACCATCAGACCATCGGCGACCCTCCATGATACGACCCGTCTGCTCATCGACAATCTTCACTTCGCCGTCGATGACAACATACTCATCGTCTTTGTTAAACATGGTATATGCCTTCAGCAACTGCTGGAGGGTATGCACACGCTCCGACTGCACGGCATAGTGGTTGAGCATCTCGTCTTTCTTGTTCAGACGCTCCTCGTCAGAGATAGAGGTGTCAGCCTCCAAGGCAGAGAGCTGACTGGTGATGTCAGGTAGCACGAAGAGCTCGGCATCATTCACCTGTTTGGCAAGCCATGCCGTACCCTTATCAGTGAGGTCGCAGGAGTTCAGCTTCTCATCAACCACGAAGTACAGGGGCTCCACAGCCTCCGGCATACGGCGGTTGTTGTTCTCCATGTACATATTCTCGGTGTTCTGCATCCCTGACTTAATGCCCTCCTCAGAAAGGAACTTGATAAGGGGCTTGTTCTTGGGCAGTGACTTATGAGAGCGGAAAAGGGCGAGGAAACCTTCCTCTTCCAGTTTCTTGTCGTTCTTCTCACGTCCCTCGGCAATTTTCTGCTTTGCCTCTGCGAGATACTGGGTGGCAAGTTGACGCTGTACGCCTACGAGCTTCTCCACCAGCGGCTGGTACTCCTCAAACATCTGGTCGTCGCCTTTGGGTACAGGACCGGAGATGATCAGCGGTGTACGGGCATCGTCAATCAACACGGAGTCAACCTCGTCGACGATAGCGTAGTTATGGGCACGCTGTACAAGGTCTTGTGGTGAGATTGCCATATTGTCACGAAGGTAGTCGAAACCGAACTCGTTATTCGTTCCGAAGGTAATGTCACACTGGTATGCCTTACGACGAGCCTCAGAGTTTGGTTGGTGCTTGTCGATGCAGTCAACAGACAGCCCATGGAACATATAAAGCGGTCCCATCCACTCAGAGTCACGCTTGGCGAGGTAGTCGTTGACGGTCACGACATGCACACCGTTTCCTGTCAGCGCATTGAGGAATACCGGGAGGGTGGCGACGAGGGTCTTACCCTCACCAGTAGCCATCTCGGCAATCTTACCTTGATGCAGTACAACACCACCGAAGAGCTGTACGTCATAGTGTACCATCTCCCATTTAAGGTCGTTACCACCTGCTGTCCAGTGGTTGTGGTATATTGCCTTGTCACCGTCAATGGTGATGAAGTCTTTCTTAGGGTCAGCTGCCAACTCACGGTCGAAATCCGTTGCTGTCACAACGGTCTCCTCGTTCTCAGCGAAGCGGCGTGCCGTCTCCTTAACGATGCTGAAGACCTCGGGCATCACCTCGTTGAGGGCATCCTCGTAAATCTCCAGTGCTTCTTTCTCTAATTTGTCTATCTGGTTAAAGATTTCAGAACGCTCATCGATGGGCGTGTCCTCAATCGTTGCTTTTAAACGCTCAATCTCGTCTTTCTGCGTCTTGGCAGATTCCTGCACATGACGTTGGATATCCTTGGTGCGTTGGCGTAACTGGTCGTTGTCAAGCTTCTGAATCTCAGGGTAGGCGGCTTTCACTTTCTCCACCAGTGGCTGAATCAGTTTCATGTCACGGGTAGACTTGTTGCCGAATAACGATGTTAAAATCTTGGTTAAATTCATATCTTATCTTTTTTGTTTTACCTTATTAAATATAAACGGATGCAAAGGTACGAATTAATTTCCGTACTTTTGCCAGCCTTTTTACTTTTTTACCTTTAAATATTAAAAAAGTGGCTCAGAAGAACAAGCATTCGGAGCTCGGATGCGGATAGCACGAGCAACAGCTGGTGCTATGCGGTCGACAGTGACAGGGGTCTGGATACGCTCTGCTTTTGTTCCTGCTCCATAGATAATGATAGGGAAGGGAACATGTGCCGACCGGGAAATGGACTTTTCTAATGTGTCTTCGTTAATCAGTTTCCAACCAGGTGCGATGTCAATGATGAGGTCACCGCATTTCTCCACGTTAAAGCCATTGCGTATGCTTTCAAGTAAATAGCTGTCGCTTGTCAGTAACTGATTGGCAGTGTATACGTTACGAACCCCTGACAGTTGCAGCAGGAACTCTTGGGAACGACTGCATATCTCTCCTAAATGGATATTCTTCTGGCGTAACAGCTGGTGGTTGAAATAGATGTGGTTCTTATGGCAGAACTCCACGTATTTTGCAGAACCGAAGATGGCCCCTAAATACATGTTAAGCAGGTTGGCTGTGCGGTTGATATAGAACGTACCTGTCGGAATGCGGTAACGTTCCTGATTACTTTCCTCCTCTTCCTCTCGACTGCTTGTCCCTGTGATGACGAATAAGACACGGTCACGGGCAATCTGACGCTCTATGCCGTTGAGGAGTAGTGCCATTTGGCGGTCTAACTCCACATACGACTCCATTTGCCGTCCTGCCTCATAGGTCAGACTTAAAAGGTCAGTCTTGTCATCATTGCCAACACCAGCCTGCTCCAGACATTTTAGAGCGGCATCTGTTACCGCCTTGTTAACATCAGTTCCTGGAAGAAAAAGTCGTGTATAACCACTTAACCATTGGTTAATGGGGCGATAGTATGTCGTTGTAGCCCATTTCCCGTTGCTGACCCATGCGGCACCATCAGCAGCATGACCTGCTGACAGAATGGCAGCATCTGCTGTGGGGGCAAATGAAAAAACCTTGGCTACCCCGTTGGTTGCCATCTTTAACTCATCACTGATGGTTGAGGTTCCTAAGAATTGAGGGGAATAGCCTATTTGCTGGTCTCTTACACAATTCTGTGGACGAAGGGTCTGCTTGTCAAGCCATTCCTCAGCCGTAATACCGTTATAATAGGGTACAGTGCCAGTATGTAGGGAAGCGATAGCTGAGGCGCGGTCGACAGGTGTGAAGTTATATGCTCCATTGATAAAAACCTTTCCATCTGTCAGTAAGCGCTTTAGTCCATCGTTACTATACAGTGGCGCATAGGTTTCCAGATAATCTGTACGCAATTGGTCGATAGTGATACTGACTACCAGTCTTGGTGCTTGCACAACAACCTGTGCATAGGTCTCGGCATTGAAACCTAAAATCGACAACAGCGTGATATAGATATATCTGTTTCTCATTTATTATCAAGACATTTGATATGGAGTATACTTTGTAACAGCAAACATAATGCCAGACAGATGATACCTTCCGCATAACTCTGGAACAGACTGCCAAGGAGGAACAGGACACATAATACTGCTGTTATCTGCCAGTAGCGTGTTTGCTTACCTCGTATGACTTTCCAAAGGAAGAACCATGGTAGTGGGTTAAGCAGGATAATCTGGAGATTCAGATTTACTGTTGGATGTTGGGAGAAGAGCATCAGGAAAAGTACAATACCCATCGTTCCCGTTATCACCATCAACAGAACCTCCCAGACTATAAAGATACGGCGTCTCTTCCATTCCCAAAGGAAGATGGCGAGTCCTATCCCTGAAAGAATGAGGAAGCATGTCAGTGGTCGCAGGGGAAATCCTTGCTTGCGGATCTGCACACCGGCAGGAACGCTGATCCTGCGGTCTTTAACTAATGGACGGAATTCTCCGTTCATATAGATACTCGCATGGTCAAAGTCGTACATCAGATTATAAGGCAGGAACTCCTGTTGCTCCCTATTAGTCTTCTGGTCGGCAAGAATACCTAACAGCAGGTCATTACCAAAAGCAGCCCATGGGTTGTCCTTAGTCATCTCATGCACCATGTCCCGATAGGATGGGGTATAGTCGTCCCGTTTATCGTACTCCACTTTTCCCCGAATGCTCTGTTCAATAATGTCCCGGGCCTTCGTCGTACAATTATGATAGAAATAATTATATCGGTAGATACGGTTCTCATCCTGCATATTCACAGCAAGTGCCTGTTGGAGGATAAGCTTCTCTTCATCTGTCAGGTTGAGTACCTGCTCTGTCACCATACTGCCGAAACGGCGATATTCCTCTTGGAAGAGCCGGTATGGATAGGCTCCTAATTCATAATCAGTAATGCCGAATACAAAACGCAGTGCAAATAGTGGTTTGCGGAAATCGAAGACTCCATAGTTGAAAGCTATATCGAGTCCTCCTTTTCGCATGTCATGGTAGCGGATGGCGGTATGTCCGTACAGACTATATATCTCGTCGTGTGGTTGACAGGTAAGCAGACTAATCTCCACAGAGTCCATCCGTAAAGAGTCAGATTGCGCTGCAACGGGTGCAGAAGAGAGAAAGAGGAGGCATAGACAGCCACCTTTCAGAGCATTAAAAATCTTTTTTAAATGTTTCACGATGCAAAATTAACCTATATTTTCCACTTAACGTTCGATTATTTCGTTTTTTTTCAATAATTTTGCAACCCGAAATCGAATGATTAAATTAAAAAGTTCATGAAAAGATTCTTCTTAGGTAGCATTTTGTTGGGCTTCGGCACCTTGTCGATTGCAGCCCAGAGTGGTACGAAATCACCATATAGTCAGTATGGACTGGGCATTCTTTCAGATCAGTCACAAGGCTTTAATCGAGGTATGAGTGGTTTGTTTCAAGGTTTTCGTAGCGGAAACCAAGTGAACATGCAGAACCCTGCCTCTTATTCGGCTGTAGACTCTTTGAGTATGATTTTTGATGTCGGTGTGTCTGGACAGATTACTAATTTTAAGGAAGGTGGTGCAAAGGTTAATGCTAAAACAGCTAATTTTGAGTATGTTACGGCATTGTTCCGTATCTTTCCGAAATTCGGTGCCAGTTTTGGTTTGGTACCTTATACTAATGTAGGGTATTCTTATTCCACTACGCAACAAATTGGCAGTTCTTCAACAACTTCTACCATGCAATTCTCTGGTGAGGGTGGTCTTCGTCAAGCTTATCTGGGTCTTGGATATGAATTCTTTAAGGGATTCTCACTGGGTGCCAATATTTCATATTTCTGGGGAAGTTATAAAAAGGACATTACAGTTTTAAGTAATGATGATGCCGTCAAGACATTGTCTAAGACCTATGATGCTGATGTCAGCAGCTATAAATTGGATTTGGGTGTGCAATATCGTCATTCTTTGACAAAAACTGACGAATTGACCTTTGGTGCTACTTTTGGATTAGGTCATAAACTGGGATCAGATCCTTCCTTGACCGTGATGACACTTGATGGTCAGACAGGTGTGATGAGTGCTTCTGTAGATACTGTCCATAATGGATTGTCTATACCAATGACAATTGGTGCGGGTATAGTATATAGCCGTAATAAATCTCTGTTTTTTGGTGCCGATTATCAGTTGATGCGTTGGGGAGCAGAGTCTTTCCCGGTTGTTAATGAGAACACGAACAATTACGAGTTGGTAAATAACTATTATAAGGATCGTCATAAGGTAACAGTAGGTGCCGAATGGCTTCCAAACCGTATGAGTCGTCGATTCTTGAATCGTGTGCAGTATCGTATTGGTGCTTCTTATGCGACACCTTATTATAAAATTAACGGGCAGGATGGTCCTAAGGAGTTAACGGTGAGTGCCGGTTTTGGTATCCCATTGGTTAACTCATGGAATAACCGCTCAGTACTGAATATCAGTTTCCAGTGGGCTAATCTGTCTGCGAAAAATCTTGTGACCGAGAATTCTTTCCGTGTCACGATTGGCTTGACCTTCAATGAACGCTGGTTTGCTAAATGGAAAGTCGACTAAGTATTCTTGTAACCTTTCTGGTGTTTGTCATGTTTGCTTCGTGTGAACAGCCACGGGAACATACGGCACCGGCTATTCATGAACGTGACTCCGTATCAATGATGACGACATATGGGGTCAATACTTTGATATCAGACTCGGGTGTTATTAAATATCGGATTGTGACAGAACGTTGGGATGTGAATACTATTAAGCAACCCTCACGCTGGACTTTTGAGCGTGGTATCTTCTTGGAGCAGTTTGATGATAAGTTCCATATCGAGGGATATATCTTTGCTGATACGGCATGGTATTATGACCAAATAAAACTCTGGGAGCTCCGTGGCAGGGTGCGCATTCGTAATGTCAACGGATTGGTATTCCGAAGTGAGGAACTGTTTTGGGATGGTATCAAACATGAGTTTTATTCACATAAGTATTCTCGTGTTGTTACTCCAGAACGTGAGTTAGAAGGAACTTACTTCCGTAGTGACGAGCATATGCGGCATTATGAGGTAACCAATAGTGTAGGTTCTTTCCAATCAGAAGACTTGGAGCCAGAGGAGGAAGAGCCGACAAAGGAACCAAATAAGACACAGACAGATACTGCAAAATTGGAAAAAGTCATTCGTCCAGCAGCTGTGAGACATAAAGCAACTACAAAATCAATACAGCCATGACAAATCTGATTATTGGTCTTATCGTTACGATGATCTTCTCTGCTTTCTTCTCTGGGATGGAAATTGCTTTTGTATCAAGTAATCGTCTCCGCGCTGAAATGGACCGTGAGAAGAACGGCTTGTCACAACGTGCCATATCTTATTTTTACCAGCATCCTAATAATTTTGTGAGTACCATGCTGGTAGGCAATAATATTGCTTTGGTCATCTACGGAATCCTTTTTGCTCGTATATTTGACGCTACGCTTTTCAGTGGAATGAGTGACGGGTTGCGAGTGACAGCCGATACCCTGCTGTCCACCGTGGTCGTGCTTTTTACGGGTGAGTTCTTGCCCAAAACAATATTTAAGGCAAGTCCTAATACCATGCTGACGTTTTTTGCTATCCCTGCATGGATATGTTATGTTGTCCTGTATCCAATCTCCCGTTTTGCCACCCAACTTTCCCGTGGACTAATGCGTATATTTGGTGTCAAGATTCCCAAAGAAGTGCAAGACAAGGAATTCTCTAAGGTTGATCTTGATTATCTAGTGCAGTCAAGTATCGATAATGCCGAGAATGAGGACGATATTGAGGATGAGGTGAAGATATTCCACAATGCTCTTGATTTTTCTGATACAAAGGTTCGTGACTGCATGGTTCCCCGTACAGAGATAGAGGCTGTAGATATAGAAGACTGTACGATGGAGCAGTTGCAGAACCGTTTTGTTGAAAGCGGACATTCCAAAATCGTCGTCTATCGTGATGATATTGACCATGTCATTGGTTATGTCCACTCTTCTGACCTCTTCCGCTTGAAGACAGATAATACTCAACGCTCTATGCTGAATGTTCAACTGGTCAGAGAGATGCCTTACGTCCCGGAGACGATGGCAGCCAGTAAGTTAATGCATACTTTCCTGCAACAGAAAAAGTCACTTGCTGTCGTGATTGATGAGTTTGGTGGTACCAGTGGGCTGGTGTCTTTAGAGGATATCGTTGAGGAGATTTTTGGCGATATCGAGGATGAGCATGACAATACCAAATATGTGGCACGTGAATTAGGAGAAGGCGAATACATGCTCTCTGCCCGTCTTGAGATAGAGAAAGTCAACGAGATGTTTGGAATTGACCTGCCAGAGAGTGATGAATATATGACAGTGGGAGGACTTATTCTGCATGAGTATCAAAGTTTTCCTAAACTCAATGAAGTTGTCAAGATTGGTCATTTTGAGTTCAAGATTATCAAAAATACAATGACAAAAATAGAGCTGGTACGGTTAAAAGTGACGGGATAAAGTAAATTTTTCCTTTTATCTTTCGCCGTTTGATATAATTTTTGTAATTTTGTCGGCTGAATTTGAAAATTGAGCATTTCCCGTTTATCGGGTAAATAACTTAAGCCAAAAGGGTAAAGAATAAAACATTAAAATAAAAAGCTAAAATGGCAGCAATTGGAAAAATTAGAAGCTGGGGTCCCGTTCTCGCTACAGTGATCGGTCTCGCCCTGTTCGCATTCATTGCCGAGGAAATGTTCCGCTCTTGTGAGGCTACAAGCAACGAGAAGCGCCAGCAGGTCGGCGAAGTGTTAGGTAAGAAAATCTCTGTACAGGATTTTCAGTCACTGGTTGATGAGTACCAGTCAGTAATTAAAATGACTCAAGGTCGTGACAATCTCTCAGAAGAGGAGTTGAATCAAGTGAAGGATCAGGTATGGCAGCAGTTTGTCAATAATACCATTATGGAAGCTGAGGCAGAGAAACTTGGTCTTACAGTTACAGACGAGGAACTTCAGAATATCTTGAAGACTGGAACGAATCCCATGTTGATGCAGACACCGTTTGTAAACCAACAGACAGGTCGTTTTGATGTCACACAGCTCACCAAGTTCCTTGCCGATTACAAGAAGATGCAGGAACAGCCCCAACAGGCTCAGGCAGCTGAACAGTATAAGCAGATTTACGATTATTGGAAGTTTATTGAGAAGCAGCTCCGTCAGAACACATTGGGCATGAAATATCAAGCACTTCTTTCAGAGTGTCTGATTTCAAACCCTGTTTCTGCTAAAATGGCTTTTGACGCTCAGAACCAAGAGAGCGACATTCAACTTGCAACATTACCTTATTCAGCTATCAAGGATAGTGATGTTGAGGTTAGTGAGTCTGATTTAAAGGCAAAGTACGACTCAGAGAAAGAGATGTTTAAGCAGTATGTGGAGAGCCGTGATATCAAATATGTAGATTTTCAGGTAGTCGCTTCTGCCTCTGACCGTGCCGCACTGATGAAAACCATCAATGATGCCCGTCAGAAGTTGGAGAGTGGGGCAGCGCCTGCCGAGGTGGTTCGTAAGGCACAGTCTCAGATTTCCTATACCGGTATTGCCGCTACTAAGCGTGCTTTTGCACCAGACATCGCTACTAAGCTTGACTCCATGCAGGTAGGACAGGTTAGCGCTCCTTTTGAGACAGCTTATGACAATACGGTCAATGTTGTGAAACTGATCAGCAAGGTGGAGGCACCAGACTCAGTGGAGTATCGCCAGATACAGGTAGGAGGTGAAACTGCAGAGGCTGCTCATAAGACAGCAGACAGTATCTATACCGCTCTGAAGGGTGGTGCAGATTTCGAGGCTATTGCCAAGAAGTATGGTCAGGATGGTTCTAAGCAGTGGCTGACATCTTCCATGTACGAGAATGCTCCTTCTATTGATGCCGACTCAAAGGCTTATCTCACAGCTCTCATAACATTGTCTCCTAATGAGTTGAAGAACGTAGAGTTCTCACAGGGCAACATCATCGTGCAGGTATTGAGTCGCAAAGCAATGGTAACGAAGTATGATGCTGCCGTTATCAAGCATACCATCGACTTCTCGAAAGACACCTATTCGCAGGCTTACAATAAGTTCAGCCAGTATGTCAGTGAGAATAAGACACTGGAAGGTCTGGAGAAGAATGCCCAGAAGTTTGGCTTCAAGGTTCAGGAGCGTAAAGACCTCTATAATTCCGAGCATAATGTGGCAGGTCTGCGTTCTACTCGTGAGGCAATGAAATGGATTTTCGATGCCAAGGCAGGAGATGTCTCTCCACTCTATGAGTGTGGTAACAATGATCACTTGATGGTTATTGCCCTTACTAAGGTAAATAAGGAAGGATATCGTGATCTCGCCAGTGTTGAGGATCAGGTGAAGCAGGAGGTTATCCGCGATAAGAAGTTCGCGAAAGCAGCCGAGATGCTGAAGGGCGTAAACAGTCTTGATGCAGCTAAGCAGAAAGGCGCAAAGATTGACAGTGTTCGTCAGATCACTTTCTCTGCTCCTGTTTTTGTACAAGCTACAGGTACCAGCGAGCCAGCTTTGAGTGGTGCTGTTGCCGCAGCTAAGGCAGGTCAGTTCAGTGCTGCTCCTATCAAGGGTAATGGCGGTGCTTTCCTCTTCAAGGTGCTTGCAAAGAAACAGCGTGAAGGTGCTAAGTTCGATGCTAAGACCCAGCAGGAGCAGTTAAAGCAGCGTGCACTTCAGGCAGCAGGTCGTTTTATGAATGAGCTATATCTGAAGGCTAATGTAGTAGACAACCGCTACCTGTTCTTCTAAAGTAGTATATATATAATAAGGTATAAGAAAATCGGGCAAATGCTTTGTGCTTTGCCCGATTTTTCGTACCTTTGTGCCCGATTCGAAAAAATTACATCATTGCAATGAATATATCTTATAAATGGTTGAAGGAGTACGTGGACTTTGACCTCACGCCACAGCAGGTGTGTGATGCTTTGACATCTACTGGTCTGGAAGTTGACGCACTCGAGGAAGTACAGAGTATCAAAGGAGGACTGAAAGGATTGTATGTGGGTAAGGTGCTGACATGTGAGATGCACCCTAATTCCGACCATCTTCATGTGACGACCGTTGACCTGGGTAAGGGTGAGCCGTCACAGATTGTGTGTGGTGCTCCGAATGTCGCTGCTGGTCAGAAGGTGATTGTTGCCGACTTAGGCTGCGTGCTGTATGACGGAGACAAGGAGTTCGTCATCAAGAAATCCAAGCTGCGTGGCGTGGATTCCTGTGGTATGATATGTGCAGAGGACGAGATCGGTATTGGTACCGACCACTCTGGTATCATCGTATTGCCTGAGGATGCTCCTGTTGGTCAGCCTGCCGCAGAATATTATCATTTGGAGAGCGACTGGCTCATCGAGGTGGACATTACGGCAAACCGTGCTGATGCACTGAGTCACTGGGGTGTTGCCCGCGACCTCTATGCCTGGTTGAAGCAGAATGGTTACCAGACAGCCACCCATAAGCCATCTGTTGCTGACTTTAAGGTTGATAACCATGACCTGCCTGTTGAGGTGAAGATTGAGAACACCGAGGCTTGTAAGCGTTATGCCTGTGTCAGTGTTACCGGATGTGACGTGAAGGAAAGCCCTGAGTGGTTAAAGAATAAGTTGACGACTATCGGACTGCGTCCTATTAATAATATTGTCGACATCACCAACTATGTGATGATGGCACTCGGTCAGCCCCTGCACTGTTTTGACGCAGACATGGTGAAGGGACATCAGATTGTGGTGAAGACCATGCCGGAGGGTACCCCCTTCCAGACATTGGATGGTGTGGAGCATAAACTCTCAGACCGTGACCTTGCCATCTGCAATGCCGAGGAGCCGATGTGTATAGCAGGTGTGTTTGGTGGAAAGGGCAGTGGTACCTACGAGACTACCAAGAATGTGGTGTTGGAGAGTGCGTATTTCCATCCCACATGGATACGTAAGTCAGCTCGTCGTCATGGGCTGTCTACCGATGCGTCCTTCCGTTTTGAGCGCGGTATTGACCCTAACGGCACCATCGAGGCGTTGAAGTATGCCGCTATCCTCTGTCAGCAGTTGGCAGGCGGCAAGGTGTCCATGGATATCAAAGATGTTTATCCTGAGAAGATAGAAGACCCTGTTGTAGAACTGAAGTACGACTATGTGCACAGCCTGATAGGTAAGGAGATTGGTGTGGAGAACATCAAGAATATCTGCCAGTCACTGGAGATGAAGATTCTGAAAGAGGATGCCGAAGGACTGACCATCCAGGTTCCTGCCTACCGTGTTGACGTGCAGCGTCCTTGTGATGTCGTAGAGGATATCCTCCGCATCTACGGATATAATAATGTGGAGATACCCACCCAGCTGAAATCATCATTGGTTATCAAGGGAGAGGAAGACCAGAAGCATAAGCTTGCCAACCTTGTCTCTGAGCAGTTAGTGGGTGAGGGCTTCAATGAGATACTGAATAACTCGTTGACCAAGGGAGCCTACTATGGTGAGGACGAAACCCTTGTTCGTGTCATGAACCCCTTGTCTACCGACCTGAACGTGATGCGTCAGACCCTGCTTTATGGTGGTCTGGAGAGCATCGAGCATAATGTCAAGCGTAAGAATGGCAACTGCCGTTTCTTTGAGTTTGGCAACGTGTATTTCTTCTCACCCGAGAAACAGAGTGACGAGAACCCCATGAATGCCTACAAGGAGGAATACCACCTCGGATTGTGGCTGACGGGTAAGCGTGTCGAAGGCTCTTGGGCTCATGCTAACGAGGACAGCACTTTCGCAGAGTTGAGTGCTTACGTGGAGAATATCCTTGCCCGTATCGGTGTGCAACAGGGTATGCTGGTACGTAAGAAGTCTGAGAATACCATCTTCTCCGCAGGTCTCACTATCGAGAACCGTGGCGGTAAGAAGATGCTGGAGATGGGTGTTCTTACCAAGAAAGTGCTGAAGACTGCCGATATCGACTCACCAGTATATTACTGTGAGATGAACTGGACGGCATTGATGAAGCTCATCCGCAACCAGAAGGTGCTCTATACCGAGATTGCCAAGTATCCTGCCGTGAGCCGTGACCTTGCCCTGCTCATTGATCAGAGTGTGGAGTTTGCGCAGATTGAGGAGATTGCCCGTCAGACAGAGAAGAAACTGCTGAAGAAAGTAGAGCTCTTCGATGTCTATGAGGGTAAGAACCTGCCTGCCGGTAAGAAGAGCTATGCCGTGAACTTCATCCTGCAGGATACCGAGAAGACCATGGGTGACAAGCAGATTGACGCTATCATGCAGAAACTCATCAATAACCTCAAGCAGAAACTCGGTGCTGAGCTCCGCTAACTATGAACTGTGAATTATTAATTATGAATTAAATACAATGGGAAGAGCATTTGAATATCGTAAAGCTACCAAGCTGAAGAGATGGGGCCACATGGCCAAGACATTTACCAAAATCGGTAAGCAGATTGCCATTGCCGTGAAGGCAGGTGGTCCAGAACCAGAGAACAACCCGGCGCTGCGTGCTATCATCGCCAACGCTAAGCGTGAGAACATGCCGAAGGACAATATCGAGCGTGCTATCAAGAACGCCATGGGTAAGGATCAGAGCGACTATAAAGAGGTGACTTACGAGGGATATGGTCCTCATGGTGTTGCCATCTTCGTCGACACACTGACCGACAACACCACCCGTACCGTTGGTGACGTACGTTCCGTATTCAACAAGTTCAATGGCAACTTAGGTACCCAGGGCTCCTTGTCGTTCCTTTTCGACCATAAGGCAGTGTTCACCTTCAAGAAGAAGGACGGACTGGATATGGATGAGCTGATCCTCGACCTGATTGACTATGGCGTAGAGGACGAGTATGACGAGGACGAGGAAGAGAACAGCATCACCATCTATGGTGACCCCCAGTCGTTCGGTGCTATCCAGAAACATCTGGAGGAGAATGGCTTCGAGGTGACCGGTGCTGAGTTCACCCGTATTCCTAACGACTTGAAGGATGTCACTCCTGAGGAGCGTGAGACCATCGACAAGATGGTTGAGAAGCTGGAGGACTTTGACGATGTCCAGACGGTCTACACGAATATGAAACCAGAGGCTGTTGAGGAGTAATGGCAACGAAGCATATCATGTATGAGACACATGGGACGTGCTCGAAGATGATTGACGTGACGTGTGATGAGAACGATGTCATCCAGCAGGTGTTCTTCCTGGGCGGTTGCAATGGCAACCTGCAGGGCATCAGTCAGTTGGTGCGTGGACAGAAAATAGATGATGTCATCTCGAAAGTCAACGGTATCCGTTGCGGTACGAAGAATACCAGTTGTCCTGATCAGTTATGCAGGGCATTGGAGGAACTGAAGAAACAACCGTTAGAAGCTTAGTGCTTCTAACGGTAATCTTTTTCCTGGAAGTAAGCCTCAAAAAGTTTTCTCCCCTTATCCTTAGTAGAGTAGTAGATATAGCGGAAGTTATAGCCGGCATCTTTATAGGGCTTCATCGCCGTAGCGTTCTTCAGCTGTTGCAGCATCCCCTCCCTGGGGTTGTTCCTGCTGATGACCGCCGGGTCGTCAATCACCCCATTCAGCGTATATGAATAGGTTAAGGTGTGAGTCGCCATATCGAAACTCATGCTGTCTACGGTGACACCTTTGGCTATCGGTGCAGGGCAGTGCTTCTCCGTATATTCCTTAGCCTCACGTGCACAACGCTGTTCCAGCGACTCCTGGCATGCTGCCATTAACAGGGCTCCAACGATAATGAATAAACACTTTCTCATAACATTTCAAAGGTTGCTTGTTTGTAATTTCTGCAAAATTACTAAAATAAAATCGGATAGAT
The DNA here is from genome assembly GCA_900314755.1 of uncultured Prevotellaceae bacterium. Classification (GTDB taxonomy): domain Bacteria; phylum Bacteroidota; class Bacteroidia; order Bacteroidales; family Bacteroidaceae; genus Prevotella. The sequence goes on along the minus strand of OMWH01000028.1, from coordinate 3,653 downwards.
AGGCAGGTATCTCGATTTTTTTTCGTAATTTTGCATTTGATTGTATATACGAACTCATGGAACATATCAGAAACTTCTGTATCATCGCTCACATCGACCACGGAAAGTCGACGCTTGCTGACCGTATGCTTGAATATACCAAAACCATTCAGGTGACTGAAGGTCAGATGCTTGACGACATGGATTTGGAGAAAGAGCGTGGCATCACCATCAAGAGTCATGCCATCCAGATGGAGTATATGTACAAGGGCGAGAAATACATACTGAACCTGATTGACACCCCGGGACATGTCGACTTCTCCTATGAGGTCAGCCGTTCCATCGCAGCTTGTGAGGGTGCCCTGCTGGTGGTGGATGCCACCCAGGGAGTACAGGCACAGACCATCTCCAACCTCTATCTCGCCATCGATCATGACTTGGAGATTATCCCCGTTATCAATAAGATAGACATGCCCAGTGCCATGCCCGACGAGGTGGAGGACGAGATCGTTGACCTCATCGGCTGTGACCCGGAGGACATCATCCGTGCCAGTGGCAAGACGGGTGAGGGCGTGGAACAGATTCTCGATGCCGTCGTGGAGCGCATCCCACATCCGGAGGGTGACGCAGAAGCTCCTTTGCAGGCTTTGATTTTCGACTCCGTGTTCAACTCGTTCCGTGGCATCATCGCCTACTTCAAGATTGTGAACGGCACCATCCACAAGGGTGAGAAGGTGAAGTTCTTCAATACGGGCATGGAGTATGATGCCGACGAGGTCGGTGTCCTCAAGATGGACATGATACCCCGGCAGGAGCTGCGGACAGGTGATGTGGGCTATATCATCAGTGGTATCAAGAACTCCAAGGAGGTGAAGGTCGGTGATACCATCACCACGGTTGCCCGTCCTTGCGACAAGGCAATCGAGGGTTTCCAGGAGGTGAAACCCATGGTGTTCGCCGGTGTCTATCCCATCGATCCTACCGACTACGAGAACCTGCGTGCGTCGTTGGAGAAGTTGCAGCTGAATGATGCCTCACTGACCTTTACGCCAGAGACTTCCGTGGCATTGGGATTCGGATTCCGTTGCGGTTTCCTCGGTCTCCTTCACATGGAAATTGTGCAGGAGCGTCTCGACCGTGAGTTTGACATGGACGTGATAACCACCGTCCCTAACGTCACCTATATGTGTTATGACAAGCAGGGTGGGGTGAAAGAGGTGCATAACCCCTCCGGACTTCCTGACCTGACACTCATCGACCATATCGAGGAACCCTATATCAAGGCGAGCATCATCACTGCCGCCGACTATATCGGTCCTATCATGACACTCTGTCTGGACAAGCGCGGTGAGCTTATCGACCAGCAGTATGTCAGTGGCAACCGTGTGGAACTGCGCTTCATGCTGCCGCTGGGCGAGATAGTGATTGACTTCTACGACAAGCTGAAGTCCATCTCCAAGGGCTATGCGTCCTTCGACTATCATGTCGACTGCTTCCGCCCCTCCAAGTTGGCGAAACTCGACATCCTGCTGAATGGCGAGTCGGTGGATGCCCTCTCCACACTGACCCATCAGGACAATGCCGTGACCTTCGGCAGGAGGATGTGCGAGAAACTCAAGGAGCTGATTCCGCGTCAGCAGTTCGACATCGCTATCCAGGCTGCCATCGGTGCGAAGATCATCGCCCGTGAGACGGTGAAGCAGGTGCGCAAGGACGTGACGGCAAAATGCTATGGCGGTGACGTGAGCCGTAAGCGCAAACTACTTGAGAAGCAAAAGCGGGGTAAGAAACGCATGAAACAGATCGGTAATGTGGAAGTGCCGCAGAAGGCCTTCCTCGCCGTATTGAAGTTAGACTAAAACAAACAAAAAAGATAAACTGAAAATCCATACGAACATGACAACACTTGGACTAACACCACGGGACGTGGCACGTGAGTTGGCAAGACGCTACAGTACGATGACACATGACGAACTGGATGTGCTCGAGAGTATCCTTGTACCTTTGAAGTACCAGAAGGGCGAGCTGATCCTGAAGGAGGGTGATATATGCCGTAATATCTATTGGGTCGTCAAGGGTCTGGTGCGCCAGTTCTATTTTAAGAACGGTAAGGAGCTCACCGAGTATATGGCAACCGAGAACACCATCTGCATGTGTATCGAGAGCCTCTTTAAGGAAGAGCCTACCCATTTGCAGATGATGGCATTGGAGCCTACCATTATCTACGCCCTTCCCAAAGCGGCGTTGGAGCGTGAGGCTATCAAGAATGTCAATATCCAGATGCTCTATCGTAAGATATTGGAGGAGTCACTCATCTTCTCACAGATCCATGCTGACATGCTGCGCTTCGAGTCGGCGCAGGACCGTTATGCCAAGCTCGTGAAGCGCAGTCCGCAGCTCGTGCTCCGTGCACCGTTGGTCTATATCGCCAGTTATCTGCAGATGACTCCCGAGACGCTGAGCCGTGTCCGTACCTCCGCTTTGCTGGAGGATAAGGATTAATGTGATGAAATTATAGTCAAAAATTTTGCTGAACGGAATTTTTGTAGTATCTTTGCAGTCAAATTGCGAAAACGGGCTGCGTCTCGGCATAAGAGCGAGCTCTCTGCATTCGATTTGCACCGTCTTTGCATCCGCTTTCGAGCAAGAGCGTTCTTTGAGTTTGCCGATATGGCTCAGTTGGTAGAGCAACGCATTCGTAATGCGTGGGTCGCCGGTTCGAGTCCGGCTATCGGCTCATAATGTGCATAAGGAGTCAGAGTTCTTCTGGCTCTTTTGCTTTTGCGAGTTTTTATGCAAGCCGGACGCATAAACTATTTTATGCTGAGGCGCAGCTGAAAATGTCGACTCAACAAAGTTGAGGCGGAATTAGCTCAGTTGGTAGAGCATTGGCTTCCCAAGCCGAGGGTCGCGGGTTCGAGTCCCGTATTCCGCTCCTCATTCAGCAAAATGACAGATGATGATAAAAAAGTCACTGAAAAATTTGCAGGAGTGAAATAAAAGCATTACCTTTGCACCCGCTGAGACATCTGGAAGGATGGGTGAGTGGCTGAAACCAGCAGTTTGCTAAACTGCCGTACGGGTTCCCGTACCGGGGGTTCGAATCCCCCTCCTTCCGCAACCGTGGGGATTTCCTTTGAGAGCATCTTTGATATGCTGGTCGATTCATCTAATGGTTAGGATACAAGATTCTCAATCTTGGCATAGGGGTTCGATTCCCCTATCGACTACAAACAATCCCTTGCAAATGCCTATTTGCAGGGGATTTTGCTTTCTTAGGGTGTAAATTAAGGTGTTAATCTGGTCGAAGGTACGGGCTTCGTGGGGCTTGGGGATTATCCCTAAGGGTCTTGGGGATAGTTCCTTTACCCCCTAAAGGATGCCTTGCGTCACCCATAGGAGATATCGGAGTACCCCCTTAGGAGGTATCGGAACGAATGATAAACTATATCTCTGTCAAATGGATGCGTTAATCGTAATGAAAACAGGCTTTAGTCGGTAGGAAAGTGGGCTTTAGTCGGTAGGAAAGTGGGCTTCAGTCGGTAACTGAATGCTCTTCAGTCGGTAACTGATTATTTATGAATTTCGCAAAAACATATAACCTTATAACATGACAGGGCGCAAACCCCGATAACCAGAGGCTTTAAAGCATGTTATATGGTTGCTGAACATAT
>OMWH01000005.1:0-144271 GCA_900314755.1 uncultured Prevotellaceae bacterium | reverse complement strand
TGCAATGCAATGCGGGAGAGTAGGAGGCCGCCACTTTTCATTGATGAAGCCCTGAGGATATACAATATCTTCGGGGCTTCTTCGTTTTATATCTGTATGCAATGGACAGATAGAATCCGGCAAGTCAAAATATTGTTAGTTATAGCGGCAGTAATTATTGCTGTCGCCTCGTTGTTGGTTTCTCATTTCCTTGTTCATGACCTTTCCGATGAGGAGCGGAAGAAGATGGAAGTATGGGCGCAAGCATTGCATACCCTTAACGCTGCAGACGAGAACACCGATCTTTCCTTGGTGCTTAGTGTGATGGAAGGTAACAGTACTATTCCTGTTATCGTTCTTGATAATAAAGGTCATGTCGCTGACTTTCGTAATATTGATATTCAAGCCAAGGATGCTGCCGATACCATACGCTTTGTTGAGCGGATGGGGAAACGGATGAAAGACGCAGATCATTATATAAAGATACAAATAGGTGACTCGACAGACTATCAACTGGTGTGTTATGGTGATTCCGTCATGCTGAAACGGCTTGCCGCCTGGCCGTATGTCCAGTTAGGCATCGTTTTAATATTTGTGGTGGTAGCCATCTTTGCCTTGTTATCATCCAAGCGTGCGGAGCAGAACAAGGTATGGGTCGGATTATCTAAAGAGACGGCACATCAGTTAGGAACTCCCATTTCCAGTCTGATGGCATGGACGGAGATGCTCAAAGAGAGTTATCCTGACGATGAATTGCTGCCAGAGATGGATAAAGATGTCAAGCGTCTGGAGCGTATTGCCGAGCGTTTCTCGAAAATAGGGTCGGTGCCAGAGCCTGTCAATGACTCGATGAATGAAGTGTTGGAGCATGTGATAGAATACATGAACCGGCGTACTTCACAGAAGGTGCAGCTGTTAAGCAATATGCCAGAGAAAGATGTCATTGTGAAGATGAACGCCTCCCTGTTTGAGTGGGTCATCGAGAACCTCTGTAAGAATGCCGTTGATGCCATGGAAGGTGAGGGCATTATTACCCTGTCATTATGGGAAGAAGGAGAAAATGTCATCGTAGAAGTTCAGGATACGGGTAAAGGCATCAAGAAGAAAGACATCAAAAATGTCTTCATGCCAGGTTTTACGACGAAGAAGCGCGGGTGGGGACTTGGCTTGTCCTTGGCAAAGCGAATCGTGGAAGAATATCATAAAGGACGTATTTTCGTCAAGTCATCCGAGATTGGCAAGGGAACCACTTTCCGTATTGAAATGCCACGCTAAGATTGCACACTTACAAGGTTGTGTGTGCAATATGCGCATCTGTTAGTGGTTGATTTTCAAAGGAAAAGCAAAAAAATCGTAATAGACAATCCATTATTCGTAAATATTTCGTAACTTTGCAGACCAAAAGTGCGATTATGTGTAGTTTGGAGACTTTCAAGATAGACCTGAAGGGGATGACGACTGACGAGCAACGTCTGGAGTTTGACTTGGATGGTGGTTTCTTCAAGGCTCTGAATGCCTCAGAAGTGAATGATGGAGCGTTGCATGTGTCGGTGTCTATACGCAAGGTTTCCGGCTTTTATGAACTCCAGTTTCATACTGAGGGGATGGTGATTGTTCCTTGCGACCTTTGTCTTGATGACATGGAGCAGCCTATCGTGACGGACAACCGTCTGATGGTTAAATTAGGGGCAGAGACCAACACAGATGATGATGATGTCGTGATTGTTGACGAGAACGAAGGAATACTCGACACGTCATGGCTCATCTATGAGTTTATAGCACTTGCCATACCCATCAAGCACGTTCATGCACCTGGAAAATGCAATAGTGTGATGACGCAGAAACTCCAAGAGTTAAGCGGTGCCGACCTGAGAGGCAAAGAGGAGGCAAAGGAGATAGACCCACGCTGGGAGAAGTTGAAGAATTTAAAAGTTTAAAAATTAAAAGTAATAGAATTATGGCACATCCTAAAAGAAGACAGTCAAAGACCCGTACACTCAAGCGTCGTACTCATGACAAGGCAGTAGCACCCACATTGGCAGTATGTCCTAACTGTGGCGCATATCATGTATATCATACTGTATGCCCGACCTGTGGCTACTATCGTGGCAAGATTGCCATTGTAATGGACGAAGCAGCTGAGTAATGGGAAAAATCAGTGCGGTAATCACCGGTGTTGGCGGCTACGTGCCCGACTATATCCTGAATAATGAGGAGCTGTCGCGCATGGTAGACACCAATGACGAGTGGATTATGACTCGTGTAGGTATCAAGGAGCGACACATCCTCACCGAGGAAGGTCTTGGCACCAGCTATATGGCGCGTAAGGCGGCAAAGCAGCTGATGCAGAAGACGGGTGTCGATCCCGATACTATTGATGCAGTGATTGTCACCACCTCGACGGCTGATTATAAGTTCCCCTCCACAGCAAGCATCGTGCTTGGCAAGCTGGGATTGAAGAATGCCTTCGCATTCGACTTCTGGGCTGCATGCTGTGGATTCCTCTACACGCTCGATGTTGCCGCTTCGATGATTCAGTGCGGTCGCTATAAGAAGATTATCGTGATTGGTGCTGACAAGATGTCGTCAGTCGTTGATTACAAAGACCGTGCTACCTGTCCGTTGTTCGGTGACGGCGCAGCCGCAGTGCTGGTGGAGGGTACGGAGGAAGAGAACCTCGGTGTGATGGATTCCTATTTCCGTGCCGACGGCAAGGGACTCCCGTTCCTTCACCTGAAGGCGGGTGGTTCTGTATGTCCTCCCAGCCATTTCACGGTAGACCATCGTCTGCATTACCTCTATCAAGAAGGTCGTACCGTATTCCGCTATGCGGTGACCAATATGAGTGACGACTGTGCCTTGATAGCTGAGCGCAACGGTCTGAACAAGGATAATATCCAATGGGTCGTTCCTCATCAGGCGAACATGCGTATTATCGAGGCAGTGGCAAAACGCTTGGACTTGCCGATGGAGCAGGTGATGGTGAATATCGAGCATTTCGGAAACACCTCTGCTGCCACCATCCCGTTGGCACTTTGGGAGAACGAGCACCTGTTGAAGAAAGGTGATAATATGATTTTCACTGCTTTCGGAGCCGGATTCGTTCATGGCGCAAGTTTCTACCGATGGGCGTACGATGGCGCAAGTGCCAAATGAGTAATCGACGAAGTCGCTTCGCAAGTCGAAGAAATGAATAATGAGAAGTGAGAAATGACTCATAAAGCAGGATTTGTAAATATCGTTGGAAATCCTAATGTAGGTAAAAGTACGCTCATGAACCAGTTGGTTGGTGAGCGTATTTCGATTGCGACGTTCAAGGCGCAGACCACCCGGCACCGCATCATGGGTATCGTGAATACCGATGATACGCAGATCGTGTTCAGCGACACACCAGGTGTGCTGAAGCCCAACTATAAGTTACAGGAGTCGATGCTTGCTTTCTCTGAGTCAGCATTGCAGGATGCGGATGTGTTGCTCTATGTGACGGATGTCGTGGAGAACCCTGAGAAGAACATGGACTTTCTGGAGAAGGTGCAGAAGATGACGATTCCTGTCATTCTGCTCATCAATAAGATTGATGAGCTTCAGAGTAGTCAGAATACTCGGAGTAGTCAGAGTATTCAGAAGACATTGGATGACATTGTGGAGAAGTGGCATTCCCTGCTGCCCAATGCGGAAATCCTGCCCATCTCCGCAAAGAACAAGTTCGGCACAGATATGCTCCTGAAGCGTATCAAGGAGCTGCTGCCTGAGAGTCCTGCCTATTTCGATAAGGACCAGTTGACCGACAAGCCAGCCCGTTTCTTCGTGTCGGAGATTATCCGTGAGAAGATACTGCTCTACTATGACAAGGAGATACCCTATGCCGTAGAGGTGCGGGTGGAGCGTTTCAAGGAGACAGAGAAGAACATCCATATCAATGCCGTCATCTATGTGGAGCGTGACTCGCAGAAGGGTATCATCATCGGTCATCAGGGTGTCGCCCTGAAGAAGGTGAGCACCGAGGCACGTAAAGCTCTGGAGAAGTTCTTTGACAAGCCCATCTATCTGGAGACCTTCGTCAAGGTCGACAAGGACTGGCGCTCGTCACAGAGAGAATTGGATTCATTTGGATATAACCCTGAATAAAAAGACATATGGGAAACTTAGTAGCGATAGTAGGACGCCCGAACGTGGGCAAGTCCACCTTATTTAACAGACTGACCAACTCCCGTCGTGCCATCGTGAGCGACGAGGCAGGTACCACCCGTGACCGCCAGTATGGCAAGTGCGAGTGGAACGGTCGTGAGTTCTCTGTGGTAGACACAGGGGGCTGGGTGGTTAACAGTGACGATATCTTCGAGGAAGAGATTCGTAAACAGGTCGTTGTCGCTACTGAGGAAGCCGACCTGGTATTGTTCCTGGTGGACATCAAGAACGGACTGACAGACCTGGACATGGACGTGGCTCAGATTCTCCGCCGTTCCAAGCTCCCTGTCATCTTGGTAGCTAACAAGGCAGACGATGGCAAGGACCTCTACGGACAGTATGAGTTCTACAAGCTCGGGCTGGGTGACCCCTATTGTGTCAGTGCAGCGACAGGCAGCGGTACGGGTGACCTGTTGGACTTCGTGCTGACGAAGCTGAAGGCTGACGAGGTCGATGACCTTGAGGACGGCACTCCCCGTTTTGCCGTTGTCGGTCGTCCTAACGCAGGTAAGTCGAGCATCATCAATGCCTTTATCGGTGAGGACCGTCATATCGTGACAGATGTGGCAGGTACCACCCGTGACTCCATCTACACCAAATACGACAAGTTCGGTTTCGACTTCTATCTGGTCGATACGGCAGGTATCCGTCGTAAGAACAAGGTGACGGAGGACCTGGAGTTCTATAGTGTGATGCGCAGCATCCGTGCCATCGAGAACGCTGATGTCTGCATCCTGATGATTGACGCTACCCGTGGTATCGAGGCACAGGACATGAACATCTTCCAGTTGATACAGAAGAACAATAAGTCGCTGGTGGTCGTCGTCAACAAATGGGACCTGGTAGAGGATAAGTCGCAGATAGCCATCAAGACTTTCGAGACAGCCATCCGCAACCGCATGGCACCGTTTGTCGACTTCCCCATCATCTTCGCCTCCGCCATCACGAAACAGCGTATCTTCAAGGTGCTGGAGACCGCCAAGCAGGTATACCTGAACCGCACGATAAAGATAGGCACCTCCAAGCTCAACGAGGTGATGCTGCCGTTGATAGAGGCAACACCGCCCCCCTCCATCAAGGGAAAGTATATCAAGATCAAGTATGTGTCACAGGTGCCGGACACCCAGATACCCACCTTTGTGTTCTATGCCAACCTCCCCCAATATGTCAAGGAACCCTATCGTCGTTTCCTGGAGAACAAGTTGCGTGAGAACTGGACGCTGACAGGTACTCCGATTAATGTCTTTATACGGCAGAAATGAGGACGAGTGGCTTTCTTCTGATGGCGATATTGCTGCTATGTGGTTGTTCCCGGCAGGGACAGTCACCTGAAGAGCAGGCAGGAAAGGCTGCCAAGGAATACTACGACCGTCTGCTGGCTGGTGATATTGATGCCTTTCTGAATGGGAAAGCCGATATCGACTCTGTGCCTGCCGACTATCGGAGTCAGATGTACGCTGCTTGTGAGCAGTATAAGAAAGAGTTAGACGAGACACATGGTGGTGTTGCCGCCATTACCGTCTCCAATGCCAGGAAAGACAGCACCCAACAGATGATGATGCAGGCATTCCTGCTGCTCAACTTCAGAGACTCCACGAAAGAAGAGATTATTGTGCCGATGGTGCAGCGGGGTGAGGTGTGGAAGTTGCGTTGACCACCTCACGCATCTCCTTCAGCAAGTCAGAGGCAAAGATAAAGTCGGTCAACCGCTTGTTGGTTGAGCGCATGATATCGGCAGAGACACCCTGCCACTCCTTATGTCCCTCATAGATAAAGATGATATTCTCGCCGATGGTCGTCACGGAGTTCATATCATGGGTATTGATGATGGTCGTCATATTGAACTCCTGAGTGATACTGTGCAGCAGCTCGTCAATGACCAGTGATGTCTTGGGGTCAAGACCTGAGTTCGGCTCGTCGCAGAAAAGGTATTTGGGGTTCAGGGCGATGGCACGGGCGATGGCGACACGTTTCTGCATACCACCGGATATCTCCCCAGGGTACTTATCCTCTGCATTCACCAGGTTCACACGGTCCAGACACTCTTTTGCCCGTTTGATGCGGTCACGCAGGGTCATCGGGGCAAACATATCGAGGGGGAACATCACATTCTCCAGTACCGTCATCGAGTCGAAGAGTGCCGCACTTTGGAAAATCATACCCATCTCACGGCGCATCAGTACCTTCTCCTCTTTCGGCAGTGCCACGAAGTCACGACCGTCATAGAGTATCTGTCCGCTGGTCGGCTCAAACAAGCCTACGAGATTCTTAATCAATACCGTCTTACCACTACCGCTCTGACCGATAATCAGGTTGGTCTTGCCATCCTCGAAGACGGTGCTGATGTCCTTCAGCACCTCCACGCCATCAAAACTCTTGCAAAGATTCTTAACCTCTATCATGACAGCAACTGGGTTAAGAAGACATCACTGAACAGGATCAGCACACTGGAGCATACCACGGCATCCGTCGATGCCTTGCCCACATTCACCGAGCCACCCTCCACCGTATAGCCGAAGAACGAGGGGACGGCAGATATGATAAAGGCAAAGAACAGGCTCTTGATGATACTCATCCATACGAACCACGACTTGAAAGCATGCTGGATGCCGAGCGTCAGGTCGTCGGGTACGATGATATGACCGATATATGCCGTGCCGTAGGCACCCATGATACCCATTGCCGACGAGAAGATGACCAGGATGGGCATGATGGTCACCATGGCGACAATCTTTGGCAGTATCAGGTAGTTGGCGGAGTTGACACCCATGATGTCCAAGGCGTCAATCTGCTGGGTGACACGCATCGTACCAATCTCCGAGGCGATGTTGGAGCCCACCTTACCAGCCAGTATCAGACACATGATACTGCTCGAGAACTCCAGCAGCATGATCTCACGGGTAGTGTAGCCGCTCACCCATCGGGGCATCCATGGGCTCTGGATGTTCAGTTTCATCTGGATGCATATCACTGCACCGATGAAGAAGGAGATCAGCAGCACGATACCAATCGAGTTGACACCCAGTTGTGCCATCTCCTTGATATACTCCTTGGCAAACATGCGGAGGCGCTCGGGACGCTTGAACGTCCTGCCCATCAGCATGATGAATTTGCCAAACGATGTCAGCGATTTATTCAGCAGCTTTATCATATTGGGTGCAAAGATACATATTTTTATTCATATAATGGAGTCTTTATGGATAATAATTTATTCTCTTTCCCCCATTTTGTCAAGAAAACTTGTCGAAATTCTTGTATGGGTTTTTGCTCCTTCTAGAGTTGCAAAAAGCAAAAAAAGGGTCCCTAACGGGCACTTCGGGACGAAGGCGGCACCTTCGGAGGGGTTAGTCGGCACCTTCCTCCCCCGAAGGTGCCGACTTCCTCCCCCGAAGGTACGTCCTAAATCAGTGGAAAAAAGCACTAAAAACAGCGTTTTTCGGTCGATTTTGGGGTCTTTTCAAGGGGGTGGAATCGGGGGATTTGAGGATAATCGACTGACACACAACGTGTTACGATAATGCCTCGTATTTCGCGAATTTGAGACCAATGAGGACTTGGTGGATTTTACGCGATTCTACAGAGGCACTTTGTCAAAATGTTTCATGAAAGCCCCTGCAAAAAGACGAGTTTGGTTAACATACTTTAAGGAGGGGGTAACGGTTATTAACCAATTTATTCGTACATTTGCAACGCATAAAACAATACCGAAATGGGGATGCCAAAGTTGAGCATCCCCATTTTTCTTTCCTTTCTTTTGGTATTTCACTCAATTTGCACTATCTTTGCACTCAATATGGACGAGACGACAAACAAACAGGAAGAGCAATTGGTACTTCGCACCGAAGGACTTGTGAAGATTTACGGCAAGCGTACGGTGGTCAATGACGTGAGCTTCAATGTGCGACAAGGAGAGATCGTAGGACTGCTGGGACCGAACGGTGCCGGTAAGACCACCTCTTTCTATATGACGACGGGACTGGTGGTGCCTAACGGCGGTCACGTCTATCTGGGTGAGGAAGAGGTGACAAACTATCCTGTATACCGTCGTGCCCGTGCCGGTATCGGCTACCTTGCCCAGGAGAACTCCGTATTCCGCAAGATGTCCGTCGAGGATAACATCCTCTCGGTGCTGGAGATGACGGGGAAGCCCCGCGACTACCAGCTGGAGAAGTTAGAGAGTCTGATCAAGGAGTTCCGTCTGAACAAGGTGCGTAAGAACAAGGGTGACCAGCTCTCCGGTGGTGAGCGCCGCCGTACGGAGATAGCCCGCTGCCTTGCCATCGAGCCGAAGTTCATCATGCTCGACGAGCCCTTTGCCGGTGTCGACCCTATCGCCGTGGAGGATATCCAGCAGATAGTATGGCAGTTGAAGTACCGCAACATCGGTATTCTGATTACCGACCATAACGTGCATGAGACGCTGAACATCACCGACCGCGCCTACCTGCTGTTCGAGGGACGTATCCTGTTCCAGGGCAGTCCCGACGAGTTGGCGGTCAATCCTATTGTGAAAGAGAAATACCTCGGTTCCAACTTCGTCCTGCAGAAGAAAGACTTCCAGCGGATGGCGGAGGAGAAGAAACGGAAGGAAGAGGCAGAAGATGCCACCTCATAAAAAGAAAAAGGAATCAACCCGTCGGCTGATTCCTTTTTTATATTGTCAGAGCAGTTCTTTCGGCATCAGCTCCTTGGCTCGCTCGAAGTCCTCCGGGGTGTCTAACTCATACGAGAAATAACTCGTGGTGTCCACCACCTTGAACGTATGCCCTTGAGGGATGAGGCGTTCGAAGCAACGCTCGTAGAACACATCAATGAGTCCCTCCTTCAGAATCATCTGGTCCAGTTCCTTATAGAGTGCCGTGCTGTAGTCGGCAGTCATCTTCTCAATGCCTACCGACTCGCCGATGGCATCCTCGATGCTGCAAACCTTGCTGATCTCCGTGATATGGTTGTCGGCATCGACAATGACCTTGATCTCCTCCTCGCCACACGCATGGCGGTTGAGGGCAAGGGCAGACCCCGGCTCGTGGGCGATACGTGCCACGGCAGCAGGGTCGCAGAGGATATCACTGTCCATCAGCAGGAACTCCTTGCCACGCACATACTCACCAGCCATCCACAGCGAGTAGATGTTGTTGTTATGCTCGTAGTCGGTGTTGTGGAGGAAGTGGAAGTTGAGAGTTGAGAGTTGAGAGTTGAGAGTTGAGAGTTGAGAGTTGAGCGTCTCTAAAAAGTCTACTATCTGGTCAGCGCGATAGCCGGTGACCACCACGAACTCTGTGATGCCAGCCTGTTGCATGGCACAGACGGTACGCTCCAGCAAGGTACGCTCACCCACCTTCAGCAGACACTTCGGTTTTGTGTCTGTCAGCGGACGGAGACGCTTTGCCATGCCGGCAGCAAGAATGACACCTATCATCGCATTTTTCATTTATTCATTTCCATTTCTCATTTCTCATTCCTCATTCCTCATTTAGAACTTTCAGGATGGTATCGACAACGGTCTGTGTCTGCTCCTTACGTCCCAGGGTGATGCGCAGACAAGACTCCAGTCCCTTGTCGCCCATGAACTTGATCTTGTAGTCCTGTACTTTCAAAGCCTCCATCAGTGCGTCCTTGATCTCCACCGGGTATTTGATGAGGATGAAGTTTGCCACCGACTTATACACCTTGAAGCCGGGCAGGTTGCCCAACTCCTTCTTATACAGCTGGCGACCCCATTCCATATCGTCGGCGACATGACGATAGTGCTCGTCACTGTCGAGAGCGGCAAGAGCCACAGCCTCAGAGAAGCGGTTGTAACCCAGGTACTTGTTGCAGTAGCTCAGGAACTGGTCATGTCCCTTTCCGATGAAGCCGAAACCACAGCGCAGACCGGGCAGTCCGTAGAACTTAGACAGTGTGCGGGAGATAATCAGGTTGTTGTATTTTCCCACCAGTGGTGCGATATACCCCGTGTCCATATTCATGAAGCTGGCATACGCCTCGTCAATCAGTACCATGGTGTCAGAAGGGATGTTCTCCATGATACGTCCAATCTCCTCACTGGTCAGACTGTTACCCGTAGGATTGTTAGGAGAAGCAAGCAGCAGCATACGGGGGTGCACACGGTTGGTGTACTCAATGACCTCCTCCACGTCATAGGCGAAGGTGTCCTCCAGCTCATGGAGCGGATACATCTCGAAGGTACCGCCACACTCACTTGCCACACGGTTATAATACCACCAGGAGAACTCAGGGATGAGAATCTTCTTGTTGTCACCCAGCATCAGGAAATAGTGGATGGCATTCTTCAGCATGTCCTCACCGCCATAAGTCAGCAACACCTGCTCCTCAGGTACGTTATAAATTTCACTGAGACGTACCGAGATAACACTCTTCTTGCCCTGGTCATAGATGCGGGTATAGAAACACAAAGTCTTTGGGTCGAAATTCTTGATAGCCTCCACCACTTTCTGGCTGGGCTCAAAGTTAAATTCGTTTCTGTCGAGATAATTCATAATATTTTGTTTTTTTCGATATTTCGATGTTGCGATTTATTTTATTTTCATCAGCGCCATGCCGATGGCAATCCAGATGATCTCCCTCACACGGCAGATGATGCTCACGAAGATGCCAAGGGCTGCGGACAGTCCTAATGCTGCGATGGACAGTACGAAACCACCTTCCTGGACACCCAGCTGCATGGGCAGGAAACCTATCAGGTTGGCGAAGAGGGTGGTGAAGGCGACAATCAGGATGCTGTGCAGGAACGTGAGCGTCAGTCCGTCCCAGCCGCCTCCGCAGTCGATGCCGAAGAGCAGGAGCATGAACATCACCTCCGAACTCTGTACCACACGGGAGAAGTATTCCAACACCAGACTGCGGTAGAACGCACGGGTGTCCTGCCCGTAAAGTGCGGCAATCTGTTTGTCGATATTCCCGATAGCCTCCGAGTGACGAGCCCAGAAGCGTAAGGTCCATTTCTTCAGTCCCGGGATATTGGCAACCACGCCCAGCACATATTTCACCAGTCCGTTCTTGTAACCCTTAGAGAAGAGGTAGAAGAAGAACAGGCAGAACACCACGATGATACCCAGGGTCGTCCCGATGGTCACGTTGATGGGCAGGTCACCTATCATCACCAAGGCGAGATAGATGAAGATGCTGATGAACCAGAACCAGAAATGAGCGAAGAAGTGCATCATCGCATAGAGGATGACCGAGGAGGTGGCATGCTGCTTGTCGATATCCTTCGACAGTTCCATGATGCGGTATGGCTCACCGCCCAGTCCTCCCACCGGTGTGGCATAGTTGAGGGCATAGCCTGTGATGGTCAGTCGGTAGAGTCGCCAGAAACTGACCGGCATCTTCCCTTGGATATTACCCTCGATGATGGCTTTCCATGCAAGGGCGTTCAACGCATAGACAATGATCCATACCCCGATGATGGGGATGAGCCAATAGCCTGCGTGGCACAGATGGTCCCACAGCTCGATGAAGCTGACATCAAAGGTCAGCAGCATCACTACGACAGCAGCTATGCCAAGAAAGAAAAACAGGTTATTCAGCTTTTGCTTCGTCCACTTCATGGTTTCAATCCTTCAATTCTTTTAGTCGCTTCGCTTTGTAAAAGCGTCTTGCGACGATTACTTCAATCCTTCCATCCTCTTCCGGATAGCCTTGCAGAACGTCTCATGGCGATGGTTGACATACCATGCCAGCAGTCCCATGCCCACAATCTCGAAGACGAAATAGATGGCAGGGACATCGAGCAGACAGAACAGGAACAGCCATGCCGAGCGGAAGTTGAAGGTCAGCAGACCATTCCATGTGATGACAGGCAGGGAATGACTATGGAAGTCCTCACGGATGTCCGCAGGGATATTGTCGAGACTACCGTATTTCTCACGCATCACCTTCATCATCCGCTGGAACTCAGGAGTCTTCTTCTCCTGTTTCTTCGTGTAGTCGATATACGACTTCTGGAAGTAACGCTCCACCCATGGAGTCTCACTCGTCATCTGGTCGTAAATCTCCTGTTGCTTCTGCGAGTTGTCCAGTTCCGCTCCCTTCTCTCCCTTCAGGAAGAAGAGGTGAGCCTGGATGTAATAGTCGGCAAGACGCTGCTGACCGGCAATGCCCGCAAAACCAGAGATGATGCCGAGGATATACACCACGATGGTAGCGATGAGGGCATTCTCAGGAGTGTCCTCGATACCCAGCCATCCGAACTCGATGCTGTGGTGCATGTAGAAGCGGTAAACGAGTCCGTGGTAGATAGGTACGAACCACGTGAATCCAGCGATACCGTCAAGGATGCGTCCCATCTGGCTCTTCTTGCCCGTCATACGAGCCAGCTGTCCGTCCGTGCAGTCGAAGATGTCGGCAAGACAAAGCAGCAGGATGGCAATGATGTTCATCACCAGTCCGTGTGTCCCCTCATAATAGAAACTGCCGCAGGCAAAGAAGAACGTGCTGGCAGCTCCGATAATCATCGAGAGGATGGTGACCGTATTGGGGTGTATGTCGAGTTTGGCAAAGAATACCGCCCACCAATAGCAGAACGGGCGTACCACATGCAGGTCGAGCCAGTCCTCCGTCTCAGCGGATTTGAGGGTCTTTTGAATCTTTTCGTTCATGTTCCTATTTATATTTTAATAAATTCAGCCTGCAAAATTACGAATAAGTGAGGAGACCACCAAATTTCTTAACTTATTTTCCCCAATAAAAAATCCTTGCAGCTTTCTGCAAGGATTCTTTTGTCGTCATACTTACATGTCCTCGTAAGTGTCGAGGTAAGTGACATGGGTGACGAGATATTCCTCCACGCCATGCTTTCCGTCCGCTCCACCGATACCCGATTTCTTCACACCGGCATGGAAACCCTGTATCGCTTCGAAATGCTCACGGTTGATGTAGGTCTCACCGAACTCCAGTTCACGGCATGCCTTGGTGGCAATATTGAGGTCCTTGGTGAAGATAGAGGAGGCAAGTCCGTACTCACAGTCGTTAGCCCATGCAATTGCCTGGTCGATGGTGTCGAACTCCACCAGCGGGATGACAGGACCGAAGGTCTCCTCATGGATAATGTCCATATCCTGCGTGCAGTTGTCAAGAACGGTGGCAGCATAGAAATAGCCCTTGTTGCCTACACGCTGACCACCGCACAACAGTTTCGCACCCTGTCTGATGGCACGCTCCACCTTCTCGGTGACACTCTCCAGAGCCCGTGCCTCCACCAGCGGTCCCATGTCGACCGATGCGTCAGCACAGGGGTCGCCCACCTTGACTGCCTTCATCTTGTCGACGAGGATTTTTGTAAATGCCTCCTTCACTTCTTTCTGCACGTATACACGCTCTGCATTGTTACATATCTGACCATTGTTGCCGATGCGGGAGTCCACAATCCATTGTGCGGCACGCTCCAGGTCGGCATCCTTGCAGACGATAGCAGGAGCCTTGCCACCCAGTTCGAGACTGACCTTGGTGATGTTCTTGCTGGCAGCGGCCATGATACTCTCTCCTGCACTCACGGAACCGGTGACACTGACGATGTCGATCTTCGGTGAGCCAGCCATCTCGTTGCCGATGACAGAACCCTTACCTGTCACGATGTTGATGACACCGGCAGGCAGACCGGTCTCAGCCACCACCTTGGCAAATTCCGTACAGTTCTCTGGGGTGAGCTGCGAGGGTTTAATGACGATGGTACATCCTGCTATCAGGGCAGCACCAGCCTTGCGTGCAATGAGGAAGAAGGGGAAGTTCCAAGGGAGGATGCCTGCTACTACGCCAATCGGTTTCTTGGTCAGCAGAATTGTCTCGTTGGGACGGTCGGAGGGGATGATCTCACCCTCGATATGCCGGGCAAAAGATGCCATATACTCGAAATAGGCGATGGTGGCACCTACCTCGATACTTGCCCATGTGCGGGTCTTGCCCTGTTCGCGCATGATAATCTCTGTGAATTCCTGTTCGCGTGCCTTGATGCCGGCAGCCATCTTCAACAGATACTGCGCACGCTCGATGGCAGGTGTCTTGCCCCATGCTTTCTGTGCCGCACGAGCCGCATCCAGTGCACGGTTGACATCCTCGATGGTACCTTCCGGTTGTCGGGAGATCACTTCCTCCGTGGAGGGATTCAATACGTCAATCCATTTGCCGTTAGAACTTTCGCAGAACTGACCGTTGATGTACATTTTTAAGTCTTTCATACGTTTGTCGTTTTTGAGATTAGTATTATAGTTTTATAAATGATATTGTTGGTGACTGCAAATATACAACTTTTTATGTTCCGTTCCAAATTTTGGAGCATTTTCTTTTTTTTTGTACCTTTGCAGGCGAAAAAAGTTACGATGATGAATCACGATAATATGGAAGAGTGGTTTCCTGTGGTGGATGCCACGGGAAAGGTGTTGGGATGCGCTACCCGTGGGGAGTGTCATAGCGGTAGTCATCTGCTGCACCCTGTGGTTCACCTGCATGTGTTCAACAGTAAGGGGGAGGTATACCTTCAGAAAAGACCGGAGTGGAAGGATATACAACCAGGAAAGTGGGACACAGCCGTGGGCGGTCATGTCGACTATGGGGAGACTCCTGAGGAGGCACTGATGCGTGAGGTCCGCGAAGAACTGGGCATCACCGATTTCGTACCGGAACGGTTGGGAATGTATGTCTTCGACTCGCAGCGGGAGAGTGAGCTGGTGTATGTCAACCGCACCGTGTATGACGGTGCCGTCAATCCTTCTGTTGACGAGTTGGCAGGAGGACGGTTCTGGACGTTGGATGAGATCCGTAAAGCCATGGGCAAGCAAATCCTCACCCCTAATTTTGAGAGCGAGTTCCAACGTTTTTTCTTAAAGAACACTTTAAATCCCATAAAATGAAGGCGAAGATGAAAAAAACAGTTTGCTTGTTATTTGCAGCCGCATTGTCTCTGGTTGTTTGTGCGAAGGAAGATACAGACCAATATATCCCGCAATCCCCTGACTACCAGCAGGCTGCGATGTGGTATGCCTCCCTGCAGGACGCAGGCGACAAGGGTGCCGACGTGTTCTATATCGTCTCCACATGGGAGATGGATTGGAAGACAAATGACGGACGGGTCTGCCGTTATGCCGACGTGTGGAACCCCGTGCATCGTGAGCATATGGCGATCGAGATGGGGAAGATTGCTGGTTACATGGCAGAAGGGAATCATTTCTACGCACCCTATTACCGGCATTTGGCGATAGACAGTTGGATGACGCAGGACAACGACACCATCCAGCAGCGGGTTCAGTTGGCGATGAGTGACGTGAAAAAAGCCTTCGACCAGTTTCTGCAGGTTCGGAACCCCCGCCGTCCCTTTGTACTGGCAGGGTTCAGTCAGGGCGGTCTTGCTGTCGTGGAACTGTTGAAATACATGAGCGACGAAACCTATAAGCATCTTGTCGCAGCCTATGTGCTGGGCTATAAGGTGACCCCGCAGGACACCCTTGAATGTCCTCGCATCAGAGCCGCTAAGGATTCCGCAGACATCGGTGTCACCATCTGCTACAACACCGTGAAAGACGTGAAGTATGTGAAACCTATACTGTCGGAGACCTGTATGGGTATTAACCCCGTCAACTGGCGTGTCGATGCCACCCCAGCCATTCTCCACGACACGATCACCGTGACCCTCGATCCACAGTACCACGTGCTGGTGGTGAAAGGCTATAGCGGTGCTGAGTACCCTGCCTTCAGAGACTTTCTTAATGTCGGTGATATCCATAGTTGCGAACCATGGCTGTACAGTGAGTGTCTGAAGAAAAATATCGCCTTGCGAGTCAGGGAGTGGAGAAAGAAAAATAAAGAATAATTTGGTTTTTTGCTCAATTTGCATTACCTTTGCACGCTCAAAACGAATATTATAAATAAATAAGGTAAAAATAAGATGAATATTTCATTTGAAGCTCCTGACAAGATCAATGGTTTGATGACCATTACATTGGAGAAAGAAGACTATCAGGCAGAGGTCGAGAAGACCCTGAAGGACTGTCGTAAACGTGCTAACGTGCCCGGTTTCCGTCCCGGTATGACCCCTATGGGTCTCATCAAGCGCCAGTATGGTGCCGCTGTCAAGGTGGACGTAGTGAACAAGATGCTGGGTGAGAAACTCTATGAGTATGTTCGTGAGAACAAAATTCAGATGCTGGGTGAGCCATTGCCCAGTGACAAGCAGGAGGCGCTCAACTTCGAGGGCGAGGAGCCTCTGACCTTTAAGTTCGATATCGCTGTTGCCCCAGAGTTCGAGGCAAAACTGAGCGGTAAGGATAAGATTGACTATTATAACATCACCGTTGACGATAAGCTCATCGACCAGCAGGTGGAGATGTACCAGCAGCGTGCCGGTCACTACGACAAGGTAGAGGCTTACGATGCCGAACAGCGTGACATGCTGAAAGGTGACCTCCGGGAGCTGGATGCCGACGGAAATGTGAAAGAGGGTGGTATCACCGTTGCAGACGCAGTGCTGATGCCCCAGTATATGAAGGTGGACGACCAGAAGAAACTCTTCGACGGCGCAAAGTTGGGTGACATCATCACCTGGAATCCCCGCAAGGCATATCCAGAGAGTGACGTGGAGGTGTCTTCCCTCTTGAAGATTCAGAAAGAGGATGTGAAAGACCACGAGGGCGACTTCACCTATCAGATTACCGAAATTAGCCGTTATGTGAAGGCAGAGGTTAACCAAGAGCTCTTCGACCAGACCTTCGGCGAGGGTAATGTGAAAGACGAGAAGGAGTTCCGTCAGAAGATCTGCGACATGATCAGTCAGCAGTTCAAGTCAGACTCTGACTATAAGTTCCTGCTCGATGTCCGCAAGCACATGGAGAAGAAGGTGGGCAAGCTGGAGTTCCCAGAGGCTCTGCTGAAGCGTGTGATGCTGAACAATAACAAGGACAAGGGTGAGAAATTCGTGGAGGAGAATTTCGAGGCAAGCATCAAGGAACTCGGATGGCACCTGATCAAGGAACAGCTGGTGGCTGCCCAGAATATCAAGGTGGAGGACGACGACCTGAAGGCTGTTGCCAAAGAGGCTGCCCGTGCCCAGTTCGCCCAGTATGGCATGTCGAATGTTCCTGAGGAATACCTCGACAACTATGCTGCAGAGATGTTGAAGAAGCGTGAGAACGTAGACGGACTCGTTGACCGTGCCGTTGACGTGAAGCTGACAGCCGCATTGAAGGATGTCGTTAAACTGAACGAGAAAGACATTACTTTGGAAGACTTCCAGAAGATGTTACAGGAGAAATAAGTCACGAAATAAGTAAAGAAAGAGACTTCTTTATATTTCTTTAACCAAAAAAAAAGTCGGAATGCATGGTGTTCCGACTTTTTTTCGTAATTTTGTATTTACTTTGATTATGAATATGAACAGCGATTTTAGAAAATATGCTACCAAGCATTTAGGAATGAACGGTCTCGTGCTCGACGAGGTGGTCAGTGCGCAGGCCCAGTATTTGAACCCTTATATCCTCGAGGAGCGTCAGTTGAACGTGACACAGATGGATGTGTTCTCACGCCTGATGATGGACCGCATCATCTTCCTCGGTACACAGATTGACGACTATACCGCCAATACCCTGCAGGCACAGCTGTTGTATCTTGACAGTGTGGATAGTGGCAAGGATATCTCTATCTACCTCAACTCCCCTGGTGGCAGTGTGACGGCAGGACTGGGCATCTACGACACCATGCAGTTTATCTCGTCCGACGTTGCCACCATCTGCACCGGTATGGCAGCTTCGATGGCGGCAGTACTGCTCGTCGCCGGTAAGGAGGGGAAACGCTCCGCACTGCCCCATAGCCGTGTAATGATTCATCAGCCACTGGGTGGCGTACAGGGTCAGGCATCCGATATTGAGATCGAGGCGAAGGAAATCATGAAATTCAAGAAAGAACTCTATACCATTATCTCAGAGCACTCACACACACCTTACGACAAGGTGTGGAATGACTCAGACCGCAACTACTGGATGACGGCAGAGGAGGCAAAGGAATATGGTATGATAGATCAGGTATTGGTAAGGAAATAATGAGAAAAACATGTAGCTTCTGCGGAAGAACAGATAAAGAGGTAAAACTGCTGATTACGGGTCTTAACGGCAATATCTGCGAGGATTGTGCCGCTCAGGCCTACGAGATTGCCAAGGCAAACGGCTATGGTCCTGATGCCAAGAAAGCTCCTGAGGGTGCGACAGACTTGAAAAAAGTGCCGAAGCCCAAGGAGATCAAGGCATATCTCGACCAGTATGTCATCGGACAGGATGAGGCGAAGCGGTTCCTTTCCGTTGCCGTCTATAACCACTATAAGCGGCTCCAGCAACCCAAGGATGACAATGGGGTGGAGATAGAGAAGAGCAATATCATCATGGTAGGCTCTACGGGTACTGGCAAGACTCTGCTGGCACGCACCATCGCCAAACTGCTTGATGTGCCTTTTACCATCGTTGATGCGACGGTGTTCACCGAGGCTGGTTATGTGGGTGAGGACGTGGAGAGTATCCTCTCCCGCCTCTTGCAGGTCGCAGATTATAATGTGGAGGCAGCGCAAAGAGGTATCGTCTTCATTGACGAGATTGACAAGATTGCCCGTAAGAGTGATAACCCCAGCATCACCCGTGACGTAAGCGGTGAGGGCGTGCAGCAGGGACTCCTGAAACTGCTGGAGGGAACAATGGTCAACGTACCGCCACAGGGTGGTCGCAAGCACCCCGACC
Organism: uncultured Prevotellaceae bacterium; assembly: GCA_900314755.1. Taxonomy (GTDB): domain Bacteria; phylum Bacteroidota; class Bacteroidia; order Bacteroidales; family Bacteroidaceae; genus Prevotella. The sequence goes on along the minus strand of OMWH01000005.1, from coordinate 125,375 downwards.
AGGAGTATATCCATGTGGATACGAGGAATATCCTGTTTATCTGCGGAGGTGCCTTTGACGGCATCGAGCGTAAGATTGCCCAGCGTCTGAATACCCATGTGGTGGGGTATAACTCTGTACAGAACGTGCGGAAGATTGACAAGGAGGACCTGATGCAGTATGTCCTGCCACAGGACTTGAAGTCGTTCGGACTCATTCCTGAGATTATCGGTCGTCTGCCAGTGCTGACCTATCTGAACCCGCTCGACCGTACTGCCTTGGAGAGAATATTGGTAGAGCCCAAGAACTCTATCGTACGACAGTACGAGAAACTGTTTGAGATGGATGGGATTAAGTTGACGTTTACCCCAGAGGCACTGAAACTCATCGTCGACAAGGCAGTGGAATATAAACTCGGTGCCCGCGGACTGCGCTCTATCGTGGAGAGTATCATGATGGATGCGATGTTCGAGGTACCCTCTAAACGAACGAAATCCTTTGAAGTGACAGCGGAGTATGCCCAGCAGCAGCTCGACAAGTCACACTTACAATAAAAAGAAAAGCCTATGCCAAAAACAAAAGTGAATCTGACAGCAGCCCTGAAGAAATACTTCGGCTTCGATAAGTTCAAGGGTGATCAGGAAGCTATCGTGCAGAACGTGCTCGATGGCAAGAATACCTTTGTGCTGATGCCGACGGGTGGTGGTAAGTCGCTCTGTTACCAGTTGCCGTCGTTGCTGATGGATGGAACGGCGATTGTTATTTCCCCACTCATTGCACTGATGAAGAACCAAGTGGATGTGATCAGTGCAATGAGTGAGGAGGGAACAGCGCATTACCTGAACTCATCGCTGAACAAGTCGGCTATCGACCAAGTGAAACTGGATGTCAAAGAGGGTCGTACAAAACTGCTGTATGTCGCTCCGGAGTCATTGACGAAGGAGGAGAATGTGGAGTTCCTCAAACAGGCGAAGATTTCCTTCTATGCTATCGATGAGGCTCATTGTATCTCTGAATGGGGACATGACTTCCGACCGGAATATCGTCGTATCCGTCCGATTATCAATGAGATAGGCAATGCACCGATTATCGCATTGACAGCGACTGCAACGGACAAGGTGCGCACGGATATCAAGAAGAATCTGGGTATCATGGATGCGACGGAGTTCAAGAGCTCATTCAATCGTCCTAACCTGTATTATGAGGTACGTCCTAAAACCAAGGATGTTGACAAGGATATCATTAAGTTTATCAAACAGCATCCGGGGAAGAGCGGTATCATCTACTGTCTCTCTCGTAAAAAGGTAGAGGAATTGGCGGAGATACTGCGTGCCAATGATATCAAGGCACAGGCGTATCATGCGGGTCTTGACTCTGCACTCCGCTCCCAGACACAGGACGACTTCCTGATGGAGCAGATAGATGTCATCGTTGCCACCATCGCTTTCGGTATGGGTATTGACAAACCTGATGTCCGCTTTGTCATCCATTATGACATTCCTAAGTCCTTGGAAGGATATTATCAGGAGACTGGACGTGCCGGTCGAGATGGGGGAGAGGGATTGTGTATCACCTTCTATTCTAATAAAGATCTCCAGAAACTCGACAAGTTCATGGAGGGAAAGCCTGTTGCAGAACAGGATATCGGCAGACAACTGCTGCAGGAGACGGCAGCTTATGCAGAGACCTCTGTGTGCCGCCGCAAGATGCTGCTGCATTATTTCGGAGAGACCTATGAGCAGGACAACTGCCATAACTGCGACAATTGTCTGCATCCCAAGACCAAGATAGAGGCGAAAGACCAGTTGGTGATAGTCTTGAATACGATTATTGCTATCAAGGAGAATTTCCGTTCCGACTATGTGATAGACTTTATCATGGGTCGTGAGACAGATGAGATACTTGCCCATAAACATCAGGAGCAGGAACTTTTCGGTGCTGGTGAGGATGATGACGAGAAATTGTGGAACCCTGTGATCCGGCAGGCGCTGATAGCAGGATACCTGAAGAAGGACGTAGAGAACTATGGACTATTGAAAGTCACTGCTGCTGGTAAGAAGTTCCTGAAGAAGCCGGAGTCATTCCTCATCGTGGAGGATACGGAGTTTAACGATGACGAAGAGAACACTCCAGAGCAAGAGGGTGGTACCAGTGCCCTGGATCCGACACTGAACGCGATGTTGAAAGACCTGCGTAAAAAAGTGTCTAAGAAAATGGGACGTCCACCCTATGTCATCTTCCAGGATGTGTCTTTGGAGCAGATGGCTACGGACTATCCCGTCAACCTGGAGGAACTGAAGAATATCCAGGGAGTAGGAGAGGGTAAGGTGAAACAACCGTATGCCAAGGAGTTCGTGGACTTGATCAAACGCTATTGCGAGGAGAACGAAATCACTCGGCAGGCAGACCTTCGTGTGCGTACTGTCGCTAAGAAGTCGATGCTGAAGGTGAAGATTATACAGGGCATCGACCGTCAGGTGGCTCTGGACGATATCGCCAATGCACAGGGACTGGAGTTCGAGGAACTGCTTGACGAGGTGGAGGCTATCGTGTATAGCGGTACCAAGTTGAACATAGACTATTTCCTGGATGAGGTGATGGATGAGGATCATATCGATGATATCTATGATTATTTCTCTGAGAGTGATACCGACTCTCTGGAAGCTGCTATTGACGAGTTGGGCGATGAATGCTCAGAAGACGAGATCCGTCTTGTGCGTATTAAGTTCCTCTCGGAAATGGCGAACTGATATTTCGCGTTAAATCGTATTAATAATAAGGTGAAACGCTTGCTATGTCGGAAAAAATGCGTAATTTTGCACGCAATAAAATTTAAAGGAGCTTTTTTATGTCATCATTTATTGCAGACAAGATTGTTATGGACGGTTTGACTTTTGACGACGTCCTGTTGATTCCCGCTTATTCAGAAGTACTGCCTAAGACAGTAGAGTTGCGTACCCAGTTCTCACGTCATATTCAGTTGAATGTGCCGTTTGTAACAGCAGCAATGGATACTGTCACCGAGAGTCAGATGGCGATAGCCATTGCCCGTGAGGGCGGTATCGGTGTGATTCATAAGAACATGTCTATTGAGAACCAGGCTCGTGAGGTGGCTATCGTCAAGCGTGCTGAGAATGGCATGATCTATGACCCCGTGACGATTCCCCTTGGTTCTACTGTTGCACAGGCTTTGAACATCATGTCAGAGTATCATATTGGTGGTATTCCTGTGGTAGATGACGAGAAGCATCTGATGGGTATCGTCACCAATCGTGACTTGCGCTTTGAGCGCCGTCTGGACCGACCCATCGAAGAGATTATGTCGAAGGATAATCTTGTGACGACACATCAGCAGACAGATTTGACGGCTGCCGCTCAGATTCTGCAGGAGAATAAAATTGAGAAGCTTCCTGTGGTGGATAAGGAGAATCATCTGATTGGCTTGATAACCTATAAGGATATTACCAAGGCAAAAGACAAACCCATGGCTTGTAAGGATGAGAAAGGTCGTCTGCGTGTGGCTGCCGGTGTGGGTGTCACCTCTGATACCCTCGAGCGTATGCAGGCTCTTGTGAATGCTGGTGCTGACGCTATCGTCATTGATACAGCGCATGGACACTCCAAGGGCGTGATAGAGAAGCTGCGTGAGGCTAAGACCTCTTTTCCCAATATTGACATCGTGGTGGGTAACATCGCTACAGGTGAGGCTGCCAGAATGCTCGTGGAGAATGGTGCTGATGCGGTGAAAGTAGGTATCGGTCCTGGCTCTATCTGTACCACACGTGTCGTTGCTGGTGTAGGTGTTCCACAGTTGAGTGCCGTCTATGATGTCTATCAGGCATTGCAAGGTACGGGTGTGCCCTTGATTGCTGATGGTGGCTTACGTTATTCTGGTGATGTTGTCAAGGCACTTGCAGCTGGTGGTTCTTGTGTGATGGTGGGTTCTCTCGTCGCAGGTACAGAGGAGAGTCCTGGTGACACTATTATCTATAACGGACGTAAGTTCAAGAGCTATCGTGGTATGGGTTCTTTGGAGGCGATGGAGCATGGTTCCAAGGACCGTTATTTCCAGGCAGACACCAAGGATGTGAAGAAACTAGTGCCAGAGGGTATTGCAGGTCGTGTTCCTTATAAAGGAACCGTTCAGGAGGTCATCTACCAAATGGTAGGTGGGTTGCGTTCTGGTATGGGGTATTGCGGCGCTTCTACCATTGAGAAGTTGCATGACGCTAAGTTTACACGCATCACTAATGCTGGTGTCAATGAGAGCCATCCACATGATATCACTATTACCAGTGAGGCTCCAAACTATTCTCGTCCCAACGATTAAGATGAGGTTGCGACTGCTGATTGCTTTGTTGGCGCTTGTTCCAATGATAGTGCAGGCGGCTGATGATCCGATACTGTTTACGGTAGGTGATGTGTCCGTGACACGTTCGGAGTTTGAGCAGTCTTACTTAAAGAATACTACCTTAAGCCGTGTCAGTCATCTGACAGTTGCTGACTATCTGAAGTTGTATATCACCTATAAGTTGAAGGTGAAGGCGGCGATGGATGCTCATATTGATGCCACTTCATCTTTCAAGAGTGAGTATGCGTATAGTATGATGGACCAACCGGTTGTGGGCGGTACATCTTCAAATGATGCTCCTATGTCCCGTCCTGGTTCCGATGAGTGGAGGATTGGTAATCTGGGGTATAGTGAGGTGATTTGTCCAGCTCAGATTCTGATACGGGTGTCGCAAAAGGCAAGTCGTGAGGAACAACGGCGGGCGCAGCAACGTATAGAGTCCATCTATAAGGATTTGCAGGATGGTGCGGATTTTGGGCAGATGGCTCGCCAGTATTCCCAAGACGAGAAGTCAGCTTCCGCAGATGGTTCAATGGGTTGGTATGGTCGTGGCATGATGTTCAAGGAAATAGAGGATGTCGCTTTCGGTCTGCAAAAAGGTGAGATGAGTCGTCCTTTCCTTTCCACGATAGGTTACCATATCCTATGGATGAAAGACCGTAGGTCGTCTGGGAAGTATATGGATATGGAAGACGCTCTCTCACGTTATCGGGAACAACGGCAAATACACCATCAGGTAAGTGAGGGTGAGCTGTCGGGAGATGTCATGGTGCAAAATGTCCCAATGCCTGTTGAGAGTGTTGAAGAACCGGCGCAAGGTCTCGGAAGAGAGTATTTTGAAGGTCTCTTGTTGTATGAGATGAGCAAACAGTCCGTAGGCAGACAAGCTGCTGAAGACGAGGAGGCGTTGAAATATTATTTTAAGAAGCATAAGAAAAAATACAGACGAAAAGGGTTCAAGCCGAAAGACTATACGGAGGTTCGGGAACTGGTGGTTGCCGACTTGCAGGAGGAGATGGATAAACATTGGGTTGATGACCTGCGTAAGAAATATCCTGTAAAAGTGAATAAGAAAGTATTAAAGACTGTAAATAAGCATCATTAAGTATGAAGATACGAAGCATTATCGCATTGGTTGCATTGTTGATGACCCTGCCCTTGCAGGCAAGGGTTGCTGATGATAGTACAAATGTCCAGAGTGTAGTGGATGAGGTTATCTGGGTTGTTGGTGATGAGGCTATCCTCAAGTCTGATGTGGAGGCAATGCGTATCCAGGGGCAGCAGGAGGGTATGCGATGGAAAGGTGACCCTGACTGTTCGATTCCTGAGCAGATTGCCGTCCAGAAACTTTATTTACATCAGGCTGCTATCGATAGTATAGAAGTGACGGAAGCGGAGATTTCTTCAGGTATTGAGCAACAGATTGAATATATGATCTCTGTGATAGGTTCTCGTGAGAAATTGGAGGAGTATCATAAAAAGAGCATGACGCAGATCAGAAATGAACTTCGTGAGTCTTTCCGTGACCGACAGCTGATTCAAGGTATGCAGCGTGAGTTGGTGAAGGATATCACAGTGACCCCTGCCGATGTGCGCCGCTATTTTGCTAATCTGCCACAAGACAGTATACCTTATGTTCCGACAGAGGTGGAGGTACAGATTCTTGCACAGACACCTCGGGTCAGTTTGGATGAGATTAACCGCGTAAAAGAGGAATTACGTGACTATACAGATCGTGTGAACCGTGGAGAAACATCTTTCCAGACATTGGCGCGTCTTTATTCTGAAGACCCAGGAACAGCGCGCCGTGGTGGTGAGCTGGGATATACTGGACGAGGAACTCTAGACCAGGCTTTTGCAAATGTGGCTTTCAATCTCACAGACCCTAAGAAGGTGTCTAAGATTGTGGAGTCTGAGTTTGGATATCATATTATTCAGTTAATAGATAAACGTGGTGATAAGGTGAATGTCCGCCATATCCTTCGTAAACCAGTCGTCGGACAGGATGCCATCGACCAGTCTCTGGCTCGTCTAGATTCTATCCGCCAAGACATAAAAGATGGAAAGTTTACCTTTGAGGCAGGTGCCTCTATGATATCTGACGATAAGAACACCCGTAATAATAATGGATTGATGGCGAATGCCACACAAAACGGACGTACGTCCCGTTTCCAACTGCAAGACCTTCCCTCCGAAGTTGCTCGTGCCGTGGACACATTAAAAGTTGGTGAAATATCTGCTCCTTTCCAGATGATTAACGAGCGTGGTAAGACAGTCTGCGTGATTGCCAAATTGAAGAGTCGTACGGAAGGGCATAAGGCTACTATCACGGAGGATTTTCAGGTAATGAAGGATGTCGTGTTGGAGAAACGTCGTCAGGAGAAACTGCATGAATGGGTAGTTAACAAGATAAAGACTACCTATGTCCGCATAAACGACAGATATAAGGATTGTCAATTCGAATATCAGGGCTGGATTAAATGAGACTCCGTACGGTAGCATTCTTGCTGCTGTGTCTGTTCGGACTGAGTCTCGTCTGGGCGATGCAGCCTGACCGCAAGCGGAATACTTCCCGCAAGCGGCAGGAGGACAAACGTGTTTATCTAGTCCATTCTGATCAGTTGCGCTACGACCAGTATCGCAATGGAGATGCCCAAATTCTGGTGGGTAATGTTCATTTCCGCCACATGGGAGCTAATCTTTATTGCGATAGTGCCAATTTCTTTCAACAGACAAATTCTTTTGAGGCTTTTGGACATGTGAAGATGCTGCAGGGTGACACTTTGAAGCTTTTCAGTGACTATGCCTATTATGATGGTAATGCGCAGATAGCACAAGCGCGCTATAATGTAGTGCTAAAACATCGGCAGTCTACCCTCTACACGGATAGTCTTGACTATGACCGTCTTTATAATTTTGGTAATTTTTTTGAGGGTGGTAAACTCGTTGACAATAACTCTACTTTGACAAGTGACTGGGGGGAATATCATACAGATACAAAGATGGCAATGTTCTATTATGATGTGCGTCTTCGCGATAAGAACTTTTACCTGACAACTGACTCCCTCTATTATGACACACAGACTTCCCGTGCCCATATTGTGGGACCCTCGAATATTACGTCGGGTACAAGTCATATTTACAGCGAGGACGGCTATTATAATACCAAGACAGAGACTTCAGAGCTTTTTGGTCGTTCAATAATGAAGGATCAGGGACGTACTATCGTTGGGGATAGTGTCTATCATGATGCTAAGAAGGGAACTAGCTATGCTTATTGGAACGTTATCTATACTGACTCTGCTAATAAGAACCGACTGACGGGTGATTATTGTGAGTATAATGATTCTACAGGGTATGCAATGGCTACGAAACGTGCTGTGGCAATGGATTATTCACAGAAAGACACGCTTTATATGCATGCTGACACGTTTAAGTTGTATACTTTCAATATCAATACGGATTCTGTCTACCGTAAGATACATGCATATAATAAGGTACGCGCTTACCGGGTAGATGTGCAGGCTGTTTGTGATTCACTTGTATACAACTCGAAAGACTCTTGTATGACGATGTATCGTGACCCTATTGTGTGGAATGGTAGTCAGCAATTGTTTGGTGAGGAGATACGTGTCTATATGAAAGACTCTACCATTAATAGGGCTCATGTGCTTGGTCAGGCTTTCTCAACCGAACAGATGCCAGACACCGTCCATTTCAATCAAGTATCATCCAAGGAGATGCTTGCTTATTTCGAGAAAGGTGAGATTTATGAGACTGATGCGGTGGGCAATGTGTTGATTGTGTATTATCCTGTGGATGAGTCTGACAGTACCCTGATAGGACTGAACTATACAGAGACACCATGGATGAAGATGTTTCTGGAAAACAGGAAAATGAAAAAGATATGGATGGAGAAACCCGTGGGAACACTTTATCCCATGACACAGATACCGCCAACTAAATATTTCCTTCCGCAGTATGCGTGGTTTGACTACATTCGACCTCTAAACAAAGATGATATCTTCAATTGGAGACCAAAGAATGCAGGTCAGGAGCTGAAGGAGATCAAGAGAAGAGAGGCACCTAGACAGAAACTGAACAGAAAGGAGGAAAAGAATGAGTGATGTCATACAGTTATTGCCAGACTCTGTTGCCAACCAGATAGCGGCAGGCGAGGTGATTCAGCGTCCCGCCTCTGTCATTAAGGAACTGGTGGAGAATGCTGTGGACGCTGGCGCCCATACGATAAAGGTCTTAGTGGTGGATGCGGGACGTACCTCTATCCAGGTGATTGATGACGGAAAGGGTATGTCTGAGACAGATGCCCGTCTGTCCTTTGAGCGTCATGCTACTTCAAAGATTCGTAAAGCCGATGATTTGTTTGCGTTGACGACTATGGGGTTCCGTGGCGAGGCATTACCCTCTATCGTTGCAGTCTCTCAGGTTGAACTTCGTACAAGGATGGCTGGAAGTGAACTGGGTACATGTTTACGTATATCTGGTTCGAAAGTGGAGTCACAGGAACTTGTAAATTGTCCTGTTGGAAGTAATTTCAAGGTGGAGAATCTGTTCTTTAATGTACCAGCCCGGCGAAAGTTCCTAAAGACGAATGCGACAGAGTTGAATAATATCTTAACGGCTTTTGAACGTATCGTCCTTGTCTATCCCTCAATCAATTTCACGCTGCATAGTAACGGACAGGAATTGCTAAACCTGAAGAGCGGTTCACTACGCCAACGTATTGTTGATGTGTTTGGTAAACGTTTTAATCAAGACTTATTAGAAGTCTCAGTTGAGACTGCGATTTGCAAGATTTCGGGTTTTGTGGGGAAACCAGAGTCTGCGAAGAAAAAAGGGGCACATAATTATTTCTTTGTCAATGGGCGTTTCATGAAACATGCCTATTTCCATAAAGCGGTGATGCAGGCTTTTGATCGTTTGGTGCCGGTAGGAATGCAGGTTCCATATTTTGTCTATTTTGAAGTTCCTCCTTCTGATATTGATGTGAATATCCATCCCACCAAGACAGAAATCAAGTTTGAGAACGAGCAGGCTATTTGGCAAATCCTTATGGCTGCCGTGAAAGATGCAATAGGAAGGTTTTGTGAAATACCTCAGATAGACTTTGACACGGTAGGGCAACCTGATATTCCCATATTTAATTCTGGTAGTCAAAAGGTGGATGTTCCTCAACCCTCTTATAATCCTTCTTATAATCCTTTCAAACAGCAGCACCATGATGAGCGCCTCCCCAAGAAATCTGCTGAATGGGAAAAACTTTATGAGCAACTGCCAGAACATCCTCAGCAAACGTCTTTGGAGATGGATGCTTTTGAGTTAGAAGAGAAGTCTCCTATACATTATCAATATAAGGGTCGCTATATCATGACGGCAGTAAAATCAGGTCTTATGATTATTGACCAGTATCGAGCTGATGTGAGAATCCGATACGAGCGCTATCTGTCTCAATTGGAATCCCAGGTAGTAAACAGCCAGCGAGTGCTCTTCCCTGAGGTTGTGCGGTTTGCTCCCTCAGACGCGGTTGTTGTAGGAAAGATTTTACCAGAATTGCAAATGATGGGTTTTGACTTGACAGATCTTGGACAATGTAGTTATGGTATACAGGCGATACCTGCCGGTATTGAAGGACTTGACTATGTTCAGTTGGTGCAGGATATGGTAAGTGATACGATAGAAAAGGGGATGGGTAGTCTTCATGATATTCATTCTTCACTTGCTTTAAGCCTTGCTCGTCATGCTGCCATACCTTCAGGACAGGTTCTTACTAATGAAGAGATGGAGAATGTTGTCAATGAACTATTTTCCTGTTCTAATGTTAATTATACACCAGACGGGAAAGCAATACTCTGTATTTTACCCCAAAGGGATTTAGAACATTTGCTGGGATGATATTTAACTTTATTTAGTGCCCTATGACCTATAAATGTAGGAGTAAAAGCGTTTTTTCCCTAAAAAAGTGCAATTTTTTGCCAAAAATGTTTGCAGATTTAAAATAAATGTTTACTTTTGCACAGAAATTGATAAAAGTGAATAATATATTATTTAACATTAATATTAGTATAGGTATGAAAAAGTTATTAATGGTACTGGCTTTTGCTGGTGTTTCTGTTGCCTCTATGGCACAGGATGCTGTACCTACAGAGAAGTACAGCGTATCTACTAATTCTTTCTGGAGCAACTGGTTTGTTCAGGCTAATGTTGTAGGAACAGCTTTCTGGGGTGGTCAGGAGGTTCAGAACAACTTCTCGAAGAGTCCTCTGAAAGGTTTCCGTAACAACCTTGGTTTTTCTGTAGCAATTGGTAAGTGGTTTACTCCTGGTATCGGACTTCGTACAAAGTTCAATGGTATCTGGGGACGTACTGTTGTGTCTACAGATAAGAAAACCAATGCTTCTAAGTATTGGACTTTGAATGAGCAGGTTATGTTTAATCTGAGCAATATGTTGCTTGGCTATAATGAGAATCGTGTTTGGAACTTCATTCCTTATGCAAGTGTAGGTTTGGAGCGCAATATGTCTTACAACTGTTATTCTCCAGCATGGGGTCTTGGTATCTTGAATGAGTTCAAGATTAGCAAGAAGGTTGCCATCAACTTGGATGTTAACTACAACCTTTTCATGAACAGAGCTGATGGTGCAAATGGTCTTCTGCCAGGTGCAAAACCATATAAGAGCCGTTCTTTCAAGGGTTTGATTGCAAATCACGATCGTAACCTGAATGTTGAAATCGGTCTTACTTATAACCTTGGCAAGACTGGTTGGAGCAAGACTCCTGACGTAGAGGCTATCAAGGCTCTCTCACAGGGTCAGATTGATGCTTTGAATGCTCAGCTTGCTGATGCTAACGCAGAGAACGCTCGTCTCCGCAACCAGATTGCAAACCACAAGTGCCCAACAACAACTAACGCTGTTGAGGCTAAGCAGGCTGTTAAGGAGATTGTTTCTGCTCCAGTATCTGTATTCTTCAATATTGGAAAGTCTAAGATTGCTTCTAAGAAGGATCTGCAGAACGTACAGGCAATTGCTGATGCAGCAAAGGCTAACAACGCTAAGATTGTAGTTAAGGGTTATGCTGACAGCAAGACTGGTAGCGCTAACTTCAACCAGTCTTTGTCTCAGAAGCGTGCTCAGGCTGTTGCTGATGCTCTCGTTAACATGGGTGTTGACCGTGCTAACATTGAGTGTGAGGCTGAGGGTGGTGTTAACACACTGTCTCCAATCAGCTTCAACCGCCGTGCAACTGTTGAGTTGAAGTAATTAGGTAATTATTCTGTATCAAAAGATACAAGGCACTCTCCCAAATTGGGAGGGTGCCTTTTTTTATAAAAAAATCCCCGTATCTATAAATTTCTCATTTTTCATTTCTCATTTTTCATTTATTTATTGTATCTTTGCATCACACAAAACTATAACAAACTAAAGACGGTATAACCAAAAAACAAAAACAATGATTTGGAATGAAAGTGTTGAATGCATGGATCGTGAGCAGTTACGCGAGATTCAGAGCATTAGGTTAAGGAAAATGGCTGAGTATGTCTATCATAACACGCCATTTTATCGTAAGAAATTTCAGGAGATGGGCTTGGAACCAGGTGATATCAAAGATATTGACGATATCGTCAAATTGCCGTTTACCAATAAGCTTGATCTTCGTGATAATTATCCCTTTGGTCTCGCAGCAGTACCGATGAGTCAGATTGTGCGCATCCATGCGTCGTCTGGTACGACAGGTAAACCTGTTGTCGTGCTGCATACACGTAAGGATATTGCTATGTGGACAGAAGCAATCTCTCGTGCTTTCACGGCATATGGTGCCTCAAAAGATGATATCTTTCAGGTATCTTATGGTTATGGACTGTTTACAGGCGGCTTAGGTGCTCATGATGGTGCGACTAATATTGGTGCCAGTGTTATCCCAATGTCGTCAGGAAATACGCAAAAACAGATTACACTAATGCATGACTTTGGTGCTTCTGTGCTTTGTTGCACGCCTTCTTATGCGATGTTTTTGGGTGAGGCAATGCGTGAGTCAGAATGGCCGCGTGAGGAGTTTAAGTTGAAAATTGGTGCATTCGGTGCTGAGCCGTGGACAGAAGAGATGCGTCAGAAGCTGGAGACTTCTATGGGCATCAAGGCTTATGATATCTATGGATTGAGTGAGATTGCAGGTCCAGGTGTTGGCTATGAGTGTGAATGCCAGCATGGTACCCATCTTAACGAGGACTATTTCTATCCAGAGATTTTGAATCCTGAAACGGGTGAGCCGATGCCAGAGGGTGAGTTGGGTGAGTTGACTTTTACTCATCTGACCAAAGAAGGAATGCCTCTGTTGCGTTATCGTACCCATGATCTGACAGCTCTTCATTATGACAAATGCTCCTGTGGGCGTACATTGGTTCGCATGGATCGTATTTTGGGACGTTGCGATGATATGTTGATTATTCGTGGTGTTAATGTTTTCCCGTCCCAGATTGAGGCTGTTATCCTGTCGTTGCCGGAATATGAGCCACATTTCCTGTTGACTGTTGACCGTGTCAATAATACCGATACCAGTGAACTGAAAGTGGAAGTGAAAGAAGAGTTCTTCACTGATGATATGGCGACAATGGTAGGACTGCAAAAGAAATTGGAGGCAGAACTGCGTTCTGTCATAGGTCTGGGCTTCAAGATTAAGCTCGTAGAGCCGAAAGGTATAGAGCGTTCAACAGGTAAGGCAAAACGCGTGATAGATAACCGTAAATTATAAATACTAAAACAAGAATATTATGTTAGCAAAACAATTGTCTATTTTTTTGGAGAACAAGTCTGGTCGCCTCACAGAGGTTACTGATGTGTTAGGTGAAGCTGGAGTTAATCTCTCTGCCATGAGTATTGCTGATAATTCAGATTTCGGAATCCTGCGTTGTATTGTTAGCGATCCGGACAAGGCGTACCAGGTGCTGAAAGCTGCTCATTTTGCTGTGAAGATTACTGACGTTATCGGTTTCATCTGTCCTAATACGAGTGGTTCACTTGCCAAGGTGCTCAGGATGCTCTCTGACGCAGGAGTTTTTATTGAATATATGTATTCATTTGCCAATGGTGATGTGGCACATGTTGTCATCCGTCCAACGGACTTAGAGAGTTGTGAGCGTATACTCTCAGAGAAAAAGGTTGACCTTATGGCGGCGAGTGATTTGTACAAATTATAGCTCATGATGTGGAAAGAGGAATGAGAATTTAGCAAGATTTGTTAAACAGTGTTAAGTAACTGATATTTTTTCTTGCTATTTTCTCATTTCTCATTTTTTCTTCTTACCTTTGCATCCGCTTACAAGAAGTAAGGGCGCTTAGCTCAGCTGGTTTAGAGCATCTGCCTTACAAGCAGAGGGTCGGGGGTTCGAATCCCTCAGCGCCCACAAAAATAAAACCTCTTCTAAAATAGAAGAGGTTTTATTTTTGTCCTTTATTTGGAATCGTTCCTTATGCGGTTGGTTTAATTGTCAGGATCGCCCAAATAGTGATATTCTTTGATGTTTGGATTCTCGCCTACGTACTCATCTTGTGGCATCGGTTCGATAAGGCGTTCTTTATTATAGTTCTTGATAGTACTTACAAAAAGAATGATGTCACTGTATCTGATAGTGGGAATAACGATATTAAAGATTCCAATGCCAACGCGTATCCCCTCAGCGCTAAGATTGTTGCGTAGACGTGCTGTAGAATAGAAACTATGGCGGTAGATCTCTAATTTGTTATATTTGTTGAAAGCGTCTATTGCTTCCTTGTCATTCTTTGTTGTATCAGCTTCTGTAAAGATACGACCAAAGTTCGCCACAACATCATCAATGGCATCTCCCTTGATGCTGTCATTCTGTTGGATGCATTCACGGATATTGTCCATCATCTCTGACTGCATCTTTTCGTCAGATGGTCTTGTCATCAAAGCGATAACGAAGAGAATGAGAAGTAATATACATAAAATTACAATTTTACCCATGCAACTGTGGTAGAACTCCTCAGTGAGTGACTGTTTGGTACGATATGAGTTTTTGTTGTCTTGTTCCATGATACAATTTTTATTGTTTGTTTTAAGAATTATTATGTATCAGATTCATAAATTCCTGCCTGGTCTTGGCTTGGTTGAATGCACCGCTGAATTCACTGGTGGTGGTAATGGAATTCTGTTTTTCTACTCCCCGCATCTGCATGCACATGTGACGAGCCTCGATAACTACCATAACACCTAGAGGATGTAGTGTTTCCTCAATACATTGTCTAATTTGCAGTGTCATACGTTCTTGTACCTGCAGGCGGTGAGAGAAGATGTCTACGACTCGGGCAATTTTAGATAGTCCCGTGATGTAGCCATTAGGAATATAAGCAACGTGTGCCTTTCCGTAGAAAGGTAGCATATGGTGTTCGCACAACGAGAAAAAGTCTATGTCTTTGACAATGACCATTTGGCTATAATCTTCTTTAAAAAGGGCTTGTTGCAACACTTGGCGAGCATCCATGTTGTAGCCACGTGTCAAGACCTGCATAGCCTTAGCTACTCGAACGGGGGTCTTCTGCAGTCCTTCGCGTTCCGGGTCTTCTCCTAGAAGTTTCAGAACTTCTTTATAATGAGTTGCAAGCTCATCTAGTCCTTCTCTATATTCTGCTTCCAGATTCATCAGTATGTGACAGTTATTTTTCCTTTAACAATTGATGCTTGTTTATAGCCCATATTTTGAAGTCTGACCATCATCTGGTGCGCTTCTTCGTAAGTGCGGAAGTTACCTACCCGACAAATCCATCGTGGAGAATAGAAATGGACGTATACAGCCACGTTGGGGATTTGTGACTTAATATTATTACGTATTGACTCTGCCGTCAGGCGGTCTTTACGAGAATTGCCACCAGCAAAGGCTTGAACACGGTAGCCTGTGATTTTTTGTGTTGCTTTCTTCTGAGTCTCTACAGGCTCTGTCTCGTCGTTTTCTGAAGAACTTGATGTCGTGTTGTTCACCTGCTTGTTGTCCTTTAAAGGTTCAACCTGTCTCTTGTTTTCAGTGACTTTCTGTACTTGTGAGTCTGTAGCATTGGGATCGTTGACCAATTGCTTGATTTCCTCGCTCTGATGGATTGTCATAGTTCCTTTCCCATCCACTTTTTTCTGTATACGTTCAGTAAAAGTCTGTGCATTGGCATGCATCAACATGCCAACACACAGGATGAAAAAGGTGACCCATCTGTCACGATGAAAAGATAGATGCATCATGCTGTTTTTATTTCCAGGCATCTATGATTCCCTTGAAGTCGGCACATTTCAGTGAGGCACCGCCAATCAGACCACCGTCGATGTCAGGTTTTGCGAAGAGTTCTGGAGCATTGCTTGCCTTGCAGCTGCCACCATACAGGATGCTGGTGTCCTCAGCAACATCTTTACCATACTTGTCAGCGATGATAGAGCGGATATATGCGTGAATCTCCTCAGCCTGGTCTGCAGTGGCAGTCTTGCCAGTGCCGATAGCCCAGATTGGCTCGTAGGCAATCACGATCTTGCGGAAGTCCTCCTCGCTAAGGTTGAAGACGCTACCTTCCAGCTCTGCCTTTACTACCTCGTTCTGCTTGTTAGCCTCACGCTCTTCCAGTGTCTCACCAATGCAGAAGATAACTTTCAGTCCGTTCTTCAATGCGAGCAGAACCTTCTCCTTCAGGATCTCAGGAGTCTCTTTGTAATACTCACGACGCTCTGAGTGACCAAGGATGACATACTGTGCCCCCGTGCTCTTTACCATCTCAGCAGACACCTCACCAGTGAAGGCGCCCTTTTCTTTATCAGCACAGTTTTCAGCACCGAGACCAATAACGTCTTGGTTGATAACCTGAGCCACAGAGGCGAGGTGGATAAACGGAGTGCAGATGACCACACCACAGTTGGGTTTGTCGGCAGCGAGTGCCTCATTCAGCTCTTTAGCGAGAGCAACACCTTCTTGCAGGTTCAGGTTCATTTTCCAGTTTCCTGCTACAATTTTCTTTCTCATGTCTTTACGTTTTAAAATTTGATATAACTTATTTGACTTTTCTTTCTTCTTCAACCAGTTTGTCCAAGCCCACAGGCGGTCTGCGATAGTTAGCAGGACAAGAGGCAGTATGTACCATAGGATAATCGTTGTCACCTTCCGTGGTATGGAGTCCTCTGGCATCTTGCCAATCTCTATTTTCTCCAGTCTGTCCGTCAGCATTGTCTCCTCAGGCAGGTCATTGTTGCTCCATTTGCGGATAATCTTACCATCACGGAGAAGGAGGAGTCCGGGATTGCTTCTGATTATCGTTTTCAGAACGATATCGTCAGTCTGGCATAATTTGTATTCCGCCCCAGTACCATTTCTCCATCTGTTCATCGCTTTCTCCCCACTTGCTGTCAGCCCGTAGAAAGGATATCCTTTCTCTTGCGCATATTCAAACAATTGGTTAATCTTGTCAAACTGACTCTCGTCTGCCTGTTCAAGATGCGGTGATATTAACAGAAACACATAGCCTTTCAGGTTCAGGATAGAGTCCGTGATATCTGTACCATCCTCACTTTGCATGAAAAGATCCGTATAGGGCGACTCCTCATCCTCCATCATCTGTTGCCACCCCTTCCTGAGGTCAGTCCCTATGTGGTAGGGTCTGAAATCGAAATAGGGCAGCTTATAAAGAGACGTTCCAGCTACTATGAGGATAAACAATGCCGTGAAATTCATCACAATCCATTGGTTCGTCCTTGATACGAAGCGTAACATGTCCAGTGGTTGCCATGCTATCAGAGCGGCACATACCAGCAGGATGACGTTCTTCCAGAAAGTCTGCCAGTTGGTGAGCACGATGGCATCACCGAAACACCCGCAGTCGCTGATGGGATTGGTAAGAGCCAGCCACAGGGTCAGCGGTGTCATGATAATCATCCATACCAATATGATGCGTGTCACTACACGCCTTCGGATGGCAAATAGCAGGCAGACACCGAGCCAGAACTCAGTTGCCGACAATAGTACGGAGGCAATGAGCGGCACGAAGTCGGGCACATACTGTCCGATGTGCATCGCTGCCAAGTAGTCGGCTATCTTATATTGTGTGCCCATCGGGTCGACAGCCTTGACGAATCCAGAGAGGATAAAGGTCAGGGCGACCACGAAGCGGGCGATATTCACTAATATCTTCCTCATCCTTGTTCACTCAACTTAATCGCTCCGAAGACCGCATAGTTGATGATGTCCATATAGTTGGCGTCGATACCCTCACTGACAAGGGTGTCGCCTTGTAGATTCTCTATTTCCTTGACGCGTTCTATCTTGGTGAGGATGAAGTCCGTATAACTGCTGACCCGCATGCCACGCCAAGCCTCGTCGTAGTCGTGGTTCTTGCGTTTCATCAGTTCCAGTGCCTCCAAGGCATAGCGGTCGTAGAGTGCCATAGCCTCTTTGGGTTGCATATCCACAGTGTCGGAGAAACCATGTGCCAGTTGGATGAGTCCTACTATACCATAATTAATAAGGGCGATGAACTCTGGGCGGATACCCTCTCCGACCAGCGACTCCTTCTTGATTTCCAAAGAGCGGATACGCTTTGCCTTGATAAACAACTGGTCGGTGAGTGACTGCGGACGCAGGATACGCCAAGAAGCCCCATAGTCATGGAGTTTCTTCTCGAACAGGCTGCGGCATTCCTGCATCACCTGCTCGAACTGCGCATTGGTTTTCTCGTTTTCTACTGCCATGATGGTTTAGAAATTAATCGCGAAGGAAGCACCCAGCACGAAGGAGTGCATATTCTTCTTGATGCTCTGAGATGCGGAAGTCCCTTCCTTGAACTCTTTACGTTCAGCATCTGACAAATTCTTATAATCCTCAGGGTATAAAGCTTCATACATACCTCCAACATTGTAGTCCATGGTATAGGTCTTGCGTGTGTAGTCGTAATCTAAGAACACCTTCCATGAGAAATTCTGCTTGTAAGCGTATGTGAGCGAAATACCTGTGCCGAACTTATTGCTGTTGCTGCCAGTAATCGTAAAGTAGTCCCATGAATGCTCGAAAGCATCGCCAGTAGGATTGTCCCAAGAGTCGTTTTCCTTGTAATAGTGCTGTCCGCTAATTTTTGCATCGAGTGCCAGTTCCTGCATGATGCTGCGGCCAACGAGCAGTTTGCTTCCCAATGCGAAGCGGTCGGATAATGGGAGATTGAAGTAAACACCGAGGTCACCTGCGAATTCCGTCAGGTGGTCGCTCTCAATAACAAAATCGATGTTGTCAATGTTTTTCCCCAAGACCTCCTGTTCATCTGTGTCCAAGGATTCAAAGGCTGCATCCATATCCTCCCATCCGAAGTCAACAACTTTATCCCATCCGTTAATAGGTGTGCTCTTCACGCGAAGGCGACCACCCACACCGATGTAGGGGTTGAAGAAGTAGGCACCTTCAGCGGCTACGGCAGTAGAAGCGCGGAACTTCATGTTCAAATCGTCAGACCATCCCCACTTTTTCATCTCAAAGTCGAAGTCGCGAGTACCGAAACCGATACCCATTGATATGCTGAAGAATGAGGGATGCTCAATAACGTTTGCCATACCCGGGATATCATTGCGGAGCAGACCCTTGCCCTTGAAGAACAGGTCGCAGATGGCATAGCCGAGCTCACCCGACAAGATACCGAGACCAGCACCAGAGAGCACGTCGGAAATCCAGTGACGGTTGTTGAGTACACGCATGACACCTGTTGCCGTTGCCACACCATAGCCTGCCACCGAATACCATGGTGAGCGGGTCAGACCATACTCCTTGTGCAGCAATGTAGCACCGACGAAGGCAGTGGCTGTATGACCGGAAGGCCAAGAGTTTGCCGTACTTCCATCAGGTCGCATCTCTTTGGCTGTATGCTTGATGGTGTTCACGAAGAGTGCCATGATACCATAGCCCATACCTGCACTTGCCAGCAGACGGGGCCAGTCACTGCGTCCCTCGACACCAGCCAGTTTCAAGCCCACCACAGCAGCAGGTCCGAAGAACTGGGTATAGTCGTCGATACCCGTCTTGAACTTAGTCACCAGTGAGTGCTTGGTTTGTTGTTTGAAAGCATTCTTCTCACTCTTGGCAATGATACCGGCAATGAAAAGGGGAACACCGACGAACGTCATGTCGTCCATGAACTTATATGCCTTGGTATTAGGATTGGTGCGTGACTTGAAGAACGCGAAGTCCATTTTTGGGGCTGGGGCAGTCAGTGAAAGGGCACTCCTGTCGAATTCCTCGTTATTTACTGTACCCAACTCAGCCTTCATCTCCGGAACTTCCAGTTTGAGCGGCTCCATGTCTTTGTAATTGTAAGTGTCAGCATAGGTAATAGATGCTATGCAAAGCAAGATTGCTGTAAAGAAATGCTTCATACTTGTACGTGTACTTTAGATAAATTCATTAATTTGTGTGCAAAGTTACAAATATTTTTGTACTTTTGCAACCGAAAAGAAAAAAATGTCATGAAATTGTATTCCGATGCCGCTCTTGCTAAGATATTAGACCAAGAGATATTCCATCAGATCAGTGCTGTAGCCGACCGTCTCGGTGTGGAGTGCTATGTGGTGGGTGGCTATGTCCGTGACATTTTCCTGGAGCGTCCGTCCGACGATATCGACGTCGTCGTGGTGGGCAGCGGTATCGAGGTGGCATCGGCGTTGAAGAAGGAACTGGGACGGAAGGCACACCTGTCAGTCTTCCGCAATTTCGGGACGGCACAGGTGAAATTCCATGATATGGAGGTGGAGTTCGTGGGAGCCCGCAAGGAGAGCTATAGCCACGACTCCCGCAAACCCATTGTGGAGGATGGTACCTTGGAAGACGACCAGAACCGTCGTGACTTCACTATTAATGCGATGGCTATCTGTCTGAATAAGAGTCGTTTCGGTGAGTTGGTCGACCCCTTCAATGGCATTGCCGACCTGCAGGACCGTATCATTGCCACCCCACTTGACCCGGAGGTGACCTTCTCTGATGACCCGTTGCGGATGATGCGCTGTATCCGTTTTGCCACCCAACTCCATTTCCAGATAGAGGAAGAGACGTTCGAGGCTCTGGAGCGGATGGCAGACCGTATCAAGATTGTCAGTGGTGAACGCATCGAGGTGGAGTTGAATAAGATTATGATGGCACCCCATCCGAGCATCGGTTTTGAGTACCTGCAGCGCAGCGGACTGCTGCAACTCATACTCCCCGAGCTTGCAGCCCTCGACATTGTGGAGAAACGGGACGGCCGTGCCCATAAGAACAATTTCTATCACACCTTGGAGGTCTTGGAGAATGTCGTTGCCAACTGTCAACCGTCAACTGTCAACAGCCTGTGGCTCCGTTGGGCAGCCCTGTTGCATGATATCGGCAAGACAAGGACCAAACGGTGGGAACCCTCGGTGGGATGGACCTTCCATAACCATAATTATATAGGTGCCAAGATGGTGCAGGACGTCTTCCGTCGTCTGAAACTGCCGATGGGAGCCGAGATGCGCTATGTGCAGAAACTCGTCGACCTCCACATGCGTCCCATCGCCATAGCCGACGAGGAGGTGACCGACTCTGCTGTGCGGCGACTGCTGAACGACGCAGGTGATGACATCGACGACCTGATGACCCTTTGTGAGGCAGATATCACTTCGAAGAATGAGGTCCGCAAGAAGATGTTCCTTGAGAACTTCCGCATGGTGCGTGAGAAAATCGCCGACTTGAAAGAGAAAGACTACAAGCGGCTGTTGCAGCCTGTCATTGACGGCAACGAGATTATGGAGCTTTTCCATCTCCGTCCTTCCCGTGAGGTGGGGGTGCTGAAACAGTACCTGAAGGATGCCGTCCTCGACAACAAGGTGGAGAACGAGCGGGAACCCCTCATGCAATTGCTGTTACAGAAGGCTCAGTCCATGGGTCTGACAGCTTCCTGATGATGACAACAAGCATTCTTGTTATTGCAATTCAATTTGATTTACTTTGCAATTCAATTTGATTTACTTTGTAATTCAATTTGATTTACTTTGTAATTCAATTTGATTTACATTGAAGGGAATGCTTTCTTACATCCTCCACCTTGTTTTCTGTCAAAGATGGAGTACATGCTTAAAAGTTGCTCTAATTACAAAAAGAACAATAAGGGCGAAAAAAAGAACGTCGAAGATTGGAAAATAATGTTTAATTTTGCAGCGGAAAAGAAGAGTACGTATGCAAGAATTGAATATTGTCCATGCGATGGGGGATGAAATACTCTTTGCTGACAACGTGAGAGACACCAAAGACTTACCCTCCGCAAGGATGTCGTATAATACTATCGTGCATTGCCGTGGCGGCCGTATCGTCGTGGAGATGGGCGGTAGCCATCAGGTAAAAGTCTTTCCAGGACAACTGCTGTTGATACCTGCAGGTAAGCTCGTTGAGCCTACGTTTGTCAGTTCTGATGCTAAGGCTGCGGCACTGTTGGTGTCCGACCGTATGCTGAAATCGATATTGGGTAACCAGATTAACATCTGGAACAAAGCGATGTACATGCGGGAGATATACGTGGTGGAGGGCAATGACTGGTTAGGTGGCATGCAGGACTACACCCGCGCCATCTTCAAGGCAGAGAAGATGCCCCTGCTGTCCCGGGAGATATTGGTGTCGTTCTTGCGTACGATGTTGCTGATGGTGTGCGAGGAGCTGTTGCGTCATGAGGATATGGCACTTAACAACGATACCTCGAGCATCCACGACAAAGAGATTTTCAACCAGTTCCTGCAGCTGCTGTCCAGTCAGGAACAGAAACGGCAACGGGTGGCTTTCTATGCCGATCAGTTGCATATCACCCCCAAGTATCTTTCTTCCATCTCGAAGAAAGTCAGTGGCAAGAACCCCATGCGGTGGATCACCGAGAGTACAATGCAAGACTGCTACTCGCTGTTGAAAGATACTGATATGAGTATCAAGGAGATATCCAATAAGCTCGGATTCCCTAACTCATCGTTCTTCAGCCAGTATTTTCGTGAGCAGGCTAATGTGACCCCTATGGAATACCGTGTAGAACATAAAAGGATAGTGCGATGAGCGAGGTGGTGATCAGAAAAGTACAGGGACATCAGCAGATGGACGACTTCATCCGTGTGGTGTATGGAATATACCAGCATTGTCCTCAGTTCGTTCCCGACCTGGAGTCGGACGTGCGTATGCTTTTCGACCGGAAGAAGAATCCTGGGTTGGAGTTTTCCGACGTCCAAGCCTTCGTCGCTTATCAGAATGACCAGCCTGTAGGACGTATCGTGGGGATCGTCAATTACAAGGCGAATAAGAAATGGAACGCACAGAACGTGCGGTTCTCCATGATAGAGTTCATAGACGACCTTACCGTCTCTAAGGCTCTGCTGGATGCTGTGGCAGCATGGGGCAAGTCGAAGGGAATGGACCGTATGCAGGGTCCGCTGGGTATCACCGATTTCGACAAGGAGGGAATGCTGGTGGAAGACTTTGACATGATGGGGTCGATGAACACCATTTATAACCCCGACTATTATCCCCGTCACATGGAAGCATGGGGTATGCAGAAAGAGACGGACTGGCTGCAGGTACGTATTGATATACCGAAGGAGATACCGGCACGGTATAGCCGTGTAGCCCAATATGCCAGGGAGCAGATAGGGTTGCGGGTAAAGAAACTTACCAATCGCGACATCCTCCGTGGTGGATATGCGGAGAAAGTCTTTGACTTGCTGAACCAGTCGTATGCCCCTATCTTCGGCTTCTCTGAGTTGTCGAAGGCACAGGCAGACAGTTTTGTGGGCAAGTATCTGTATCTGATAGACAAGCAGCTGATTCCGGTGATAGTCAATGAGCAGGAGGAGGTCGTGGGAGCAGCCATCACCATGGGGTGTCTCTCCCAGGCTATGCAGAAGGCAAACGGCCGTTTGTGGCCTACAGGATGGTATCATCTGTTGAGAGCCCTCAAATGGAAACGTGAAGACCATGCGGAGATGTTGCTCATAGCCGTCCGTCCAGACTATCAGGGACTGGGTGTGAATGCCATGTTCTTTGACGACCTTATACCTATTTATAATAAGTATGGGTTCAAGTGGGCAGAGACGGGTCCGCAGCTGGAGGACAATGTTCGGGAGCTGTCGCAATGGAAACCTCTGCATCCGCAGTTCGTAAAACGTAGAAGATGTTATAAAAAGTATATATAAAATGGAAAGAAGAGTAGTAATCACAGGAATGGGTATCTGGTCGTGTCTTGGCACGACGCTGGATGAGGTACGCCAGTCCTTGTATGATGGCAAGAGTGGTATCATCTTTAGTCAGGAGCGTGTGGATGCGGGATTCCGTTCTCCCTTCTGTGCCAACGTACCTAAAGCCGATTTGAAACCGTTTGTAAATCGTAACTTCAGACAGTTCATGCCAGAGGAAGCACAGTATGCTTATATGGCAACCCGCGATGCTTTGGCAAGTGCCCGTCTGGAACAAGACTATATCGACCAGCATGAGGTGGGAATCATCTATGGTAACGACTCAGTAGCTGAGGCTACCATGCGTGCGCTCGACAAGTTCCGTGAGTTTGGCTCTACAGCAGCTTGTGGCAGTGGCGCCATCTTCCAGTCAATGAACTCGACAGTGACGATGAACCTGGCTTGTCTGTTTCACCTGAAAGGTATCAATCTGACAGCATCGGCAGCCTGTGCTTCTGGATCACAGTCTATTGGTCTGGGTTACCTGCTGGTTAAGAACGGTCTGCAAGACTGTGTGGTATGCGGTGGTGCCCAGGAAGCTAATATGTATGGTGTCGCCTCTTTCGACGGCATCCAGTCGTTTGCCCTCCGTGAGGATAATGATGCCACAAAGGCAAGTCGTCCCTTCGACCGTGACCGCAATGGCTTGGTTCCTGGTGGTGGTGCCGCAACCCTGATTATCGAGGACTATGAGAGTGCTGTTCGCCGTGGTGCGCCAATCCTTGCAGAGATTGTCAGCTGGGGATTCTCAGGTAATGGCGACCATATCTCCACTCCTAATGTGGCAGGACCGGCCCGTTCGTTGGAGCTCTGTCTCCAGAAGAGTGGTGTGGATGTCAAGGAAATTGGCTATGTCAATGCTCATGCCACCTCTACGAAGATTGGTGACAGCCGTGAGGCTCAGGCTATCGCCCAGATTTTCGGCGACTATCGTGTTCCTGTCACTTCCACGAAGAGTCAGACAGGTCATGAGATGTGGATGGCAGGTGCATCGGAGATTATCTATACCATACTAATGATGAAGAATGATTTCATCGCAGGTAATGTCAATTTCGAGAATCCTGATGAGGAGACAGCTTGTGTGAACGTCATTCCTGAGACGATAGAGGCACATTTCGATACCTTCCTCAGCAACTCGTTTGGCTTTGGTGGTACAAACTCCACATTGATTGTGAAGAATCTTTAATCGAGATATCGGAATATTGAAATATAAAAAGAATCAAAAAATTAGAAAATTATGACAAGAGAAGAAATCATTGAGCAGGTTAATGGACTGCTCTCAGAAGAGTTTGAAGTAGAGCAGAGTGAGTTTACACCTGATGCCAACCTGAAGGACACCCTCCAGCTGGACAGCATCAATTTGGTAGACCTGATAGCACTGGTGCAGGTAACCTACAAGATTACCATTCCCGTGAATGAGTTGCATCAGATTCAGACATTCAACAATCTGTACGATTACATCGAGCAGCACTTGCCAGCATGATCATCAAGGGGGACGATATCAAGCGGCTTATCCCGCAACGTGACCCTTTCATGATGGTCGACGAGTTTGAGCAGCAGGATGAGAATACCGCTATGACGGCACTCACCGTCGGTAGGGGGAACTATTTCCTGTTGCCCGACGGCATGATATCACCGACTGGGCTGATAGAGCATATCGCCCAGTCGTGTTCTGCCCTCGCTGCCTGTAAGAAGAAGGAGGAAGACACAGCACCTATCGGTATGATTGTAGAGGTGAGAAACTTCTGCTGTCACCGGCGTGTCAGGGTAAATGAACGAATAGAGACAACGGTGACGTTTGGCTTCTCATTTGGTAATATGACTTTGGCTCATGGCATCTCTAAAACAGGAGAGGAGACCATCGCTGAGGTAGACTTGAAAATATTCATGCAATGACGAGCTTTTTCATCAGGTTATATCAATTCTTCCGCAGCCATCAGCTAGTTTGCTGGGCATCGATGGGAGTCCTTTTTATTGTGTTCGGTTGGTTTGCCACCCGTATTCATTTGGAGGAGGACATCGACAAGTTGATGCCGTCGTCGAAAAACGAGGATGGTACGACGAAACTGGCTTTTGCCGACTTGAAAATCAAGGATAAGACCTTTCTTCTTTTTGAGGGTAAAGGAGTTGAGCAGCTGTCGGAAGTCTGTGACCAGTTTGTGGATACTCTCCTGTTGCGTGACTCTGCTAGTCATACCATCGAGGATATCTTCTACCAGTTGCCTGAGGACCTGATGTTGGATGGTGTCGACTACCTCACCGCCCATTTCCCAGCCTATATCGACACTGCAGTCTATACCAGTTTTGACACCTTGCTGACACGTGAGCACTTCACCAGACAGATGCGCCAGAACTATGATGATCTGCAGAGTGAGATAGGAGAACTTTTTCCTGAACTGATACAGATGGATCCGATGGGCATGCGTAATGTGCTTGCCAAACAGTTCCAGCCTTTGTTGGAAGGAGGAACAGGAAGTTACAAAACCATCAACGGGCATTTCTTCGTACCAGACTCAACAGTTTGTCTCGCCTTTATCACTCCTCATTTCTCTGCGACTAATACAGGACAAGGCTCTGCGCTCTTTGAGATGATGAACCAACAGATAGAGGAGTTTGCCAAGAGTCATCCTGACGTACGTATCAGCTATCATGGAACACCAGCCAGTGGCTATTATAACTCGTCGCAGATCAAGCATGACCTTACTACGACGATTACAGGAGCGCTGATTCTGGTATTGCTATTCCTCTTGGTATGTTTCCGAAGATGGGACACTATCCCCTTGTTGTTACTACCTGTCGTTTTCGGTACTCTCTTTGGTCTGACCATGATGTATTTCATCAAGGGGCAGTTCTCGTTGCTTGCCTTAGGTATCGGAGGAGTAGTCTTAGGCGTGGCACTTAGTTACGTCCTGCATGTCTTAACCCATCAGCAGTATGTGGGCGACCCTGAGGCGATGTTGCGAGATCAGGTGAAACCTGTATGGCTGGGTTGTCTGACAACTATCGGTTCTTTTGCTGGTTTGATCTTTATCCAGACTGACCTCCTGCAGGATTTCGGACTGTTTGCTGCCTTTGCCATCCTTGGTACGACTTTGTTCAGTCTGACCTATCTGCCTCAGTTCTTGAAAAAAGATGAGCGTGTTAAGCACTCCTTTGCTTGGATAGACCGCATCAATACGTATCCCTTCGACCGTAAGAAACCTCTGTTGATAGCGATTCTCGTTGTCATGGTGGTTTGTATCTGTGCTTATTTCGTGGGAGGGACCCGTTTTGACGCAGACATGCATAATCTTGGTTATGAAGCAGAGCTCACTGAGCATTCGGAACAGGTATTGCGTGACAAGACCTATACAGGTGACAAACAGAAATATTTCGCCAGTAAGGGGAAAACAATGGAAGAGGCCATAGAGCATTTCGCTCTGTTGGATCACCAGCTTGACTCGCTCCAGCAGTTAGGACTGGTGAAGAGCTATACCCATACCAGTCAGATATTCGTTCCTTTGAAGGTGCAACAACAACGCATCGACGCATGGAAGGCATACTGGACACCAGAACGGCTGGCTAAAGTACGACAACTGATAGCTGAGACGGCATCGCAGGCAGGTTTGTCGTCGGATGCCTTCGATACGTTCTTCCAGAAAGTGGCAGATGATTATGTACCGGATGCTCTTTACAAAGCAGGTCTGATTCCTGCCGGTTATCAGTCGACACTGATGGAAGAGTCCTATGATGGCAATTTCCTTTGTTTTACCTCTGTCCGTTGCGCCAACGACAGCGTACGTAGCAGTGAGAGCGACTATATCCGTATCTGTGATGCTGTTGCCCAACATCCAGAATTATTGGTACTTGACACCTATTATTATACCACTGATACCCTGCTTCGGATGAGCGAGGACTTCAACGTGCTGCAATGGCTGTCTATGGCTTTTGTCTTTGCTGTGCTGCTGTTGAGTTTCCGTTTTAACCTGAAGCATGCGGCTCTGGGTTTCCTGCCCATCCTGCTCAGCTGGGTGATTGTCTTGGGAGCCATGGTGCTCTTCGACATTCGCTTTAACCTCATTAGTATTATCATCTCCACCTTTATCTTTGGTATTGGTGTCGACTATAGCATCTTCGTGATGGATGGACTAACCCACCATGACCAGCAGAAACTGACTTTCCACAAGACAGCTATCTTCCTGAGTGCTGTCACTTTGATAACAACCGTCAGCAGTATGCTGATAGCCTCTCATCCTGCTATCCGCTCTGTGGGATTCTCCACCCTCGTGGGGCTTCTGTCAGCGGTTATTCTTTCCTATGTACTTCAACCTGCCATCTTCCGATGGCTTAATAGCAAGAAGGGATGAAATATGATGTTGTGGTCATAGGTAGTGGTTTCGGAGGACTGGCATGTGCACAGTTGCTTTCGAAAGCAGGACGTAGCGTCCTTGTGCTGGAAGCCCATTGGCAACCTGGCGGTTGCATGCAGAGCTATCAGCGCAAGGGACATACCTTTGACACGGGTCTTCATTATGTAGGAGGACTGGACGAGGGAGAAGCTTTGCATGATATCTTTGGGCAGTTAGGTCTATTAGGTTTACCTTGGCATCGGATGGATGTCGAAGGTACCGACCAGATAACCATTGATGGTCATACCTGGTGTCTTGCCCAAGGTTTCGATCGTTTCGTGGAAATACTGGCGGCAGATTTCCCTCATCAGCGAGCTGCCTTAAGGAAGTATGTTGATATGCTGCAAGGACCGGACCCTGACCCTTCCGTCAATGCCTGGCAGTGGTTGAGCGAAACCTTTAGTGACAAATTGTTGATTGACGTCTTGTCGGGCTCTTGTCTCAAGACGGAACTGCGGCGTGAGACCTTACCTTTGTTAGCGTTTGTCCATAGTCAGAAGAGCTATATTCAGAGCAGTTGGCGACTAAAGGGAGATAGTGGTCTTGTTGTCCGTTCGTTGGTGGATGATATCAAGCGGATGGGTGGTGATGTGATCTGTCGTTCTGAAGTGAAGGAGCTGGTAGAACAGAATGGTCGTATTGTCGCTGCCCTATGTGACAATGGGGAACGATATGAGGGAGACCTGTTCATCAGTGACATCCATCCTGCCCAGACTTTTGGGCTTGTAAAAGACAGCAAGGTGCTGAAGAAAATCTTCCGCACAAGAATGATGATGTTGGAGAATACCTATGGGATGTACACATTCTCTCTGGTGTTGAAACCACAGACCCTTCCTTATTTCAATCATAATAAGTTTGTTTATGAGGGGGGGAGTGTCTGGGATGAGGCTACATCAAAGGTGATGCTAAGTTGCAGAGTTCCCGAGGATGGCTCCAATGATGCGACATTGCTTGATCTTCTGACCCCGTGTGACAGTGATCCCATGGCGTTGGCAGAGACTGTCGTTCCAGGACTTCGTGACATGGTCAGTGAACAGTATGTCAGCACCCCCCATACATGGCAGCGTTTTACCCATACCCCTGGCGGGTCTGCTTATGGTATCCGAAAAGACTGTAGACAACCGTTGTTCACCATGCTATCCCCACGTACTCCTCTTAGTAATCTTTTGCTGACAGGACAGAATGTGATGCTGCATGGTCTGGAGGGAGTGGCAATGACTGCGCGGCAGACGTGTGATATTGTATTGAATATAAATAATGAATAAAAACGAAATGACAATGAAATATGCATTAGTAACAGGCGGTAGCCGTGGCATCGGACGCGCCGTAGTAATCAGACTGGCACAGGATGGCTATCAGGTTATCATCAATTATGCCAGCAATCGAGACGAGGCAGAGAAAACCCTGGAGCAAATCAACGGACAGGGTGAGCTGCTCCCCTTTGACGTAAGCAATGCCCAGCAAGTCCGTGAGGCGTTGGATGGATGGCAGCAACGTCATCCAGAGGAGTATATTGAGGTGATTGTCAATAATGCGGGAATTCGTCGTGACAATGTGATGGCACTGATGCCTGCTGACGACTGGCACCGTGTGCTGGACATCACCCTCTCAGGCTTCTTTAATGTCACACAGCCCCTGCTGCCTGCCATGCAATTGCATAAGTTCGGTCGTATTGTCAATATGGCGAGTGTCAGTGGACTGAAGGGGCTGCCAGGTCAAACCAACTATTCAGCAGCCAAGGGAGGAATCATTGCTGCCACTAAAGCACTGGCACAGGAGGTGGCACGTAAGAATGTCACAGTGAATGCTGTTGCTCCTGGTTTTATCAAGACAGATATGACAGAAGGTCTTGATGAGGCATCGTTGAAAAAGACAATCCCTGCCAACCGCTTCGGCAACCCAGAGGAAGTCGCTGACCTCGTGGCTTTCCTCGTCTCCCCGAAAGCGGGTTATATCACTGGTAATGTTATTTCAATTAATGGAGGACTTTATACTTAGTTTAGAGTTTAGTGTTTAAAGTTAAGAGTTTTGAGTTATGAAGAAGATTGTATTGATGTTGTGCTGTATGTTGGCATTCTCTGCCATCGCTGAGGCACAGAGCGTTACGAAGACAACTCATAAGAAAGCTGTCAAGACAGATGTGGTGACAACGGGTACTTTGACGATTCGCAAACCGTCATATATATGTATCTCAACGGATAACGACCGTGACCAACTCATTATGGACGGAACCAAGTTTACGATGACCATGGGTAAGAAGAAACACGTGACAGATAGTCGCCGCAACCCCATGTTTGCTACCTTCCAAGCCGTTCTGGAGGCTGTCATCAATGGACGTCCCATCCCTGCAGGAGACGATTTGACCATTTCAAAGAATGGTGGAGTGGAGACAATTACCATCACCCCGACAGGTAAGAAACGCCAGATGTTCACCTCTTTCGTTCTGGTTGTCGACACCAAGACCTCTTCTTTCAAGACCCTGCGTATGAACGACAGGAGTGGTGGCTATATGGAATATACGTTTAAGAAATAATCAATGACCCAGCTTAAAGCGTATCTACTAAGTATTTTCTGTCTGTTAGGTTTCGAGATTCATGCCCAGCAGATAACAGGTTATGTCACTGATGCCGAGACCGGTGACAGCATCCCTTATGCCAGCGTGGTGTATAAGGGTCACCATATCAATGCTATCTCCAATGGTGAGGGACGTTACTCTATAGCCCGCCACGAAGGATGGAATATCACATTCAGTGCTGTAGGCTACAAGACGCGTATCATCAATGTCAATGCTAAGACAAAGGCAAAGCTCAATGTTGCATTGAAACCTGATAAACAGATGCTGGCAGAGGTTACTGTCAAATCAAAGCGTGGTCGCTATAGTCGTAAGAATAATCCTGCTGTCGAATTGATGAAAAGGGTGGTGGAGGCGAAGAAAAAGACTGACCTTGCCGTCAACGACTATTATCAGTATAATAAGTACGAGAAGATTACCACGTCACTCAATGACCTGAAGCCCGAGCAGTTGGAGCAGGGTCCCTTTAAGAAGCACCCATGGTTGGTAGAGCAGGTTGAGACGAGCAGTGCCACAGGTAAACTGATTCTTCCTGTGAGTGTTGACGAGACGGTTTCGCAGAAAGTATACCGTAAGGATCCGCATTCGGAGAAGACCATCATTCAAGGACAGTCGTCGAAGGGTGTTAACAACATCTTCCAGACGGGTGATATCGTCAATACCGTCATCAAAGATGTGTTCACGAATATCGACCTCTATCAGGACCATATCCGTCTGTTGCAATATCCTTTCATCTCTCCGATTTCCAAGGAGGGTATCGGTTTCTACCGCTACTATATCGAGGATACCTTGGCGATAGAGCGTGACAGTTGTATCCATCTGCACTTTCTGCCCAACAACCAGAATGACATGGGCTTTCGTGGCGACCTGTATATCCTCAAGGACTCTACCTTGCACGTGCGCCGTTGTGAGATGACGATTCCCAAGCAGAGCAATGTCAACTTCGTACGGAACGTGAAGATCCTGCAGGAGTATGAGAAACTGCCTAACGGACAATGGGTGCTGACGAAAGATGACATGTCGACAGAACTGGAGCTGCTGAGTTTCATGCGTCAGTTGATCGTGACACGAACAACTCGTATGAGGGACTATTCCTTCGATCCGATTCCCAAGAAACTGTTCCGAGGTATGGCTCCCGAGGTGACAGAGGCGGATGCACAGATGCGTGACGACGCTTTCTGGAACCAGTACCGGCAGGTGGAGCTGACCAAGAGCGAGGGCTCCATGGATAAGTTCATCCACCGCATCGAGAATATCAAGGGCATGAAGTATGTCATCTTCGGACTGAAAGCGCTCTTCGAGAACTCGATAGAGACGAGTACGCCCAACTATATCGATATCTGTCCTGTCAATACCATCCTGTCGCATAACTATGTTGACGGATGGCGCAGCCGACTGAGTCTGAAGACCACTGCCAACCTCTCGAAGCATTTCTTCCTGTCTGGTTACTATGGTCGTGGATGGGGTAGTCACCAGAACTACTATAATGCGGAGTTCACCTATTCCATCAACCCGAAGAAATACCTGCCGCATGAGTTCCCGAGGCGTACCATAACGGTCCAGGTGGGACGTGACGTGTGCTCACCAGGCGACCGCTTCATGGATACCGATAAGGATAACTTCATGGTGGCGTTCAAATGGGCTGATACGGATAAGATGATGTACTATAACAGACAGCAGATCACCTTCGATTACGAGACTGACTGGGGTCTGAAAGCTACGCTGATAGGAAAATTGGAAGAGAACGAAGCGTGTGGCAAGATGTCTTTCCGTACACTGGATAGTGCTCCTCGTGAGGAATTCTTCAGGACTGGTAACGGAGAACATATGCGGACTACCGAGGTGACTGCAAAACTACGCTATGCACCTGGTGAGACATATATCAATAATAAGTTGCGCCGTCGTGTCATCAACCTCGACGCCCCAGTGTTCAGTGTCTCCCATACGATGGGCTTTGACGGTGTCTTCGGTGGACAGTATTCCTACAACTACACCGAGCTGCATATCTATAAGCGTTTCTGGTTGAGTAGTTGGGGTAAGCTCGATATCTCCTTGAAGGGTGGTATGCAGTGGAACCAGGTTCCTTATCCCTTGCTGATTCATCCTGCTGCCAACCAGTCGTACGTCATCCTGCCCGAGACTTTCAACCTCATCAATACGATGGAGTTCCTCACCGACCGTTTCGCGTCGTTGATGGTGTCATGGGACTTGAACGGTAAGATTTTCAACCGTATCCCCTTGATTAAGAAACTGCATTGGCGTGAGTATATCGGGGTCCGTATGTTGTGGGGAGAACTCTCCGACAAGAACAATCCATTCCTTCCGGAGAATGCAGGCAACCACCGTTTGATGTATTTCCCCAAAGGCTGTCAAGTGATCAATCCTGATCGTCCTTATGCGGAGATCGTATTAGGTATCCATAACATCTTCAAGTTCTTCCATGTGGAGTATGTTCGACGGCTGAACTATAACGACCTGCCGACGAGTCCGAAATGGGGTATGAGATATGTAATAGCGTTTAGTTTCTAAATATCAGCTAACCGCTTAATCGTCTGACGAAGCCTTACGCATTTTGCGTAGGGCTTTGTCTCTTATCTGGCGTACCCGCTCCCTCTTCAATCCCAAGGCAAGACCCATTTCAGCCATGGTCTTACGCTCCTCGTCCACGCCGTAGATGCCGCGGATAACAGCCTGTTCCCTCTCGTTGAGGAAATCGATGGCACGCACCAGGTCGTCCGATAGCGCATTCTGCTCAACAGCTTGGTCAGCCTTAGGAGCGTCCTTGTCTTCCAGGACGTTCAGTAGCGTGTAATTGTTCTTCGATCCTACTGGTAACGACTCGTCAGTGGACAGCACAGGCACCTCACCGGTTACTTTGCGGATTGCATCCTCAATACTGTGGCGGATATAGGGGGCGGCAAAGGTGACGAAAGGTTTGCCACGGCTGGGATCATATTTCTCCGCAGCCTTGATCATACCGATACTGCCCTCACTGATGAGGTCGTCGGTAGACAGTAGTTCTGATGAATACTGACGGGCGAGTGTCACCACATAGCCCATGTTCTTGCTGACGAGTTCGTCACGTTGCTTCTTGTCTTCGTTTGTCATAGTGCAAAAGTAAGAAGAAAAAAAAAGAAATCCAAATTTTCATCTGGATTTCTTTCTTTCATCTCACCAAGACTGGGGTTATGAAATCTCAATCATACGTGAGACCTTCGTCTCCTCCTTTTTCATCTTCGGCAGCACGACGGTCAGGATACCGTTCTCCACCTTTGCCGAGATGCCGTCCTTGTTGACATCATCAGGCAGTGAGTAGTTCTGCTGGTAGTTGCTGTAGCTGAACTCGCGGCGCAGGTAGTGCTGCTTCTTGTCCTCCTCCTTATGCTCCATCTTGTTCTCGATGGCTACACACAGGTTACCGTCATCATTGATGTGTACACGGCAGTACTCCTTCTTGATACCAGGAGCAGCAACCTCCATGGTGTAAGCGTTCTCGTCTTCCTTGACGTTGACTGCCGGTGCGGTAGTGGTGGCGCAAGCCATCATATCGTTGTTCATGAAATCGTCGAATACTGTTGGGAACCAACTGTTTTTGAATACTGGTAACATAATCATACCTCCTAATTCTATTTTTAATTGTTTATTAATGTTGTTTATCTCTTTGTTGCCTCTGCTTTCGCTTGCGGCTTACACCCTCTATAGTACAAGTTATGTGCCAATGAAATCAGTATGTCATATTGGCGCAATTATATGTCAATATGACAGAAAAAGCCTTCGTTCTTCATTCCGATACCTCCTGTGCTTTGTTCTAATATCTCCTTTACGTTGTTCCAATGCTTGGAATACGTGAAAGGAGGCATTCCTTTACCCCTATAGGGACTATTGCCATGGGGTGAAGAAAGCATTAGTGACTTTTTTGGTGATTTGACAAAAAAATTGTATCTTTGTCGCCCACAAGCAAAAACATATAAAAGATGAAGACTGATATTCAGATTGCCCGCGAGTGCCAATTGAAGCCGATTGGCGACATTGCAACCCAGTTGGGGATTTCCCAAGAGTTGATAGAACCGTATGGACGTTATATGGCAAAGGTGCCCATCTCGTTGATTGACGAGAAAAGGGTGAAGAAAAGTCGTCTGATATTGGTGACTGCCATCAGTCCTACCAAAGCAGGTATAGGTAAAACAACAGTGAGTATCGGACTTACATTAGGACTTCAGAAATTGGGAAAGAAAGCGGTGGTAGCACTGCGTGAGCCTTCGCTGGGTCCGTGTTTTGGTATCAAGGGCGGTGCTGCGGGCGGTGGTTATGCCCAGGTGTTGCCGATGGAGAAGATTAACCTGCACTTCACTGGTGACTTCCATGCTGTCACCTCAGCTCATAACACCATCAGTGCTATGCTTGACAACTACATCTACCAGCATCGCAAAGATGGTTTTTCCTTACGGGAGATCTATTGGAAAAGAGTATTGGATGTCAACGACCGTGCCTTGCGTAATGTGGTAACAGGATTGAGGGGCGACGGTGTTGTCTCAGAGACTGGTTTTGACATTACTTCTGCCTCTGAGTTGATGGCAATCCTTTGTCTTGCCACCAGTGAGGAGGATTTACAGCATCGTATCGAGAATATATTGTTGGGAATCACTTCCGACGGCAAGCCGTTTCGTGTCCGCGACCTGGGAGTGGCAGGTGCCATCACTGTTCTTATGCGGGATGCGCTGATGCCCAATCTCGTACAGACTACCGAGAATACACCTGCCTTCATTCATGGAGGACCTTTTGCTAATATCGCACACGGTTGCTCGAGTGTCCTTGCTACCAAGATGGCAATGACTTATGGAGATTACGTGGTGACGGAGGCTGGTTTCGGTGCGGACTTGGGTGCTGAGAAGTTTTTCAATATCAAGTGCCGTAAGGCAGGGTTGAAACCGCGTCTAGTGGTCATCGTAGCTACCACACAAGGATTGAAGATGCATGGAGGGGTCGACCTGGACAGCATCAAAGAGCCTAATGCCAATGGATTGAAAGAGGGACTGAAAAACCTCAATCGTCACATCAACAACATGCAGGGCTTCGGACAACCGGTCATTGTAACCCTTAACCGCTTTGATACAGACCTTGACGAAGAGATAGACATCGTGCGTAAGAACTGTGAGGACATGGGTGTCGGATTTGCGGTTAACGAAGCCTTTATAAAGGGCGGAGAAGGCGCAGTGGAACTAGCTCAGAAGGTGGTTGAGACCATTGATGATATCCAACCGCTGCCGATTCATTTCACTTATCCTGAGGCAGATACCATAGAGGGTAAGATAGAAAAGGTATGCAAGCGTATCTATGGTGCTGCCTCTGTCGAATTTACGAAGACGGGTAAGAAACGATTGGAAGCTGTCAAGACCATCTTCGAGGACGACAAGGATATCAGCCGCTATCCTGTATGTATTGCCAAGACGCAGTTCTCGTTCTCTGCCGACTCCACCCGTTATGGTTCCCCGGAAGGTTTTTCGATACGTATCCGTGATATCATCGTCAACAGTGGCAGTGAGATGATAGTTGCCATTGCCGGTGACATGCTTCGGATGCCTGGTCTTCCCAAGAATCCGCAGGCAGAGCGCATTACCATTATTGATGGTAAAATAGAGGGGTTGTCGTAAAAGAAATGCCTTATGCATAAAGATTGTTAAATGTGTAGTTCCTATTACTTAGATAATACAGTTTTTTAGTAACTTTGCAGACCGAAAACCGAGAAATAAGTATTGGGTTTTGAACTAAGAAAAGAGATTTATTCGAATAAATAATAATATAAATAGGTATGAAAATGAACAAAATGATGATGTTTGCGGCTGTTGCTGCATCATTGATTTCATGTGGCGGCGGAGGTGGTCGCCCAAATTTCGGTGATAATGAGTACCCCGTAGTGACGGTTGGTACATCGAGTGCCGACATGCAGGCTACATTTCCTGCTACCATCAAAGGCGTGCAGGATGTAGAGATTCGCCCAAAGGTACAAGGTTTTATAACACAGATTAACGTTAAAGAAGGTCAGACCGTCAGTGCAGGTCAGACATTGTTCGTATTGGATAACACTACCTACCAGGCACAAGTGCGTCAGGCACAGGCTACTGTGAATACTGCCCAGCAGCAGGTGAACACCGCCCAGTTGACATTCGAGAACTCCAAGCAGTTGCATGCCAACAAGGTGATTGGTGACTATGAGCTGCAGACCACTCAGAATGCATTTGAGAGTGCGAAGGCACAGTTGGCACAGGCACAGGCAGCCTTGGCTTCTGCCCGTGAGATGCTGAGTTTCTGTTATGTGAAGAGTCCTGCCTCTGGTGTCGTAGGAACATTACCTTATAAGAAAGGTGCGCTGGTAAGTGCCTCTAACTCATTGACTACCGTGTCAAATATCTCCTCAATGGATGTCTATTTTTCGGTGACGGAGAAGGATGCCATGGTGATTTCACAGAAGGGCTTGAACAGTCTGCCTCCTGTAAAACTGCAGTTGGCAGATGGCAGCATCTATGCCAGCGAGGGTGCTGTAACAAAGATGAGTGGTGTGATAGATCAGGCTACGGGTAGCGTGCAACTGATAGCTTCATTCGTCAATCCTGAGAGGAAGTTGAAGAGCGGTGGTGCCGGTACCATTATTATCCCGCGTATTGCCTCTTCAGCCATCATCATCCCACAGTCGTGCGTCATGGAGGTGCAGAACAAGAAGTTCGTGTACATCCTTGGCAAGGACAATAAGGTGAAGTATAGCGAGATTAAGGTGGATCCGCAAAACGATGGCAATAACTATATCGTGACAGACGGTCTGAAGGCTGGTGATAAGTATGTGACCAATGGTGTCACGAAGTTGAATGATGGCATGGAGATTGTGCCCATCACTCCAGAGCGTTACCAGCAGAAGATGGACGAGCAGGCTAAGGCAATGAATTCTGGCGATGTCCTTGGCGCTATGGGCGCTAAGGATGGCATTGGCACTCTTGTTACGGCTATCGGTGTCGGCTTGATAGTGATTATCATTGTATTCTTGATTGGAATGCAATTCGGTTCGTGGAGAGCGAGAAAAAATCGTAAATCGTAAATTGTCAAATTGTAAATTAGTATGACTTTTACAACATTTATCAAACGCCCAGTGCTATCGACGGTGATTTCTATCCTCATCGTCCTGCTGGGTTTCATTGGATTGGTTTCGCTGCCTGTTGAGCAGTACCCCAATATAGCACCTCCTACCGTAGCCGTGTGGACCAGTTACCCTGGTGCTGATGCCGAGACGGTGAAGAACTCCGTCATCACGCCACTGGAGGAGAGTATCAACGGTGTAGAGGGTATGGACTATATTTCCTCTACGGCAGGTGCAGGATCAGCACAGATCAGCGTATTGTTCCGTCAGGGTATGAACCCTGATATGTGTGCCGTCAACGTGCAGAACCGTGTGTCACAGGCACAGGCACTGTTGCCTGCCGAGGTGACGCGTATCGGTGTAACGGTGACGAAACGTCAGACATCACAGGTGCTGATGTTCACCCTGACATCTGACGGACGTTATGATGACGAGTTCCTGACGAACTATAATAATATTAACATCATTCCAGCCATCAAGCGTATTCAGGGCGTGGGTGACGTGCAGTCGCCTGGTTTGAAGACCTACTCCATGCGTATCTGGCTGAAACCCGATGTGATGAAACAGCACAATCTGATGCCATCGGATATCAGTAATGTGCTGGCAGAGCAGAATATTGAGGCAGCTCCTGGTACGTTCGGCGAACAGTCGGATGTGGCATATGAATATAGTATGCGCTATACAGGTCGACTGAAGTCAGCGGAGGAGTTTGGAAACATCATCATCTCCAGCGATGCCAACGGACAGACCTTGAAACTAAAGGATGTAGCCAAGATAGAGCTGGGTGGACAGCAGTATTCGGTATCGATGAAGAATAATAACATTCCGTCGGTATTGGGTATGGTTCAGCAGATTGCCGGCTCTAATGCTAATGAGATAGCCAAGCAGGTGAAGGCAGAGCTGGAAGAACAGGCAAAATTGTTCCCTCCAGGTATGACG
This sequence comes from uncultured Prevotellaceae bacterium, assembly GCA_900314755.1. Classification (GTDB taxonomy): domain Bacteria; phylum Bacteroidota; class Bacteroidia; order Bacteroidales; family Bacteroidaceae; genus Prevotella. The sequence goes on along the minus strand of OMWH01000005.1, from coordinate 86,769 downwards.
TATAAAATCAACTACGATGTAACGGAGTTCCTTTATGCCAGTATCGAAGAGGTGGTGTTCACCTTGATCTTCACCTTGATCTTGGTGTTCATCGTGATTTATGTGTTCCTGCAGGACTGGCGTTCCACACTGATTCCGTTGATAGCCGTTCCTGTATCACTGATCGGTACGTTCTTCTTCCTTTCAGTGTTCGGATTCTCCATCAACTTGCTGACGCTGTCGGCATTGCTATTGGCAATCGCCATCGTTGTCGACGATGCCATTGTGGTGGTGGAAGCCGTGCATGCGAAGCTCGACCAAGGGTATAAGAGTCCGTTGGTTGCTTCTATCGATGCGATGAACGAGATCTCGGGTGCAATCATCTCCATTACCTTGGTGATGGCATCAGTGTTCATCCCTGTGTCATTCATCGGTGGAACGAGCGGATCGTTCTATCGGGAGTTTGGTGTGACAATGGCAGTCAGCATCTTTATTTCGGCACTGAACGCCCTGACGTTGTCACCAGCCCTGTGTGCCATCTTCCTGAAGCCTCACGACAAGGAGGGACATAAGAAGATGTCACGTATCGACCGTTTCCATGCGTCATTCAATACGGCATACGACTCTGTGCTTGGTAAATACAGGGGTATTGTGGAGAAACTGGTGAGAAAGCCTGTAGCTATCGGTATCACAGTGATTATAGGTATTGCTGTGCTGATAGCAACTATGGCAGGTGCTAAGACGGGTCTGGTACCTGATGAGGATACGGGTACTATCTTCTGTACCATCTCCATGCCGCCTGCCACCTCCGTGGCACGCACGAAACAGGTGATTACAGAGGTTGACTCTATTCTGGCTGCAGACCCCGCTATTCAAAGTCGTGAGCAGATTCAGGGTTATAACTTCATTGCAGGTTCGGGTTCTGACCAGGCTACGTTTATCATCAAACTGAAACCCTTCGAGGAGCGTCAGAAAGGATTCTGGTGGAAACTCAGCGGACTATGGCAGGGCGATGGTATCTATCGCTTCTTCCTGAATCCATACGAAGCCAATGGTGTGCTGGCTCAGATATATTTGAAGACGGCTCATATCAAGGATGCTCAGATTCTTGCCTTCGCACCACCAATGATTCCTGGCTTCTCTGCTAACTCTGGTGTGTCCATCGTGATGCAGGACCGTACGGGTGGTAGCTTGACCCGCTTCTTTGATGTCGTGAAAGAGTATCTGGCAGAACTGAACAAGCGTCCTGAATTCCAGACGGCGCAGACATCTTACAACCCGAACTATCCTCAGTACATGCTTCATGTGGATGTTGCCAAGTGTAAGCAGGCAGGCATTTCACCTAATCTGGTGCTGACCACCTTGCAGGGTTACTACGGTGGACTTTATGCGTCTAACTTCAATGCATACGGAAAACTTTACCGCGTAATGATCCAGGGTTTGCCGGAAACGCGTATGACGCCAGAGTCGCTGAACAGTGTCTACGTGCGTACTCCTGGTGGTATGTCACCAGTCCAGGAATTCTGTCGTATGGAACGTGTGTACGGACCTTCCAACATCAACCGTTTCAACCTGTTTACGAGTATCAACGTGACGGCAACGGTGGCAAACGGCTATTCTACGGGTGATGCTATCAAGGCTGCACAGGAAGTTGCAGCCGACATACTGCCACAGGGTTACACATACGAGTATTCGGGTCTTACCCGTGAGGAGGCTAAGGCTTCCAATACGACAGCCGTCATCTTCGCATTGTGTATCATCTTTATCTATCTGATTCTGTCGGCACAGTATGAGTCATACATTCTGCCTCTTGCCGTTGTGCTCTCCGTACCTTTCGGACTTGCTGGTTGCTTCCTGTTTACGATGATTTTCGGTCACTCCAACGATATCTACATGCAGATCTCACTGATCATGCTGATAGGACTGTTGGCGAAGAACGCCATCTTGATTGTGCAGTTCGCATTGGAGCGTCGACAGACGGGTATGGCTATCTCTTGGTCGGCAGTGTTAGGTGCCGCAGCTCGTCTGCGTCCTATCTTGATGACCTCATTGGCAATGGTTATTGGTCTGCTGCCTATGATGTTTGCCTCTGGTGTAGGTAAGAATGGTAACCAGACGTTGGGTGCCGCTGCCGTAGGCGGTATGTTGATTGGTACGCTGTGCCAGGTACTGGTTGTTCCCGCATTATTTGTGATCTTCCAGAGCCTGCAGGAGAAGATTAGTCCGATGAAGTTTGAGGACGAGGAAGAAAATTCCGATGTGGCTTCGGAGATTGCACAGTATGCTCATCGTCCTGTTGATTACAAATTAGAGGAGTAAGAGACTATGAAAAAGTTTATGATATTTGCTGCCGTTTCACTGCTTATGAGCAGTTGCGGTGTATACAATAAGTATGAGCGTCCAGCCGTTGATGCGAAGGGACTCATCCGTGATACTATCTCGGATGTGGATACCTTGGTAGTACAGGATACGGCTTCGTTTGGTAACTTGCCGTGGCGTAGTGTGTTTACTGATGCGCAGTTACGGAAGTACATCGAGCAGGGCTTGGAGAAAAATGCCAACCTGCAAAATGCTGTGCTCACCGTGCAGATGTATGAGACGATGCTGAAGGCAGCTAAGCTGGCTTTCCTGCCTGCCATCAACTTCGGTTCCACTTCTTTGGGTAATATTCAGACACTCTACACAGACCCTTCGCAGACGACTAAAGCATATACACTGCCTGTCACTGCATCGTGGACACTGGATATCTTTGGCAACATTCTGTCGCAGAAGCGTTCAACACAGATGAAGATGCTGGGAGCCAAGGATTATCAGATGGCGGTTCGTGCACAGGTGGTCAGTGGTGTCGCTAATGCCTACTACACCTTATTGATGCTTGACGAACAACTTCGTATCGTGACAGAAATGTCAGGTATGGCAAAGGAGACTTGGGAGATGATGAAGCTCCAGTACCAGTTGGGGCGTATGCGTTCCACCAGTGTGCAGAGTGCGGAGGCTGCCTATCTGTCGACACAGACACAGGCAAACGAGTTCAAACGTCAGATCCGTGCGACGGAGAATGCCCTCTCCTTGCTTATTGGACAGGCTGGTCAGCAGATTCCCCGTTCTACGCTTGCAGAGCAGTCCCTACCGGCAGAATTCAGTACAGGTGTGGGTGTCGCCTTGTTGAAGAACCGTCCTGACGTGCATAATGCGGAGATGACACTGGCTTCTTGCTTCCATGATGTACAGACAGCCCGTTCACAGTTCTATCCCAATATTAGCATCGGCTTTACTGGTGCCTTTACTAACGCCAGTGGTGGTTTGAATCCCGGTAAATGGCTCACCAACCTCTTCGGCGGTCTGACGCAGCCTATCTTCAATCGTGGTGCGCTGACGGCTAACCTGAAGGTAAGTAAGATTAAGTATGAGCAGGCGTTCAACAGTTGGCAGAATGCTATCTTGCAGGCTGGTAATGAGGTGTCGAATGCCCTTGTCAACTACAATAGCTATGATGCCAACAGCAAACTGGAGGCTCAACGTATTGAGGTGCTGACTAAGAATGTTGAAGATACACGGGCACTCTATAAAAGCAGTGGTTCCAGTTATCTGGAGGTGCTGACTGCTCAGACCCAGTTGCTCAATGCGCAACTTTCGAAAGTTAGTGACGACTTCTCTAAGATGCAGGCTGTAGTGTCACTCTATACGGCGTTAGGCGGAGGAGGAAAGTAATGTAAGAGTTTAATGTTTAGAGATTGAGTTATGGCAAGTGAAATAAGTCCAAAGGCCGAGATTGACTCCAGAGCAAAGATCGGCAATAATTGTAAGATATTCCCTTTCGCCTATATTGAAGGTGACGTAGTCATTGGTGATAATTGTATCATATTTCCCTTTGTGAGCATCTGTAATGGTACTCGTATGGGTAATAATAATAAGGTTCATCAGGGAACGGTGATAGGTGCATTACCACAGGATTTCAATTTCCGTGGCGAGAAAACGGAGTGTGTCGTTGGTGACAATAACATCTTCCGTGAGAACGTGGTGGTGAATCGTGCCACCCATAAGGGGGGACAGACAGTCATTGGTAATGATAACGTACTGATGGAAGGTGCCCATATCTCACATGATACCAAGGTGGGTGACCGTTGTGTCTTTGGTTATGGCACGAAGATAGCTGGTGACTGTATGATAGAGGATAGTGTTATCTTCTCATCCAGCGTTATCGAGAATGCCAGGACCCGTGTGGGACGTGGCGCGATGATACAGGCTGGTACAACATTCTCAAAAGATGTGCCTCCCTTTATCATCTGTACCAATGATGTGCAGTATGGTGGTGTGAACATGCAAGTAGCGCGTCAACATGGGGTTGACGAAAAGTTGTTGAAGCATATAGCCAATGCCTATCGTCTGTTGTTCCATGGTAAGACCTCTACGTTTGATGCTGTCAACCAGATTGAAGAGCAGGTGCCTGATGGACCATATATCCGTCATATCATCGAGTTTATCCGTGCTACCGAGATTGGTATTATTACCAAGATTTAGAATCAATAACTTGCCGAGCAAGGTATGCCGGCTGCTATCACACGGTCGCGAATGGCGTTGAGCTGTTCGCGACTTGCTTTTTCCAGTCCATGGGCTGGTGTCTCTCGGTCGATGGTGTAGACCATTACCTGTTGAGGCTTGATCTGTTTCACCACCTCCAGCCAGGGACTCACATATTCCTCACTAGTGTTGTCGACGCTCTCTCCGTTGCATGCCCCTCGCATGAACATCGTCTGGATGATAAGGTGTCCATGGAAAGCCTTCATGCGTTCGATGATCTTGTTAACATCATAGGTTCCGTTGGGGTGATCCACCTTATTAATATATGAGGGGTCGACCGTATCGAGCTTGAGGATGTTGTCATCAACCTTCATCAACGCATCGTGTACCTCATGGCGATGAATCATGGTAGAGTTACTCAGCACGCACACTTTCGCTTTCGGACAGTATTTGTCTCGTAGCAGGATGGTGTCATCAATGATTTCTGCAAAATGGGGATGACACGTTGGTTCTCCGTTTCCTGCGAATGTCAATACGTCAGGCAACTGTCCATTGGCTTTCATTTCTTGCAGTTTTTTCTCTAAAGCCTGTGTCACTTCCTGGCGTGCAGGCAAGGGGAGGGATGGACGGTGGTCCTCATTAAAGCCGCACTCACAATAGATACAGTCGAAGGAACAAACCTTGCCATCAGCAGGTAAAAGGTTAATGCCTAATGAGATACCCAGTCTACGACTGTGTATTGGTCCGAATATAGGGGATGGATAAATAATTGTACTCATATGCCATTTTCTTTTCGGGTACAAAATTAGCAAATAACGAGAGAAAAGCCAAATTTTATTTGGGCTTTTCCTCGTCAAGATAATTTCGGTGAAACCAAAATTAGCAAATAAAACGTAAATTGTTTTGCATTTAGACTGATTTGTTGTAAATTTGCAGCAAATTAGGTGTATTACGTCTAAAAAGGAAATGGGAAATAAACGAAAAAGAACCCGCAGCCGCCGTGGCATGCAGGTTGTTACACTATGTATCAGTACCACCATGGTATTGATTTTATTGGGTATGGTTGTGTTTTCGGTATTGTTGGCTCGCAATCTGTCGAACCACATGAAGGAGAACCTGACTGTTACGGTGATGTTGAAAGATTATGTGACAGTGAACCAGGCGCATCGTTTCTGTCGTGATCTTTACCATCGTCCCTATTCTCGCAATATTGATTATATCAGTAAGGAGCAGGCTCAGAAGGAGCAGACGAAGGAACTGGGCAGTGACCCTTCTGAGTTCTTGGGCTTCAATCCCTTCTCGGCAACATTGGAGATACAGTTGAAGTCAGACTATGCCAACCGTGACTCATTGAAGTGGATTGTCAAGGAGATACGGAAGGATGCCCGTGTCAGTGATATTGCCTATATGGAGGATTTGGTTGATCAGGTAAACTTTAATCTGAGTCGTATCAGTATCATCCTGTTGGTACTTGCCGTCTTACTGACTTTTGTATCGTTCTCTCTGATTAGTAACACGGTGCGACTGAGTGTTTATGCCCGCCGTTTTATCATCCATACGATGAAACTGGTGGGTGCCTCTTGGGGATTCATTCGTCGTCCCTTTATTAAGAATGCGGTAATGGTTGGCTTCGTAGCTGCTATCTTGGCAAATATCGTGTTGGGAGTCTGCTTCTATGGGTTGTACCTGACACAACCGGGTATCCTTGCCATTGTCCAGTGGGAGGAACTTGCCATTACAGCAGGAGCGGTGTTCCTCTTTGGGCTTTTGATTACTGCCCTTTGTGCATGGCTTGCCGTCAACAAGTTCCTGAAGATGACGGCAGGTGAGCTATATAAGATATAAATGCTTGTAATATCGTAATATCGAATCTCGAAATAAATGAAACTATGGATAGAAAGAATTTAGCATTTGACCGTATCAATTATATCCTACTGGTGGTGGGAATGATGATTGTCGTCATAGGATTTATCCTCATGAGTGGAGCTGGCTCTACAGAAGATGCATACAATCCTGATATTTTCAGTGCCCGTCGTATCAAAGTGGCACCAGTGGTATGTCTGATTGGTTTTGTCTCGATGATTTATGCTGTAATGCGTAAACCAAAAGATAAGGAGGAGACGAAATGACTTGGTTGGAGACAGTTATCATCGCTATTGTTGAAGGATTGACAGAGTTCCTGCCAGTATCCTCTACAGGTCACATGATCATCACGCAGAATCTGTTGGGTATTCCGCAGGGTGATCCATTTGTCCATGCTTTTACTTTCATTATCCAGTTTGGCGCTATTCTGTCCGTCGTATGCCTCTATTGGAAGCGCTTCTTCCAGTTTGACCATACTCCCGCACCAGCCGGTAGTAATATGTGGCAGCGACTCAAGCATAAATATTATTTCTACTGGCTATTGATAGTTGGTGTCATTCCTGCTGTTGTGATAGGACTATTGGCAAAGAAATCGGGATTACTCGACTGGCTGCTCGACAGCGTATTGGTTGTTGCCATCATGTTGGTAGTGGGCGGTGTGTTTATGCTGCTCTGTGACAAATTGTTCAATAAGGGTTCTGATGATAATAAGGTCAATGAGAAGCGTGCTTTTAACATAGGTCTTTATCAGTGTATCTCTGTCATTCCTGGTGTGTCACGTTCAATGGCTACTATCGTGGGTGGTATGACACAGGGACTTACTCGTAAGCGTGCCGCAGAGTTCTCCTTCTTCCTTGCCGTACCCACCATGGCAGGTGCCACCCTTCTCGATTTGCTTGATTTATTGAAGGAGGATGCTGCCTGGGCAACGCCTCATAACATCACGATGTTGCTGTTGGGCTGTGTTGTTGCCTTTGTCGTTGCCCTTCTTGCCATGAAATGGTTTGTGGCATTCTTGACGAAATATGGCTTTAAGGCTTTCGGTATTTATCGTATTATAGTTGGTGGCATTATCATCGTACTGCTACTGACGGGTCATTCACTAGCAATGGTTGACTAATGAACTTCACTCAGGGAGAGATAATCTATATTAATAAGCCCTACCGGATGACTTCATTTGGTGCGCTGGCTTTCGTCCGTACCCGTATTTCTAAGAAAATAGGGGTGAAGCGGGTGAAGATAGGACATGCTGGTACCTTGGATCCATTGGCGACAGGTGTGTTGATTCTCTGTACGGGAAAGAAGACGAAAGAGATAGAGCGCCTGCAATACGATACCAAGGAGTATACGGCAACTCTCCAATTGGGAGCGACGACCCCCAGTTATGATATGGAGCATGAGGAGGATGAGACCTATCCCGTGGAGCATATCACCAAAGAGTTAATCATCAAGACACTGCCTCAGTTTGTAGGCGATATCTTACAAATTCCCCCTCAGTATTCTGCAGTGAAGATTGGCGGGAAACGTTCCTACCAATTGAAACGTGAAGGCGAGGAAGTGGAGCTACAGGCAAAACCAATCCGTATAGATGAAATAGAGTTACTCTCTTTTGACGAAGAGAAGAAGCAGGCTTCTATTCGTGTGGTATGCGGCAAGGGAACCTATATTCGTTCTTTGGCTCGTGACATTGGAGAAGCTTTGGGTAGCGGTGCCTATCTGACGGCACTCTGTCGTACCCGAGTGGGGGATGTGCGTTTGGAGGACTGTGTGGAGCTGGATGGCTTCAATACTTGGCTTGATAGCCAGGAACTCGAAATATCGTAATATCGAAATATCGTAATCTCGTAATCTCGTAATCTCGAAAAATAAAATATATGAAACTATCACAATTCAAATTCAAACTACCTGAGGAGCAGGTGGCATTGGAGCCGCCTCATAAGACGTTTGAGAACGAGGATGGTACCGTTGAGAAAGTTTATCGCCGCGACGAGTGTCGTCTGATGGTGGTCCATCGTAAGAGTCAGACCATCGACATGTTCCAGAAGGATGACAAGGGAAAGGAGACAGACCAGCCATTGCTGTTCCGTGACATAGTTAATTATTTCAATGAAGGTGATGCCTTGGTGCTCAATGATACGAAAGTGTTCCCTGCCCGTCTCTATGGTACCAAAGAGAAGACAGATGCCAAAATAGAGGTTTTCCTCTTGCGTGAGCTCAATGAGGAACTGCGTCTATGGGACGTATTGGTAGAACCTGCCCGTAAGATACGTATTGGTAATAAACTCTTCTTTGAGGATGATGGTCCTATGGTAGCGGAGGTGATAGATAATACTACCAGCCGTGGGCGAACTTTGCGTTTCCTTTATGACTGTCCACATGATGAGTTTAAGCGTGAGTTGTTTGCTTTGGGCTCAGCTCCTGTACCTCGTTATATCATAGACCGTCGTGAGGTGACAGCTGACGATATGGAGAATTTCCAGACCATCTATGCCAAGAATGAGGGTGCCGTGACAGCTCCTGCCTCTGGACTGCATTTCAGTCGCGAGTTGTTGAAGCGTCTGGAGATACATGGTGTCAATTTCTCCTATATCACTGTCCATTGTGGTCTGGGATGTTTTGATCCTATAGAGGTGGAGGACTTGACCAAACATAAGATGAGCTCTGAGCAGATGATCGTCAATGCGGAGGCTTGTCGGATAGTCAATGAAGCGAAGAACAGCGGACATCATATCTGCGCAGTGGGAGTCAGCACCTTACGTGCTACAGAATCTGCGGTAGGTACCGATGGCATGTTGAAGGAGTTTGATGGCTGGACCAATAAGTTCATCTTCCCCCCCTATGACTTCGGACTGGCTGATTCGTTGATTACTAATTTCTATCAGTCTGAGTCAACCATGATGATGGCTACGGCGGCATTCGGCGGTTATGAGCTGATATACGAAGCGTATGAGAAAGCTGTGCGTAACGGCTTTATGTTTGGCTGCTATGGTGATGCGATGTTGATACTCGATGATTAAATAAGAACCCCACCCCTAACCCCTCCCGAGAGGGGAGGGGAATTCTGTACCTATGATACATCACGTTTATTTAGGACTGGGCTCTAATCTCGGTGATAGGGAGGAAAACATCAAGAGGGCAATAGCCCTTATCCATGAGCGGGTAGGGGAGGTCGTCCGACAATCGTCGCTGATAGAGACCGACCCTTGGGGCTTTGAGTCTGACCATCCTTTCTTGAACGGGGTCATCCTCTGTGAGACGGTATGTACCCCACGGCAGGTGCTCAAGGCGACACAGAAGATTGAGCGGGAACTGGGACGCAAGAAGAAAACAACGCTCCTCTCTCACCTCTCACCTCTCACCTCTCACCTCTATAGTGATCGTCCCATAGACATCGACATCCTGCTCTATGACGACCTGACAGTGAATGAGCCTGACCTGAAGATACCGCATCCGCTGATGCATGAGCGTGACTTTGTCATGATTCCTCTCAATGAAATCAGATATTAAATATACTAATCTATAAAACAATACAATTATGAAGAAACTATTTCTGACTATTGTGGTTGCTCTTGCAGTAAGTATGGGCGCACAAGCTGACAACCCCTACAAGAAGTTTACGGAGAAGTTGCCATTCGCTATGCCGGAGGTAAGTGCTCCCGTGATTCCTGATTATCAGGTGAAACTCACCGACTTTGGTGCCGTTGGTGATGGCATCACCCTCAATACGGAGGCTTTTGCCAAAGCTATTGACGCATTGAGTAAGAGAGGTGGCGGTAAACTGGTGGTGCCGCAGGGCGTGTGGCATACTGGTCCTATTGTCCTCAAGAGTAATATTGAACTGAACCTCAAGGCTGGTGCTGTTATCCTGTTTGCTGCAGACGAGAGTCTTTATCCTATCATAGAGACTTCCTTTGAGGGACTGGATACCCGTCGCTTGCAGTCTCCTATCTATGCCAAGGGTGCTACGAATATCGCCATCACTGGTAAGGGTGTGATTGACGGCAATGGTCAGTATTGGCGTCCTGTGAAGAAAGAGAAAGTGACTGCCAAGCACTGGAAGTCTTTGCTCGCTATTCCCGGTTCACAGGAATTGAAACCAGGCTATTGGGTGCCTTCTGCAGGCTATGCGCAAGGTGAGAAGGGTGCCAACATGAATGTACCTAATGCGCAGACAGCAGAGGAGTGGAATGCCATTAAGCGTTTCCTGCGACCGGTGATGATATCTCTGGTACAGTGTAAGAACGTCATGCTGAAAGGGGTTATCTTCCAGAACTCTCCCGCTTGGAACCTCCACCCGCTGATGAGTGAGAATATCATCATTGACCAGGTATTGGTACGTAACCCCAGCTATGCCCAGAATGGTGATGCGCTCGACTTAGAGTCTTGTAAGAATGTCCTCATCGTCAACTCGCGTTTCGATGCTGGTGATGATGGTATCTGTATCAAGAGTGGTAAGGATGCCGACGGTCGTCGCCGTGGTATTCCATGTGAGAACGTGGTAGTTGACGGTTGCACTGTCTTCGCAGGACATGGTGGCTTCGTTGTCGGCTCAGAGATGAGTGGTGGCGTGAAGAACATCCTTGTGGAGAACTGCCAGTTCCTGGGTACTGACGTGGGCTTGCGTTTCAAGTCTACCCGTGGTCGTGGTGGTATTGTTGAGAATATATATATTAATAAGGTGTCAATGACCGATATCAAGACCGATGCCATCACCTTCAATATGTATTATGGTGGCAAGTCGGTGGCTGAGATGCTGGAGGATGGTGACAACCCGGATAATGTCACCAAGGCTCCTGTGACAGAGGAGACTCCTATCTTCCGCAATATCGACATCAAGGACTGTGTCTGCAATGGTGCCGGACGTGCCATGGAGTTCAATGGTCTGCCTGAGATGCCTATCGACGGTATTACCTTAGAGAACCTGACCATCCTCGCCAAGAAGGATGCGGTGTTCACCAACTGTAAGAATATCAAGAAGAAGAACGTGAATATCACGTTGCAGAAGTAAGAGCAATAAAAAAAGCCTCGCATTTAGCGAGGCTTTTTTGGGAGGTAGTTGCTGCTTATTTACGCAGTCCGAGAGCCTTGATGATGGCGCGGTAGCGGTTGATGTCCTTGTTGTACAGGTACTTCAGGAGTTTACGACGCTGACCTACCAGCTTTGTCAGTGAACGAGCGGTACCGAAGTCCTTGTGGTTCTTCTTCAGGTGCTCTGTCAGGTGACTGATACGATAGGTGAACAGGGCAATCTGGCTCTCTGCAGAACCAGTGTCTGCTACGTTCTTGCCATGCTTCTCAAAGATCTCTTTCTTTTTTGCTTGATCTAAATACATAATTTTGATGATTAAATTGTTAATATAATACATCTTTCAGATGCCTGCCACCCTCATCAGAAGTGGGGTACATCATCAAATGCGGGTGCAAAATTACTACATTTTTTCGAATTATCAAACTTTTCTCAGAAAAAAGTAGTAATTTTGCACCCAAATTAATTAAGGAAAAGGAATGCAGGATATTAGGAACATAGCGATTATCGCTCATGTAGACCACGGCAAGACGACGCTCGTGGACAAGATGATGTTGGCTGGTAACCTGTTCCGTGAGGGACAGAACCTTTCGAGCCAGGTGTTGGATGCTAACGACCTTGAGAGGGAGCGTGGCATCACGATTCTTTCGAAGAATGTAAGTATTAACTGGAAAGGAACGAAAATCAATATTATAGACACTCCGGGGCACTCTGACTTCGGCGGTGAGGTGGAGCGTGTGCTGAACATGGCAGACGGTTGCCTGCTGCTGGTGGATGCCTTCGAGGGTCCGATGCCCCAGACGCGCTTCGTACTGCAGAAGGCGTTGCAGATAGGACTGAAACCTATCGTCGTGGTCAACAAGGTCGACAAACCTAACTGTCGTCCTGAGGAGGTCTATGAGATGGTCTTCGACCTGATGTTCTCTTTGGACGCCACCGAGGATCAGCTGGACTTCCCCGTGGTCTATGGCTCGGCAAAGAACGGATGGATGGGTGAGGACTATAAAACACCTACCAACGACATCACTTACCTGCTGGACAAGATTGTGGAGGTGATTCCTGCTCCCCAGCAGCTGGAGGGTACTCCCCAGATGCTCATCACGTCACTCGACTACTCCAGTTATACGGGGCGTATCGCTGTGGGACGTGTACACCGTGGTTCTCTGAAGGATGGTCAGCAGGTGACGATTGCCCATCGTGACGGTACGATGGAGAAGACGAAGATCAAGGAACTGCATACCTTCGACGGTATGGGGCATGTGCGCACTGAGCAGGTAGACTGTGGTGACATCTGTGCCGTCATCGGCTTGGAGAAATTTGAGATTGGCGACACGATCTGTGATGTGGAGAATCCGGAACCGCTGCCTCCTATCGCCATCGACGAGCCGACGATGTCGATGCTCTTCACCATCAACGACTCCCCCTTCTTCGGCAAGGAGGGTAAGTTCGTCACCAGCCGTCATATCAACGACCGTCTGGAGAAGGAGTTGGAGAAGAACCTCGCCCTGCGTGTAGAGCCCTTCGAGGACGCTACCGACCGCTGGGTGGTCAGCGGACGTGGTGTGCTGCACCTCTCCGTGCTCATCGAGACCATGCGCCGTGAGGGCTATGAGCTGCAGGTGGGACAGCCTCAGGTGATCTATAAGGAGATTGACGGGGTGAAGTGTGAGCCTATCGAGGAACTCACCATCAACGTACCTGAGGAGTTCGCCTCTAAGATGATTGATATGGTGACACGCCGTAAGGGTGAGATGACCTCCATGGAGAGTCAGGGTGAGCGTACGAACATCGAGTTCGACATCCCTTCCCGTGGTATCATCGGACTGCGTACCAATGTGCTGACGGCATCACAGGGTGAGGCTATCATGGCACACCGCTTCAAAGAGTACCAGCCTTACAAGGGTGACATCGAGCGTCGTGTCAACGGTTCGATGATTGCCTTGGAGACAGGTACCGCCTTCGCCTATTCCATTGATAAGTTGCAAGACCGTGGTAAGTTCTTCATCGACCCGGGTGAGGAGGTATATATGGGACAGGTTGTCGGTGAGCATGTGCATGACAACGACCTCGTGGTGAATGTCGCCAAGGCAAAGCAGCTTACTAACGTCCGTGCCTCCGGTACTGACGACAAGGCACGCATCATCCCCAAGACCGTCATGTCACTGGAAGAGTGTTTGGAGTATATCAAGGAAGATGAGCTGGTGGAGGTCACTCCCAAGTCAATGCGTATGCGCAAGATCATTCTTGACCATGATCAGAGAAAAAAGCAGCGGTTAAGCGAGCATAGATGAGCTTGCTCAATCTATCGAGCGTGAGCTGGTTCGACAAAATAGTCAAAGCAGCGGTTAAGCGAGCATAGATGAGCTTGCTCCATCTATCGAGCGTGAGCTGGTTCGATGTAAATCAAAAGCTAATAAGATATGAACAAAAACAAGCAATTTGTCATCACCATCAACCGTGAAGTCGGTTCTGGTGGTCGCACTGTAGGTCGTCTGCTGGCAGAGCGGCTGAATGTGAAATACTACGACAAGGCTCTCGTGGCAGGACTGACCGAGAAGTTTGGACTGACCCTCGAAGAGATTGAGCGCATCAAGGCACAGAAGAAGACTTGGTGGAATGAGTTCAATAACTATTACAAGACACTGGTCAACAGTCCTATCTTGCCTATGGAGGCAGAGGTAAGGCTGACCACAGAATCCATGTTCGAGACCGAGAAAGCTATTTTGGAGGGCTTGGCTCAAGAGGAATCGTGTGTCGTGGCAGGTCGTTCCAGCTTCCTTGTCTTCCGTGACTGGCCCAACCACCTGAGCGTTTTCGTCCAGGCATCCATGCAGCATCGTATCAATCGCTTGGTACAGAAGCGCGGTATCACCGAGCAGGAGGCTTGTGATGTCATCGAACAGATGGATAAGAGTCGTGAGACCTACATCCAGAAATATGATGACACCACCCGTTACGATACCCGTAACTACCAGCTGGTACTCTCTATGGATGACATGACTCCCGAAGCTGCGGTCAACGTCATCATGTCCTACATCGATAATATGGAAAAGTAGGGCGTTTTTTCAGAAGATTGCAAAAACCAGTCAGGACGAAAGTGCAAAAATCTGTTAGCAGAGCAAGGGAGAAGAGTTGATAAATGTAAACATGTTATATGTATGTTACATGTATGTTATATGTTTGGGCAACATATAACATGCTTCATTCCCTTTGTACATCGGCATTTGAGCCACATCATGTTATATGGTTATATGTTTTTCGAAAATTCTATATAGAATCAGTTACCGACTGACGGGCATTCAGTTACCGACTGAAGTGTCTTTTCATTACGACTAAAGCCCACTTTCCTACCGACTAAAGCCTCCATTTGACGGAGATGCCTCGCATCCCTCACTCCGATATCAGTTATGGGTGTACTCCGATACCTCCTATGGGTGACGCAAGACATCCCCATTCAAGATTCCGCCTATCTTATTTAAGATTCTGCCTATCTTATTTAAGATTCTGCATATCTTATTCAAGATTCTGCATATCTTATTCAAGATTCCGCCTATCTTATTTGCAAATGATTACCAATTCTCCACCAAGAGTTGGAAGAGGGACTGGAGGGCGTGGGCGTAGTTCTTTTCGGACGAGCCATCACCGATTTCCTCGGCGTTGCTCTTTCTCTCGATGCAGGTACCAAGCTCGTTGAAATAGTAACGCCACTCAAGGACCTCTCCTTCTTCCGCACCTCTGTCATAAGAAAAGATAAGGTTGTATGTGGCAGGGTCGTAAAGGAACTCATGGTAGTTGTCAAAACTCATGGTGGTACGATGGGTCGTTGCCAAGAAACACTTGGTGTCCGACGTAGCATCGTTGTTGCTCTTCTCTCCAAAAAGACAGATGACATCCGTCACAGGGGGACAGTCGCCTTCCTCTTGGTTGTGGATAGTGATGGTGACATCACAGGGGTAGAAAGTCTCGACTTTCTTTCCTGACTTGTCCTTGGCAAGGGCATACTGTGTGCGGATATGTTTCAACTGGTCAGCCTTCGAGCGCTGGGTGCCTTGGAACTTCACGGCAGGAGCTGTCGCTGCGTCTTCGATGGCCAACTTGAAAATCTGGTGATACAGCTCGGCGAGTTTCTTCTCTGAGTCACCTGTTCCCCAATCGTCACTCTCGGTGCTGTTCTTCGTCTCGATGAGTTTCCCTGCGGCATCGTAATAGTAGCGGTGCTCGATGGTCATTCCCGCATCGGTGATCCAGCGTACGAAAGCGAAGGCGAGAACACCCGTTTTGCGGTCGAACATCTGTTCACGAAAGCACTCATGCCCATGAATGGTATTATAATAGCTGATGAAGTAGGGCTGTTCATAGGCGTTGAACGAGCCGTCACTCACATTGACTTTACGTTGCTCGTCGAAATAGATATCGAGTGATCCCTCATTATAGATGCCGTGCTCGATACTGACTATCTCGTTGAAGGCGATTTTCATGTCCTTGGCAGGGTTGCCGTCTTTTCCATTATTGGCAATCTGTGCCTTTGCCTCAGCATACATCTTGCGGATCTCTTTGATACGCTCGCTCTTGTTCTGTGCCTGTGCGGAACTGAGTCCCAGCAGGAAGATCATCGTGAAAAGAATAATTCTGGTCATTGTCTTTGGTTTGAGTTTCTGTTTGCAAAGATATAAAACTTTTATAAAAAAAAGAATCATTTCTGGGAAATTTCATAATTTTGACTATCTTTGCACACATGATTGACAGGGCGACGATAGACAAGATCATGGATGCCACCAATATCGTGGATGTGGTGGGCGAGTTCGTGAGCCTCCGCAAGGCGGGGGTGAACTACAAGGGACTGTGTCCTTTCCATGACGACAAGACCCCGTCATTCATGGTGTCACCCTCGAAACAGATCTGTCACTGTTTTGCCTGTGGGGAGGGAGGTAATGCCGTCAACTTCCTCATGAAGCACGAGCAGATCACCTACCCGGAGGCACTGCGCTGGCTGGCGAAGAAATACAATATCGAGATAGAGGAGCGTGAGCTCTCTGACGAGGAGAAGAGAGAGCAGTCCGACCGTGAGTCGATGTTCATTGTCAACGAGTGGGCTTGTCAGTATTTCCATGATATTCTGAATAACGACGTGGATGGACAGGCTATCGGCAAACAGTATTTCCGCAGTCGTGGCATCCGTGACGATATCATCAAGAAGTTCCAGTTGGGTTTCGCACTCACCAAGCGTGACGCCCTGGTCAACGAGGCACATCGGAAAGGCTATAAGGATGAGTTCCTGGTGAAGACCGGACTGTGCATCGAGAATGAGCGCGGCATCTATGACCGCTTCGCCGGTCGTGCCATCTTCCCTTGGTTGAATGTCAGTGGCAAGGTGGTGGCGTTCGGTGGTCGTAAACTTGATGCGGCAACGAAAGGCGTGCAGCAGAAATACGTCAACTCACCCGACTCGGAGATCTATCATAAGGAACGGGAACTCTATGGTATCTACCAGGCGAAGAAAGCCATTGTGAAGGAAGACCGTGTCTATATGGTCGAGGGCTATACCGACGTGATTGCCATGCACCAGTGCGGACTGGAGAACGTGGTGGCGAACTCCGGTACGGCACTCTCTGTCTACCAGATTCGTCTGCTGCGCCGTTTCACCCAGAATATCACCCTGCTGTACGATGGTGACGAGGCAGGTATCCATGCAGCCATGCGAGGTACCGACATGCTGTTGCAGGAGGGAATGAAGGTGATGGTGCTGCTGTTGCCAGACGGTGACGACCCCGACTCCTTCTCCCGCAAGCATACCGCCACCGAGTTCAAGGAGTATATCGAGAAGAACCAGACCGACTTCATCCAGTTTAAGACTGACCTGATGCTGAAAGGTGTCAAGGACCCTATCAAGCGTGCCGAGGCTATCAACTCCATCGTGCGCTCGGTGAGTGTCATCCCCGACCCTGTGGAGCGGCAGCTGTTCCTCAAGGACACCGCCCAGCGTCTGAGCATGGACGAGCGGACACTGATATCACAAGCCAATAAGTATATAGCCGGTGACAAGGAGGAACAGCAGAAAGAGGCGGAGCGGGAGGCACGTCAGCAAGGGAGCAGCCCCGTCCAGCAAGAGCCTATCGGTCTGCATACTCCTCAGGAGCAGGCTAACGAGGTGGAGCGACTGCTCATCCAGCAGATTATCCGCTATGGTGAAGTGGTGATTGTCAATGAGGACACCGTAGACGACGGACATGTGGAGATGAACGTCATCCAGTATATTGCCAACGACTTCGCGGAAGATGACCTCTCTTTCAGCAACGACCTCTTTAACCGCATCCTGCAAGAGGCGGCAGACCATGCGGCAGAGGCTGGTTTCAAAGCAGAGACCTATTTCACCCAGCATCCCGACGTGGAGATCAGTCAACTGGCTCATCGCCTTGCCGTGGACAGCTACCAGCTGGGACGCAGTTTCAAGAAAGAACCGTCAGCCAAGGAGCTGCGCAACCAGGTGGAGCACCTGGAACTCGACTTCCGTTACATGATTGTGACGGGCAGGCAGAAGGACATCATGAATGAGATGAAGACGGAGAAAGACATGGGACGTATGAAAGAGCTCATGACCGAGTATCAGTCAGTGACCCTGCTCTGTCAGCAGATTGGAAAGATGTTAGGACGCTAATAGTAACGTGATGTATTCATTACTATATATAATAGGGATGACTATCCTGTGGGTGATAATCGCTATGGCGGTCATCCATGTGGTGATGGACAACCGGCAACCCGCCAAGACGATGGCATGGGCGCTGGTGATCATCTTCGTGCCTGTGGTGGGACTGGTCTTTTATCTTTTCTTCGGCATCAACCACCGTAAGGAACGCATGGTCAGCCAACTGTCTGTCGACCAGTTGACGAAACGCTCCATGCTGGGATTCGTGGAGCAGCAGAACCTGCGCATCCCGGAGCGTCATAAGCAGTTGGTAGACCTCTTCGTCAACCAGTCGTTCTCCCTGCCTTTCAAAGACAACCAGATAGACATCATGACCGACGGCTATGCCTTCTTCCCGGAATTGCTGAAGGACATCGCCAAGGCGAAACATCATATCCATCTCGATATGTATATCTTCGAGGACGACGCATTGGGAAGACTGGTTGCCGATGCCCTGATAGACAGGGCGAGGGAGGGTGTGATGGTACGTGTCATCTATGATGATGTAGGCTGCTGGCAGGTAGCGCACCGTTTCTTCGAAAGGATGCGCGAAGAGGGTATCGAGGTGGCTGCCTACCTGCCCGTACGCTTCCCCTCGTTCACCAGCAAGGTGAACTACCGTAACCACCGCAAACTGGTCATCATTGATGGAGAGACGGGGTATATCGGAGGAATGAACATCGCTTTGCGTTATGTGAAGGGAACGGGTGACCAGCCATGGCGTGACACCATGCTGCGTGTCAAGGGTGGTGCCGTCTATGGCTTGCAGCGTGCTTTTCTCATCGACTGGTATTTTGTCGACCGTACCCTGATCACCAATCGTGACTATTACCCTCCACTCTCCACCTTCCACTCTCCACCCTCCACCAATAACTGTCTCACCCAAATAGTCACCAGCGGACCCACCAATCCCTATCCGGAGATTATGCAGGGGTATGTCCGCATGATATTGGCGGCACACCGCTATGTGTATATCGAGACACCCTATTTCCTGCCTAACGAACCCGTCCTCTTTGCCATCAAGACGGCAGCGAAGGCAGGCGTTGATGTGCGTATCCTCTGTCCTCTCCGTTCTGATGCACGCTTCGTGGAGTGGGCTTCCCGTTCCTATCTCCGCGAGGCTTACGAGGCAGGAGTGAAGGTCTATCTTTACCAGGCGGGTTTCCTGCATTCCAAATTCATGGTATGCGACGACTCCATCACCACCACGGGTTCCACGAATGTCGACTTCCGTTCCTTTGAGAATAATTTCGAGGCGAACGCCTTTATCTATGACGAGGGCATGGCAATCCGGATGCGTAATGTCTTCCTGCGTGACCAAGAGAATGCCCTCCTGTTGAGCGACTTGCCTCAAAGGATTCATCCATCATTCAAGAAACGGTTGTGGGAGAGTCTTATCCGACTGATGTCTCCTTTGCTTTAAACAACGAGAAATTCACACTGCCATACGCACGGTGTTCCACAAAATGGGGGTGCTGGGAGAAATCATAGTCTTTGCCATGCTCAAAGACAAAGATGCCGTTGTCCTTCAGCAGGTTCTTCTCGAAAATCAAATCAGGAATCTGAGGCAGTTCTTTCAAGGCATATGGCGGGTCTGCAAAGATAAAGTCAAACTGTTGCCTGCACGACTTGACGAAGCGGAAGACATCTCCGCGGATGGGAATGGCGGTATTGTCAATAGAGAGTTTTTTCAGACATTCCTGTATGAAACGGTGGTGGTCCCGGTCTGACTCGATGCTGATGACCTGACCGCATCCACGGGACAGCAGCTCGAGCGTGATACTACCCGTACCTGAGAAGAGGTCGAGGGCGGCAGCATCCTCGAAATCGATATAGCCGTTGAGCACGTTGAAGATATTCTCCTTGGCAAAGTCGGTTGTCGGACGTGCCTTGAAAGAGCGGGGTATCTCGAAATGCCTGCCTTTATATTTTCCTGTAATAATTCTCATCGTCCTTTTACGAATAACGTCATGAGGTCATAGGGCATCCCCTCTATCTGTGTGACGGCAGAGCGGTTGAAGTCACCGGAAGGATTGATGGTATAAACCCTTTTGATGTATTTCTGCAGTTCTCCCGTCAGCCATTCCTGCTCATAGATGTCACCCACCAGATGCATCTCGTCACGGTCTGCCTGCAAACTAATCTGTTTCCATGTATATAAGAGGAAATATAGTGCGTCGTGGGCATCATGCGCCTCGAAGGTGTTGCAGAACTTAAAGCGGTTCTGTCCATAGCTGAACACCTCCATGTGGCGGTCGTGGAAGTAGGCAAAGAGCTTCTCCCTCACCCCCACATAGCTGCGCTGGTGCAGGTAACGCCATACAGGGGCTATAGCAGCGATGAAGGTGGGTTGTGTGAAATGGTCGTCCAGTACGAGTTTCAAGTCACGGTTCACTGAGAATATCGCCACGCAGTTAAGGTCTGGCAATACGGTATGGGCTATCTCATCCTGCTCATGACCTTCGTAGGAATGAAGATACAAGGTGCGCTGCTCCTCTTCATGAAACAGTTCAATGGGAGTCATGAGGGTGGGAGTGTCAATCATCACCAGTACACGACCATACGCTGTCTGGAGCATCGGTTGGGTGCGGAACGCCTCTCGCATATTAGCTGCCATGGAGATACCCGGGTTCAGGGTATAAGGCTCAAAGTCGATTTGTCCGTTGCCCTCAGTATTGACGGCGGCAAAGGATAGGCTGTTGCGGCTGATGCGGATGACGAGTCGCTGGTTGGTCATATTATCATACTGCATGTTTGTCACAATTAGTGTTGTACGATACTCAGCACACAGAGCAGGGCGAGAATACCTGCCATGAGGGCGAGAATCATGTTAGTCATGCGATTTGAAATCTTCATATCGTTTGCAAAATTACGAATAAGTGAGAAGAAAACCAAATTATTTGGTAACTTTGGCTTCACCGAACTTACTTTTCGTTCGGAAATGAAAAGAAAACAGGTTTTCTTGTTGTATTTCTCTCACTTATTTGGTAACTTTGTAGCCAATATGATAACCGACGAACTGAAGTATCGGATCCGTGAGGCTTTTCTCCATGTGCCGACGAGAGAGCAGGAGCACGCCATCGACATATTCTCCTTGTTTATGACAGACCGTCACGAGCAGGCTGTGATGATTATGCGAGGCTCTGCAGGTACGGGAAAGACGACTCTTGCCGCTGCTGTCGTCAAGGCAATGATGTCGCTGAAACAGAAGATGGTGCTACTGGCTCCTACTGGTCGTGCCGCCAAGGTGTTCTCGCTCTATGCCGGTCATCCTGCCTATACCATCCATCGTCGTATCTATCGTCAGAAATCATTGGAAGGCGCTTTCGACCTCAACTATAACAATGCGCAGGATACCTTATATATCATTGATGAGGCTTCGATGATTGCCAATGCCTCTAACTATGGCGACACACCGTTTGCACAAGGGCAGTTGCTCGACGATCTGATACAGTTTGTGTATAATGGTCGTAATTGCCGCATGCTCCTCATTGGTGACCAGGCACAGCTGCCCCCAGTGGGTGAGGAGGAGAGTCCTGCCTTGATGGGCGAGGTGTTACGGACTTATGGACTGCATGTCCATGAGTGTGACCTCAACGAGGTGTTGCGGCAGAGCCAGGAGTCTGGCATCTTATGGAATGCGACCGTTATTAGGAGTTTCACCCCTAATCCCTCTCTAAGAGGCGAAGGGGAAATCATATTACCCAAGATACATTTTGCTGGTTTCGAGGATATTCATATTGTGCCGGGGGACGAGCTGATAGAGTCGTTGGCAAGTAGTTATTCCAAGGCAGGACTCGACGAGACGATGGTGATAACCCGCAGCAACAAACGGGCGAATATTTATAACCAGGGCATCCGTAATATGGTGCTGGGACGTGAGGATCAACTCACCAGCGGCGACCAGCTCATGATAGTGAAGAATAATTATTATTGGGGGGCGGCAGACTCTCAACTCTCATTCATCGCCAATGGTGACCGTGCCGTGGTGCGGAGGGTGCGGAATGTCCATGAACTGTATGGCTTTCATTTCGCGGAGGTCACCATGACCTTTCCTGATTATGATGACTATGAGTTGACGGCGATGGTGATTCTTGACACCCTGACCTCGGAGGCACCTGCACTGACCCGCGAGCAGCAGGAACAGCTCTACCAGGCAGTGATGGAAGACTATGCTGATATCCCCTTGAAACAAGACCGGCTGAAGAAACTTAAAGAGGATAAATACTATAATGCCCTGCAGGTGAAGTTCGCCTACGCTGCCACCTGCCACAAGGCACAGGGCGGACAGTGGGCGCATGTCTATGTCGACCAGGGCTATATGACGGACGAGATGCTCACTCCTGATTATATCCACTGGCTCTATACCGCTTTTACCCGTGCCACCGGACAACTATACCTCGTCAACTGGCCGAAGACACAGACGTTCGATAATTAATATTAAAAACAAAGCGTTTGTTTTGTATTAATTGATTTTTTTGTATCTTTGCAGAAGTATTAACTTTTAAAATTGAGAAGATATGAGTACAGGTAATGTGAGACCGGCTGATATGGAGCGTATAACGACTCCCGAGTTAGCCCAGAAATACATTGACGAACAGGTGAAGGAGCTGAGGGCTCAGATTGGTGACAAAAAAGTACTGCTGGCGCTTTCCGGTGGGGTGGACTCATCGGTGGTGGCTGCCCTGCTGATCAAGGCAGTGGGCAAGCAGTTGGTATCAGTGCATGTGAACCATGGCCTGTTGCGCAAGGGGGAGCCTGAGCAGGTTGTCCGTGTGTTCCGTGACGAGTTGAATGCCAACTTGGTGTATGTCGATGCCACCGACCGCTTCCTGGACAAGTTGGCAGGTGTTGCCGATCCTGAGCAGAAGCGTAAGATCATCGGTGCGGAGTTTATCCGTGTGTTCGAGGAGGAGGCACGTAAACTGGAGGGAATCAGTTTCCTGGCACAGGGTACCATCTATCCCGACATTGTGGAGTCTGGTCCTGTGAAGTCACACCATAACGTGGGCGGTCTGCCCGAGGATATGCAGTTTGAGCTGGTAGAGCCCATCAAACTGTTGTTCAAGGATGAGGTACGTGTGGTAGGTAAGGAACTGGGACTGCCTGACAATATGGTGTTCCGTCAGCCGTTCCCAGGTCCCGGACTCGGTGTGCGCTGCACAGGAGCCATCACCCGTGATCGCTTGGAGGCTCTGCGTGAGAGTGATGCCATCCTGCGTGAGGAGTTTGCCAAGAACGGACTGGAGGGCAAGGTATGGCAGTATTTCACCATTGTGCCCGACTATAAGTCAACAGGTGTGAAAGACAACAAGCGCAGTTGGGACTGGCCTGTCATCATCCGTGCCGTCAACACCCGTGATGCCATGACCGCCACCATCGAGGAAATACCGTATGCGTTGCTGCATCATATCACACAGCGTATCATCACGGAGGTTCCTGGAGTGAACAGGGTTCTGTATGACCTGACCCCGAAACCCACGGGAACCATTGAGTGGGAGTAATATAGGCTGTGACGATGATAGCATTGTATATTGTCATCGGAATAGCCGTCGGTGCAGTCATCCTCTATCTGGTGATGAACCAGAAAGTGGGACGACTGCATGTTGAACTTGCCAAGAAAGAGACGGAGATGCAGATGCTCTCGCAGCAGCGCAGCGAGGAGCAACGGCAGAGCGAGGAGCGTTTTGCCGAGCAGATGCGCAGTCAGCGGGAACAGGCAGCCGACCAGTTGCGGGCACAGCGGGAGCAGTCAACGGAGCAGCTGAAGGCAGCCCGTGAGCAGTTTGACGAGCAGTTGAAGACCACCAAGGAGCAGCTCCGCGTGATGGCACAGCAGTTGATGGACGCACAGGCACAGCGGTTGAAGGAGGAGAACAAGGAGAATATGGGTACTATCACCCAGCCGCTGAAGGATGCCATCAGTGAGATGCGTAAGGCGATTACCGACAATACCAAGGACCATACGGCTCAGAATGCCTCACTGAAAGAGCAGTTGCGGCTGATGATGGAGTCGAACCGTGAGATTGGTGAGAAGGCGGAGTCTCTTGCCAATGTGTTGCGCCGTGACAATAAGGTGAGCGGTAATATGGGTGAGATTATCCTTGGCGACCTTCTCGCCTCACAGGGACTGACGGAGGGTATCCATTATGAGGTGCAGGCTCGTCTGCGTGACGAACAGGGCCGCCCCCTGAAGAATGACGATACTGGTAAGGAGATGCAGCCCGATGTCATCCTGCACTATCCGCAAGGTCAGGATGCCGTCATTGACTCGAAGGTGTCGCTGGTCGCCTATCAGCGCTATGTCAATGCCGAAGACCCTGAGGAGAAAGAGCGTGCCCTGCAGGATCATATCAAGTCGATTCGCGGTCATGTCACGGAACTGGCTCGTAAGGACTATTCCAAATATATCAAGGCACCTCGTGAGGCTGTCGACTTCGTCATCATGTTCGTCCCCTTCGAGAGTTCCCTGCAGTTGGCACTTGCCAACGATCCGACGTTGTGGCGTGAGGCTTTCGAACGGAAAGTGTTTATCACGGGTGAGCAGAACCTGCTGGGCATCCTCCATATGATACACATTGCCTGGGTGCAGAACCAGCAGGCAGAGAACCAGGAGAAGGTGTTCGGTATTGCCGAACAGTTGCTCGACCGTTTAGGTGACTTCATCCAGAGGTATAACAAGATTGGGGAACAACTGGATCAGGCACACCGCGCTTTCGAGTCGGCTGGTAATAAGTTGTTTACCGGTAGACAGAGCGTGGTACAGAAAGGTCGTGAACTCGTCGACCTCGGTGCCAAGGAGAATCCTAACCGTCGTATTCCCAAAACAGAGGAGGGACTGGATGCTTTACCTGAATGACGATATTGCTCATTTCGACTTTGAGGCGGCACTGCCCCTGTTGTCGGAACAGCGCAGGGAGCAGGCATTGAAGTTCAAGCACGAACAGGGACGGAAGACCTGTGCGGCAGCCTATCTGTTGCTGTGTGAGGGCTTGCGGAAGGAATATGGTATCACCGAGAAACCCGTCTTTGAGTATGGGGAGCATGGCAAACCCTCTATTATCGGACATCCCGATATTCATTTTAACTTCAGTCACTGTCGGGAGGCGGCTGTCTGTGTCGTCTGTGACCGTCCGGTGGGCGTTGACATCGAGAGCATCCGGGAATACAAGGAAAGTCTTGTCCGTTACACGATGAACGAAGATGAGATTGCACAGATCACCCAGTCGTTACATCCCGAAGAGGCATTTACCCGGTTGTGGACGATGAAGGAAGCCGTATTGAAACTGTCTGGAGAAGGACTCCGCAACGACATGAAGAGCGTCCTGACAGGACAAGAGAGGATAGAGACACATATCCATAGGGAGAAAAATTTCATATATTCTGTCATATTTGACTGAAAAAATGTTATCTTTGCAGACAGATAGAACAAAAACACTAAAACAATAACAATTATGAGATTAGACGGAAGACGAGAAAGCTCGAACGTGGAAGACCGCCGTGGAATGAGTGGCGGAGCGAAAGCTGGTCTGGGTATCGGTGGTATTATTATGGTGGCACTCTTTGCATGGCTCTCTGGTGGCGACCCTGTGGCTGCCGTGATGCAGCAGGTGCAGCAGAATACCTTCGGTGGTAATACGGAGGTCACAGAGGGACAGCCCCAGTTTACGGAGGAGGAACAGCAGTTGGCGACGTTCTCCACCCAGATTCTTGCTGGAACGGAGGATGTGTGGACGGAGATCTTCAAGCAGAATGGGGCACAGTATCAGGTTCCTAAGATGGTGCTCTATACTGGTGGTGTCCAGACAGCTTGCGGACAGGGTTCCGCACAGATGGGACCGTTCTATTGCTCTGGTGACCAGAAACTGTATATCGACCTGTCGTTCTTCACCACGATGAAGCAACAGCTGGGTGCCGAGGGAGACTTTGCCTATGCCTATGTGATCGCTCATGAGGTGGGACACCATGTGGAGTACCTGACAGGTACACTTGCCAAGGTACACGAGCAGATGGCACGACTCCCAGAGGCTGAGGCTAATAAGCTCAGTGTGCGTCTGGAACTGCTTGCCGACTTCTATGCCGGCGTATGGGCACATCATGACAACAAGCGTTTCGGGTCTCTGGAGGATGGCGACATCGAGGAGGCTATCCGTTGTGCTCAGGTCATTGGTGATGACTATCTGCAGAAGAAAGCACGTGGCTATGCCGTTCCTGAGTCGTTTAACCACGGTACTAGCAAGCAGCGTATGAAGTGGTTCAAACTCGGACTGGAGACCGGTGACATCTCAAAGGGCACCACTTTCCAGTGCTCTGATGCAGAACTCTAATCGGAAAATCATTCATGTTGACATGGACGCCTTCTTCGCCTCGGTGGAGCAGCGCGACCATCCGGAACTGCGGGGCATCCCCCTGGCAGTAGGCTATGACGGTCCCCGTGGGGTGGTTGCCACTGCCTCGTATGAGGCACGCCGTTATGGCATCCACTCCGCAATGCCGATGATGCGGGCGAAACGGCTCTGTCCGCATCTCACGATCGTACCGGGCAGCTATGCCCGTTATAAGGAGGTGTCCAGTCAGGTCCATGCTATTTTCCATGACTATACCGATCTCATCGAACCCATCTCATTGGATGAGGCTTTCCTCGATGTGACGGAGAATAAGAGGCAGATTCCTCTTGCCGTGGATATTGCCCGTGAGATACGGCAGCGCATCCGTGACGAGGTGCACCTGACGGCATCGGCAGGTATCTCCTATAATAAGTTGTTGGCGAAGATTGCCTCTGACTGGCGGAAGCCTGACGGTATGACGACCATCCATCCTGACCGTGCCCTCGATTTCCTCGCACAGCTGCGTGTCGAGAAGCTATGGGGCGTTGGACCGCGTACTGCGGAGAAGATGCACTATATGGGTATCTTCACAGGCGGGGATTTGCGGGAGGTGCCATTGCAGCATCTGATGGAGGTCTTTGGTAAGATGGGAAAGGTCTATTATGACTTTGCGAGGGGCATCG
Source organism: uncultured Prevotellaceae bacterium (assembly GCA_900314755.1). Taxonomy (GTDB): domain Bacteria; phylum Bacteroidota; class Bacteroidia; order Bacteroidales; family Bacteroidaceae; genus Prevotella. Next base: position 59,688 of record OMWH01000005.1, on the reverse strand, counting down.
ACAACCGTCCTGTGGAGACGGAGTGGATCCGTAAGTCGGTAGGGTGTGAGCGTACCTTTCTGGAGGATATCTATAAGCCATCGGCAGTCCTCGTCGAGCTGTATCATGCCACAGAGGAGCTGGTGCGTCGTATTGCCAAGAGTGATTTCGAAGGGCATACCCTGACCCTCAAAGTGAAATTCTCCGACTTTACGCAGATTACCCGTTCCCTCACTGTTCAGCACTCCCTCCTGGATAAAGACGGCATCCTGCCTGTGGCAAAAAGACTGCTGAAGGAAGTCGGCTACAGTGCTGACCATCCCATCCGTCTCCTGGGTCTCTCTGTCAGCAATCCCACCATGGAGGCAGAGGCTCATCGTGTAGAGTGGGTGGAAGGCTTTCTGGAGTTTACAGACTAATATCAATATAATAATAATGATGAAGAAACTGATGTTTTTAGCGCTGTTGATAACAGCCACGACAGTAAAGGCGCAGTTCGGACCAGAGCCTGACTTTGACGCCAAGTATGCCACGGAACTGGTAAAGGCAGGGACGGTGGCTCCCGACTTCAAGATGAAGACCATCGATGGCAAGACGTTTAAGCTCTCGCAGTTGAAGGGCAAGACTGTTGTCCTTGACTTTTGGGCATCATGGTGCCCAGACTGCCGAAAGGATGCTCCTGAGGTGGTACGGATGTATAAGGAGTATGCACCGCAGGGTGTGGAGTTCGTCGGTGTCTCGATGGATACTGATGTCGCCGCATGGAAGAAGGCTTGTGAGCAGTATGGCATCACCTATACGCAGGCCAGCGAACTGAAGAAATTCAAGGAGACGGATATCGCCAAGGCGTATGGGGTGAAGTGGATTCCCTCCATGGTGGTCATCGACGAGGACGGCAAGGTGGCTCTGTCGACCGTGCTGACCTATAAGGTAGACAAATACCTGAAGGAGTTGCGTCCTACAGGGTACCAATCTGTCAGGGAGCGTGTGACGATAGACGGTGACCATGGCAAGCTGCAGGCTGTCATCCAGAAACCCGTCCTGAGACAGGGAGAGCAATGTCCGATGGTTGTGTTCTGTCATGGTTTCGGGGGAACGAAGGACGGTCCGCTCTTTGAGCTTATCACCGACTCCCTACAGAAGCATGGCATTGCCTCTGTCCGTTTCGACTTCAACGCTCATGGGGAGAGCGAGGGCAAGTTTGAGGATATGACGGTACCCAACGAGATAGAAGATGCCAAGAAGGTCGTTGAGTATGTCCGTGACCTGCGTTATGTGTCGAAGGTCGCTTTGGTAGGTCACTCACAGGGTGGCGTGGTCGCTGCTATGACAGCAGGAGAACTGGCACCCGATATTGCTGCCGTGGCACTGATGGCACCTGCCGCCGTGCTGCGTGACGATGCCATCCGTGGCTCTACCTTCGGAAAGATGTATAACCCGCTCGACCCACCGGAGTATGTGGAGCTATGGGGAAACCAGCGCTTGGGTCGCAAGTATATACAGACTGCTTTCTCACTGCCCATCTATGAGACGGCGGCAAAGTATCAGGGACCTGCCTTGATCATTCACGGTAATGGTGACCGTGTGGTACCTTATACTTATGGCGAGCGTTTCCACCAGTTGTGGAAGGGCAGTGAGTATGTGTTGCAGGAGTATTTCGATCATGGCTTCTCACAGAACATCTATCGCACGACAGACTATGTCAGTGAGTTCCTGATACGGACATTGAAATAAAAAAGAAAGCGGTTGAGATATCAACCGCTTTCTTTTTTATTTCATTCTATTTAATCAGGTTACCGAGGATGTCACGGGTGAGCTCCCTCGTCACGGAGCGGGTAGCAGCACTCGTGGCATTCTTGACCACTCTGCCTGTCGCCGATGTCCTTGACTTCGTCTTCTTACCCGTTATCTTGTCGCTGACATAGGTGCCGAGGATGGTGGCGAGGGTAGAGGTGATGGCAGTGAGTACCGCTTTCCATACCTTACTCATGATACCGGGTTTCTTCTTCTCTTCCTTTTGCTTCTCCACCTCAGCGGCTTCTGTCTCTTCTGTCTCGGCAAGAGCTGTCTGCTCAGCTTGCGCCAGCAATACCTCGAAAGCACTCTGACGGTCTACGGGGTTGTCGTATTTCCCATAGATACGGCTCTGCTTTATGATGTCCATGCGCTGCCCTTCTGTGATGGCACCAATCTGCGAGAGAGGGAAGAGTATCTTCGCACGCTCCACCATCGTGGGAGCACCTTTCTCGTCCAGGAAGCTGACGAGAGCCTCACCCGTCTCCAGGTTCATGATAGCCTCGTCGGTCTTGAAGGCAGGGTTGGCACGGAACGTGTCAGCAGCCGTCTTCACCGCTTTCTGGTCCTTCGGGGTATAGGCACGGAGGGCATGCTGCACACGGTTACCCAGCTGTCCGAGGATGTTCTCTGGAATATCGGCAGGACTCTGTGTGATAAAATAGATACCCACTCCCTTCGAGCGTACCAGACGGATGACCTGCTCTATCTTGTCGAGCAGAGCCTTCGAGGTGTCGGTGAAGAGCATGTGTGCCTCGTCGAAGAAGAACACGAGTTTCGGCTGGGGCAGGTCGCCCACCTCCGGGAGGGTGGTGTATAACTCAGAGAGCAGCCACAGCAGGAAGGTGGAGTAGAGCTTGGGCTGCATCATCAACTTGTCGGCAGCCAGCACACTCATCACACCCTTGCCGCCCTCTACTGCCAGCAGGTCCTGTATGTCGAAGGAGGGCAGTCCGAAGAACTTGTCCGCTCCTTGGTTCTCCAACTGTAATATCGAGCGCTGGATGGCACCGATACTCGTGGTGGTCACATTACCGTATTTCAAGGTAATCTCCTTCGCATGGTCTCCCATCCAGTTGAGCATCGAGCGCAGGTCCTTGAGGTCGTCAAGCAGTAGCCCTTGCTCATCGGCTACGCGGAACAGAATATTGAGAATACCGGCTTGCGTCTCGTTCAGCTGCAGGATGCGGGAGAGCAACAGCGGTCCCATCTGCGATATGGTGGCACGCATGGGATGACCCTGCTCGCCGAATACGTCATAGAAGCGGACGGGACATGCCTGGAACTCCGGGTTCTCAACACCGAACTCAGGAAGTCGCTTCTCGATAAAGCCACTCATCTTACCAACCTGGGAGATACCGCTGAGGTCGCCCTTCATATCTGCCATGAAACAGGGAACACCTGCCTGACAGAAGGTCTCTGCCATCACCTGCAGGGAGACAGTCTTACCAGTACCTGTGGCACCGGCGATGAGTCCATGGCGGTTCGCCATCTTACCTTGAATCGAAAGCGCCCCATTGGCGCAATGGGCAATGTAAAGCCCGCGTTCTTTGTCGTACATAAGTTTATAGGTTTATTAATATTTTTGCAAAGATAAGTTTTTTTTCTTATCTGACCAAATGATTGAACGACAAAATAAATCAGGCAGTCCTGCTCATCTTTCTCACTTAATCTAGAATCCTATAATTTGAGGATATTTGGTGAAACTGCTTATTCTTCCTATTATATTCTGGTCAATAGGTATTTCTTCCTGTATTTCAATCCGCCAGTATTCATTGCCATGGGGATGAAAGCCAAAAATCATTAAGTCTTTAGAAGTACAAGGAACAACACAATTCTTATCTAGTTTGAACATATACTTATTCCCACCATGATGTAATACTAACAAGTCTACTTGCTGTATTTGTCCATACTGCATTGCACCAGGGCGATTGCCTCCACGAATATAATAAACATGATGCTTCTTTATGATGCTCAGATCATATTCACTTTTCACATAACCTACTAACATGTATTTTTTCTTATCGGCTCCATTAGATACAAGACAATCTTTTACCGACAATGCCAAATAATAAGCAAGCCGTGGAGGAACAGCATTACCAACCATTTTATAACCATCTTTTATATTAGAGTAGATAAAACGGAAATGATCTGGGAATGTTTGAATACGGGCACATTCTCTTACACTTAGTCTGCGATATTCCTTTTCATGACCCATGGCAAATCTTCTTTCGTTTTGAGAAACATACTCCATCTTAGGTGCTTGAGGATGTAGCGGTTCGTTCTTTGCTTGCGCCTGTATGGTGAAGGATAGTTCTTGCCATCCTCGGATACGGTTTCTTGCCATAAATTTTGAGTCATAACCGCCATTATAATAGTCGTGATTGAGTACACCTTTATAATTCTGATTGACTTTCTCATTTAAATAGGCTGTTGGTTGCTCTTTCAAATCACCAATAGCTTGAGAAAGTGTAATAGGTGTTTCACTTACTTTTGTTGGGAAGAAATACTCATTCTTTATATCTGCTCTTATACCGACTATAAACACACGTAATCTGTCTTGTGGTATACGATAATCTGCGGCATTCAATAATTCATACTTTACTTGATATCCTGCTTCGCGAAACAAATGTAGAAATTGCTCGAATGATTGAATATGGCGGGGAGTAACCATGCCAGGGACATTCTCCATGATAAAGAACTTTGGTTTCTTGTCTTTTACTATACGGATATAATCAAAAACCAATTTTCCTCGCTCATCATTAATTCCAAGACATTTGCCTCCTAAACTCCATGACTGGCAAGGAGGACCACCAATGATACCGTCACTGTCAGGAATATCTGATTCGTTAATCTCCCGAATATCCCTCGTGTTTAACTCTGTCTGAGGATGATTATATCTATAGGTTTCATGAATCGTTTTGTCAAATTCATTAGCCCAAATAATCTCAAAACCAGCTTTCTCAAATCCCAAGTCAAGTCCTCCACATCCAGAGAATAACGATATTATTTTCATATGCCAGTTGAAAAACAAGTTAAACCATCTTATTTCATTCCAATACGCTCTTTATGGCCAATGCTACCTCATAAGCTAGATTTACCGGGACAGCGTTACCAATCATTTTGTAAGCATCATTCGTACTTTTGTAGATAAACTTGAAGTCATCGGGGAAGCCCTGGACTCTTGCTACCTCTCTGATGGTCATTCGTCTGTATAAGTCTTCCTTTCCTGCAACAAACCGACAATCATTCAGTCCATGTTTCACCATTTTGGGTGCTTGTGGATGAAGTTGACACTGCCTGCCGGAAGCCTGAACGGTAAACGCCTGTTCGTCCCATGCCTTCACTCTATTTCTGCTCATGAATATAGGAGAATACGCACCAGTGAAGTACTCATTATTATTCACAGCTTCTGGGTTGTGGTTGTTGTTCTGCCCAGATGGGACGGCAGTAAACTGCAAATCCCAAATGATATCGCGCAAGGTGAGTTTCTTGGCATCATCCTTTGTAGAGCCTTCAGGAAATTTAAAGTCAATCTTCAAATCTTTTCTGAAGCCTATATAAAACACACGTTTTCTTTCTTGTGCGACTCCATAGTCTTTAGCGTTCACCAAAGTAAGCGTAACGTCATAATTGCTTTTGTCAAACAAACTCAAGATGTTTTTTACAGCATCCGAATGTCTGTTGGCAAGCATGCCACTGACATTCTCTGCAAGGAAGAATTTGGGTTGTGTCTTCCTCAGTACTCTTATATAGTCAAAGAACAACTGTCCTCTTTGATCTTCAATACCACGCAAAGCACCAGCCTCTGACCATGACTGACAAGGAGGACCGCCGATAATCCCATCCACATCATCAGGGAAGTCATCCTCAGATATTTTTCTGATATCACCCTCTATCAACCTCGTCTTAGGGTGATTCACCTTAAAGGTCTCATATATCGTTGGGTCAAATTCATTAGCAACAGGAATCTCAAACCCAGCTTTCTCGAAGCCTAAGTCCAAACCGCCACATCCGGAGAATAAACTAATTACTTTCATCTGCTAGATTCCTTTACATAATAAGAAACACCGTCTGCTAACAAACCTTTGAGGTTTGAGAAATTTGATGCATTTATCTTTAGCGTTCTTAATAGTGACTTAAGTTTCTCTCCCATCTCGGCTCCCTTTTTCTGTAGAGGTTGGTCAAAGATAAGTTTTCCATGCAACTTTCCATCTATAATATTCCAATCCACATATACAGCAAGAGATCTTGGACCATCCCACTTATTTACAGTCGCCCTGTAATTTAATGCTTTACATGCAAAATATATTTCTTTGCCATTAACATAGTCCTCTATTTTCTGCATCTGTTGGATACAATAATCAACCGTCCATTGCACATTAGGATTGACAACCATTATATAATTGGCAACGCCACTCTCTTTCACAATAGAATTACCAACGGAGGCATCTTTCTTCTCTTTGGGCAAGTTACTACCGCTATACACGTCTATCTTCTGTTCTTTAGTCAAGTCTATTTTTCCTGAGAGATTACCACTCAAGACATTTAGCAACTCAAATTTCCATCCTAGTTTAATTGATTTCGCTTTTGTATGGTCCCCTGCATCAAAATACACTAATTTTGTATGATTAAACTTATCTTTTAACCCTCCTATAGCTTTTATCAATATCTTGTCCACATCAGAGCCCAAAATCTCCTTTGCCCTTTGGTAAGTTACTTTATTCTCAAGGAAATCCGCATTCGTCTGCTTCACAGAAACCTTAAACACTTTCTCACCACCATCAAAAGTGGTAGGAATATATACATCCGTCTTACATTCCCCCTTTTTGGTCGTAGGCTTCGCAGCGGATGAGGACACCGTATATCGTACGCCATTATAGTCGAAGACAGTTCCTTGTGTAAACAATTCGCATATCTTTTTTTCTGTATCTATGAATTGTGGCATATCACTTCTGTTTATAATGATTGATAAAGTTAATGAATTCCCTATATGTCAATGGAACTCCGACTGGATATTTTTCCACGTCAACAGGAGATTCTTCTGAAATCCTTCCATGTTTAATAGTAGTACTACATTATCATGCAAAGATAATAATTATTTTGTTAAAACAATAAGTTTTAAATGATTTTCATATTGTTTAATACGACTATCGGAATTTTTGTATGATATTGGAGTATCCCCCCATAACAAATATTGGGATACCCCAGAAGGGATATCCCAAACACCTATAGTTCCTTGGCTAAGGGGTATTTTAGAGTTTCGCCAGTTCGATGACCTTGTCGACGGCAGCGCTGAGTCCGTCGGCATTCTTACCGCCAGCCTGTGCATAGTGGGGCTGACCGCCACCACCACCCTGGATGAGCTTTGCCGCCTCGCGAACCATCTGTCCGGCATTCAGTCCATGGTCTTTCACCATGTCATCACTCATCATGATACTGAGCTGAGGCTTGTCCTGGAACTTCGAGCCGATGGCACAGAGGAAGGGAGGCTCCACGGCGGCACGCAGCTGGAAGACGAGGTCCTTGACAGCGGCAGGCCGCATCTCCACGACACGTGAGATGACATTGACACCATTGATGGTGCGGATCTCTTTCATCAGGTAGTTCTTCGTGCGCTCCACAGACTGAGCCTGGAACGACTCTATCTCCTTCTTCATGGCATCATGCTCGTCGATGTATTTCTGGATGACACCCTCTAAGTCCTTGGCGTTATTGAACAAAGCCTTGATAGCCTTCATGTGGTCTTCCATCACGTACAGCAAGTCCTCACACTCCTTACCCGTCTTCGCCTCGATACGGCGGATGCCGGCAGCCACGCTGCTCTCCGAGATAATCTTGAAGAAACCGATACGGCCTGTCGAGCTGGCATGGATACCACCACAGAACTCACAGGACGGTCCGAAGCGTACGACACGCACCTTATCCCCGTATTTCTCACCGAAGAGGGCGATGGCACCGAGTTTCTTTGCCTCGTCGAACGGAACGTCACGATGCTCGTCGATATGGATGTCCTGACGGATCATGTCATTGACCATCCGCTCCACCTGACGCAACTCCTCGTCGGTCACCTTCTGGAAGTGGGAGAAGTCGAAGCGCAGGGTGTCAGGTGACACATACGAACCCTTCTGCTCCACATGGTCGCCCAGTACCTGTTTCAACGCATAGTCGAGCAGGTGCGTAGCGGTATGGTTGGCGGCAGAAGCGTCACGCTTGTCGGTATCCACGCATGCCATGAACTCCGCAGTGGGGTCTTTAGGCAGCTGCTTGACGATATGTACGCTCTGGTTGTTCTCACGCTTGGTGTCGATAATCTCGATAGTCTCATTCTCGTTGCAGAGCACACCGCAGTCACCGACCTGTCCACCCATCTCGCCATAGAAAGGAGTGGCGTCGAGAACCAGCTCATAGAACTCGTTCTTCTTCTGGGTTACCTTGCGGTAGCGCAGGATATGACAGTTGTATTCGGTATAGTCGTAGCCCACGAACTGCTGTTCGCCAGCCTTCAGCTCCGTCCAGTCGCTGTTTTCCACAGCAGCGGCATTACGGGCACGCTCCTTCTGTTTCTGCATCTCCACGTTAAACTGCTCCTCGTCAACGGTGAAGTTGTTCTCACGGCAGATCAGCTCAGTGAGGTCGAGGGGGAATCCGTAAGTGTCGAACAGACGGAAAGCCTGTACGCCATCCAGCTGGTTCTTACCTTCAGCCTTCAACTTCTCCATTGCATCGTTCAGCATGGCGATACCCTTGTCGAGGGTACGCAGGAAAGACTCCTCCTCCTCTTTGATGACCTTGGTGATCAGTGTCTGCTGTGCCTTCAGCTCTGGGAAGGCATCACCCATCTCATGAACGAGGGTTGGAACGAGCTGATAGATGAACCCGTCCTTCTGACCGAGGAAGGTATAGGCATAGCGGACGGCACGGCGCAGGATGCGGCGGATCACATAACCCGCCTTGGCATTCGAGGGCAGCTGTCCGTCAGCGATGGAGAAAGCGACGGCACGCAGGTGGTCGGCACATACTCGCATGGCGACATCCGTCTCTTCCTTCTCTCCATATTTCATGCCGCAGATCTGCTCCTCCGCCTTGATGATAGGCTGGAAGACATCCGTGTCGTAGTTGGAGTGCTTCCCCTGCATCATACGCACCAGACGCTCGAAGCCCATACCGGTGTCGATGACGTTCATGGAGAGCTTCTCCAGTGAACCGTCAGCCTTGCGGTTATACTGCATGAACACGAGGTTCCATATCTCGATGACCTGCGGGTGGTCCTTGTTGACCAGTTCACGACCCGTAGGACCGTTCTTCTTCTCTTCCTCCGTGCGGGAGTCGACATGAATCTCAGAGCAGGGACCACAGGGACCTGTGTCGCCCATCTCCCAGAAGTTGTCGTGCTTGTTGCCGTTGATGATATGGTCGGCAGGCACATGCTTCAGCCAGTAGCCGGCAGCCTCGTCGTCACGCTCCAGTCCCTCAGAGGCGTCACCCTCGAAGACGGTGACATACAGATCCTCAGGATTCAGTTTCAGCACGTCCACCAGGTATTCCCATGCCATATCAATGGCACCCTCCTTGAAATAGTCGCCGAACGACCAGTTGCCGAGCATCTCGAACATGGTGTGGTGATAGGTGTCATGACCCACCTCCTCCAGGTCGTTATGCTTACCGCTGACACGCAGGCACTTCTGGGTATCGGCACGACGGCGTGGCTCTGGGTCACGTGTGCCCAATATGATATCCTTCCACTGGTTCATTCCCGCATTGGTGAACATCAGGGTAGGGTCGTCCTTAATCACCATAGGAGCAGAGGGCACGATAGCATGCTGCTTCTGCTCGAAAAACTTCTTAAACGATTCACGAATCTCGTTAGCTGTCATCATCTTTCTTCTTAGTTTTTACAAATTTGGTGCAAAATTAAATAAAATCGGGCAAATAGCAAAGTATTTGCCCGACTTTTGTATATGTGTGCGTGTTCCTTATTGTGCAGACCGGATATTGACGGTACCGCTCTTCAGTCCGGTGGAGGTGCATTGCAACAGGATATTGCCGGCACTCTTCTCACTCTGGATGATGACTTGTGCGTAACCGTTGAAGGCAGGAATGCTGAACTCCTTGCAGTCCTTGTCTTTCGGGTGGTCGGCACCGGGATAGGAGGGGTCACCATTCCCTGCGCCGATGATGCGGCCGTTGCCTTCAATACGGAAGGTCAGGGGCTGGCAGGCATCAGGAACGACACGTCCTTTGGCATCCTGCAACTCGATGGTGACGATGGCGACATCCCGTCCGTCGGCAGTGATGCTGGGGCGGTTGCTCTTCACGATAATCCTGTCGGCAGGTTTGGTGGTCTCTATCGTCTCCGTGAGGATGCGCTTGCCGTTCTTATAGCCTACGGCAACCACCTTGCCAGGCTGGTAGACCGCCTTCCACTTCAAGTGTCCGTTCTTGGGCATCTTCTGACGACCCAGTTTCTTGCCGTTGACCGTCAGCTCCACCTCGTCGCAGTTGCTGTATGCCCATACCTCCACTTCCTCGCCCTCATGACCTTGCAGGTTCCAGTGGGGGAAGATATGCAGGGTGGGCTCGTCGGTCCACCATGACTTCAGATACCACGCCTCGTCTTTCCAGAAACCGCAGTAGTCGAGGATGCCGAACTCTGAGTCGTGGGCAGGAAATGACAGCGGGTTGGGCTCGCCGCGGTAGTCGAAACCGGTCCAGTAGAAGAGTCCCGCAGCCCATGGGCGGTCAGCATAGAACTTCCAGCCACGCTCGATACGGTTGTAGGTACCGTCCTTGTCAGCGCTCCTGTTCATCGACACCATGCGTCCCGGGAATTCCGGATTGTCGAAATAGACACCGCGGGTACCACAGCCCGTCGTCTCCTCCGTACCTACTATCTTCCATGTCGGGTTGTTCTTCTTGCGGTTGTCCACATCATTCTGCAGGATATAGTTGAAACCTACGACGTCAAGTCCCTTGATCATCTCTCCGCCACCGGCATTGGCGATGGTAGAGTGGCGGGTGGGGTCGAGCAGTTTGGTATACTCCCGCATGGCAGCGGCAATGCGTGTTCCCTGGATGGTATTCTCCATTCCCCATTCCTCATTACCGTCGCTCCACAGGATGACGGAAGGATGGTTACGGTCACGCTTGATCATATTCTCCAAGAGGCGCAGGTGCTCTGTGTTGATACCTGAGAGACGGTTCTCGTCGATGACGAGGATACCCTCGCGGTCGCAGATGTCGAGCAGGGCAGGAGTCATGGGGTTATGCGAGGCACGATAAGCGTTACACCCGAACTTCTTGAGTTGTTGGATGCGCCATGCCTGCAGGGCATCGGGGATGGCAGCCCCCACACCCGCATGGTCCTGGTGCATATTGGCACCTTTCAGCTCGATGGACTTGCCGTTTAACAGGAAACCCTTGTCGGCGTCGAAGACCACCTCACGGAAGCCTGTCGTAGTGGTATAGACATCCGTCACCTTACCATCCACCTTCACTGTGGTCTCCACCTGATAGAGGTAAGGGTCCGTAGTGCTCCACAGGTGTGGGTGACTGACCGTCATCTGTTGTTTGCAACTGCTGGCCTGCTTGCCTTTCAACTGCATGGTTGCTGCAGCCATCTTGCCAATCTCCTTTCCGTCGGCATCCAGCAGGCGTTGCTCCACCTGGCAGGACTGTGTGGCGAGGGTGCTGTTATGGATCTCTGTCTCTACAACCATCGTGGCAGTCGTGTAAGGTGCTTTCATGTCGGCATAGACGAAAGTACCGAAGGGAGCCACGCTCACCTTACCCGTCTTGACAAGCCATGCATCCCGGTAGATGCCGGCACCCTCGTAGAACCAACCCTCCTCAAGGGTAGCGTCGGCACGTACACAGATGAGGTTGTCGCCTCCGTAGTTCACATATTCCGTCACGTCATACACCTGAGTGGCATAGCCACTGGGTTCCGTGCCCATATAAAACCCATTGAACCACACACGGGCATTGCGGAAGATACCGTCGAACTGCAGATAATACCTGCAGGGAAGGTCTTCGGAACTTCCACTTTTCAATTCTTCAATTTTCACAGTCTTCCTGTACCATCCCACACTGGTCTCAGGGTATTTATACCCTACGGTCTTATAACCGTGAGAATGACTGGCTTTCTGTTCATACGACAGGGTGGTCACCCAGTCGTGGGGGATGCGCACCTCCTCCCATTTCGAGTCATCGAACTTCGGGGAATACGGTCCCTCGTTATGAATCGAGTTCGCCTTCGTCAGGTAGTTGAAATACTCCGTTCCGCATCCGAAGTCTTTGGCAGGGTCAGCGGCGTTGCCGAAAGCGAACTTCCACCCCTCGTCCAGTCGGATGACCTCTCTCACATTCTGTGCGTTCATGGTGAGTACTGTCATCCAGACAGTTATCACCGTCATCAGTTTTCTTAGGTTCATATTGTTGGTTTAATTATTGATTAGAATTCTACCCCCTCTGATATACATCCCTTTGCGTGGTATTTCAGAGAGGCGGTGACCTTGAAGGTCATAGATGGCAAGATTGGTATGCTTGCTGACTTTGGGTGACTGAATACCAGTGTATGCTTCCCAGCCGGCGGATAAGTCCTCAAGGGTGACGACACGGCTGTCGTTCATACATTTCGTCCATTCTTCCTTGCTGGTCTGGTCGACGAATTTGCCATTCCATGTGTGATACCAAGGCATCCACCACGACCATACAGCCTCCTCGTCAAACTCCTTGTCGATATCAGGGATGGGACCATTCTCTGATAAAGCGAGAATCTTCTTGCCTCCAGTGAGTACTTTGAGTTTGTCAAACAAGACATAATTACTGGAGTAGTCGAAACTTTTGTTATAGATATCCGCTGAGACGACATCATAATAGGCTTCGCCCGGGTTCCAGTCTTGGTCATACTCTCCAGCGTTCCATACCCAGATGACATTATGAACACCCTTGACATTCACCATCTCATCGTAAAGCAGATGGTAGAGTTTCTTGAAAGGTTCCGCTCCCTCTCGTCCCCACCAGAACCAACCGCCACTTGATTCATGGAGAGGGCGGAAGATACAGGCGACACCAGCATTCTGTAATTCCAGGAAATGATCGGCAATGGCATCGATGTCCTTGATGATGTACTGATAGAGAGAAGAAGAGGTGTTCCATGTGCCGTCATTCTTTAAGGCATTGGTAATCTTCATGTTACATTGATCAGAATAGAACTCGCCAGTGCTGCGGCTGGGGTCACGCCAGTGCCATGTGAAGGTTGGAACGCCTCCACGCTTGTAGGTGTCTTTTGCCAGCTCAATGACATTATTGGTATATGATTTAGTCCAATCGGCATTCTCGTAAGCACCAGTCGTATTCATGAAGTCGAAACCAACGAGGGCTGGGTATTTGCCGGAGGCTTCATAGACAGCCTTTATGTCGTCATGCTGTGTGACATTCCCATTGGCAGACGACATGTCACCAGTCATCATACCAGAAATGGTCTTCTTTCCAAAATTGTTATAGAGGAAGGAGTATACTTTCTTAGCATTGGCTGTTGCCTGAGGATCAACAGGGGCTGGCGATATATTAAAAGGCAAAGAGATACTATTATCCTTCTCGATGCGGATATAGTCAATGCGGAACCATGTCCAACCGGGAGTGATAATGATGGTGTTATTGCCTTTATTCATAAAGAAAGTACCAACGGCTGTCTCTGCTCTCCCCTTGGTCGTGAAAGTACCGTTACTGCCGTTCACGGCAAGGTTCACCACCTTGTCGCCATGAAGTCCGTCATAGCCCACATAGACGATATATTTCCCTTTTTCCGACTGATTGTAGGTAAAGGTGATTTTGGCATTTTCTTCTGTTATTTCCAGTGCTTTCCCACCAGAATACTTGCTATCTTGAATCAGTTTGCAATTCACGTAATTAGCATTTTCTGCCTCTAACTTCGTACTGGTTTGGGCAAGGATGCCGATAGTAGCGAAAAAAAGGAAGATAAGGGATAGTGTTGTTCTTTTCATGATTATTGTTTTATGATTAAACGATATGAGACAACGTCACGGGCTTTCACCGTCAGTTTACGTTCTGTCTTGTTTTTGATATTGGTCTTTCCTTCCATCTTATGTGTCCACAGATTGTATACCTGATAGACTTTCGTATCAAAAGAAGTGCTTAGACCACTCACCTCTTTGTCAGTCAGGTTGAAGTCCTGCCAGTTGAGGGCATACGTGATGTCTTTCTTGGTCGGGTTGAGGATCGTAAATGCCCAGTCTCCTCCCGCAAGAGGCTTGAACCAGAATTGCAGTCCATCATGGTCACAATAGTGTAACCCTTGAATACCTAATGTGTCCTGGTCAACAGCTATCATCTCCTTATTCATGATGATGTTGCGTGTTGCCTCACTCATGGAACGAAGGTCATTGCCTAGGATGAGAGGACTCGCCATCATACACCACATCGTGAAGTGAGCACGGTCCTCATTCTCAGTCATTCCATTGCCTACCTCCAGCATGTCGGGGTCGTTCCAGTGCCCCTTGCCGGCATACTGACGGAGGGAGTCGTTGAACTGGATACACTGCATCACACCAAATTGCGTGTACCCTGCCTCAAAGACCCGCAGAGAGTCGAAGTCGCACCAGATATCGGGGGTTGTTCGCCAAGAGTGACCAATCTCCTTTGCCCATTTCCAAGGGCGGCTGTTTCCCCACTCACACATACTGAGGAATATCGGGCGACCCGATGCACGCAGTGCGTCACTGATGAGTTGGTAGGCACCCTGTGGGTTGACATTGGTTGTGTTACACCAGTCGTATTTCAGATAATCCACTCCCCAACGGGCATATTGGATGGCATCCTGGTATTCATGTCCTAAAGAACCGGGCATTCCTGCACAGGTACCTGTCCCGGCATCACTGTAGATACCCAGTTTCAGTCCCTTGCTGTGGACATAGTCCGCAACAGCCTTCATGCCATTAGGGAATTTCTTGCTGTCCACCTGTATGAAACCGTCCGCGTCACGCTTGCCGTGCCAGCAGTCATCAATATTGATATAGGTGTAGCCGGCATCACGCAGTCCGCTTTCCACCATGGCATCCGCTATACCCTTAATGATGTCTTCAGAGATATTTCCCTGAAATTTGTTCCATGTACTCCATCCCATCTGCGGGGTGTCTGCTAAATGTTCCCATTTCTGTGCCTTTCCCGGCATTACCATGAGGGCAAGAATAACGCCCATCATGAGTCTTTGTTTTAGATTCTTCATATTTGACGTGTTAATGATTTTGCTGCAAAGATAACTCTAAAAATTGAAAGATGCAATAGCACCCGGTTGTTATGGTACATTTTTGCAACATTTGTGACATATACTCTTATACGTTTTGATGTTGTAATTCGGAAAAAAGCACTATCTTTGCAGCAGAAATAAGAACCTGAGACTTATGCGGAAATACTATGCGTTTATTTTCTTTTTTGTAAGTATTCTGTCAATCCACGCACAGAAGAACCTGCAATTCCGTCATATAAATACAAAAGGCTATAGCGTACGTGCCGTCTACCGTGACACAAATGGCATAGTATGGTTAGGTACTTCCTCAGGAATACTGAGCATGCCACAGTTGGAGAGCAGGAATCCCGGAAGTTACCAGCGGCTGTCTTCCGACATCAATATGAGCGTCAATAAGATTACTGGTGATTCAGAAGGTGGATTATGGATTAAAACGATAGATAATGATGTTTATTATTATCATCCACAGCGCAATGAGTTTGTAGAAAATGTCCCTGCGATGTTTGCTAAAAAAAACATCAAAGTATGGAAAGAGTTTGATGTGAATGCCGATGAGGAAGGACATACGCTTGCAACCAAGGACAACAAACTCTATTGGTTGGATCAGAAGACAGGAAAAGTGACAAGTCTTTCTATAGGAGCAGAAGAGTATATTATCGCTGTCTGCCGTAATGAGTCCTGTTACGCTCTCATTTCCAACAAGAGCCTTTATGTTCTTTCCATCAAAGAAAAGCGAATCATTCGTCAGGTGACACTTCCTGAGGGGTACCATGCTCATAAACTTGTCAATATGGACGAGGCGGGTAATGTCTGGGTATGGTCTGATAATAAGGTGTGGAAATATGACCATTTGCATCGTCAGTGGGTGTTGGTCGTTCAGATTCCCTCAAATATTGCGGGATTTCAATTGGACGGTAAGCAGCAATTATGGATAGCCACGGACTCAGATGGTATCTATCTTTGTGATATGGACGGACACGTTCTTGCTCATTTACTACATTCCACGTGGGATGGCAATAGCCTTCAGAGTAACAAAATAGACATGCTCTATTATGACAAGAAACGGCAGACGATGTGGATATCATATACCAAAGGCGGTTTGTCAATTTGTACCAGTCATCAGGAGAACTATTCTCTCAACAAAATTGTGGACATGGCGACACAAGAGTCCATTTCCGACATTCTCACTTTTGCACCAGCTCCACATAACGGAGGCATGTGGATTGGAATGGAAAATCGTGGCGTGTACCTTCATGATGGGGATACTGACAAGAGCATCATGGGTGACGGTTCTGCTACAGCACTTCATTCAGGTAAAGACGGCTCTCTTTGGATCGGGCTCTATTATCAAGGGCTGTGGCACCGGCAACAGAATGGAAATACCACTCGCTATTTCAAGGACAGCTCACCCTATGATGTCGTTGAGAATGACAAAGGCGAATTCTTTGTTGCCTTATTAGGAAAAGGTGTGTGGTGGCTTAACCCTGTAACAGGTGATACCATGAACACGCATTTGAAACCATCATACGCATTAGATTTAGCGTATCATAAACATCAGCTCTACGCAGCAACCACCGAGGGACTTTATAAGGCAGGCAAAGACCTTGTCTGGGAGAAAGTGTGTGACGGACGTTTCCGTTACTTGTGTATAGATAAAGACGATTATGTTTGGATGCTTGGTAATGAGGGCTGTGAGGGTTTGACCTTGTTGGATGCCAGCGGCAGTGAAGTGAAGGTGTTAGCCGATTTAAAGCATGCCCCATTAAAAAATATCTCTGTTGACAAGGATGGGAATGTATGGATAGTCACTCCCACGGAATTACTGATGCTGCGTCATCAATTAGAGGACAGGAGCAAGTTTGACCGTTATTCCTTCAATATCAATCCTGATGGCAAGCAGCTATATTATAATTTCCGTGCCAGTGAGATAGATGCCAATGGTATTCTCTGGCTGGGTACGACAACGGGCTACCAGCGGGTGAATACCCGTAAACTCTTGTCGCAGGTTAATCAGCTGGAGGAATCACACCAGCTGTTACTGGGAGCGGTTAGTGTTAATGACAAGCTGTTAACTCCTCAGACTCTGGGAAAGGATATTGTTTTCATTCATGAGCTTTCCTTGAGCTACCATGAAAACAATCTCGTGATAGAGTGTTCCAATCCTGATAATGATGGTTTCTCTGCAGATGCCTATTATTATCAGTTGAAAGGATTCTCAGACACCTGGCATCCTATAGAGGGACGGACTATCGTCTTCTCTAACCTGCCATCAGGTGATTATCAGTTACTTACCCGTACACAATTCTCACAACCGAGTCTGTTGCTGGCAATACATATCGCTCCGCCGTTTTGGTTGTCTTGGTGGGCTTTCCTCTTATATATAGTTATTGTAGTCCTGACGGTATGGGGTATTGTCCGTTACTATCATCATCGTCGTGTTTACAAACAGCGGATTCATGAGTTGCAGCTGCAACAGGAGCAGCAGGAACAGATGAATGAGATGAAACTCCGTTTCTTCACCAATATCAGTCATGATTTGCGGACACCTTTGTCCTTGATTATCAGTCCTGTAGAGGAACTGTCTAAACAAGTGAAGGACCCTCAGCAGTTGTCAACCCTTCAGATGATTCATCGCAGTGCGGACCATCTGCTTTCTTTGGTAAACCAGATTCTTGATTTCCGCCGTCTGGAGTCAGGACGTGAGAAACTGGTTTCTTCCTATGGCGATATTATCACTTTGCTGCGGGATGTCTGTAACTCTTTCCAACTGAAAGCGGAAAAAGAACAGGTCAGTTTCTCCTTCCAGTCGTATGTGGAGCATGTGGATACTTTCTTCGATAAGGACAAGATGACAAAGGTAATGATGAATCTTTTGTCGAATGCTTTTAAGTTCACTGATGCAGGAGGGAGTGTTACCGTAGGTGTGGATATTGCCGACCGTCAGGTTGTCGTGACGGTGGCTGATACAGGAGTCGGTATTCCGGATGCAGACAAGGAGCGTATCTTCGACCGCTTCTTCCAGTCAGCGTCAGGAAACCGCATGTCTATGGGTAGTGGCATCGGTCTTCATATCGTCCGTGAGTATGTTCGTCTGCAAGGTGGTGACATCACCGTGTCTGATCAGCCAGAGGGGACGGGCTCAGTATTCCGTTTCACCATTCCTTTAAAGAAGAATGGTGATCCGTCAAGACAGGCAGAAGAAATCTCCCCCATGGATGTCAAGCAGGAAAGTGCCGGTTGTCAGTCGTCAGAAAAGGAGGGCTTGCCTACACTGTTACTTGTTGAGGATAACAAGGATTTCCTTGCTTATATGCGGCAGAGCCTGGAAGGTCATTACAATATATTGACTGCTGTCAATGGTGTTGAGGCTCTTGACCTGTTGAGCAAGAAGGATGTAGACATGATTACCAGTGATGTGATGATGCCTGAGATGGATGGATTAGAACTGTGCCGTCGTGTAAAGACGGATATTAACACTTCGCATATCCCCGTGATACTCCTGACGGCAAAGAGTATGGCTGGTGACGAGCTGCAAGGCTTGGAGGCTGGTGCGGATGACTATATCACGAAACCTTTCAGTATGGAAATACTCCGGCAGCGCATCCATAAATTAGTGGAGAGAAACCAGAAACAACATGAGCGCTTTGCCCAGGAGGTGGATATAGAACCCTCCGAGATTACGGTGACATCCCTTGATGAGCAGTTTATCGCACATGCCATCAGTATCGTGGAGGCACATATCAGTGACCCGGATTTTGGTGTCGAGGAGTTAAGTAATGAGATGGGCGTTCATCGTTCTCAGTTATATAAGAAACTCTACCATCTGACAGGTAAGACTCCTGTGCTGTTTGTCCGTTTGATACGTCTCAAGCGTGGTAAGCAGTTGTTGGAGCAGAGTGGGATGTATGTCTCCGAAGTCGCCTACCAGGTAGGCTTCAACTCTCCCCGGCTATTCTCCAAGTATTTCAAGGAGGAGTTCGGGGTGACTCCTAAGGAAATAAAATAATCAATAAAGTATGGCACATAAGTTTTTATTTACTATTATTAAATTGAATTACAAAGTAAATCAAATTGAATTGCTGAGTAAATCAAATTGATTTACATTGCAAACCAAGTTGGGTTGCAATTCAGCATGATAGGGTCTTCATCCACGATGCCCATAGTTGTACTTTGAAGCCCATAGCTTCGCCCCATGGAGGCGGCACCTCCGACCCTTGGAGGCGGCACCTCCAGCCCACGGAGGCGGCACCTTCGACCCTCGAAGCCCGGGGCTTCGCAACCCCCATGCAGTATTTTGATGAAACGCCATTCGTTGTCACCCTTGTCACCTCGTTGCCACACGTAACACGCTGATTCTCAAGTAGTGTTGCAAGGTGGCAACGGTTGCAAGGGTAAAAAACTCTATGTATGCGCGCGTGCGCGCGAAGAATTCCGATGCTCCTATCAAACAATACGAGTATCTTATCACACAATACGAGTATCATAATTTTTATTCCGATGCTCGGAATAAACAATACGACTGGCAGATTTTTCATTCCGCCAGTCGTATTTATAGCATCGTATTGCCAAACAGTATTGTCGTATTTGACCAGAAAAATTTGTCATAGCAGGGTTGTAGCACCATTATTCCTTTTAGAATCTAACCTCTCTTGAATGAGTTCCTCAATTCATCTAAATTTAATTCTTCGTGTTCTCCGTTTAGATATCTATGGATTCTCCATTCACTATCCTTCATTACAGGGAGATAAAACCTATATTCGGGCAATTTCTTAGAACAGGCTTGATAGCATTTGTGCAGTTGTCTTACCTTTTCTTCATATTCATCAGGATCTACATTAACTCCTGTCGCTTTGTTCACACTTTTCACTTCAAAGATATGAATCCTGCCAGATTTGTCTTTTAATACAAAATCTGGGTAAGACGAGTGAACTCCATTATGATAATATTCGTATTTTATTTCTGAATTCAGAGGGAAGTTCTTGCCCCAAAGATATACCTCTTCATATTCATTAATTTGGGACATATCCAATTCTGCAGCGTTGATCTTTGATATTTTCTTTAATTCCTTTGCCCATTCTTTTTCTGCATAACTGTCGAAAGAGAATTCGTCATCGCCATTACTTTTGCACCACACCCAATTTAAACTATCGGTGGTGTTGCCATAGCTGTTATAACAGGAAGCCTGTGGGAACGAAACATCTTTGTCAACAACCATGCTTTTGTCATAATCGCAGATATAGTTGTCATAGTTTGTCTTGACTTTATCGGCATTCTCCATAAACTTCCACCAACGTGATACATCCTCATTTGCATATTTGTAGCATAAAGTCTGCATGTCATTTGGCAGTCTGGATAACTTTTTGTATAGTTCAAAGATGCTTGGTGGCTCCAGTGAGTCATTTTCTGCAGCAAGGAACCTTTCCAAATCGAAATCTTTTTTCTCCGTAAGATCTATAAGTTTTGTAGTCTTCAATTGAAACTCCAACTGAATTGCAGTACCTCCACCATGCAATTTTACCTCTGTCTGACCACTAACTTCTTCCGGTTTCAATCCCCATACCCATGCTGTAGTTGCAAGTTCTTTCTGTCTTTCAGTCAATGTCTCAAAGTCAAGCAGGCGCGGATTTCTTCTAACTCTGCCCACAACCTGTTCTTTGAGTTGTTTGCTTTTACTGTCTCTGACTTGATACAACATGCAGGCTCTTGGTATATCCCATCCTTCAGATATCACCATCTTGAAGATGATGATGTCAATACCTCGTTTTTTGGCGTAATCCTTCCATTGGCAGACAGGAAGTTTCCCCTTCACAATGTCATTAGTATCGCATAGACTGTCTTCTCCCTTTTTACCTTGAAGATCTACCAGTACCATCCACTTCAGGCCTTGGTTCTCTACCTTGTCTAGCACAGGCTTGATGATATGAGTCCACTCTTCTTCTGCTTTCCCTTTATTGGATATCTGGATTATCATGCAAGGTTCGACATCCAGAGAAATATATTGCTTCTTAATCTCCTTGAATTTGGTGATGGCAACTTCCAATGTGTCGTCCAAACTTCCAAAAATTACATTCTTGATTAGAGCTGCATCAATGGCTTCACTCTCTGTGATTTGTACATCTGCAACTTGGCCACGTCCCAAGTTCGGTGTGGCAGAGAAGTTGATAACTTTCGTAAAGAATTCTTCTGAGATTTCATCAAGATTTGATGTAGCCTGATGGCATTCATCTTTGATTAAGTATATCTTTTTGTTGAGACCCTGCCCAAACAAATCCCTGGTCATGTTGCGTAGAAAGTTTATCATAGGTCCCCGCATCAAAAGACTCGTTTCTTTATACAGATCTCGCGGAAGCACATAGACATTATGATCAGTTGGAATATGAAGCCCTTCTTCTCCAGAAGACTCTGTAGAGATCAGCCAGGGATCAAGACTTGGGAAAATGCCTGCATCCGCATTGTTACGAAAGGATTCATAATTCTGTAAGGCAAGTCCTCCTTTGGAAAGTGTGGATACAAGGAATACGACATCTTCATCAGAATCAATAATACGGTTCATGAATTCTGCCATCATTCTGGTCTTCCCACTTCCAGTAGGTGCCTTGAAGGTCAGTTCTCTCTTCCTGCCCTTAACCTTATTATATAGACTTTCAACAGCACTCTGCTGCAAATCTTTTGCTTTCTGCAACATTTTCAGCCCTCCTTAACTCTTTCGAACCAATTATTATCAGACTCAACTGTTTTCTGGGTGTTGGCAAAGTTGGAGCAAACCCAGTCAATCTTCTCTCTAAGTGTTTTGAACTTTTCTTTTCCGTAGAGAGTTTCATCTATGTATTCTATTGGATAAGTTCCGCCAACAGTTCTATGATTTGTGATGCGTCCTATTTCATAAACATCTAAATTCTCCATGTATGGGTGTCCGTCTTTGAGCCAACTCTTATTCTTAGTTCCATCATAGCACGTTCCAGTCATAATACGTTTAAGACGTTTTGTGGTAACATCATACGGAATACCTCTAGGGCAATCGTCTGTTTTTTCGTTTATTTGACACAGCAAGAATGTGCGACAACCTCCATCCTGGTTCAAATCCAATACAGCGTGCCCTGTAGTACCAGAACCAGCAAAGAAATCCAGAATTACTGCATCCTTTTTTGTACATACAGAGTCTATTAACTGTTTTATCAGGCGTAAAGGTTTTTTCCCACTCTTAAAAGATACTCCACCTTCTTTGTCCAAGTTTCCTCCATCAGACGAGAATCCTTTCCACAGATTACCTCTAACAGTGCGTTCTCCATAACTTGCAAAATAGTCATCGCATGTGCCAATTCTGTCAATGTATCTAAACACATTGAACATTCCTTCTGTAGTTCTTATATACCATTTGTTTCCTATTTTGAAGAGATGGTTAAGTGGTTGTTTTTCTGCTTCTTCTGTTAACTTCTCCTTATCTCCTTTACGATATAGGTATTTTGCAATAGATTCGTTATAAAGCCAATCCCTAACGTATTTATTAGCAGAACATACTATGCCTAAGTTTTGGATATTGACAGGTAAATTTAGGCTTTTAAATACTCCAGAAATGACAGGATTATTATTTAATAGGTCATTTAATGAGATGATATTTCCTTTTTCTTCATCAACCCATTTGTTATAGTGCGTGTCAAATCCGGGAATATAGTCATACTTTAGGCTTTTAATAATTTTTTTGTCGTTACTCTTGGTATAAACCAAACAATATTCAGCTGTTTTAACGATGCTACCTTGCATAGCAGGTACCCTTCGTGGACCTGCAATAACAGAAGATTCAATAGATAATGTTGCGACGAAAGCGTTTTCTCCAAACACTTCATCAAAAAGGCATTTAATGTAAGCTTGGTTTTTGTCGTCAATGCTACAGAAAATAACTCCGTCTTCTGTCATGAGAAGCTTTGCTAACATCAATCTCGGATAGAGCATAGATAACAAGTTGTCTCTTGTTATGGAGTTTTCATAGTTGGTTTTCGCGAACTCCCCCAGATTATCTTTTCCATAAGGTGGGTCTATGTAGATGACATCTACACTTTTCTTATATTGTATAAGCAGGTTTTGCATGGCTTCATAGTTATCGCCAATGATAAGCTTATGTACAGGACGAGTTTCATCAGTTATAAAACTGAGTTCCTTGTTCTTCATGAAATAACGAATTGACGAATCCATCCTTTCAAGTCGCTTCTCATAATGCAATCCAGTTTTCTTATATGTCGTACCAAGCGACATAATCTTGATAGCCTCGTCATCGTCATCGGCTTGGATGATAAGTTTCTGAAGCAACTCTGCATTGGATTGCTCCAATACTTTGTCTTCTACACGCTGATGTATCTCGGCGAGCATATCCTCTTTGAGCTTAGATAGTTTTCTTGATTTTTCTTCCATATCTACGCAATAATTTTAGGAGCGAGAGGACTATATCTTCGGAAGAAATAGGTCTTAAGCAAGAGACCTGTGGACACAAAAAAGCGCGGAAAGGCGCTCATCAATGTCCAAAGGTCCTTGCAAAACCCATCCAAACGATAAGTCCTGTCCACGCCATTGCGTAGACATTGGTACTTATTCGTGTTTGAATGTCTTGTGAAATTGCAAGGTTCTTGGACATTACCGAATATAGCACAAACGCTATGTTATTTTTCCACTAAATCACACCACCCACTTTCTCTAAAGTATTCGGGCAATGCTTAGTGCAAAGATACAAATAAGCGAGTAAAGTACAAAATAAAAGAGGAACTTTTTTATTTTTACTTTCGAGTGGGAGTATCTTCAAGGCTTAGAAGAAGACTTAAAGATACGAATAATTTGTAAGTCTCCAAAGGAATTGAGAAGAAAAAGTTGGATGCCCCTCTCTTATCTCCCTGTTGAAAGAAAACAAACGAGGAAGACGTATGCTCCCTCGTTTGTATATACCTTTATCCAATAAATCCTTTCCCAGTCATAGGCAAAAGAGTTTATTGGGGTTCAACATCATTGTCTTTCTTCAATAAGATTTTAATTGACTTAATGAAATCTTCTGCTTTAGGTTTATATTCATCTATCATTTCCTGATCGCAGTACACAAAGTCATCGTAATCTCCACTATGGCGGATCTCAAACAGACGACTGAATGTCTTGCCATGCTCTTTTGAAAGAATTCCTTTGGAAATAAAGTTCATGCCAAGCATGGTTTTTACACCAGCATGTGAGGCAGCACTTATGCTGTTAGCAACTAATAAGGCTGATGCCGCATAAAAACACGCATAATACAATCTGTTAATTGCAGCATTAAAATGAGACTCTTTTGCTAAAATAGCAACTTCTTTCAACGTCTCATCTGCTCTCTCAAGTCGATATTGAATAAGGGCGTTTCTGCTTTCTTCATCCAATGTTTCTTTCATAGTCTAATCCCCTCATTCATTACGTTAATGTAAAAAGGTGTCTTAAAAGGGCGATTCTCCCATTGCTTACGAAGCATAATCATTGGACTAATTAGAACTCCCGAACTCAATTCTAAATCATAGAGCACTCCCGATAGTTCATTCTCTTTATGCAAATCACGTTTTTCACCCTCCAGCAAAATAAGTACATCAATATCACTGTCAGGACGAGCCTCGCCCCGAGCCTCTGAGCCATAGAGTATTGTTGTCGCCGTGGGTTCCGTCTCCAAGACCCTCTGTTTAATCTGCTGTACTATTTCTGGTCTACGCATATTTGCTTGCCAATAATCTATTGCAAAGATATGAATTAATTCCTGAATCTCCAAAGGAATTAAAAAGAAAATGTTTCACGAAGACTTATAGCTTTGTGGAATAAAATTACGGAAGGAAATTTGCAAATGTCAGGAATAGTTCCTATCTTTGCATCATCGGTATCAAACGAAGACGATTATGGCATTGAATCTGAACAAGAACTTGAAGCTTTACTACTCCATCAAGGAGGTGGCTGAGATGTTTGGCGTCAACGAGAGTACGTTACGCTATTGGGAGACGGAGTTTCCTTATCTGAAACCTAAGACATCCGGACCGGCAAAGATACGACAGTATCAGCAGAAGGATATTGACCAGATTAAGTTGATTCATAATCTGGTGAAGGTGCGTGGCTTTAAGCTTGCTGCCGCCAAGCGTATCATCAATGCCAATCGTGATGGTGCTGATAAAAGAATGCAAGTGCTCACGAAACTGATTGACGTTCGTGAGCAACTGCAAGCCTTGAAAAAGCAGATGGACTACTTACAATAGGTTATCGGTTAGCGGTTAACGCTGGGGATTCCACGTATCATTAACGCTGAACACTTCGTTGAGCGTTATTTTTTGTGCCTCTTTTTTGGTGAGCTGCCGGCTCCATGTGGCACGTCCTTTGGTGTTGGCTCCCTCTCCGTGGTTGTTGTACTCCAGATAGCGTGCCGTCTTCTCACGCTCTTTCTGCCAGTGGTGCCATCCCTCAGGACGAATCTGACGGGGCAGTTCACAATTCATGAAGAGCGTATAGCCATAATCACGCCATGGGCGTCCCAGATAAACCTTGCTGACGTTAGCGTCAGCTGTGATACGGCAGTTGTTGAAGATATAGCCGTAAGTTACATCCTGAGGGGTAGAGGCTGCCGTGATATAGGAGTCTGCCTTGCAGAAGATGTCACAGTTCTCAAACCATGCGGTAGAAGGACCGAAGATGAAGTCGGTCGTCCCTTCGATATAGCAGTCCTTGAAGTAATGACGTGAGCGGGCATTACCTGTATAGATGGTGTCCTGATGTCCCAGGAAGCGACAGTTCAGAAATACGATCTTATCACCAGTGGTAAACAGGGCGACTGCCTGTCCCAGACGTGCGGCATTATTCTCCACCGTGATGTTCTTGAGGGTGATGTCCGCACCCTCAATCTTCAAGGTATAGGTACGGAAGGTACCCATGGGCTTGCCAGTCGGAGGATAGATGACGTTGGCATGGTCGTCCCATGTGATGATGGTGTTGTCCCTGTCCTCCCCGCATATCTCGATGTTTGTCAATGACTGTGGGATGATGAGTTTCTCCTTGTAAGTGCCTTTCTTGACAAAGATAACCTTATGATAGTCCATAAAGGCACGGCATACCTCAATCGCTTCTGCGATGTTGCGGAACTGTCCCGTACCATCACGTGCAACGACAAGCGTGTCGGGGTTGTCGTATGGGTTGGCAGCATTACCTACTGAAGGTAATAGGGAAAAAAGGAAAATAATTAAACAGTTTCTCATAACTATATACTCTAAACTCTCAACTACATAATCTGTGTGGCTTCCTGCAAGTCTTCGATGGTCTTGAGCTGGTCGATAATTGTCTTCACGTCCTCACGGTCATGGACACGAATCTCTATATCGCCGTCAAAGACACCCTCTTCGCTGGTGATGGTCAGCTTATGGATATTGACATTCATCTGTGAGGAGATGACCTTGGAGATATCCATTACCATACCCATGCGGTCAATACCCTCGATATGAATCGTAGCATCGAAGAAGAGTCGCTTGTGCATGTCCCATTTCGCATCCAGGATGCGGTTGCCGTAGCTCGTCTTGAGCTTGTTGGCGACAGGACAGTCGCGCTTGTGAATCTCAATGCGCTGTTTGTTGTCGATAAAACCAAGGATGTCATCTCCGGGGATGGGGTGGCAGCAATGGCGGAACTTATATTGACCGATGTTGTTGTCGTTGATGAAGATGGGTTTCTTGCGGTTGAATTTCTCAGGAACCACAAAGAACTCTTGTGTGGTATCCTCTTTCTTCGCTTTGTTCTTCCCCAGGAATGGAACCAGCCGTCGCCATCCTTTCTTCCCCTCATTATTATTCTTGCCTTGCAGTTCATCAAGGTCTTTCTCTCCAAGCAGGATGGTCTTCTCACCCAGCGCTTGGAAGAAATCCTCCCGGTTTTGTTGCTCGTGGAATACGGTCAACTTGTCTGCGATGGCAGTAGTATTCTCAATATCATTCTTTTTAAGGAACTCGTCTAAGATGTCCTCACCCCGCTTCTGTATCTCACGACCATTACGTCGCAAGATAGCCTGTATCTTTGCCCTTGCTTTCGCCGTCGATACGAAATTGATCCATGATGCCTGTACGTGTTGGGACTTGGAGGTGATGATCTCCACCTGGTCACCGCTCTGTAGCTTATGACTCAGAGGCACGAGCTTGTGGTTCACCTTGGCACCGATACAATGTGAGCCCAGGAAGGTATGGATGCTGAAGGCAAAGTCCAGTGCCGTACATCCAGTAGGCATCGTCTTGATCTCACCCTTCGGGGTGAAGACGAAGATCTCAGAAGCGAACAGGTTGAGTTTGATAGCGTCGAGGAAATCCATGGCATCAGGCTGTGGGTCGTCAAGAATCTCCTTGATGGTGCGCAGCCATTCGTTCAGTTCAGACTCGTCCTCCGTAAACTCTTTCTCCATGCCGTCTTTGTATTTCCAATGGGCGGCAAACCCTTGTTCGGCAATCTCATCCATACGGTCAGAACGGATCTGCACCTCTATCCATCGTCCTTGTTTCGACATCAGGGTGACATGCAGTGCCTGGTAGCCGTTAGCCTTTGGATGACTCAGCCAGTCACGCAGGCGGTCGGGATGCGACTTGTAAATCTTAGAGATGGCAACATAGATGTTGAAGCACTCGTTGATCTCCTCCTCCCGTTTGTTAGGTGTGAAGATGATACGCACGGCAAGGATGTCGTAGACCTCATCGAAGGTGACATGCTTGTTCTGCATCTTGTTCCAGATGGAGAAAGGTGTCTTTACACGTTCCTTGATCTCATACTTGACACCCATATGTCGGAGAGACTCCTCTATGGGGGCAGTAAACTGGTCGAAGAGCTCGTGACGGGAAGCCTCTGTGGAGGCAAGTTTTGCTTTGATGCTGTTATACTCGTCCGGGTGTTCGTATTGGAAACTGAGGTTCTCAAGTTCTGACTTGATCTTGTTCAGTCCCAGACGATTGGCGAGTGGTGCATAGATATAGAGCGTCTCGCCTGCAATCTTATATTGTTTGTTGGCAGGCTGTGACTGTAAGGTACGCATGTTATGCAGACGGTCGCAGATCTTGATGAGGATGACGCGGATGTCCTCACTCATCGTCAGCAGCAGTTTCTTGAAGTTCTCTGCCTGGGCAGATGCCTGCTCTCCGAAGATACCACCGCTGATCTTTGTCAGTCCGTCGACAATCTGCGCAATCTTGGGACCAAAGATGTTCTCGATATCCTCTGTGGTGTAGTCGGTATCCTCCACGACATCATGGAGCAGGGCAGCACAGATACTGGTTGATCCCAGTCCCACCTCTTCACAGGCAATCTGTGCGACAGCGATAGGGTGCAGGATATAAGGTTCACCAGACAGGCGGCGCACTCCTTTGTGAGCCTGACGGGCAAAATTAAATGCCTTGGTGATGATGTCGACCTTCTTACGGTGGCGTGATGCCAGATAACTATCCAGCAGGTGCTGGAAGGCACTGTTCACCAGCTGTTCATCATTCTCTTCGCGAATTTTGTCTTTCTCGTCCTCCATATACCTTATTTATTTATAGGGACTATAGGAATTATAGTGACTATTAGATTTATCTGCGTCTTCTCCTTGACTTACGTCCTTTGGATTTCTTGCCTTTGCCTCCACGAGCCTTGTTGCGCACGGCACCTCTCTTACCACCGCGGCGTGCCTTGCTGTGACGACCAAAGCGCCCCTTCCTTCCTTTCTTGTAAGACCGCTTGCTCTTGTGATAGTAGGTCGGGGTGTAGTCATTCACTTCCACCTGTATGCGGTTGGTCAGCAGTTCACTGGCTCTGTAGTTGCAGATGGCATCCTGTTTCTCGATAAACCTGTTCACGTCAGCAAGGGGCAGTCGCAGCGCATAAGGCTCGGAATTGCCGGGGATGATGTCATGACGGTACATCGGGTTCAGTGCGCGCAGCATCTCAATGTCGATGTCCAGAACATTGGCAATCTGCTCTAAGTGTATCTTCTTGGTGACCATCACCGTGTCTGTCTGTGCAGGCAGACGACTGGTCATCGGACAGATGTTGTGCAGCGAGTAATAGGTCATCATGTAGTTGGCGGCGATGAACGCAGGCACATAGCCACGTGTCTCTCTGGGCAAGTAAGGGTAGATATGCCAATAGTCCTTAGAGCCGCCAGAGCGCTGTATCGCTTTGCTCACATTGCCTGGTCCACAGTTATAGGCTGCGATGACCAGGTTCCAGTCGCCAAACACCTTATAAAGGTCGCTTAACAGGCGGGCAGCAGCATAGGATGACTTGATGGGGTCACGGCGCTCGTCCACCAGCGAGTTGATTTGCAGGTTATACTGTTTTCCTGTCGAAGGCATAAACTGCCACAGTCCCGCAGCCCCCACACGAGACACAGCCTTGGGGTTCAGTGCCGACTCAATGACGGGGAGGTACTTTAACTCCAAAGGAATCTGGTAGGCTTCCAATGCCTCCTCAAAGATGGGCATATAGAAATTGCCTGCTCCAAGGCAATAGGAGATGGTGCCACGCAGGCGGGAAGCATAACGGTCGATAAACTGCTGTACGACATTATTATGTGCCATCTCCATGATGGTCGGCATACGTGACAGACGTTCGATATACACCTCCTCGGGAAAATAGGGGTTCTCATTCTTCATGTTACAGTCATTGGTGGTGAGATAGGTCTTTGCCATATACTCATTCAGCAGACTGTCGAGGTCGTAGGTCATCGCCTCAGGGAACTCAATGACTTCCTCCTTGCCACTCTGGTCAGTGACAACAATCTCGTCTTCTTCGTCCACCTCGTCCTCTGGGTCAGTCACAATCTGTGCCTGTACGGTGATCGACATGCCAAAAAGGATGGCGAGCAACATAAGTAATTTCTTGCTTATCATTCTTTATTTGGTTTTGTTTAAAAATTCAGTTTGCAATTAACTCCCAACGACTGCGCTTGCAAAGGATTGCCCCCACCGTGATTGGGAATGACGGCAGGCTCCACCTTCAGACTCAAGTCTTTGGAGATGTCAAATTCAGACAGTTCAGCGTCCACATAGGCATCGATGACAGACAGCGCATAAACACCTAACATCACGAAGAAGCTCAAGTCACGCCAGCGACGGTATTTGTCCTTACGGTTCTTGAAGATCTCCTTATACCGTTCCTTGTTAGAATCGTCAATCGTCACCCCTAAGTGCAGGAATTTGTTATAGCTTGCCGTGTTAGGGTCTTTGTCCATGATGTCGAGATATGCCTGTGAATAGTCCTTGTACATCATATTATTCCATGTGAGGGCATAGATACACCCGATGAACCCTCCATAGATGATGGGGAGTTTCCAGTACTTACGGTTGTATATCTGTCCTGCACCGGGCAATACCAGGGCAAGCCACAGCGCACGCTTGGGGTTGGGTCGCCATGTGTTCCAGTCACGCTTGGGTTTGGCAATACGGGTGGAGTCTATCAATACCGACTGTACAGGATCCTCTTCGAGGGTCACCACGGAGTCAGTACGGGTGAGCGAGTCGATACGTGCCATCATGATGTCAATGCTGTCAGCGGATGTTGTCTGACGCTCTGTTTGCGCCATGGCAGACATACCTGTCATCATCAGCAGTGCGATGGCAGTTACTCGGAGCATATTGATGATGTGATGCTGTTTCAACTCGTTAGCTATTTGTTATTGACATTATCGAGAGAATTCATGATTCGCTCCAGTTCCTCTTCATTGTTGAAGGCAATACTGATCTTTCCTTTTCCTTTGGGGGAGCAAGTCATCTGCACCTTTGTCTGGAAGAATTGGGAGAGACGTTCTTTCAGGATACTGAACTCCTCCGGGAGCTGCGACTTCCCGGCAACCTTACCCTTTGCCGTCTTGATGTCCTCCCCGTTCTTAAGAGCCTGTACCATCTCCTCCACCTTACGGACAGAGTATTGCTGTTTCTGAATCTCCTTAAACAGCTTGATCTGAGCGGAAGGACTGTCGATGGCAAGTAAAGCACGGGCATGTCCCATGTCTATCTCATGGTTTTTCAATGCCATCTGCACCTGTGCAGGGAGTTTCAGTAGGCGCAGGAAATTAGTTACCGCCGCACGGCTTTTGCCTACACGCTTGGAGATCTTCTCCTGTGTCATCCCTGTCGTCTCGGCGAGGTGCTGATAGGCGAGAGCCACCTCAATGGCATTCAGGTCCTCACGCTGGATATTCTCAACAAGAGCCATCTCCATGACACCCTCGTCCTCAACGGTACGGATATAGGCAGGAATGGTCGTGAGACCAGCCAGTTGAGAAGCACGCCAGCGGCGTTCTCCTGCGATAATCTGGTATTTCCCGTTCTCCATCTGACGGAGGGTGATGGGTTGGATGATGCCAACCTCGCTGATGCTGTTTGCCAGTTCCTGAAGTGCCTCTTGGTCGAACT
Organism: uncultured Prevotellaceae bacterium; assembly: GCA_900314755.1. Classification (GTDB taxonomy): domain Bacteria; phylum Bacteroidota; class Bacteroidia; order Bacteroidales; family Bacteroidaceae; genus Prevotella. The sequence continues at coordinate 28,251 of OMWH01000005.1, read as the reverse complement.
CCCGGCGGGGCTGGTTAGGATTGGGCTCTATGTTTGATATCTCTATCTCGTTGAGGTTGGAACTGCCTTGTGTCCTGACCTCGCTGCCTGTATCTATCAATGCGTCCAGTCCACGTCCTCCCCCGATATCGTCCAGTCCGCGTCCCAGAACACTTCTGTCGTATTTCTTTCTTACTGCCATAATTTACCTCAGCTATTCTTATTGATAATTTCCTTAGCCAGTGCAAGGTGGTTCTTTGAGCCTGTTGAGTCTGCGTCATAAAGGATGACGGGGAGACCATGGCTGGGGCTCTCAGACAGTTTGACATTACGCTGGATGACGGTCTTGAAGACCAGTTCCTGGAAATGGCGTTTCACCTCATCGTAAATCTGGTTGGCAAGGCGAAGACGCGAGTCGTACATCGTCAGCAGGAATCCCTCAATCTCCAGTTTCGGGTTCAGCTTGCTTTTGATAATACGGATGGTGTTGAGCAGTTTGCTGATACCCTCCAGTGCGAAATACTCACACTGCACGGGGATGATGACGGAATTGGCGGCTGTCAGCGCATTCACCGTAATCAGTCCCAGGGACGGGGAGCAGTCAATGAGGATATAGTCATAGTCATTACGGATAGGAGCCAGAAGCTGACCGATGACATTCTCCCTGTTCTTCAGGTTGAGCATCTCTATCTCAGCACCTACCAGGTCGATATGGCTGGGGATGATGTCTAATCCCTCAATGTCCGTCGTATAGATGGCATCACGTACGTCCGCCTTGTCGATGATACATTCATATAATGAGCATTCCACTTCCTGGATGTTCACACCCAATCCACTGGAGGCATTAGCCTGCGGGTCTGCGTCGACCACCAGGACAGTCTTCTCCAAAGTAGCTAAAGAGGCGGCAAGGTTTATAGTGGTTGTCGTCTTGCCCACACCGCCTTTTTGGTTTGCTAAAGCAATAATCTTTCCCATAATCTATCTTATACCTTGATATAGTAGGGTGCAAAGTTACGAATTTCTTGTGAGAATCTGCCAAATATCAACCTTTTTTAGTAATTTTGCAGGCAAATACAGATAATTTCATGGAAAATAAGAAACCTTTCATATTAATTTCCAATGATGACGGCTATCAGGCAAAGGGTATCAACAGCCTGGTGGATATGATACGTGACATGGCTGATATACTGGTCTGTGCCCCGGAGAGTGGCAGGAGCGGCATGGCATGTGCCTTCTCAGCCAACGACCCGTTGGTACTTGTTCCGCAAAGGCAGGAGGAGGGACTGGAGGTGTGGTCATGTAATGGTACTCCCGTGGACTGTGTGAAACTCGCATTGGAGGAGCTTTGTAATGAGCGCCGTCCCCAGATGGTGATAGGTGGTATCAACCATGGTGACAATGCTTCTGTCAATGCGCATTATAGTGGTACGATGGGTGTCACCTTGGAGGGTTGTATGAAGTATATTCCCTCCCTGGCTTTCTCCCTTTGCACCCATGACTGGTTTGCTGATTTTGAGTCTCTGCGCCCTTATATCCGCAAAATAGTAAGGAAAGTGCTGGACGACGGACTGCCCAAGGGTGTCTGCCTCAATGTGAATTTCCCTGTGGTTGACCAGTTCAAGGGTGTCAGGATTTGCCGTATGGCACCAGGAACCTGGGATAACGAGGTGGTGAAATGCCGTCATCCCCGTGGTTACGACTACTGGTGGATGGTGGGACGATATACCAATGATGAACCGGAGGCGGAAGATACTGATAACTGGGCATTGCGGCATGGGTATATCGCCATTACTCCTACTAAGATTGACATTACTTCCTACGAGATGATAGAACAGATGAAAAACTGGGACTTATGAAGTATTATCTGATAGTAGGAGAGGCGAGTGGTGACCTGCACGCGTCGCATCTGATGCAGTCGTTGAAGAAACAGGATGCCCATGCGGAGTTCCGCTTCTTCGGAGGCGATATGATGGCGGCAGTGGGTGGCACCCGTGTGAAGCATTACAAGGATTTGGCATATATGGGTTTCATCCCTGTCTTGCTCCATCTCCCCACCATCCTTCGTAATATGAAGATGTGTCAGCAGGATATCCTGCAGTGGCAGCCTGATGTGGTCATCCTGGTCGACTATCCGGGATTTAACCTGAAGATAGCGAAATTTGTCAAGGCGAACACGAAGATACCTGTCTACTATTACATCTCTCCAAAGATATGGGCATGGAAGGAATACCGTATCAAGAATATCAAGCGGGATGTGGATGAGATGTTCTCCATCCTGCCTTTCGAGGTGGACTTCTACGAGAAGAAACATCATTATCCCATTCATTATGTCGGTAATCCAACAGCACAGGAAGTCAGGGAGTATATGGAGAATTCCGGGAGTGCAAGGGACGCAGAGAGACCGGTCATCGCTTTGCTTGCGGGGTCCCGGAAACAGGAGATAAAAGATAATCTGCCTGCGATGATAGCGGCTACCCGTCATTTGACAGCTGATTACGATATCGTACTGGCTGGTGCTCCGGGCATCGAGCCCGCTTACTACCAGCAGTTCCTGCAAGACAGTGCTGTCCGTCTTGTGATCAACGAGACCTACAAGTTGCTTTCCCAAGCGACGGCGGCATTGGTGACCAGTGGCACGGCAACCTTGGAGACTGCCATGTTCCGTGTTCCGCAGGTAGTTTGTTATGAGACACCTATCCCTCAGGTGATTGCTTTCCTGAAGAAGCATTTCATCAAGGTGAAATATATCTCTCTGGTGAATCTGATTGCCGACAGGGAGGTCGTTCCGGAACTGGTTGCCGACACTTTCAGTGTAGAGAATATTCGACAGCATTTGGAATCCATTCTTCCCGGAGGACCGGAACGGCAAGCCATGTTAGACGGTTACGAGGAGGTACACCGCCGATTGGGTGACAGTCATGCACCGGATGTGGCGGCACAACAAATCTATAAGTTGTTATCAAACAATAAAAATATCTAATATGAAAACATTATTAACTTGGTTGGGCTTCGATGCCCAGAAACACTCTGTCAAAGTGGAGATGATGGCAGGACTGACAACCTTCCTTACCATGTCTTACATTTTGGCGGTCAATCCCATTATCCTTGGTGACGCGGGAATGGAGAAAGGTGCCGTGTTCTCCGCAACCGTCATAGCGGCAGTCGTGGCTACAATGGTGATGGCGTTCTATGCGAAAATGCCTTTCGCCCTTGCCTCGGGTATGGGACTGAACGCATACTTTGCCTATACCCTCGTCATCGTGATGGGCTACACGTGGCAGGAGGCTCTTGCCGCCGTACTACTGGAGGGTATCTTCTTTATTCTCCTGACGGTTCTGAAGATCCGCGAGGCGATTGTCAACTCCATCCCTTTGAACATCCGTTACTCCATCTCAGTAGGTATCGGTTTGTTTATCGCTTTCATCGGACTGAAGAATGGTGGTATCATCGTCGTCAATAATGCGACGGTTACAGGACTGGGTCCCTGGACCCCAGCCTCTGTCGTTGCCATTAGCGGTATCCTGCTGGGTGCTATTCTGTTGAAGCTGAAAGTACGTGGTGCCTTGTTTTACACGATTCTCATCATGACGGTGGTGGGCATTCCTTTCGGTGTGACGCATATTCCAGAGAACTTTACCATTCTCAGTGTCCCGCACTCCATAGAGCCTATTGCCCTGAAAATGGACTTCACCCGTTTTGTCTCATTGGATGTGGAATACTATATTGTCGTGGCAACCCTGTTGTTCATGGATCTCTTCGATACCCTTGGTACACTGATCGGTGCTTCTGCAGGTGCGGGTATGGTGGATAAGGAAACCGGTAAGATACACAACCTCAACAAGTCGCTGATGGCAGATGCCATTGGTACTACTGTTGGTGCACTCTGTGGAACATCTACCGTGACAACTTACGTGGAGAGTACGACAGGTATCGTCGAGGGTGGACGCACGGGTCTGACAGCCCTGACAGTAGCAGGACTGTTCTTCCTCGCCTTGTTCTTCTCACCCATCTTCCTCATCATCCCGTCAGCGGCGACGACCAGTGCGCTGTTCCTGGTAGGTGTGATGATGTTGCGTCAGGTCGTATATGTTGATTTTAACGACTTCTCCGAAGCAATGCCTTGTTTCATGACGATGCTGATGATGCCGTTCACGGCAAGTATCTCTGAGGGTATCGTTCTTGGTCTCCTCTCATACGTTATCGTGAAGGTATGTACAGGACGTTACCGTGATGTTACAGCAATGATGTATATCCTCTCGGTCTTCTTCTTGTTGAAGTATGTGGCTCCGCTGTTGTAAATGAAACATGAATCTTGAAACTTGAAACATTAATTATGATATGAAAAAACAGATTTTATCTTTTTTGCTCCTCGCATCATGTATGACCGTAGGAGCACAGAACATCCAGATCCACTATGATTTGGGACATTCTTTCTATAGTGATTTAACGGGTCGTCCTAACGTGACTACCACATTTGAGATGTTCAAACCCGACAAATGGGGTTCTACTTTTATGTTCACTGATATCGACTATTTCAGTGACGGTGCGGCAGGTGCCTATTGGGAGATATCCCGTGAGTTCAATCTGACTAAGAATAAGCAGTGGGCTCTGCATTTAGAGTATAACGGTGGTGCGACGACCGTTGAGCATACAGGTATTGGAAACCGTTTCCAGCATGCCTTCCTTGCCGGTGGCGCATGGAACTGGGCTTCCAAGGATTTCTCCAAGACATTCTCGTTGCAGGCGATGTACAAATATTACTTCAAGGGACAAGGACGTGGTGCGTTCAATGGCTTCCAGGCTACTGCCGTATGGGGCGACACCTTTGCCAACGGACTTTGCACCTTCTCTGGTTTCTTGGATGTATGGTATGACAAGGATGTATGTGGTAAGCTGATCATGCTTTCTGAGCCTCAGTTCTGGTTTAACCTGAATACGCTGAGAGGGATGAAGGGTATTAATGTAAGTGTAGGTACTGAGGTGGAGATCAGTAATAACTTCGTCTTCAACAGCGATGGTAACAACCATAAGTTCTATGTAATTCCTACTCTTGCGGCTAAGTGGACGTTCTGAGCATGGATGTCAACAACCTGACACAGTAACCTTAAAAGGATGAAGTATGAGTTATTGCCGGATATTTTTACTGATGAGCGCATTGCTGATGACGTGTATGGATAGTTTCGCGCAAGAAGAGCCGGTGGCTCCCAAGGGAAAACTGATTTACTGCAGTTATGCCAGCGACCGCCATGCCGGACAAGGTAAGAGCTATTGCGAGCTGATTGCTGATGTGGGTAAGCGTCCGCAGGTGGTGGTCAGCCTCTATAACAATTGTTTTTACAGGGATGCTCTCAACAAGACTTTTGATGTCAAGGAACAGGATGTCGAGCGGATGCAGCAGCTGTTGGCAGAACTCGAGGTCTATAAGTTGAACGGCTATAAGCATAATGAGACGTTGGAAGGCGGTACCACCTATCGTATCTATATGGAGTATGTCTCTGGTGAAAAGGTGAATGCCGTATGGAATGGGCATCATGTCAAGGCAGAGGCAGCCTCTGCCTATGCTGCCATCGAACGCTTTTTCACTCCATGGCGTGAGAAGGTTGACGTGGAGAAACGTTAACCCTCCTGCCTGTAATCAACAACTCCACCCTTGTGACGTACCAGTGACAAGGGTGGAGTCGTTTTTGTATGAATATCCACGTTAGCGGATCGTGTATTTCAACTGAAGTTTCACGAAGGGCTTCACATGGTCGTACATCCGCATGTAGGTCTTGTTATAGCCGCTCTCACGCAGTCTGTTATAAAACGTTTAGTCATTATATGCTATTTGTATAAACTGGATTCAAAGGTACCCCCAAATCTTTAATCCGCCAAATATTTTCTGAAGAATTGATTTACGTAACGTAGTAAGAATTAGAAAGATAAGAGAGGAGATGATATTAAATATCTGTAAACACTCGTTCTATTTTGATGCATGATGCAAAGATACATCTAATTTTATCTATTCCCCAATTTTTTTAAAAAAGGACTAAAATGGACCGTTTTTCTTTCACAAAGATTCCTTATTTTGCATGCAAAAGAAAAAAGTCAGCCCACAATGGTGTATCTTTCAAAAATTCATGGGTATTCCAGAACCTTCAGACCGTACTTTGGCTTCGCCGGAGTTACTTAGCACTCGGAAATGAAAAGAAAAGCATGCTTTCCTTTTGCATTTCACTCGTTTTTTCGTACTTTGGCAAAGCCGAAGTTACTCCATCTCGGCAAAAAAAAGAATAAATTCTTTTGTTTTGCTCTCGACTTTTCGTAACTTTGCAGTCACGATGAAGATAAGTAATGTCATTCTGAAGATTCTGATGCCGCTCCTGCTGGGAGGTGCTATCCTGTATTGGATGTACCGCGGAGAGGACTGGCAGCAGATCAGGCGTGTGATGACGGAGGAGATGGACTGGACGTGGATGCTGCTGTCGTTTCCCTTCGGCATCCTTGCCCAGATGTTCCGCGGATGGCGATGGAGGCAGACACTGGAACCCGTTGGCGAGCGTCCCAGGACATCTGTCAGCATCCATGCGGTATTCCTGAGCTATGCCGCCTCGCTGGTGATTCCCCGGGTGGGAGAGTTCACACGCTGCGGGGTGCTGAAACGCTACGACAACATCTCGTTTGCGAAGGCGTTGGGTACGGTGGTGACCGAACGTGCCATCGACTCGCTGCTGGTGATGGGTATCACCGTCATCGTACTGCTGTTGGAGATGAGTACCTTCGGCATGTTCTTCCGCAAGACGGGAACCAATCTGCAGACCATCCTGCATGGTTTCTCATGGGCAGGCTATCTGGTGGCAGCCATCTCAGCCGTCGCCATTCTCATCCTGCTGCATTTCCTGTTACGCAAGCTCTCTATATATAATAAGGTGAAGATGACCTTCAAGGGTATCTGGGAGGGTGTCATCTCCCTGAAGGACGTGCGTAACATCCCGCTGTTCGTGTTTTTCACACTCGGCATCTGGGTGAGCTATTTCCTGCATTACTACCTCACCTTCTTCTGTTTCGATTTCACCGCCGACCTGGGACTGGGCTGTGCGCTGGTGACCTTTATCGTAGGTTCCATCGCCGTCATCGTACCCACTCCCAATGGTGCCGGTCCCTGGCATTTCGCCGTCAAGACGATGCTGATACTCTATGGTATCGCTGATGAGAGCGCCCTCTGTTTCGTCCTCATCGTGCATACCGTCCAGACCATGCTGGTCATCCTGCTGGGCATCTATGCATGGGTAGCGCTGAACTTTACATCTAAAAAATCTATAAACTATGAGTGAAATTCAAAATCTGAATCCTAAGTGCGTATGGAAAAACTTTTACGCACTCACACAGGTGCCACGTCCCAGTGGACATCTTGAGAAAATCCAACAATTCCTGCTCGACTTCGGAAAAGAAGTGGGCGTGGAGGTGTTCAAAGACCCTGCCGGCAATATCGTAATGCGTAAGCCTGCATCACCAGGAATGGAAAACCACAAGGGTGTCATCCTACAGGCTCATATGGACATGGTTCCCGAGCGTGACACCGAGTCCAACCACAATTTTGAAACCGATCCTATACATCCTTGGATTGACGGTGGCTGGGTAAGGGCAAAGGGAACAACACTGGGTGCTGACAACGGACTGGGTGTTGCCGCCATCATGGCTGTAATGGAGGACAAGACACTGAAGCACGGTCCTATCGATGCCCTTATCACCCGCGACGAGGAAACGGGTATGTATGGTGCCAACGACCTGCCTGCCGGTGAGTTGCAGGGCGATATCCTCATGAACCTCGACTCAGAGCACTGGGGTAAGTTCGTCATCGGCTCAGCAGGCGGTATCAACATCACTGCCACCCTTGACTACAAAGAGGTGGAGACAGACCCGGAGGATGTTGCCGTATGTGTCACCCTGAAGGGCTTGCGCAGTGGACATAGTGGTCTGGAGATCCACGAGGGACGTGCCAATGCCAACAAGCTGATGGCTCGTTTCGTCCGTGAGGCTGTGGAAGAGCTGGATGCCCGTCTTGCCTCCTGGCATGGCGGTAAGGTACGCAATGTCATCCCCTACAAGGCAGAGGTGGTGCTCACCCTGCCCAAGGAGAACATGGATGCCCTTCAGGAACTGGTCGACAACTGGCTTGACGACTTCAAGGATGAGTACAAGGGCATTGAGAGCGACATCAAGTTCTATGCCGAGAAGACAGCCACCCCTGCCATGCAGGTTCCTGTCGAGATACAAGACAACCTCATCAACGCCATCTACGCCTGTCATGACGGCGTGGTACGTATGATACCCTCCTATCCCGACGTGGTGGAGACCTCCAGTAACCTCGCCATCATCGATATCGAAGGCGGTCATGCCTTCATTAAGATACTGGCTCGAAGCAGCCGTGAGGATATGAAGGACTATGTCGTGAAGATGCTGGAGAGCTGTTTCAACATGGCGGGCATGAAGGTGGAGACAGCCGGCTCGTATGGCGGATGGGACCCCAACCCGGAGTCTCCCATCCTGCACTTGCTGCTGAAAGAGTATAAGCAACTGTTCGGCAAGGATGGTATCATCCAGGTCGACCATGCGGGACTCGAATGCTCCGTCATCCTGGGTAAGTATCCGCACCTCGATGTCGTCAGCTTCGGTCCTACGATGAAGTCACCCCACACGACCAGTGAGCGAGCCCTCATCGAGACGGTGGCTCCCTTCTGGGAACTCCTGAAGAAGACGTTGGAGAATATCCCCGCGAAATAAATTTCTTAAAAAGTCGCAGATTCTTTGGACTCTGCGACTTTTTTCGTTTACCTTTGACTTCTCACGTTCGAAAGAAAAAATAAATGAATTTATTTTGTTCTTTGCTCACTTATTCGTATCTTTGCAACCGAATAACCAAAATAGTAACAAAAAAATGGACGATTACCCGGCGAATCATTACAATTCGTAAGGCATGAGGACGGCAGGCAAGACCGCTAATCCTCTTGCCGCTAAGACCGTTTTAAAAAGGATTAGCATTATGAAGACTTACTGGAACATTACAGGAGGGCTCAGCCAGATTGACGCTTGGCAGCCTAATTGTTGGATACAGGTGACGTGTCCAACGGAAGAGGATATCCAGATGCTGGAAGAACAGTATCAGATTCCCGACTATTTCCTTTCCGACATCAGCGATACCGACGAGCGTGCACGTTATGAGTACGACGACGGATGGATGCTGATTATCCTGCGTATCCCTTACGTCAAGGAGGTACGCTCACGCACTCCCTATACGACGGTGCCTCTGGGTATCATCCACAAACGGGATGTCACCATCACGGTATGTTACTATGAGACGAATATGATGATCGACTTCCTGTCGTATCAGCAGAAACGTGGTGCGGGATTCACCGACTATGTCGACATGATTTTCCGGCTGTTCCTCTCCAGTGCCGTGTGGTATCTGAAACGACTCAAGCAGATATCACTCCTCATCGAGAAAGCAAAGCGTAACCTTGACAAGGAGGTGAACAACGAGAGCCTGATAGGACTGTCACGCCTGCAGGACTCGCTGACGTATTTCAACACCTCCATCCGAGGCAACGAGACTCTGTTGTCGAAACTGAAGTTTAAGTTGCAGATCGACGAGCTGGACGCAGACCTGATTGAGGACGTGACGATTGAGATGACACAGGCACGCGAGACCACCAATATCTACTCGAACATCCTCGAGTCGACCATGGACACCTACCAGAGTATCATCAACAACAACATGAACACTATCATGCGTACGCTGACCTCTGTGACCATCATCCTCATGTTGCCCACGCTGATCTCCAGTTTCTTCGGAATGAACCTCGTCAACGGTATGGAAAGCAGTCCTGTCGGATTCATCATTGCTATCATCATATCACTCGTAATTTCCATCGTTTCATGGCTTTTCTTCCGTCATAAACGGCTGATTTAGCCCATTTTTAGAAAATAATTGGCAAAAAATTAGGTACTTTCAGATTTTTTTAATAAGTTTGTACCTTGATATGTGTGTACTAACCATTTTCATGAACTAAAACATTTAGACGATGGACTCTCAAGAAAAAGCTCTCGAACAAGAGCAGAACGTGGAACAGAACATAGTAGAAACCGAGGCAACTGCCCCAGTAGAGGAAGTGGCAACTCCTGCGGAGGAGACTGCACCTGCGGAGGAAGCAGCACCAGCAGAGGAAGCAACTCCTGTTGAGGAGGCTGCGCCAGCAGGACATGAGCGTAAGCAGTACCAGACCAAGAAAGAGGTACTGGCACGAGCCCGTGAGATTGCCCAAGGGGATGAAGTGCCTCAGAAAGAGGAGGTAGACTATCTGAAGACTGCCTTCTATAAACTGCATGTCGCAGAGCGGGAGGCACGTCTGAAAGAATATATCGATGGTGGTGGCGACCCGGAGGCTTACCAGATTCTCCCTGATGAGGACGAGGAGGCTTTCAAGGCAGAGATGGGTATCATCAAGGAAAAGCGCCAGAAGCTCTTCAAGGAGCAGGAGCAGGAGAAGCAGGACAACCTGCAGAAGAAGCTCGACATCATCGAGAAGATCAAGGCGATGGTCACTTCTCCGGAAGAGGCTAACAAGTCTTATAAGGAGTTCAAGGCACTGCAGGAGGAATGGAAGGAAATCAAGAATGTTCCTGCCGAGAAAGCCAGTGAGTTGTGGCGTAACTACCAGCTCTATGTGGAGCAGTTCTATGACTTGCTGAAACTCAATAGTGAGGCTCGTGAGTACGACTTCAAGAAGAACCTGGAGTTGAAGACCAAGCTCTGCGAGGCTGCCGAGAAACTTGCTGACGAGCCGGAGGTCATCAGTGCTTTCCATCAGTTGCAGAAACTCCATCAGGAGTTCCGTGAGATAGGTCCTGTTGCCAAGGAGTTGCGTGAGGAGATATGGACCCGCTTCAAGACAGCATCTACTGTCATCAACAAGCGTCACCAGCAGCATTTCGAGCAGTTGCGTGCCAAAGAGGAGGATAACCTCGCCCGTAAGACCGCTCTCTGTGAGAAGGTGGAGGCTATTGCCGCAGAAGAGAACAAGGGAAGTGCTGACTGGGAGCGTCATACCAAAGAGATTATTGCCATTCAGGCGGAGTGGAAGACCATCGGTTTTGCTCCTCAGAAGATGAATGTCAAGATATTCGAGCGATTCCGTGCTGCCTGTGATGACTTCTTCGGTCGTAAGGCGGAGTATTTCAAGGGACTGAAGGAGAACTTCAAGGAGAATGCGGAAAAGAAACGCGCACTCATCGAGAAGGCAAAGGCACTGCAGGACTCTACCGACTGGAAGTCGACCAGCGACAAACTGATTAACCTGCAGCGTGAGTGGAAGACCATCGGCATGGTGCCCAAGAAACTGGGTGACCAGCTCTGGGAGGAGTTCCTCACGGCATGCAACAAATTCTTTGAGGCACGTAATGCCGCAGGTGTCGGCGGACGTGGTGAGGAGCACCAGAACCTGGAGAAGAAGCGCAGCATTATCGAACAGCTCAAAGCTGCCGCTGAGGAGGCTGGTGACGGTTTGCAGGAGAAAGTCCAGCAACTCGTGGAGGAATACCAGTCAATCGGTCATGTGCCCTTCAAGGAGAAGGATAAGGTCTATGAGGAATACCACGCAGTGGTTGACAAACTCTACAAAGAGCTGAACATCACTGTCGCCAAGCGTCGCCTCAATAAGTTCAAGGATAACCTCAAGCAGGTTGCTGAGCGTGGTGGTAACGCCCTTGACAACGAGCGTGCACGCCTGATGCGCCAGTATGAGCAGTTGAAGTCAGAGGTGCAGACCTACGAGAACAACCTCGGTTTCCTCAATGCTGCCTCGAAGAAGGGTAACTCCCTTATCGACGAGATGAACCGCAAGGTGCAGAAACTGAAGGATGAGGTACAGCTCGTGCGTGACAAGATCAAAGCGATTGACGCAGAGAACAGTGAGAAAGAATAAGTGATGTACTGACATCAAAAAAGGCTTCCAACCAGGAAGCCTTTTTTTGTGTTGGGGTACTCGGACTCGAACCAAGAATGACAGGACCAGAATCTGTAGTGTTACCATTACACCATACCCCAATGTCAGCACCTCATTTCCGAAATGCGGTTGCAAAGGTACTGCTTTTTTCGGAATGTGCAAAAATTTTAGCTACTTTTTTTGCTTCCGACGTGAATTTTGTTTCTTTTTCGCTGGTTTTGGAGCTGGAGCGAAGGGATTTTTGGTGATAGTAGCACGTAAGATACGGATATCCTGTTGCGGACGGTCGTTCTTGTCGACAGCCACCTGCTGAATGCGGTCAACCACCTCTAGCCCCTCGATAACCTCCCCGAAGACAGTGTATTGTCCATCCAGGTGAGGGGTGCCTCCAACAGTCTTGTAGACCTCAGCCATCTCAGGGGTAATCTTTACTGAGCCATTGGTCAGTGTGTCAAGCCGCTCCTGCACCTTCGCCAGTCGTCTGTCATCCCACAGTTTTCCCCATACGATATAGAACTGGCAGGCACCAGATCGGCGCTCGGGATTCACCTTGTCAGACTCACGGGCAGCGGCTACGGCACCACGGCGATGGAACAGTTGTGGGAGCCGGAACTCAGCCTCAGTGGTGTAGTCGAGTTCCCCAGTACCTAACAGTACACCCGGTTTCGCATGCTTGCTGTTCAGGTCACCACTCTGCACCATGAAGTCCTTGATGACCCGATGGAACAGTAGCGAGTCATAGAGCTGCATCCCCACCACCTTCAGGAAATTATCCCTATGCAGCGGTGTCTCGTTATAGAGGGCGATACGGATATTCCCCTCTGTTGTCTCCAGCAATACTTCGGCACGCTCCTGGGCAGAGACAGGAGAAGCCATGAACAGCAAGAGGAACATCATCCCCCTCCCAATCATTGTCACAGTTGTTTTTCTCATCATCACAGTTACATTCTTTTTGCAAAGATAAGAAAAATTCGATACAAAGGCGAAAAATCCGAAAATAATTCGTACCTTTGTCGGCTGTAACACATTATTAATATTAAATGGAAGCATCAACACAACTGGTTGAGACTATCAAAAAAGGAATACAAGAGAAGAAAGGATCGCAGATTGTCATTGTCGATATGCAAGGTATCGAAGGGGCTATCTGCCAATATTTTGTGATATGTCAGGGAAACTCCCCCTCGCAGGTAGAGGCTATCGCTGAGTCGGTAGATGAGTTTGCACGCAAGGAGCAGCAGGAGAAGCCTACGGCAGTGGCTGGTCTGGAGAACGCCCAATGGGTTGCCATGGACTATACCGATGTCATGGTGCATATCTTCCTGCCTGACGTTCGTGCCTACTATGACCTGGAGCATCTGTGGGAGGATGCCGATCTGACCAATATCCCCGACTTGGATTAACGAAGAATTATGGATAAACAACCTAATAACGAGCCCAAGATGAATATGCCCAAGTTCAATATGAACTGGATATATATGATGGCGATTATTGCCCTTGGTGTCCTTTATTTCACCAACGGCAACGAGAACTCAAGTGTACAGACCACCACGTCGTACAGCAATTTCAAGACATGGGTCATGAAGGGCTATGCCCAGAAGATCGTTGTCAACAAGAATACGAATACTCTTCTGATGTACGTGAAGCCCGAGCATGTCCGTGATGTGTTCCATCAGGGGGTGAAGGCGACGGGCAAAGAGCCTACCGTATCTGTGGAATTCGGTTCTGTGGACCAGGTGGAACTGTTTGTCAACCAGGCACGTGAGCAGAAGAAGTTCAGTGGAGAACTGTCGTATAACAACCAGCGGGAGAGTGAGTTCTTCAACTCCATCATCATGAACGTGCTCTTCTTCGCCGGACTCATCTTTGTCTGGATGTTCATCATGCGCCGCATGGGAGGCGGAGGCATGGGAGGCGGTGGCATCTTCAACGTCGGCAAGTCGAAGGCACAGATGTATGAGAAGGGCGGTTCCTTAGGAATCACCTTCAAGGACGTTGCCGGTCAGGCTGGTGCCAAGCAGGAGATGCAGGAGATTGTGGACTTCTTGAAGAACCCGCAGAAATATACCGACTTAGGTGGAAAAATCCCCAAGGGAGCATTGCTGGTAGGTCCTCCGGGAACAGGTAAAACACTGCTTGCCAAGGCTGTTGCCGGTGAGGCTGGTGTTCCTTTCTTCTCGATGAGTGGTTCCGACTTCGTGGAGATGTTCGTGGGTGTGGGAGCCAGTCGTGTACGTGACTTGTTCCAGCAGGCAAAGTCGAAGGCTCCCTGTATTATCTTCATCGATGAGATAGATGCCGTCGGACGTGCCCGCTCCAAGAATCCTGCCATGGGTGGTAATGACGAGCGTGAGAATACGCTGAACGCCCTGTTGACAGAGATGGATGGCTTTGGTACCAACAGTGGTATCATCACCCTTGCTGCCACCAACCGTGCCGACATGCTTGACTCCGCCCTGATGCGTGCTGGTCGTTTCGACCGTCAGATACATGTCGACCTGCCAGACCTCAATGAGCGTAAGGAGGTATTCCAGGTACACCTGAAACCCCTGAAACTTGACGAGAATCTGGACATCGACTTCCTGGCACGTCAGACTCCCGGTTTCTCGGGTGCTGATATTGCCAACGTATGTAACGAGGCTGCCCTGATAGCCGCTCGTCATAACCGTCCGAATGTCGGCAAGCAGGACTTCCTTGATGCGGTAGACCGTATCATCGGTGGCTTGGAGAAGAAGACGAAGGTGATGACAGAGGCAGAGAAGCGCTCTATCGCCATCCATGAGGCTGGTCATGCCACCATCTCTTGGTTTACGGAGTTTGCCAACCCCCTCGTCAAGGTAAGTATCGTGCCACGTGGACAGGCATTAGGTGCCGCCTGGTATCTGCCAGAGGAGCGTGTGTTGCAGACCAAGGAGGCTATGCTCGACGAGATGTGTTCCCTGTTAGGTGGCCGTGCTGCCGAGGAACTCTTCGTAGGACAAATCTCCACAGGTGCCATGAACGACCTGGAGCGTACCACCAAGCAGGCATACGGTATGATAGCCTATGCTGGTATGAGCGACAAGTTGCCTAACGTCTGCTATTATAACAATAACGAATACTCGTTCCAGCGCCCCTATTCTGAGACAACAGCGAAAGTGATGGATGATGAGGTGCTGAAGATGATCAACGAGCAGTATGAGCGTGCCAAGAAGATCCTGACTGAGCACAAAGAGGGGCATGCCCGTCTTGCTCAGCTGCTGGTGGACCGTGAGGTCATCTTCGCTGACGATGTCGAGGAAATCTTCGGCAAGCGTCCCTGGACCAGTCGTGCCGAGGAGCTGTTAGAGGCACAGCAGCGTGCTGAGGCTGAGCGCATGGCTGAGGAGAGAGCGAAAGAGCTGGAGGCAGAAGCTAATGCGAAAGCGTTAGAGAACGCCGGGCACTCAGAGTCCTCCGAGAATACCGAGAACAAAGAATAAGCCTATGAAAAATTTTATTGTCAGAGCCATTACCGGCATTATCTTCGTAGCTGCCGTTGTAGCGAGTTTTCTCCGTCCTGAGGCAATGGTATTGTTATTTGCCATCGTCACAGGACTGACGGTGTGGGAGTTTACCGGTCTGGTCAACGCACGTCCCGGGGTAACCGTCAACCGTTTCATCTGTACCGTGGCAGGTGTGTATTTCTTCTTTGCCATGACGTACTATTGCAGTGACATCTATGGCGGAGCGGCAAAATCGGTGGTGTTCATCCCCTATCTGGTGACGATACTCTATCTGCTGGTGGCAGAGTTGTATCTCAAACAGGAAGACCCCATCAATGACTGGGCATACACCATGCTCTCGCAGCTGTATATCGCCCTTCCCTTCTCATTGCTGAACGTACTGGCGTTCAATGCGTCACCTGACGGGCTGGTGGTTTTCAATACCCTGTTGCCCCTGTCGGTATTCATCTTCCTGTGGGTCAACGACACTGGTGCCTACTGCGTAGGTTCCCTGTTAGGTCGTCATAAACTCTTCCCACGCATCAGCCCAGGAAAGTCATGGGAAGGCAGTATTGGCGGTGCCATCTTCGTGCTGCTGGCAGCATGGGGTATCGGCTATATGGACAACATGACCGTTTTGGATGCTGAACAGCAACCATGGATATGCAGACAGCTGCTCACCATCCCCCAGTGGATTGGATTAGGACTCGTCGTCGTTGTCTTCGGCACATGGGGTGACTTGGTGGAGAGTCTCTTCAAGCGCACCCTCGGCATCAAGGACAGTGGCAGCATCCTGCCCGGTCATGGCGGTATGCTTGACCGTTTCGACTCCTCGCTGCTTGCCATTCCAGCGGCTGTCGTTTATCTGTATACTATATCTTTATTCTAAACTAATATGAAAAAGCTATTAACCATCATCCTTATGGTATGCGCTGTCAGCGCATACGCTCAAGACCCCGTGAAGAAATGGGGACAGTTACAAGTGAAGGGCGCACAACTGTGTGACCAGCAAGGCAAACCCGTCATCCTGCGTGGTGTCAGCTTCGGATGGCATAACATCTGGCCCCGCTTCTACAACAAGAAAGCGGTGAAGACACTGAAGCAGGACTGGAATGCCAGTGTGGTACGTGCTGCCATGGGTATCATGATTGAGGACAACTACCTGGAGAACCCGCAGTTTGCCCTGCAGTGCATGACCAATGTCATCGAGGCCGCCATCAAGAACAACGTCTATGTCATCATCGACTGGCACTCCCACGAGATGAAGACTGCCGAGGCGAAGAAGTTCTTCGGTATGATGGCAAAGAAATACGGCAAATACCCGCATGTCATCTACGAGATATACAACGAGCCTGTGGAGGACACATGGGCTGACCTGAAGAAATATGCCACCGAGGTGATTGGCGAGATTCGCAAGTACGACCCTGACAATGTCGTGCTGGTAGGCTGTCCACACTGGGATCAGGACATCCACCTGGTGGCAGAGAGTCCTTTGACTGGTTTCCGGAACATCATGTATACCGTCCATTTCTATGCCGCCACCCATGGTGACTACCTGCGTGACCGCATGGAGGATGCCGTGAAGAAAGGTATTCCCGTGTTCATCTCTGAGAGTGGTGCCACTGAGGCTTCCGGTGATGGTAAGATAGACCCGGAGAGCGAGGAGAAATGGATTCAGCTCTGTGAGCGCCTGGGTGTCAGCTGGATATGCTGGTCTATCAGCGACAAGAATGAGAGCTGCTCTATGCTCCTGCCACGTGCCAATGCCACAGGTCCCTGGCCTGACGATGTTGTCAAGGTCTATGGCAAACTTGTCAAGGGACTGTTGAAGAAATACAACCGATAGGTACCATTTTACCCTTCTTTTTTAATTACAATATGGTTGCGACATCAGATGTAACCATATTGTAATTGTTTTTAGGGGTGTTTCTTAAATCATACTATTAACTTTGCAGCGAGAAAGCAAGAAAGTTAAAGATATGCAAGAAGACTATTACTGGATTATACTAAAATTGTTAGGCTCATTAGGCTTGCTGATTTTCGGCATGCGCATGATGAGTGACGCCCTACAGAAGATGGCAGGATCCCAACTACGCCACATCCTCGGAGCCATGACAACCAACCGGTTTACAGGAATGCTGACAGGAACGTTTGTTACCTGTGCCGTGCAGTCCTCATCAGCGACAACAGTGATGACGGTATCCTTTGTCTCTGCCGGTTTGCTGACACTCTCGCAAGCCATCTCCGTCATCATGGGTGCCAACATCGGCACAACGCTGACGGCATGGATCATGTCACTTGGCTATAACGTGGACTTGACCAATGTGGTGTTTCCTGCCTTCTTCGCAGGGATGGTATTGATTTACAAGAAAAAGCACCGGTACATCGGTGATTTCCTGTTTGGCATCGCCTTCATGTTCCTTTCCTTAGTGATGCTGAGCACGGCAGGCAAAGAGATGGACCTGGAGCATAACGCCTCTGTCGTCCAGTTCTTTGCCTCTTTTGACACCAACAGCTATTGGACCATCCTCGCCTTCCTTGCCATCGGCACTGTCATCACCTGCATCGTCCAGTCATCGGCGGCAGTGATGGCAATCACCATCCTCCTCTGTTCCACAGGGGTGCTGCCTATCTATCTAGGTATTGCCTTGGTGATGGGTGAGAATATCGGTACGACGGCTACTGCCAACCTTGCTGCCCTGGGAGCAGGCATCCCAGCACGGCGTGCAGCCCTTGCCCACCTGTTATTTAATGTGTTTGGTGTGATATGGGTGCTCTGTGTCTTCTATCCTTTCGTGGATTTGGTATGCAGTCTGGTGGGCTATGACCCTGCCGTCGGAGGGCAGGCGACACGTCTCCCTGTGGTACTGGCAACGTTCCATACCTGTTTCAACATCACCAACACGGCTATCCTCATCGGTCTGATTCCCCAGTTAGAGCGTGTTGTCTGCTGGCTGTTGCCTGAGGGTGAGCAGCCCAAGCGTGAGGAGTTCCGTCTGCAGTATATTCAGTCGAACCTCATACAGACCCCTGAGATTTCTGTCTACCAGGCACAGAAGGAGACCGTTTTCTTCGGACAGCGTGTCCAGCAGATGTTCGGAAAGGTGAAGAAACTCCTCGACGAGCATGACGACAAGGCATTTACCCATCTGTTCAGCGAGATAGAGAACCAAGAGGACATCACCGACAAGACAGAGATGGAGATCGCACGTTTCCTGGACCAGGTGAGTATGAACCATCTGAGTGACGAGACCAAGGAGAAGGTACGCATGATGTTGCGTGAGATCAGTGAGCTGGAGAGTATCGGTGATGCCTGCTACAACCTCGCCAGGACACTGAACCGCAGACAGGAGGCACCCAAGGACTTCACTGAAACGCAGTATCAGCGGTTGCGTGCGATGATGGCAATGACAGACGATGCCCTGACGCAGATGAACCTCGTCCTGGGCGGTCGTCGTGAGGAGTATGACACCAAGGACACTTTCCGTATCGAGAACGAGATCAACCAGATGCGCAAGAAGTTCAAAGAGGATAATATCCGTGACATCAACGAACGGGAATATGACTATACCATGGGCACCATCTATATCGACATGATCAACGAGTGTGAGAAACTGGGCGATTATGTTGTCAATGTCGTACAGGCGAGATTTGGAAAATAATTTGTATCTTTGCAGCGTCTATGGAACAAAAGAGAATTCTGATCGTTGATGACGAGAGCGACCTGTGTGAGATTCTCAGCTATAACCTCTCGTCAGCAGGCTACCTGGTGGAGACTGCTTGTTCTGCCGAGGAGGCGCTGCAAAAAGACCTGTCTGCATTCCATCTCCTGTTGCTCGACGTGATGATGCCGGGGATGTCGGGCTTTGAGTTGTCGAAGACCATCAAGGAACAGCCTCTGACAATGAACATTCCCATTATCTTCCTGACGGCGAAGGATACGGAGGACGACACACTGCATGGCTTTGCACTGGGTGCTGACGACTATATCACCAAGCCTTTCTCCATCCGCGAGGTACAGGCAAGGGTGCATGCCGTACTCAGCCGTACACAACCTCAGACGTTGAACGTCCTTACCTACAAGGGACTGACAGTCAATGCCGACAAGAAGGCAGTGTCTGTCGACGGCAAGAAAGTGTCACTCACCAGAACGGAGTTCGAGCTGCTGTGGCTGTTGCTGAGTCATCAGGGCGTGGTGTTCTCCCGCCAGCAACTCATCGAAACGGTCTGGCCGGAGAATGTCGTCGTGACAGGTCGTGCCGTTGATGTCAGCATCACTCGCATGCGTAAGAAGATAGGTCCTTACTCCTCGTGTGTCATTGCCCGTATGGGTTATGGTTATTATTTCTGTGTATGAAGAAAGTGTCGGAAGGCAGGAAGATGTGGTTCAGTGTGATGGCTATATTCCTCACGAATGTAGTTGTCTTCATCCTCTTTGACGACTACGAGAGGAAGGTGATAGCACCATTAAATGACACTAACGACCTGCATCTGTTCATCTTCTCCATCATCGTGATGTGTCTGCTTGGCTTTATCCTATACCGCTATGCCAAGCGGATGGACGAGCGCATCAGTCGTGAACAGCTGGCGAAAGAGAGTGCGATGCGCAGGGAACTGACACAGAATATTTCCCACGAGTTGAAGACACCTGTTGCCAGTATCCTCGGTTATACGGACACTATCCTGCAGAATCCTGACATGTCGGAGGAGCAGCAGAAGAAGTTCATCGAGCGCACCAATATCCAGGCGCAGCGACTGACAGCATTGCTGCAGGACATCTCTACCCTGAACAAGATGGACTATGCGGCAGACCGTCTTACCCGGGAGCGTGTGAACATCTCCGAGCTGGTCTCTGACATCGTCGAAGAGACACAGTTGGCGTTGGAGCGCCAGCAGATGACACTGCATAACTGCCTGCCTGAGGATATCTGTGTCAATGGTAATACAGCGATGCTCTACAGCATCTTCCGCAACCTCACAGACAATGCCGTCAACTATGCGGGCACAGGGACTGTGATAGAAATATCAGCACAGCCCAACGGAAAGTATTGGGACTTCACTTTCAGCGATAACGGGAATGGTGTTCCTCCAGAGCATCTGCCTCGTCTCTTCGAACGCTTCTATCGCTTAGACAAGGGACGCAGCCGTTCCATGGGTGGCACTGGCTTAGGACTGGCAATCGTCAAGAATGCCGTCCTGCTGCATGGGGGCAGCATCACTGTGGAGAATGCGCCACAGGGTGGTCTCTGCTTCCATTTCTCCATCAAGCGCTAAGCAACAGATTTTCCAGGAATCATTGCAGATTTACAATATTTATTGTAACTTTGGATAAGTTACTTCATCTCGGCATAAAAAAAGAATGAATTCTTTTTGTTCTGCTCTCGATTTATTGTAACTTTGCACCCGAATCATTAAAAAAGAAAGAAATGAAGAAACTACTGATAGGTATCATTGTCATTGTCGCTGTGGTGGCAATGGCAAAGACAGTCCCCGATAAGAAAGCGCATAAGAAGGCGATGATGGAGGCTGTGAAGGAGTATGTCGACGAGGAAGCAACAGAACGGATGGGCGATAACGTGCTGACAGACCTGGGAAAGGGTATCGTCAACAAGACCATCGAGGTGGCGCTGAACTCGAAACTGGAGGTGGACAACTACCTTGTCTGTAACACCACTCATGTGAAGATGGGTGACGAGACGCAGATCCTGTCATTGGGTATCCTCGGTCATGTCTTTACCTTCGACAAGCAGATGCTGCGTGATGCCTTGGAGGCTTCTGCCAAGGAGAAAGCGGAGAAGAAGAGCGAGAAGAAGGCTGCCAAGGAAGCCGCCAAGGAGGCTCGCAAGATGGAGAAGCAGCTGAAGAAGGAACAGAAGAAACGGGAGAAAGAAGCTCGTAAGGAAGAGAAGCGTAAGAAAAAGGAAGCCCGCGAGAAAGAGAAGAATATAGAGAAGGGACTCAAGAAACTCAAGAAGAAACTCACGGACTAAGATACTTTCCTTTTATAGCATCCATTATGGGGAGGAGTGAGACCTACAATGACTCTACGAAAGTTTTGGTGACTTGGAAAGAGTTGTCGGCGATGGTGTTCCAGAAATCGTGATACTGTGAGGCATCGGTGTCACGCAGAGGGATATCGCTGATGACACGGAAGGAGATGAACGGTACCTTGTTGATATAACAGGTCTGGGCAATGGCACACGACTCCATGTCAACAGCCTTTGCCTCAGGGAACTTCTCGATGATGCTGCGCATCTTCTCCTTCGAGTCCACGAACCAGTCACCAGTGACGATCAGTCCTTGGTGAAGGGTAAGTTGAGGGTTGAGGGCTGAGAGTTGAGTGGCTTTCTCCAGCAGATATTTTTCTGGAGTATAGCGGACGGGAAGTCCTTGTACTTGTCCGTAGACGGTGATATCATCAATCGCCTTCCCACAGTAGACATCGTGATAGGTGACTTCTGAGCCGACGATAATATCTTGTATGTTGATGTCATCGCCATTACCACCAGCACAGCCGCTGGAGATGATTACATCAGGGTGAAACTCATAGATCATACGTTGGGCACCAAGGGCGGCGTTGACCTTGCCGATACCGCATTTCTCCACCCTTACGTTGTCCTGATTGAAGAGCTGTTGCAGTTGGTTCAGCTCCTTGTCCATTGCTACGATAATTCCTATCTTCATATTGTCTTTTTTACTGTTTGGATTGCAAAGATACGAATAAGTGAGAAGAAGACCAAATTATTTGTTAACTTTGGCTTCGCCGAACTTACTTTTCGTTCGGAAATGAGAAGAAAACTTGTTTTCTTTTGCATTTCTCTCACTTATTTGGTAACTTTGCACGCAGAAATTAAGAAAACAGTTATGAAGAATCTGAAACAGTGGCTGCCTGATATCGTGGCAGTAGTGTTATTTGCCGTTATCTCATTCGCTTATTTCTTCCCTGCAGACATCGAGGGGCGTATCCTCTATCGTCATGACTCTTCGGCAGGTCGTGGGGCAGGACAGGAAGCGTCGGAATACTATCAGCGGACAGGAGAGCGTACCCGTTGGACGAATGCCGTGTTCAGCGGTATGCCTACCTACCAGACGGCTCCGTCATATAAGAGTACGGATACGCTGGCAAAGGTGGAGAAGGCATATCACCTGTGGCTGCCGGAGAACGTATGGTATGTTTTTGCCTACCTGTTGGGCTTCTATATCCTGTTGCGTGCCTTCGACTTCCGTTGGTATCTTGCCACGCTGGGTGCTGTGGTATGGGCGTTCAGCAGCTATTTCTTCATCATCATTGCCGCAGGGCATATCTGGAAGGTGATCGCCCTTGCCTATCTGCCACCGATGATAGCAGGTGTGGTACTTGCCTATCGGGGAAAATATGCCTGGGGCTTGATAGTCACCGCATTGTTCTGTGCGTTGGAGGTACTTGCCAACCATGTGCAGATGACCTACTACTACCTGTTCGTCATCCTGGCGATGGTGATTGCTTTTGTGATAGAAGGGGCAAGGAAGAAAGAGTGGCAGCATCTGCTGAAGGCGACAGGTGTCTGTCTGGCTGGTGCGGCGATAGGTGTATGTATCAACATGTCGAACCTCTATCATACGTGGGAGTATGGTAAGGAGTCGATGCGTGGCAAGAGTGAGTTGGTGAAGGCGAATGCCGCCAACCAGACATCGAGTGGACTGGACCGTGACTATATCACCCAGTGGAGCTATGGTATCGATGAGACATGGACGCTGCTGGTACCCAATGCGAAGGGCGGTGCCTCTGAGCCTATGGTACGCAGTAAGACGGCGATGGCGCATGCCAATAACGACTATCTGGGAATCTACGAGCAGATAGGACAGTACTGGGGCAACCAGCCGATGACGGCAGGTCCTGTCTATGTGGGTGCCTTCGTGCTGATGCTCTTTGTGCTGGGACTCTTCATAGTCAAAGGACCGCTGAAATGGGCATTGCTTGCCGTGACCATCCTCTCCGTCCTGTTGTCGTGGGGTCGTAACTTCATGCCTTTCACGGATTTCTTCCTCGACTACATACCGATGTACGCTAAGTTCCGTACCGTTGCCTCCATCCTCGTCATTGCCGAGTTCACCATCCCCTTGTTGGCGATGCTTGCCTTGAAGAAAGTGATTGACGAGCCTGAGATACTGAGGACGAAAGTGAAATACGTATATATCGCCTTTGGTCTGACAGGAGGACTCGCCCTGTTGTTTGCCCTGATGCCGAAACTGTTCTTCCCCGAGTATATCAGTATCAATGAGATGCAGGCGATGCGACAGATACCTGCAGAGCAACTGGCTCCATTGGTACAGAACCTGACGGAGATGCGTGTCGCTGTGTTTACGGCAGACTGCTGGCGTTCGTTCATGATCATTTTGATAGGTACCGTCTGCCTGTTCCTCTACAGATTCCAGAAACTGCGTGCTGAATGGCTCGTGGGACTGCTCACCGTGCTCTGTCTGTTTGATATGTGGCAGGTCAACAAACGCTATCTGAACGACGAGATGTTTGTGTCGAAGACAGTCCGTGAGGAACCCGTCCAGAAGTCGACAGCCATCGACCATATCCTGCAGGACAAGACCCTTGACTTCCGTGTGCTGAACCTCGCCACGAATACCTTCAATGAGAACGAGACGAGCTTCTATGTGAAGAGCATCGGTGGCTACCATGCCGCTAAGTTGCGTCGCTATCAGGAACTCATCGACGCTTATATCTCGGAAGAGATGGAGCAGGGCTACGGTGCCATTGCTGAGGCTCAGGGTGACATGACACGGGTGAAGGGCGACTCCATCTATCCTGTGCTGAACATGCTCAATACGAAGTACTTCATCCTGCCGCTGCAGGGTGGTCAGACCGTTCCAGTGGAGAACCCCTATACCTATGGCAATGCGTGGTTGGTAGACAAGGTGACCTATGTCGAGAATGCCAACCAGGAACTTGATATGATTGCCAAGCTGAACCTGCGTCATGAGGCTGTTGCCGATGCCAAGTTCAAGGAGCAGTTAGGAGAGAGTACCGCGCAGGACACGCTGAGTGTGGTGCGTATCAAGAGCTATGAGCCCAACCAACTCTCCTACGAGGTAGAGTCAGGAAAGGGTGGTGTCGTCGTGTTCTCGGAGATTTACTATCCGGGGTGGACAGCCACGGTGGATGGTGTGGAGCAGGAACTCGGACGTGTCAACTACGTGTTGCGTGCCCTACCTGTCAAGCCCGGAAAGCATGAGATCGTGCTGAGTTTCTTCCCCAAGAGTATCACGACGACAGAGACCATTGCCTATGTGGCACTGGGCATCCTGTTATTGCTGCTGATAGGTATGGCGGTACAGGCATATCTGCAACATAGAAAATCGGAAAAAGCATAAAGGGACATGGAGTTCAGGACGATTGTTGACATTCCTCAGCCGACCTTCCGGATAGAGCCCTGCGAAGAGATGCTCTTTGTGGGCTCCTGCTTTGCCGACCATATCGGCAGGCGTTTCGTGGAAGAGAAGTTCATGGCGACAGTCAATCCCTTCGGGGTGATGTATAACCCTGCCTCCATCCTCCATACCATCCAGCGGACAGACGATGCCCCTCGTGTCGTCTTCCTGACCTTAGGAACTAATCATGTCTACCGTCTGAAAGAGACAGGAGAGATTGTGGACAACTGTGAGAAACGACCGCAGAGTCTCTTCCAGGAAGAGAAGCTGACCGTAGATGAGTGTGCCGACTATCTGGGGAAAGCCATTGACATCCTGAGGGAGCGTCGTCCAGACGTACAGGTGGTGCTGACGGTCAGTCCCATCCGTTATCGCAAATACGGCTATCATGAGAGCCAGCTCTCCAAAGCCACCCTGCTAATGGCAGTGGATAAGCTAACTAGTACTCCTAGTATTCCTAGTTCTACTAGTTTCCCTAGTTCCCCTAGTTATTTCCCCGCCTACGAGATCGTGATGGATGAGTTGCGTGACTACCGCTTCTATGCCGCAGACATGCTGCATCCCTCAGAGCAGGCGGTGGACTATATCTGGGAACGGCTGTCAGAGACCTATCTCAGTGAGGCAGCCAAGGAGTTCCTCCGGGAGTGGCATCCCATCAAAAACGCCCTGCATCACAAGCCTTTCCAACCCTATTCTGAGGAGTATAAGGCATTTATGGATAAAACAATGTTAAAAGTAGAGGAATTGAAAAAGAAATATCCTACCTTTGCACTATGATTTACACAATAGAAAAGATTACAACGCTCATTGGAGCCCGTCGCATCGGACATGCCGATGCCAAGATTGGATGGCTGTTGACAGACAGCCGTTCCTTGTGTTTCCCGGAAGAGACTTTGTTTTTTGCCCTTCGCTCCCAACGGAACGACGGACATAAGTATATTGATGACCTGTACAGGCGGGGAGTCAGAAACTTCGTGGTGGAAAACGACATGTTTGCCTCTCAACACACCGACGCCAATTTCCTCGTCGTGCCCTCTCCCTTGGAGGCGTTGCAGCGACTTGCAGAGCGTCACCGTGACGAGTTTGACATCCCCATCGTGGGTATAACAGGCTCTAACGGCAAGACGATGGTGAAGGAATGGCTCTACCAGATATTGTCACCACAGATGGTCGTCACCCGGTCCCCCCGCAGTTATAATTCCCAGATTGGTGTCCCCCTGTCGGTATGGCTGTTGAACGAACAGACTCAGGTGGGTATCTTCGAAGCGGGAATCAGTGAGCCTGGTGAGATGGCATCGTTACATGATATCATCCAGCCTACCATCGGTGTTCTGACCTCTTTAGGTACTGCCCATCAGAAGAATTTCCGCTCGATGGATGAGAAATGTATGGAGAAACTGCAGCTCTTCCATGGGGCGAAAGTCATTGCCTATGACAGTGACAACGATACCATCAGCCGTTGCATCCGTCGCTCTGGTTATCAGGGTGAGAAGATAGGGTGGAGCAGGGAGAATCCGTCGGCACCGCTGTATATCTCTAGTATTTCTAGTACTCCGAGTACTCCGAGTTCCACTATCATATCCTACTGCTATAAAGGAACCCAGGGTGAGTATCGCCTCCCCTTTATCGATGAGGCTTCCATGGAATGCTCCTTTGCTTGTGCTGCTATCGCCCTTTATTTGGGAGTCAGACCGGAAGACTTGGATACGAGGATGTCTCAATTGGAACCTGTCGCCATGCGTCTGGAGGTCAAAGAGGGACAGCATGGATGCACACTCATCAACGACTCCTATAATTCTGATATCAACTCTCTGGATATCGCTCTCGACTTTATGAATCGTCGCCCAGAGTATCAAGGTCGTCGACGTACGCTGATACTGAGTGATATCCAGCAGACGGGTATGGATAAGTCGGAACTCTACCGGGAGGTCAGCGACCTCTGTCAGAAACGGGGTGTCGACCGCCTGATAGGTATCGGTACGGCTATCCAGTCGCAGGCTGATGTGATTACCGTAGCCGACAAGGCTTTCTTCCCGGGCGTCCAGCAGTTTGTGGACAGTCCTCTGTTCCGCAGTCTGCATGATGAGGTGATCCTCCTGAAAGGGGCACGTGTCTTCGGTTTCGACCATCTCACGGAGCTCCTGGAACAGAAAGTTCATGAGACGATATTGGAAGTCAACCTGAATGCCGTGGTCGATAACCTGAACTTCTACCGCTCGTTCCTCAAGCCAGAGACGAAGTTGGTGTGCATGGTGAAGGCGGATGCCTATGGTGCCGGTGCCGTCGAGGTGGCGAAGACACTGCAGGACCATCGTGTCGACTATCTCGCCGTGGCGGTGGCTGATGAGGGTGTGACGCTCCGTCGTCATGGCATCACTCAGAACATCATGATCATGAACCCTGAGATGACTGCTTTCAAGACCATGTTCGACTATGACCTGGAACCGGAGGTGTATTCCTTCCGACTGATGGACGCACTGATTCGTGCGGCAGAGAAAGAGGGTATCACCGGCTTACCTGTGCATATCAAACTGGATACTGGTATGCACCGCCTGGGCTTCGACCCCGAGAAAGATATTGATGAGGTCATCGCACGTCTGAAACGTCAGAATGCCATCATCCCTCGTTCGGTATTCTCCCATTTCGTGGGTTCTGACAGTGATGACTTTGACAACTTCTCCGCCATGCAGTTTGAGAAGTTCGACAAGGCAAGCAGGAAACTGCAATCTGCTTTCTCCCATAAGATACTGCGCCACATGGACAACTCCGCTGCCATCGAGCACTTCCCTGAGCGACAGATGGATATGTGCCGCTTAGGACTGGGACTCTATGGTGTGGACCCCCGTGACAACCGCATGCTGCATACCGTCTCAACGCTGAAGACCACCATTCTCCAGTTGCGTCATGTGCCTAAGGAGGAGACGGTGGGCTATAGCCGCAAGGGCATCCTGACCCGTGACAGTGTGATAGCCGCTATTCCTATCGGATATGCTGATGGTCTCAACCGCCACTTGGGTCGTGGCAAGTGCTACTGTCTGGTGAACGGACAGAAAGCCCCGTATGTCGGCAATATCTGTATGGATGTCGCCATGATTGACGTGACGGATATCGACTGCAAAGAGGGTGACAGCGTGGAGATATTCGGTGAGCATCTGCCTGTCACCGTCCTCTCCGATGTCCTCGACACCATCCCCTATGAGGTGATGACGAGTGTCAGCAACCGAGTGAAGAAAGTGTATTACCAGGACTAAAACCACTACCCTGATTCAGGGTGGTGGTTTTAGACCTCCTTGTCTACTGTCTCGTACTGAAATAGTCTCAGTCTCAGAATCTCAGTAATGAAATTGAGATTCTGACCTTATGTTTAATTATATTATTATATATATATAATATATTATATATATATAATA
>OMWH01000010.1 GCA_900314755.1 uncultured Prevotellaceae bacterium | reverse complement strand
TGTCATGGACGGCTTCACATATCATCGTACCTATCGGTCTGAGCTTCTTCACCTTTAAACTGATGAGCTATCCGTTGGACATCTACCACGGAAAGATAGGGCACGAATACAACATCTTTAACTTTGCCAACTTCATCGCATTCTTTCCGACAATTCTCTCTGGTCCTATCGATCGTCCGAAGCCATTCCTAAAGCAACTGACTCAGAGCCGGCTGTTTAACCCCGACAATCTGATGACCGGTTTCCGAAGAGTGTTATGGGGCATGTTCATGAAAATGTGCATTGCCGACCGTCTGGACCTCTACATCAGTGCGGTATGGAATAACTTCGAACATCACTCTGCCGTATCGATTCTCTTTGCCTCCCTCCTCTACCCTTTCCAAATGTATGCTGACTTCAGTGGGTATAGCGAGATGGCTATTGGTGTGTCACTGATGTTAGGATTCAAGGTTGCAGAGAATTTCAAAAGACCGTTCTTCACCCTCAATATCTCTCAATACTGGAGCCGTTGGCACATGTCGCTGACCAGTTGGCTGACCGATTATGTGTTTATGCCATTGAACGTCAAACTACGTAACTGGGGAACGAATGGTACTATAGCCGCCATCATGCTGAACATGACCTTCATCGGCATGTGGCATGGGGCTGATTGGACTTTTTTTCTCTTCGGTATCTATCATGGTCTGTGGTATATCCCCCTCATGGTCAGCGGTCAGTTCTTTAAGAAGACCAAGATTAAGGTGAACAACCACGGACTACCAACCTCGCCCTTCGCCATGAAGATGGTGGGCAACTACTTAGTAGTGACCTTCGGTCTGATGCTGTTCCACTCCACGGATATCAGTGAGTTCTGGGCTGTCCTCTGCCGTATCCCCGAGGCATGGAACGGAGGATTGTTCTTTGACATGCCGACGATGGTCAATGCTGCCATCTGCTCCATCGCCCTTATCTACGTGGACTTCCAGGAAGAGTGGTTTCCCAACAAGAAGCTTTATCTTCCCCGGTTTGCGGAGACATACCGCTGGGAGCTTACCATTGCCCTGGAAATCATCGCCATCCTGCTCTTTGGTATTTTCGACAACAACCAGTTCATCTACTTCCAATTCTGACCCATGAAGAAATTGCTCCTACATATCGCCATCGTTGCCTGCTTGTTTTTCGTGTTCGACAGACTGCTGGGTTTCGGATTAGGCTTCCTGTACAGTCAGTCAAATGCCACCGATGAATACAAAATCAGTTACTCCAACGAGACGACCCGTGACCCTATCCTCTTCTTTGGCAGCTCCCGGTGCCTTCACCACTATGTACCAGCCATCTTTGAGAAAGAATTAGGGAAGGGATGTTTTAATACTGCTGACTGGGGCATTAAGAACATCTACTACCACTATGGTTTGTTAAGTAATATCCTCACTCGTTACACACCTCAGACGATTATCTTCGAGATACATCCTTGTGACTGGCTCAAGACTCCCTACTCCGATGTTGAGCGTGCCAATTCCCTGGCACCTTATTGTGGCATGAGTGATGGCTGTGATGAGATGTTGAGACAATCAGGTAATTACTGGAAATACCAGTTATCGTGGGTCTATCGCTATTCGGGCAGTTTTCCCAGTTTGTTGACAGGAAAGTTTGGATCGATGGACAGGAGCCTGAAAGGATGGAAGCCCATGGACGGGGTAATGGACACCACCGGTATCAAGGCGGAGGAATACCCTTTCGTAGAGGATTCTGTCAAGATAACATTACTGGAACGCTTCATCAACGACTGCCAACAGCACCATATCCGTCTGATCATGGTGGAATCACCCATGTACGTTTGCTCACAACAGGATGTTTTTGAGTTTCCTCGCAAACTCGCCCAAAAGCATCACATTCCATTTCTTGACCACTATCGTGACAGCGACTTTGTAGGTCATGCAGAGCTATTCTATGACTTCGGTCATCTGAACAGGGAAGGAGCCAAACGCTTTTCGGAGAAACTAAGTAAAGAGCTTCGAAAAATAAGACCAGCTATCTAACTTGAGGATTATATCATCTATCCTCAAAAGAGCAAAGAGTTGTTTACGGGCAACCTCTATCAATGTACAAGTCACATATATGAAGAGACAAGACGCCATCACTACCAACGGGTAAACCCATTGGTCAGCATAAGATGTCATAGCGATTGTCGACCACAGCCAGTCACGCATCAACAAATTGTCATGTATAAGATATACTCCAAAAGTATAGGGTGCTACTTTTACCATTATGTTCCATATCCCCATCTCTGGGAACTTTATTTGTCGGATAAAGATAAAGACCACTACAGAGAAGAGCAAAATGATTCCGTTGTAATTGAACCATAAAAGATGACCCACACCATGATGAGTGCCAAGGATCATCTCCGACACCATCGTCACGAAAAACAGCCCCACTAATACTGTCAGTAATTTTCCGTAAGGTATATGTTTCAGATGGAGACGAATAAAACCTGCGATAAAAAACAGATACACAAAGCTCCATACAGAATTACCATGAGAAATACTGAACCGTTTACCTAAAGGGAAATCAGGAATGACCGACATAACCATAAATCCCATTCCTATCAGCAAAGCCACATATTGCCGGTAAGACAATTGTTTGACAAGCATAGCGAGGAAAGGGGATAGAATCAGAAGACCTATATATTGTGAAACAAACCAATAGGCATCTGTACTAAGAGGGAAGAAACTCTTACCAAAAGTGATTATACTCCAGGGTTCTACTGCCAATGCCTGAAAAATAACGGTAATAAAAACAGAGTAAAAGAATGCACTTACCCATGTACGTACGATTCTGCTGACCTTGAACTTCGATGATACCAAGAAATAGCCAGAGACCATCACGTAAAGGTTGACGGCTATACTACCTAAGGCTAATAACAGGTCTGAAAACGTGAAGTTACACAAAGAAACAGGACGATGCAAATCAAAGGCATATTCACTCCCAATACCATGACACATACAATGATAGACGACAATGCTAAACATTGCTATTGTCCGCATCACCTCAAAATTACGCTCTCTGTTTGTTGTCATCACTTCTTATGTTGATTTACCAATTCAACCAATCCCACTTCCTGCTTGAAGAAATAACAGATTAAGCGATTACCGAAGGCTGGAGCCTCAACGGGTTTAAACAAAGGTGTGAAATCGTTATCGAGCATCTCCTCATAGGCTGCACCGATATCATCCACCAGATAGCAGGTATGATACGGAGCGACACCCCGCTTCAGCATTTTCTGCATCGTCTTGTTGTCTTCATAAGGTTCCACCAACTCTATCTTGGTATCACCTTGTTTCTCTAGAAAACAGATACGGGTACGCTGGGTGTCATCATTCACTATCGCACCCGCATTATAACCTAACAGACGGAAGGACGCTGCCGTCTTGGAGATATCATCCGTCACATATCCGATATGCTCTAACTGACATTTCATTTTCTACTCTTTTACGATATAACACTCACGAGACTTATATGTCTCGACATCCAATACATATTGTGCTGTCTGAGAACCTGCGATGGGGGTAAAGCCCAAATGGGGATAATGCTCCTCCACCATCTTATTCTTTGGTGTCGGCAGATATTCTCCAACGATGCGTTTGTAACCTCTCGCTCTCGCTTCTTCTACCATGGTATTCAAGGTAAAGTTCTCCATGCCCCGCTTCAACACACGACAGCTCATGAACCATGTATCCACAAACAGGGTCTCAGTGTCTTGCTCATTCATAATAATTACCGCTATCAGACCATTGTCACCGAATTTGTCCTCCAGTGTGAAACTCAGGTCTATCACCTTCGGATCTGCTGCCAATGCCTCTATATCAGCTTCAGTATAACGGACCGTCCGCAGGTTGAACTGGTTACTGCGCTGTGACAACTGGGCAACACGGGGAGTATTAAACTTCGTGAAGCCACTCACCTTAGACACCATATTAAGAGACTTCAGAAAATCAGCTTCATTGGTGAAGGTCTTACTGAGCGACACACGCTTCGCCTCTACCTGATACTGCCTCGTACGGTCTTTATCAGCATTGCTGTAGGAAGCTGTCTCAAAGAGATTCAGGGAGTAAAGGTATTCCAGATACTCCCCGGGATCCTCAGGCAACTCCGGGACGGTGATGTCAGGAATATGTTCCCGTACCATGTTCCGTTCGAAAGGATTGTCATCCAAAAAGACCATCGAGTCGAAACCGATATTCAGAATCTGTTGGATAGCACGGATATTATCCACCTTCGTCTCCCAGTTAGCCATGAACACCGCAATATCGTCCAACTTGAGAATCATATCCGGGTGCTTCTCAAAGGGTTCTTTTGCTGTGTCCTCGTTATTCTTGGAAGCGACACAAATGATGATACCACGCTGTTTGAGTTTCTTCACCCACATCTGGAACTCGGTAAATGCCTTACCGATACCCAGCCCATGCCCCAGTTGGATACCTTCCAGACCATCATCACCGATAACACCACCCCATACGGTGTTATCGAGGTCGAGTATCAGGCATTTCTTAAACTGGCCCTTGATGGCACCCACGATATCCATCACTCGGGAGGCAACGTATGGCAGTGCATCCAGACTTAGCACCATCTCCGTACTGACATACACATTAGAGGCAAACATCATGTCACGCCCTAATTTATTCTGCAGTCCGGCGATGTCACAGACAAACAAATTAGCATACTGCTGTGAAAGGTTCATCAACTCATAGTTGAGTTTACGAACCTGATAGGTGAAAGACTCTGCCACCTTATTGGCATAACTGCCAAAGACAGTGTCTTCTATCTCCGGGTAGTTGAAATAGATAATCTTCTTGTTTGCCAACTGAGGGGTCTGGCATATAGTCGATATAAAACCGAGACGCTCGTCTGCCAAGGCAGACTGCTGGGCTGCAGTCAGAAGACTATGATGCTCACACCATTTATGGGTAGATTGAAAGACAATCAGAATATCTGGGTTAAAGTCATACAACTCACTGGTCGTATCAAGCAACTGACGCTCTACCTGACTATACTCTCCCTCATAGAACTCCACGGATATTCTTCTGGCGACAGCCTCACCTTGGATAGCGGTAGATAACAACTGTGTCGCCGTATCTCCCAACAATGCTATTTTTGTTTGAGGACCAGATAATGTCTCCTTGGCAAGTTTCTTAAGCTCTTTCAGTGTATGCATAGCTTTATAGTTTTGATGCAAAGGTACAAAAAAGTTTAGAGTTTAAGGTTTAGAGTTTAGAGTTTTTTCACGCCAAACAAATATTTCGCTAAGAATGGGCTGAGACGAAGGATGTAACTGACCATCAGACAACAAGCTAATACAACTAACGCTTCCCCTAATACAACGGCAACCTCTAACCCTTTATTGTCGTAAACCAGCAACTTTCGATTAAGGAGCAGCATCGACTCTGGCAGGAAAAAGAAATGGAGTAAATAAATATCCAAGGTACGTGTACCGACATATTGTAAGCAACGCCCTAATAGACGCTCTTTGGTAAACCAGGAGGCAAACTGACGGAAAAAAGTGAAGACCATCACCATACCACAGATGCCACTCACCACAAAACGGGTATAAACCCATGGCCAGTAGTCCGTACGAGGGGAATGTGCCAGCAGGAAGAACATTACCACAACAGCAATAAATACCAAGTGTCGTTCAGTCCATTCTAAAAAAATATCAAAATGCTTCTTCACTAAGGTCCCCAAGAAGAAAAAAATATAGTAACGCCAAGTGACAAAACTTAAGAAGCCTAAGATTTCCCTACCCTTTCCAAGTAGTGGTGAAACGGATTGATAATGCATATCATACCAACTGGCAGCCATCGAAATAATCAAAGCTACGAACAACATCCAACAATCTTTATACTTACTATGCCGGAATAATACGGAGGAAAGAATATAAATACAGAAGAACACAAAAAGACCAAAGGTAAACCAATACCCTCCCTTGAATGCACCTAACTGATGAAAGAAATTCGTTCTTTCATGTAATGCGAGAAAAATAAAGGTGGGAATAATCTGTACCATGAACTTGTTGTGAATGACTTGCTGGATTGTTGTCTTATCCCATATCCTGGTTGCTTTATAAAACAGCCAACCGCTGATCATAAAGAAACAGGGCAAGCGCAAAAGGAATAAGATATCATTGAATGCTATCATATATTCCTTAAAACAGAAGATACAAATATGGGAGTAAACTACGAGGATCATCGTAAATCCCCGCATCGCATCAATATACTGTATCCGTTCTTTTACCATAACCGCTACAAAATTACAAAAAACTCTAAACTCTAAACTCTAAACTCTAAACTTTTTTAGTACCTTTGCAACATGAATGCAAGAATTAATTGGATGGACTGGGCAAAGTTCCTTTCCGTTGCACTAGTCATTCCTGTCCATATACCCCACGCTTTAGGTGATCAGCCCGTTACCTATTTTGAGGTATTCCTTCTTGCATGCCTGATGTTTAACTCCGGGTATTTGAAAAAGAAGCACACCAACCTGAAAGAGGAGGTGAAGAAATATTGGTACCAGTTAGGAATACCCTACATCGTTTATAATGTCCTGTTCTACCCGTACTGGCTCATCAGATTCTATAGTGACCATGGAAGCATGCCCAACCTCGCAGATGCTATGCGTCCCATATATGGTGCTTTGCTCCTGCAGGCAAATACAGAATATGCCAGTGAGCTGAATCCTGTTACTTGGTTTATCGCCGCCCTGTTTATCATGCGATTACTACTGGATTTATGTCTGAGGCTCAAATATGGGAACTGGCTGATGGGAGGATTGTGCCTGGTGGGAATGGGTATCTATGTTGCCCACAAAGCAGGTTATGTGCCACCACATTTCGTTGTCATTGGCATTGCGAAGTCATTGGTATTTTACTACATGGGATTCCTCTGCCGCAAATACCATGCCTTTGAGACTTGTAATTTCAAAAAGGATGCCATCTGGTTTGTCATTACTCTCATTATCAGTATCATTCTCTTCGACTATCATGCAGGCATTGAGAGTAACTTCACCATGCACATGGTTTCCTACTTCCCTGCCGTCCTCTTCGGACTGCTTGCCTTTGTCTATTTCTGTAAACTGTTGGACGGAGTACACTCCCACATCATTATCAACTACTCCAACGGCACCATGGCATTTATCGGACTGCACTGGATGCTTACCGGTTTCATCCGCTACAGCATCCTCAAATCCATCTTCGGAGTTTCTTCTGACCATATCTTTTCACCTTGGGAGGCTTACGCTTTAGGGCTCGTTGTCACCCTCATCCTCTACCCCGTCATCCTCCTCTTCCAAGCCAAAATGCCTTGGATGTTAGGGAAGAGGAACTAACTCTTCGAATAGTTGCTTCCACATCGGCATGATTTTGTCTGCGGAGAAACGCTGGGAGGAAGCGATGGCACGCTGCCCCATTGCTTTACGGAGTGATACATCTTCTATCAACTGACATACTTTATCAGCGAAAGCATGAATGTCACGATTTTTTATTAAAAAACCATCCTCTCCGTCCGTAATAATATCAGCAGGTCCATAAGGGCAATCAAAAGCAACGACAGGCAAACCGCAGCTCATCGCCTCTGGCATGACTAAACCAAAAGGTTCAAATATGGAAGTCAATAAAAGCATGGAACTTTCCTTATATTTGCTGAATATATCGGAAGTCGGTTCATGAAAGACAATCCCCTTACCCATTTCTTCAATATGTGATTTCAATTTTTCATCCTCATCACCATAACCAGCATACATATGAAGTTGCCAATCTGGATGCCGCTGATATACTAATTTCCATATCTTCAAAAGATCTGGAATGCCTTTCTGTGTAGAGAAACGCCCCACAAAAATCACAGACTTAGCTTCACAATCACTGTACGTTGGAGTCGGGTTCAATGACACCATATCGGGAATAACACAAACATGAGAATTAATTTTTTCCCATTCAACAGCATCTCCATCAGTCAAAGCAATAATCAAATCGGCTTTTTTAAGCCATTTTTTATAAAGAATATCTCTTAAATGATCCACAAAACCATTTTTTGAGAATTGTCTGCGCCGACACGACATGTGAGATTCATAAACCAGGGGAATATTACCTTTCTTTTTTAATATATATCTATTGTAACTAATCTCTCTTCATAAAGACGATACATCTGCCTACTCTTGATAAATCGTTTTATACCTCCATATTGATACTGGAGGTGAAAACGAATACTCAAATCATGATGTATGACAGATGGATGTAAAGGGTAAGCCACAGGATGCCCACCTTGATTCGCCGTAACAACATGAACATCATATCCATAATGCCCAGCAAGATAATTAGCTTTATCTACAATGATACGTTCTGTTCCACCCCAGATAGCCAAAGCGTCTGTCACATATAATATTTTCATTTCTTTTCCACTAAATTATCGTCCTGGTCTTCATAATGATCCACTTGATAGAAAATGCGAGAAATGCCTTTCATCTGCTGTTTGACATGACTAACAAAACTCTGCCAAAGAGACTCCTCCCCTATCGTTCCATAACCAGTAATAGCACGGCACCGGCGATCGCGCACAAAGACTATTTTTCCATATTTCTTTAAAGCAAGAGCCATCGATCCATCCTCCCCTCGGATGATATCTACCCGATAAGGTTCTTTGCGCCCATAATCGGCATTATAGGCAAAAACCAATCCCCGGACAGAAAGTTCGGGACGCTTGAAATGCTGTATCCATAAGAATAAATCACGAGCCATTTCAAACAATTTCAAGCCCAATGCAGAATGCCGTTCATCAGGGAAGAAGCTCCAGGTTGCCGAAACACACGACACACCGGGCTTCATCAAGTGTTCAAGCATCACTTCATAGTACTGAGGAGGATAGAGCGTATCGCTATCCACATCGAAATAATACTTACCCTTGGCATGTTGCAACCCACAGCGACGGGCATAGCCACAGGAATGCTGATACTCTGTATAATAAGGGATACCTGACTTCTCGTAAATCTCTGCCGTACGGTCTTTCGAGTCATTATCCACTCCGATAATCTCCACAGGATATTTACATTGTATCTCACTGATAGCCCAAAGACAAGCCTGCAGGTGCGTTTCCTCATTATAACCAATAATGACAATAGAGGCTAACGGCTCAGGACTCTGCAACCTGGCAAGACGCTCACGAGTCCCGCCAATCACCTCTTGGGGCACCTCACTGAAAGGTTTCCCATAGATTGTCATGTATTTATCGTACCATGCCATCAACTATCTGCCATTTGTTGTGTACAAAGATAGTAAAAAAAACAATAACAACCAAGAAATAAAGCAAGAATTAATAAAGGAATCCAAAAGCCCAAAGAGGAATTTTCCTCATGGAAGCAGACTCTATGTCATCGGAAGCCACAATGGCATGCTCCGCTTCGGCTATTTGACTGAAGCCTTTATCTGCTCCACCTACTTCGATAAAAAATTCACCATCAATACGAAAATCACCTTTCCTATATCCTGCATATTCGACGGTATGACCAGCCGAAGACAGTTGATTGGCAATGAAAGTCTCTCTCACCGTACCTATCTCTGGCATTTGGGGGCAGAGACCATAAAGTAAATTGGTATTGTCAAGATATATTTTGTCAGGTTTCTGCAAATCTGTAACACTCTTCAGATCAGAGAATAAACGTCTGATTAGCATACATTCTTCCAAATTCGTCAGATATTTAAGCACTGTGGCACGAGTAATACCAGTAGCCTTTGACAGCTTCGCAATATCCACCTCATAAGGTACCATTTGTGAGATAATCTGAAGCATGGCTTTGACCTTACGAGAATTTCCCACTTCGAGATTACGATACGAAGTCAGTTCCACATCTACTATATAATTAACGACATTCTCCACCCGATTATAATATTCCGCTTTGCTTTCAAAATAAAACGGATAATAACCAAACCGCAAATAGCGAGAAAAGTGTTCCAACGGGTGACAAACAGACCGTACATGAGAACAAAACTTATTTGGTGTTTCCAATAGTGTTTCTAATGAAACAGGCTCAATAACTAATCCCAAATCCAACCTAAGGAATTCTCGCATTGACAATCCTGGCATATCATAGAGTAACATACGACGCGACAAGTCTGCTTGACCGTCGTTCAGCTGTATCAGTGATGATCCGCTCAACACAATGTGCATGTCATGGTGCAAATCATAGATTTCCTTCACCTCTCGACTCCAGCCCTGATACTTATGTATTTCATCTAGAAACAGCCATTTTCCACCGACTTTGCTAAAATTATCAGCAAGACCCGTCAATGTGTGGGTAGTAAAATAGTTTGTGTCTGCTGAGCAATATAGGACGTGACGGTCATCTGCGTCAAAATGACTTTTGATATATTGTAGCAATAGCGTCGACTTTCCAACGCCCTTTGGTCCCTTGATAGCAATAAGACGAGCATCCCAGTTGATCTGGTGCATGATATCCCGAACATAGTCCATCGGAACTAATGAGAGATACGTATCATGTCGTTCAAAAAGCTTTTCCATATATTTATTATACTTTTAACTTAGCCCTTCCGTTTAGCACAAAAAACACTATCGACCTCAATTTGTTCTTTACAAAGAACAAAATCGGACACAATATGTATTTTGCAAAGAACACTTTTTCGTGGGCAAAGATAGTAAAAAAAACAATAACAACCAAGAAATAAAGCAAGAATTATAGTCGTTTATGATAAACTTACTTTAAGCATTTGTTTTATCAATTTTACCGCATATCATTCGAATAATAAAAACAGCTAAAGACGGTGGCAATTTACACAGAATATAGGCTGCTAAATTTTTAACACGTTTATCTGTTGAGCGAAGAATGTCCCAGAACGTCATGGGTTGCCACATCACATCACGCAGTTCTCTGTCTCCGTATAGCGAGGTGTCAGTTGGTCGCGACGCTGCAGAATCTGCTCAACGAAAGAGAGGTCATACATCAGCAATGTCGCACAGCGACGAGCATAATAGTTTTTTTCTTTTAGGTAAGTCCTTCGTTTCTTCTCATCGATGGTCTTTATATATGCATCCATCAGAGTCCGAGTCACATTTCTATTCCATCGGCGGGTATTGATGTCACGTACATAATAGCTATAGGTGATATCTGGTAATAGCACGACACGATTGACATAAGTTGGCAAATCAACAGTAAAGGTGTAGTCCTCACCATAACCGACAGGTGCTACACGCAGACTATTCCGCTTGAGAATATCTAACCTAATAAGGCAGTTCCACGTCATGGTCTGCACCTTGCCTTCATACGCATAACATGCATAGTCATCTGGGGCTGAGAATTCCTTGTAGGGATAAAAATAACATATAGTGTCAACCACTTTGTCATTTTCTGTAAAGATTCTCTTATAGCTACCATACACCATATCGGCATCAAATGCTTTAGCTTTCTCGTAGAGCAGTTCTATTGTATTAGGTTCAATACAATCATCACCATCTAAATAATAAAGATAAGTACCCTGTGCTTCATCGACAATGCGATTACGGGCTTCACCTATTCCCATATTTTGAGGCTGACGAACAATACGGATATCCTTCCCACGAGGATGAGTTTGTTGATACTCACGGACGATATCAATGGACGAGTCTGTACCACAATCGTCTATGACCAGGAACTCGATATTGCCAAAGGTCTGTGCCAATGCGGAGTCCATAGTCAGACGAATATATTTCTCCACATTATAAACGGGTATCCCTATGGTTACTGCGTAATTCTTCATTGATCCTTCTTGTTAATGAGCTCAAACAAAAATTTCCATTGCTGGGCTATATGTTCTATCTGGAAACGCTGAACATTCCGTAGGGCAGCTTCGGACATTATCCTTCGTTTACCATCATCTTTTATCAATGCAATCAAACCCTGTGCCAATGCAGAAGGATTTCCGTTCTCTACCAGTAAGCCGTCCTCCCCATCACTTAATACAAAAATACTGCTGTCACAGTATTCTTTCTCTACATCAGTTGTTCGTTCATTGAGAGCACAGCGTGCGCGATCTATACCTAAATTATCTATCAACTGTTCGTATGGAGAGCTTTCACCCTCTCCAAAAATATCTAAACGCCAATCATCTATTTGGCTTTCAACTTCTTTCCACGCCTTAAGCAATAAGTCAATCCCTTTCTCATGGGAATAGCGAGCAACACAAATAACCCTTTTTTCTGTCATACGGCTCACAGAAGACGGAATAAAAGAAAGTGGATTAGGTATCGATAAAACATTATCCAACTCTACCCAAGCCTCTCTATCTTTCTCGGTTAAAACGACAAGTTTATCTAGTTTCTTCAGGTGGTTTACCAGACCATGTGACCAGAATCTTGCAAAAAGATTCTTCAACCAGTTTGCTTCTTCTGTCTTAAAATTGCGATAGTTTGCACGGTTGACATGCAGCTCTCCTATCTTTTTACTTCCATCATGTATTTCATTGATGAAATTAATTTCCCTACGCAGCAAACTAATGATGATATCAGGGTGAATACGCATCAGTTCTGCGGTAAGAAGTTTTTTATACTGCCGTTGCTTCTTCAGATAGACAAAGACTTTCTTCATGAAAGAGCATGCCCATAACACCTCGAAATTGATGTCCAGATTAATAACCTTAATCTTATCTGACAAAGGATAGAATAAAGGCTTATCTTTTCCTTCCGTCAGAATAATCGTGATGTCATAACCGAAATGTTCTGCAAAATAATTTGCTTTTAAAGTTAAAACACGTTCAACTCCTCCTGCCATATAGAGAGCAGGAGTAACATAAACCAATTTGAGAGGAACATTAGACATAAGCTATTCATTAATCAAACACCTCATCAACGACTTTCTGCATCTGTATTTTCCACTGTAATGGCTCTACTGTCTTACGAATTTCCTCGGGTTGCATCTGAAAATCCTTCAAGAAGTCAATAATCTGCCGAATATCAATGGGGGTTTCATCAGCGGGAGCTTTGATGATGTATGGTTGCTGATCGAAATCATCATCCTGTTCACTGTAAATAAAAGGAATGCCACGTGTGGCATATTCACGGTTTTTAAGGGTCTTTATCACTGTGATACCACTACGATGACGACCTAAGGAACCGATAGCAAACTGACATTGATTGAAAACATCATCCAGTTCTTTTCCAAACAGCGTTCCATGGAATATAATCTTTTCCTGCAACCCATATTTCTCTATCAATGGTTTGAAGTCATGTTCCATGTGATAGGGATGAACACCACCTACGATGTGAAAATAGACCTCTCTATACTCTAAACGTTCAACTCCACACTTTCTATAGTATTCCCCCATACCGGCAATAACACGGTCGAAGGCATGCCAAGGATGGACTTCTGCGACACCAATTAGGTGAAGCTGAGAGTTGAGAGTTGAAAGGCTACGGGTAGGCGAGCTTTGCTCGGGAATGAGTTGAAAGTTATGAAGGGGTATGCTATCGAAGTCGACGCCATTGCTGATATTGATGGTACGCTGACCAAATATCTCTTTAGCATCAGAGAAGGTGACCATCGCATCCATCTGTTTGTAAAGACGATTACGGAACAACTGGTCCATCTTCAGTTCTAAGCGCATTTTCCACTCAAAAGTATTAAACTCCTGATCATAAGGATAGGTAGGGACCTCTGTCACCGCATGAATTCCAGCTTTGTGCAGTTTCTTAAAGAAGCGAATCAACCAAGGATTGGCATTCATAAAACAGCGGGCATAAACCAACTGAATACCCTCACGAACACAATAGTCATACACACACCGATAATCCATACGTTGACGCATTGCCGCCCACTTGCCAGTCCCATAGTCCTTAATCACTTGTCCGTCCACATAGCGACAACGGTGACCATCAGGAGAGACATCATAATAGCACAAGCGCACATCGTGACCATTTTCCTTCAGCCCCTTCACTTGATAGTGGATCTTTTTTGAGATGCCACTATAGTCCTCAAACCCATGGTATACTAGGAATAATATCTTCATCACCGAAATATTTTTGCAAAAATAAGAAATAATTCTCAAATATCAATTGTCAATTATCAATTATTTTGTATCTTTGTCCTCATGAAAGATAAAGAGGAACTACGGCAAGGACTAAAAGCCAATCCGAAACTGAAACGTTGAAGACTGCTATCCACAACTCATAATTACAATAGCTATAAAGTAGAATTATTATAAAG
Source organism: uncultured Prevotellaceae bacterium (assembly GCA_900314755.1). GTDB lineage: Bacteria > Bacteroidota > Bacteroidia > Bacteroidales > Bacteroidaceae > Prevotella. Next base: position 95,409 of record OMWH01000010.1, on the reverse strand, counting down.
TAGAATTATATTCTTAATTATATATAAAAGATTTGGTTCGATAGCCAGAATAGTCTATCTTTGCAAAAAATTAAGAGATATGGAATTCGTTGACAGAAAGAAAGAGTTCGCTCGATTACAAAATGCGTTGCAGAGAAAAAAGCCTCAGTTCATTGCAGTATATGGTCGCAGGCGTATCGGTAAATCCACACTTATAAAAAAAGTGTTGGACATTAGCCGTGGTGACATTTATTTTCTTGCCGACAGGACCTCAGAGCCAAGTCAACGGCAGTTATTCTCTACTATGGTGAGCACGAATATCGAAGGATTCAGTATGGCAAGTTATCCTTCATGGGAGTCGCTTTTCGTCAGTCTTAACAGATCAATTGATCATCGTATCACAGTCTGTCTCGATGAATTTCCGTATCTTGTTAAGAGTTGTCCAGCTCTGCCTTCTATCCTTCAGAAATTACTTGATGATAAGAAATTGAACTTCGATTTAATTATCTGCGGTTCATCACAGCAGATGATGCAGGGGTATGTTCTTGACAGTAAGGAACCTCTATATGGTCGTGCCGATGAAATCATAAAGATTCAACCCATCGCCCCTGCATTTGTCTGTCAGGCACTTGGGTGTGATGCAGAACAGGCGGTACGAGAATATGCAATCTGGGGTGGTGTTCCCAGATATTGGGTATTGCGTGAAAATTATGACAGTCTCCAAGATGCCATAGAAAACCTATTGCTAACACCTGAAGGAACATTATATGAAGAACCATCTAAACTGTTATACGATGAAATGCGTGATACCGTTCAAGCATCATCCATACTTTCGTTTATCGGTAATGGGGCTAACAAATTGTCTGAGATAGCTTCGCGTGCAGAAAAGCAGGCGACAGATATCACCCCACAACTGTCGAGGTTGAAAGAACTGGGCTTTATCAAAAAGGAAATTCCTTTTGGTGAAAGTGAGAGGAAGAGTAAGAAAGGACTCTACCATATATCTGACCCATTGCTTCGCTTTCATTATCGTTATGTTCTCCCCTATCGTTCGCTCATAGAATTGGGCAATAGCCAAGCGGTTTTGAATGTGCTTGAGAAGACGGAGAATGACTATACCTGTCAGACTTGGGAAGAGTTGTGCAGAAACTATATCAGTACGCATGGCTTCGGCAATGTTGTATATCAGATAGCATCCCGCTGGTGGGGAAGCTATTACGATGCAGAGAAAGAACAGTACACTCCTGTAGAACTGGACGTTGTCGCAGAATCATTTGATGGCAAGCACCTTTTCCTAGGTGAATGTAAATGGCAAAACGGTAATCAACTTATAGACGCTAAGGAGGAACTTGAAAGGTTGCAGACTATCGCTAACGGTCTGCCTTTTGCAAAAGATCATTTCGTGCATTATGCATTATTCTTAAAAGAGAAACCTAAGCACCCTGACATAGCAAAGGTCTTTTATCCTGACGATGTGCTTTCGACTCTATGAATTCAAATTACAAAAATAATTGATAATTCTTTGCAAGCAAAGCGAATTTTCATCGATTAGAGAAAGAGAATTAAGATTTATTTCATAAATTTGCAGAAATGAAAGATAAAGAGAAACTACGGCAAGGACTTAAAGCCAATCCGAAACTGAAACGTTGGCTTGACTATCTCATCATGAACCAACGGGACGCAAGACCGCGTTGGTATATCCGTCTGCTGGCCCCATTCTACCAACGACGGGGTAGCGGTTCAAAGATATATTCAAGTGTAAGGATGGACACCCCACCCTACCGTAATTTCTCGTTAGGCAAGAGAAGTGTGATAGAGTCTTTCTGTTGTATCAATAATGCGGTGGGGGATGTGGTTATTGGTGATTATACACGCATCGGTATTCATAATACTATTATCGGACCGGTGACGATTGGCAGTCATGTCAATTTCGCACAAGGTGTAGTCGTAACAGCTCTTAACCACAACTACAGTGATACTACTTTACGCATAGACGAGCAGGGCATTTCCACCAATCCGGTAACCATCGGTGACGATGTCTGGATAGGTGCCAACGCAGTGATTATGCCAGGAGTTACGATAGGCAAGCATGTGGTGGTTGCCGCTGGGGCAGTAGTCACAAAAGACGTACCAGACAATTGTGTGGTGGGAGGTGTTCCGGCAAAGAAAATAGCTGACGTAGGATGTAAGACGTTTGATGCGTGAATACCAGTTTAATCGAATAAATCAAGGGAGAGGTCTTGCTGAGGTTTCTCCTCTTCTTTCTCCACCCGCTCCTCATGAAACTGGAACATTAACTGGCGGGCATCGGCAGAGCCTTCGGTGTTCAGTCGGTAATAGCCACGACGACCAGTAGACTCTATAAGGGACTGGGTAGACTTGCTATTACGCAACAGATACTGCTGAACATACGTACGTATCTCCTCATAATCGGGCTGGGAGAAAAAAGTACAGTTCATATTGTAAACATGTTTGGCAATAGCCTGCACGCTTACACCACCCTCTCCTGCCTCGGTGAGTACCTGTAATATCTGCTTATCGTACATTGAAGAATTGAAAGATTGAAGAATTGAAGTAATCGTCGTAAGTCACTCCTAACTATGAACTATGAACTCATAACTATGAACTAAAAAAGGCTGGTATGCCATGAAAGCTTACCAGCCCTTTTATGCTTCATTTGATTTGATTAAGCAAGTGTGATCTTCTCGTCAGCAGTAGCGAGCTTACCCTCCTTGAAGAGCCATCCGAGACCCAGCAGAGTCTCCTCCTCGCTGATTTTAGCTGCCTTTGCAATCTCTTTAACGGTCAAAGCCTTACCAGCTGCGGCGAGTGCCTGATAAACATCACCAGCCTTAAAACCTGCATTCTCTGCATTAACAGCTACAACTGCCTTCTTTGGAGCAGCGGTCTTCTTTACGGTTGTCTTCTTTGGCTCTTCTGCCTTTACAGCAGCGGCCTTCTTTGTTGTTTTCTTTTCTGCCATAATCTTTTAAATTAATACGCTATTGAAATGTTCTTATTTATAACAATCCTGTTTTCTGACTGCAAAATTAAGAACTATTCGAATACGTTGTTATCGTACACAGCGCATTTTTTCCGTTTTTTTGATTATTCTTGATGTAAGTCAACCCTTAACTGCAACTCTTCCAACTGTTTAGCATCCAGCTCACCTGGTGCGTCAAGCATCACGTCACGTCCAGAATTGTTCTTCGGGAAAGCGATACAGTCACGGATACTGTCAAGTCCTGCCATCAGGCTCACGAAACGGTCAAGACCGAAGGCGAGACCAGCGTGTGGGGGCGCTCCGTACTTGAAGGCGTTGATGAGGAAGCCAAACTGTGCCATGGCACGCTCAGGAGTGAAACCAAGAATCTGGAACATCTTCTCCTGCAACTTACCATCATGGATACGCAAGGAACCGCCACCGACCTCGACACCATTACATACGAAGTCATAAGCGACGGCACGTACTTTCTCGGGGGCAGTATCGAGCAAGGGAATGTCATCAGGGTTAGGCAGGGTAAACGGATGGTGGGTTGCCATCAGGCGCTGCTCCTCATCACTCCACTCAAACAAGGGGAAGTCGACAATCCACAGGCATACGAACTGATCCTTGTCACGCAGTCCGAGACGGTCGCCCATCTCCAGGCGTAACGTACAGAGCTGCGTGCGGGTCTTATTAGCCTTGTCACCACTGAGGATGAGTACGAGGTCACCATCCTTGGCACCTGTCTTCTCCTTCAGCCGTGCCCATACCTCCGGGGTATAGAACTTATCGATAGAGGTCTTCACCGTTCCATCACTGTTGAACTTCACATATACCAGACCTTTGGCACCTACCTGCGGACGCTTCACGAAGTCGGTCAACTGGTCGAGCTGCTTGCGGGTATAGTCAGCACAACCGGGTACGACGATACCACCGATATATTCTGCCTCATTGAAGACAGGGAATTCTCCTGTTCCTTTCAGCACATCCATCAGTTCCACGAACTCCATACCAAAGCGAAGGTCGGGTTTGTCAGAACCGAAGCGACGCATTGCCTCATGCCATGTCATACGCTGCAGCTTAGGCAACTCTATCCCACGTACCTCTTTGAAGAGGTGACGGGCAAGGTCCTCGAAAATCTCCAGTACATCCTCCTGATCAGCAAAGGACATCTCACAGTCTATCTGTGTGAACTCTGGCTGACGGTCAGCACGCAGGTCCTCATCACGGAAGCACTTGGCAATCTGGAAATAGCGGTCGAAACCACTGACCATCAGCAACTGCTTCAGGGTCTGCGGACTCTGCGGCAATGCATAGAACTGTCCCGGGTTCATACGGCTGGGCACTACGAAGTCGCGGGCACCCTCTGGAGTGCTACCTATCAGGATAGGTGTCTCCACCTCGATGAAGTTCAGGTTATCCAAGAAGTTACGGATAAGGATGGTCATACGGTGGCGCAGCTCCAGGTTCTTACGGACGCAGCTACGGCGCAAGTCCAGGTAACGATACTTCATACGGATATCGTCACCACCATCGGTATTGTCCTCAATGGTGAAGGGAGGAGTCAGACTCTCACTCAGCACATTCAGCTCCTGAGCGATGATCTCGATATCTCCCGTAGGGATATTCTTGTTCTTACTCTGACGCTCATTGACGGTACCCTTTACCTGAATACACCACTCACGTCCCAGACGGTTAGCCTGTTCACAAAGGGCAGCATCCTTCGACTCGTCAAACACCAACTGTGTGATACCATAGCGGTCACGCAAGTCAACAAATGTCATACCGCCCATCTTACGGGTCTTCTGTACCCATCCGGCAAGTGTCACCACCTTACCAGTATCGGTGAGTCTCAGCTCACCACATGTATTAGTCCTATACATATTATAATATGTGTTTTAAATTTGCGTGCAAAATTACTGCGAAAATATGATATATCCAAATTTTTTCGTATCTTTGCAGGCATAAAACCAATATAACTAACACAACTATGCCAAGAAGTCAAGGTATACCCTACGAGATTCATCCTAGTCCTAAGAAGGATGAGAAGGGACTGCCACTGCTCTATGTGCGTCCCTTGAAACGTAACAAAATCAGCATGGAGGGCATTCCCTCACTCTTTCCTCCAGTAATCGACAGCAATGGCGGAATAGCAATAGAAGCGGGTGTTGCGGGTTTTGAGGACATCCGTGTGGAAATGACATTGAGACTGCATACGGATGATGTCGTCCCATGATGCAGTAAATGAGTAATTATATGCGGTGGAAAGGAAGCGGACCTGTTCTTCCTGAGACATCCGAAGAAGTTGCGGATGACGCAGTTGCAGCAATCGTATAAAGATGGCAAGATAACGACACTGCCCCTGTTCCGTGCCAAGTCTGCGAATACGCGAACGACGGGCGTCACTGTTCTGTTGTAGATTAAACGAGAAGCCATATTCCCGCGCCAACGAAGAGCGATTCCACGCATCCTCAACGTCCTCCGCAAAAGAGGGTTTCATCTGAAAACGCCCTATCGAGAAGTTGGCACCTGCCCTACCCTTAATAATATATAGTCCATTGACGGCTGCCCGCTCTATCTCATCCTTCCACATACAATAACGTATCAGTTCCGGGAAGATGACTGCCACGGCAATTCGTTCATCCACACCAAACAGGCTAAACTCTTTCCTCCACTCATCATGCCTTTCGCTTACATAACTGACAGCGGCAGTCCAGTCATTTCCGAACACCTTGGGATAATTAGTTGAAAAAGCTGTGGCACTACTTATCACAAGCAGCAGCCACAGCAATATTAATTGTTTCCTTGTCACCATTTAGAGTTTGTAAGTACACTTCACAATCTTGTTGTCATCAATCATCACCCACTCCAAGCGGTCACTCTTAGCCTCAAACGCGATGGGGGTACAAGTGGTCATGTTATTGATAATGATCTCACCCGTCTGACTGTATTCCACCTGTCGCTTACCGCTACGGCTTTTATAGACACCATAGGGCGGTTTGTTTGGATTCTGCTTCAGGCGCTGATCCACCTTTTTATTGAGGCTCTCAAGTTCCGACTCACTGATAATACGGAACTTGTCACATTCCAAAACACCGTATTCCATTTCATCACCTTTCTCACGCATCGCCAAAAGCGGCCACTCGCAAGAGACTTTACTGATGTTCTGGAAACTACGGCACTCCCAAGTCGCAAAGCGCCAGCCGCTGGGCAGTTCATAAATGGTCTCCGGACAGCCACCTACTACTGGTATAATATCTGGCAACTCCTTGTAGGCATCATCAAGCAGACAACCTGTCATAATAACAGCATTCAGGTCTGTCCTGCCAACGGCACACTGAGGCAGTTCTCCCAAATCAACAAGCCGCTGCGACAGTCTATTGAACTCTTCCGCATATTGTTTCACATTCGCAATCTGTCGCTGCAGCGATGCCCGATACTCTTTGGCTGCTTCCAGACGATAGTTATAGAGTAGTTGGTCGGCATCGGCATAGAGGGCATCAATTTTCTGGGGATCCTCCTCATTACAGATCTGACCGTAGATCTTCTTTAACTTACCCTCATGTCTCTTGGCGATGGCACTATAGTCATGCCGGGCTTCCTCTTTCATCTGACGCTGATAGTTGTTGGTCAGTCTGCCCACCTGAGACTCATAGCCGCTGAAAGCCTTGGTCATGTCCTGCGTCTGCTTGGTGAAGTTACTGGCATTCATCGCCATCTGCTGCATCTGCTGGATGAACTCGGGATGCGCCTTGATGTAAGCCTCCTGCTCTTTCTCACTCATCTTCTCGAACTTCTCCAGATCCATCGTATTGACATCGCCTCCCAAGACCTTTGCCATCACCTTATCCTGAATGGGTTTCTTCTTCGACTCCGGGGCATTCTCATCATTGAGGATCGCCAACTCAGCCTTGGTCAGACCAAACTGATTCTGAATCTTACCTTCCCATTTCCGGCGCAGTGCCTCCATCTCTGCATCAGAGCAACCAGACTGTTCACGCTGTAACTGATCGGCACGTACCACGACAGCAGCAATCTTCTGGGCGTAGGCATCACGTTCCTCCATCGTGCTTTTTGCCATCTTCTCTGCAGAGGGCAATGGCGGGAGTTCTTTCATCAGCGCCTCAGCCGTAGAGGCTGTGCTGGGTGTGAGAACACCATCCCACGTAACGGTTGATGTCTTACGCTTGGGAATAATATCGCTGCCCTGTGCGACAACAATATCCGATGGGGCACTCTCTGTGTTTTCAACCTTGTTATGATCCTCACGCTCCTCCCGGCTGGAAATACCGACAGCCGACTGTGCTTTCTGTTTCAGTTTCTTCAGGAAGCCCTGAGCATTCGCATCTGCCGTGCTGAGCATCAGCAGTGCCACAATCATCCATAAAACCTTTTTCATTCGTATATCTAATTACTTCTTGACAAACACTACCCTACGGTTCTTGGCACGACCTGCCTCCGTCTTGTTATCAGCGACAGGCTCGTGGGAGCCTTTACCCACAGCCTTCAGGTTGAAGCCATCAACGCCTAAGCCCTCGAGTGCCTTGACGATAGCCTCGGCACGCTGTTGTGACAACGGATCGTTAATCTTGTCAGAGCCTTGGTTGTCAGTATGTCCCTGCACCTCAAAACGGGCACTCGGGTTCTTCTTCATATAGTCGGCAACCTTCATGATCTCAATCATCGACTCCTGCTTCAGTGTTGCCTTACCAGTATCAAACAAAATGTTGTTAGTTCACGGCAGACACATCCTGTGCATCACGGTCGTAGAGCGCAACGGCACCCTTGGCAATCACCACATTGCGGATGAAGGTGAGGTTAATATAATCAAAGGGAACTTGGAAGCACAGCCATGTAGGTTGGTTGACACGCGGCAGGTTCACCACACGCTTGTCGTTGAAGTAGACCTTCAGGGCTCGTTTGTTAAACGACAATGCCACATGGTTCCAGCCCTTCTTGAATGAGTAGTCAAAATCGCCCTTCTTGTCTCCATTAAAGTAATAAGTATGCTCTGAAGAAGAACAAACGCCATGAGTGAGGACAAATGCCGTCAGATCACCCCCGTCACCTCCTGTTTGAGGAAATTCAGAACGGTCCTTAGTAACGGCAAGAATCAGCTTCATGTCGTTCAGACCAATATAGTCGTCATTGCCCGGAACCTTACTGGTGGGCCAGTAGTAGAAGTCATACTCGATGGTGAACTCCTCTGGCAGATAAGCACCCTGCTCCTTGATGAGCGGCTGTATCTGGGCATTGTCAGTAGGATTGATAGCTTTTATACCAGCGATAGTCTTAACCTCTGTCGTACCTGAGAACATATCCCACTTAGAGGGGAACTCGCCTACCTGCTCTGCTGTTACATCATCTTGGAACATGATGACAGAGCCGCGCTTGAAGTCGGATGATGTAGCTGTAACGGGATCAGCCTCCTCGACATCGTCAGTATCTTCGTTCTTCGACTTCTTATTCTTTCCCTTTTTACCCTTCACGGCATCGGTAGCCTCGTCCTCCGCTTTGTCGATACCCTTGTCCATCGCATTGTCCACGGCATCGTCAATTTTGTTCTCAATCTTACTCTTCGCTTTGTCCTTCAGACGGTTCAGCCACCCTTGTGCATCTGTATTCACGACCATGGCAAAAGCCACAACCAGCAATAAAATCAGTCTTTTCATACCTTCAACTTTTAATGTTTTAAGTTACAGTTACATTTTGTTGGCAAAGTTATACAATAGTTATTACTTGCACAATTCCCCAAATGGGGGTATTTTTGTTGTTTTATTTGGCTGTTATCCAACAAATATGTATCTTTGTATCATGAAGAGAATGATTATCCTATTACTTGGGGTGATGGCAATGTCTCTGACGCATGCCTACATAGACCACCGAAAAACGAAAGAGGACTCGGTGGAGGCACTGATCCATAGCAAGAACCCGCCCAAGGGCGAAGCACTGATACGCTGTTACATGGAACTCATCAGAGGCTATCTGAAGAAAGACATGCAGAAGCACGACCTCTACGCCAGGAAGACCCTCGCCCTGAGTTATGAGTTGAATGCACTGGCGGCAAGACAGAACGCACTCTACCACCTGGGGATGCAATACTACGCACAGGACGAGTTCGAGAAAGCCGTCTACTACTACCAGTGGGGAGTTGCTGTCACCGACTCGATGGCTGGTGACAAGCGGTATTCGGAAAGCAATGTGGACGACATGCGCTCACAACTCTACGGAGCCATCGGCAATGTCTATAACATGCAGGACAAACTACAACTCGCCATTGCCTACTACCAGAAGGCACTGCCTATCTTCGAGAAACACGGATGGCTGCAGAGCCAGACCATCCTCTATCATAACGTCGGCGAACTCTTCCTGACGATAGGCAATACAGAGGAGGCAAAGCGCAACTACCTGAAAGCCATCGAGAAGGGAGAGGAGTCGAAGGACTCGCTGATGCCTGCCCTCGCCCGCAAGGGACTGGTGAAGATATACATTGGCGAGAACGACTACGGACGGGCACGGCAGACGGCAGAGAAAAGTTATGCCTACTATCACGCACACCGTCAGGAGGAGCGTGACGACTATGCAGAAATCCTTGCCGCCCTGTGCCGCATCAACATGATGGAGGGACACCGGGACATCGTCAAGGCAAAGGCATACGCCTCAGAAGCCTTAGCACTCGTCTATGACGACATGCTGTTCGAAAACAAAGCCAATGTCTATTCCGCCGCCTGTGAACTCGCCATGGCGGAGAAACAATGGCACACGGCACTCGAGTACGGACTGAAGAGCATCCATGACGACTCGCTTGCCACCTACTCCGACAAGGAATGCTACATGCTGCTGGCAGAGATCTACACGGAACTGGGCGACAAGCAAAGGGCGAAGGAATATATTAATAAGGTATATGGCGTGATGAACCGCTACGCCACCGAGCACTACCAGAGTGCTCTCTCACAGATGGAGGTCATCTACGAGACAGAGAAGAAACAAGCCGCCATCGCCCAACTGACGAAGGAGAAACAGTACTACCTCTATGGCGGGATTCTTGTCGCCATCCTGCTGGTGCTCCTTGTCCTCCTCTTCTTCCTCTACTGGAGAAGCATCCAGTTGCGCAAGCGACAGGCACTGCTGCAGGCAAAACTGGAGGGTGAGACCACGGAGCGTGTCCGTATAGCCCGTGACCTCCACGACCGACTGGGTGGACTCCTTACCGCTTTGCGTCTGAAGATAGCTGAGGATGATGGAAACACAGATGCTATCCACCTCACCGACGATGCCATCCGTGAGATGCGCAACGTCGCCCACCACCTGCTGCCAGAGACACTCAGTCGCCATGGCCTCCGCACCGCACTGCGTGACTACTGCCAGACCATGCGGAACGTGACGTTCTCCTTTATCGGTGACGAGCAGTATCTCGACAAGCGACAGGAGGAGCATCTCTACTGCATCGTCTACGAACTGGTCAACAATGCCGTGAAGAGTGCCCATGCGGAGCATATCAAGGTACAACTGATGGCGCATGAGGACATGACAAGCGTCAATGTGAGTGATGACGGGAAAGGGATGACACTGGATAAGCATAACGGCAACGGACTGAGGAATACCAAGGAACGGGTGGAGCTGATGGGCGGAATGATGGACATCTACACACCCAACAGCGGAGGAACAGAGATCAATATCACCATCGACAACCATAAAAACCCACATTTGGGGGATTGACTATGTCAGACAATATGCGTACCTTTGCAGCCAATAAACCACAAAGAGGTAACGAGTACAAGATGCTTAGTGTCATCATTGCGGACGATCACCACCTGGTGGCTGAGGGAATTGCCAAACTGCTTCATGAGAGCCGGGTGGCAAAAGTCGTGGCTATTGCCCACGATATCACAGAGACCAAGGAGAAAATCAGGAGCATGCAGCCACAGATGCTGTTGCTGGATGTCGCCATGCCCGACGGTGACGGCATTGACGCTATCAGGCAGTTCCGGGAGTCGTGTCCCGACATGCGGATTCTCGTCCTAACCGCCTATGCAGAGTCATCTGTCATCCAGCGTGCCCTCCATAACGGTGCCGAGGGTTATATCCTGAAGAACACCGATACCGATGAGCTCATCAATGGCATCTGTATCGTGGCTGACGGAGAACAGTATATCTGCAAGGAGGCACAGGCTATCCTGTCGAACACCAAGGAGGCGTTGCCTGAGCTGACCACCCGCGAGCGGGAGATCCTGCAACTCATCGTCAAAGGATATACCATGAAGGAAATCGCCAAAAGACTCTTCCTCGGGTTTGAGACCGTACACAGTTACACCAAGTCATTACGCCAGAAATTAGGATGCAGCAATACCGCCTCGCTGGTGCGTATTGCCATCGAGCGACACCTCGTTTGATTTTATTAAGTAAAAATATTTAAAAATCCTCTGCTTTTTGATACAAGTGTGGGGGAAAGCGTGAGGGAATATTTCCATCTTCTTAGGACTTGGATGAATCTCGTAGGGTATACCTTGACTTCTTGGCATAGTTGTGTTAGTTATATTGGTTTTATGCCTGCAAAGATACGGAAAACATGAATGCAGTTAATGCCTGAACTTCTTGCCATTCAAGATGTAAATACCTGGGCGCAGCAATCGCCATGAGCCGTCCTCCACCTGTTGACGAGTAGCGACCTTACGTCCCATCATGTCGTAGATACATCCATCCCCTTGGAAAGCGACACCCTCAGACGGATTCTCTCCTTCCTCACCAGGCTGTTCCTCACCCACCTCGTCACCGAAGTACACTGGCACGAACTGGATGCCACGCATGGACTCCTCACGAGCCCTACTACCACTACCTGTTGCTCGGTAGTAAATCTTGTTATGCATGACGTAGCGGTTGTTTCTTTGCCACAAAGACTGAGAGGTTTCGGACTCCTTGTTAGGATTGGCGTTGATGTAGAAGCCCACACCTGTCTCAGCCTGCTCAACAGCTGGTGCCGTGATACTACCGTCGTTGCGGTCAATAGTTACCTCACTGGTAAACGGCAGTCCAAAGGTATAGACATCGTGCGAAGCATCAGCTGCCAGCATCTGCTCCAGATACTCACCAGTAAAGACACAGGAACTAATTGATGAAGATGCTGTTGTGCTCGGTAGGGTTAGACTGATACTGCCGCTATTGTCGCTTGTCCGGATAACGACTGGTGTGTTTGCCGGTACAAACTTGCCTGCTGCGTAGGTATCGACAGCAGGAACTTTATCCATTGTCAGTCCTGTGTCTTTCCATGTAGAGCAGGTAAATGCATTGTATTTGTCATCAGCAGGTAGCAATACATCGAAGGGCGCATAGAAGGTGGCGTAGTAATGGTCATCACCGCCGTCGTTCATCGTCACCTTCAGTCCAAGATTGTTGGCAGGTTCCATACACCACTTCACGTCGTCAATTCTTGCTCCATCGGCAACAGAATATTTCAAGTCATAGTTATTTCCTGTCTGGGTGAAATTGAAATATTTATTATCATCAGGATTCACAAGTACTACAATACCACCACCTATATCTATCATCCTGTATGTGGTGGCAGTTCCTTTGCCCATCTTGTTTTCGATGACGTTCAGTCCCTGCGTACTCATAGTCACATTACTGATGGTATTATTACTCGTCAGAATACCAGTGACATAGAAGATTGTCGAAGGATCATTCTCTGTAGGAGCAATAGGGATATCGCCTCGTGTGGCGTTTGATATCGTAAAGCCAGATCCCAGACCGTCATCCTCACCGGCAAAGGAGGCAAGGACACCCTGCCTACTGTAGAAGTGCATGGGGATACCCCCACTCACAGCCGTCTTCTCTGTCTCATGCAGATAGCCGCTGGCGTAGCGAACAGGATTAATACCTGTTATACCAGGCTGAGAGTACAGACGGTAGTAACCTGGAGAGAAGTGTACGATGTTGGCATCGTCATATACAACCGCTTGAACATCTGTAATCTTAAATGGCTCGGTGCTCATGGCAGTCTCATAAGCAGCTTTACCTGCGTCATTCAGACCACCAATATTGCCAGCTCCCTGATAGTAAGGTTGCATCAATGCTATATCCAGTCCGTATGCCCATTCCGAGGGAGAGGTGCTGGCGAGTACCAGGCTGCCGCTGCCATCCTTCGTGACATACACCTTCGTGGCTTCGGTATTGGCTACAGGGTGGAAACGGAACGTTCCTTCCTCCGCACCGGCAATCAGCTCGTAGATGGAGTTTGCTCCTGCAGTTCCCATAGTAACGGCTGTACCTGCGCTAAGTGCGGATGTAGTCATCACGTGATCAGTATGCTCAAGGTTCTTCGTCGCATATCTATTGTACATATAGAAGCCATAGACATCACCCAGAGGAGTCCAGAGAAAATCATTGGTGTAATGCAGTTCACGACCTGCGGCGGTATTCAGTCCCCCTGTGCTGGTGTAGCGTGCCAGATGAGGCGTTCCACTCTCTACGGTTTCCATCGTGTACCAGAGGTTCCGATCCACACTGGTCACAAAGCCCAGACCGGTATTCGTGGCTACACTCTGGTCAAACTGATAGACGATATTCACCACCACCGTCTTGTCGATGAGGTCTGCATCCGACATCAGGTTCTTCAATTTCAAGCCCTTGTATTTGGCGTTTAGCGTAGCATTCTCTGTCTTTGCTCCGGTTTCTTTATTATAATCGTATACACCCTCAATATAATAGTCGAACGTACAGTTCGGACGATAGAACACACCTGGCACCTCCAGCAAGTCACCAATACTTACCGTACCTGCATCGTAGCTGTAGGTGTGGCTAACGGGAGTGGTTCCCCAAGAGAGCGTTGATCCCAATTGATAAGTATCACCCGCAACACCTGATGTCTGAGAAGTCAAGTCGCGCTGAGTGGTACCATAAATTCTTTTGCTGATTAGTGTACCACTTTCAGACTCCATAAATGGAATGTCAACATATTCTCCATTTTGAGGATTACTCTTATCTGCACAAGTTTTAGCAATCACCAGATGATAAATCAAGTCGTGCACGGACAGACCGAAGATGATGAACTTGGTGGGGTCTCCCGTAGTTGTAGTTTGTCCATATCCACTGAGTTTGTTGGTTCCACCTGTCTCCTGCAAGATGCCATAGTCGTAGTCAGCTTTCTTCAACAGCATGAAGGACTTGGCATCAGCTAAATCTTCTGTCAAAGAGGCATCTCCATCCACATACTTGCCTCCCTTATGCTTAATCTTAAGCGCATATGGATCATTGCCTTCGAAATACCAGACATACTCTTTGGAACCGGACAGTACTCTGACCCCACCATCAGAAATAGCATCCCCATCTGATGACCGCATCATATTGTCGGTTTCCCAGATGATGTTATAAGGCAATTTTCCTTCGATGTTCATCGCAACGTCGTTAGAACCTTCCGCTCTGGCAATGGTACTTCCAGTTGCGTTTCGCTTATTCGGCACAAGGTAGGGCGTAGACTCTGCATCGTAGTCATTATAGCGCACCCATATCACGTCGTCGTAGCCGCCAGCGAGGGTGGCGATGATGGAATACGGATTCACAGTATAAGTAGAACCGGTTTGAGCATAAGCGTAATACTTATAGTCCTCCATATTTAGCAGAGGCGTCTGTGCATCTTCCGGCAGATAGGGGGCGTAGCCATTCCCCGCTGCCTCTGCCTTGGTTTGGGTAGCGCTGACGGCAAGCGTGCCTGCTTTGTTAATGACATGATAAACATAGTTATAGTCAACGTCGTCATTCAATATGAGTTGTGCACCTGCGGTGATGACATTGTTCTTGGTGGTAAAACCAGCTTCTGTTGCAGTTGTAGCCGCCACGCTGGTGGTCATGTTGGCTCCGTTGAGGAACGAATAGGAATACGTCCCTAATCCATCTACCGCCAAGGCATAACCACCGTCGGGATGAGAAAGCAAGGCAAAGCGGTCTGCTCCGCTCGATTCATTAGGCACCTTAATGCCTATATTCATCGGGCTGGGATTCTGCGACGGGTCTGTAGTGTAATTCGCAGATCGATTATATATACGCACAGCATAGGGGTCCGGCTCTTCATAATAGTCGGAACTCGGGTCTGCAAGTAGTGCAAGGAACTTCCACTGCCACACTTTTGCATCCTTGTCAATAGTGACCGGTTTGGTGCCGGTATAGAGGCTCACTCCTGTTCCTTGTGTAGAACCGACCGCGTAGACGATGGTGCCATTAGCCTGCAAATCCTTATCAGCCAACTTGACAGTAAACCACTTACCTCCTAAGATGTTATCTCCGTCGGAGTCAATTCCCTCATCGTATTTGTAGCGCACATAAATGGTAGGATTATCGCCATTCACTCCCGCTGCGGCAAACGAACCATCAATCTTCTGTTCCTCTAAACCCTTCGTCACCTCAACTTTCTTGTAAGTAAAATTACCTCGGGTACCTATCTGGTAATAATAGGTACCACTCGTAGGCAGCAGGTTTATCCGGGTGTTCATTAACGCTTCTGTCGTAGCAGTCCTCTTAAACTTTTCTGCTGCCGGTCCCCACTCAGCTACAGAACTGTCGGTCACATCTCCGTGTGTCGTCAATCCTGCATAGTAGGTGAAGTCCTTCGCAATCGGGCTCTTGAAGTGTTCGGTGATGGTGGGATAATACTCTCCTGCCCTCTTGTAGCGTAGCGCCTCACGACCATCGTTGTCTGTAATAATGTATTCCTGCACCTGCGGACGCACCAGGAAGGTGGTCTGGGGACCCATTGAATTGTTGTTATCAACACTCGCCAAATCATGATCAACAGGATCTTTCAGCGTCGTGTAGTAAGGTGATGCCTTATCGGTATCGATGCGCTTTGTATGGTCGAAGCGTGGCATCAGCTGCATATTGCCATTGCCATCGGATACTGCCATGAAGGTCTGGTTGCTAATCGCCAGATTCGTGTGGTCGTAGCCCTCGCTGCCAGTATCGTCTTCAGGTTTTATTGTTGCCCATGAGAACGCATTTTCTAAAGTGATATCCAATGAGCCTCCAGTGTCTGAATAGTCACCTACCATAGCACCTTCCACCAAGGCCGCCTTATTCATGTGTGAAGTGATATAGCGAGGGTTGCTACTATTGTCTGTCGCGTCAGCAATCCTTATCTGCAGGTTATAGGGGTCGAAGCCCGTGGTTTGCATATAGGCAATCTTCGTCTTTTCAGGGTCGTAGTAGAGTGCTTTGGTGGCTGCTTCCGTTAGCGGCTCAGCACCAGATGTTGCAGTGCCCCAGTTGATACCCATCTCCCGGTCGATGTCCAGATTGGGCCCAATATACCAGAAGTTGTAGTCGGCAATCTTGGTTCCATTCATGATATTCACCTGACCGTCCTTCGGAGTGAGTATCAAATCGTATACGTTACCTTCACTAGAATTAGTAGCTCCTACAACATGCTCCCAGATGGGCTTGGAAATATAGTTCCGTTTAGAATCATTCTCTTTCTTGAAGAATCGACCATTTTGCAGCACCAAGAACTTCGAGGGCGTTCCTGTCTCCGTAAAGGTGCCATCACCATTGTCGGTGAAACTGTAGTTATAACTCTTCTCATACTCCTCCTTCACGGTATAGGTGACGTAGAAGTCCTGGAAGATGCCATTAGCGTCCTTCACGCCTGATGCCGCCAACGGAGGCAGTGCAGCAAGCGAGGTGGAGGTGTACGGAGTGCCGCTAACCATAATCTCGTCTCTTAAAGCGTCGTTTCGTGTTCTGAGCGTATATTTGTGGCATCCCGAAGCCTTTGTGGCATTATTGAAGAAGTGATACTCCTTCACCATCGGACTGTCATAGGCACGTAGTGCCTCCAGTTCGTCGCCGTAAGGATAGGTGGTAGTGGGAAGCGGTTTGCGCATAATCTCCCAACCGTGACGGTCGAGCAGCACCAGTACGGGTGGGATATTGGCATCTTCGATGTCAAAGGCACCGTTGCCCATGCCGAAGGTCTGGAACCAGTGCTCCAGCTTCTCTGCTATTTTCGAGCCGCCATTCCATCGGACTGCGTAGGCATACACCTCGTAGCTGTGCCATTCGGGCTTCCGTTCCAACAAAGTTGTCCGTTGGTCATCCGGCACTACATAGATGTCTGGCTCAGTGTTAGTCATGATGCCCAGCACATCCTGCTTCACGATATTATACGTCTTCCAGTACTGTTCAAGTGTGTTGACGGTTCGTCGTGCGCCATCTATCATATCGGTGGTCACCAGTCGGTAGTTGCCCTGTGTACCCAGTATCATGTACTCCGTAGGGTTCGCTGACGTGATGCCAGGCAGATCGCCTCGGGTGACAATATGTTTCGTATTGGGATCTGCGTCCTGATTGAAGTGTACTGCCTCCGTCTTCAGATAGGTGGGGTGGCTCACCCCATTATACGAGATAGTGTTTTTGGAGTGTATCGTCACGTGGTAGGGGTCGTCCGCATAGTTCCCCGTACTGCCACCAGGATTGGTGAAGTACCATATCCAGCGCGGACGGGTGTTGGCACCGCCGCCCATCTGCTCCTCGTTCATCTCCGTACCGTAGATAAACAAGCTACCGTCACCATTGGTGTAGGGATAGACGGCCTGTCTCTTCTTGTCTGTTGCTATCTTGTCGCCACCGTTCTCCAGATAGTAGCCCTCTGCATAGGGATTGAGGAACTTGAGCAGATAGGGACTGCCGTTATCGTTGAACGTCACGAGGTTGTTCTTCTCGTATGTGACGTAGATGTCGGTATAGTATGGTTTGGTAACTTCTACGTCATAATATGTGTCGACAACCTTGTAGTAGTAATGTCCTGCTACTTTCAGTTTTTTCACATCCGACTCCATGTCATCCACGGTAGACGCTTCCCTTTTGTTGCTTGCAGCGTTATATGTCGCTTCATCAGTCGTCGCAATAGGCGTAACGTACGTTGCCAACAATCCGGAGATATTCGTCAGTTTCGTGGGACTGCCTTTCAGCGTATATACTGCATTGGCACCTTCTCCACTAACGTTAAACTGGTCTATGCCATAATAACTGTAGTTCGCTGTACCCACCAACGGACTCTGATACTCTGCCGGCAATACCAGCTCAGGGCTTCTGCTATCCACGGTCAGCAGTTCGTGCTTAGACTTGTCTATCAGGTGATAAGTATAGGTCTCATTCTCCTCAAGTACGAACTTTATCTCTTCGTCGTCACTAACCTGATAGGTGGCATTGCTATATATCTTCACGGTAGTTGCATCGGGTCGACCTATGTTGTAATAAGTGTCGCTGGCATTCACGTCTTCACCTGTCGCCACCATTACTTCATATACACCGGCACGAGCACTGCTCTTGGCAATAAACGGCTGGGCTTGACTTCTTGTAATTGTGAATTCAAGTGCTACGCCATCACCCACAGTTGTTGCTAATTTCACCCAAGCACCCTTCTGTCTTGATGGGTTAGTTTTTGTTCCGTTATCATCATATATATCGGGGGTTTCCGACTGATCGGCAACTCCAAGCGCTGTTCTTGCCGCCATATTGTCGAGAAGCATGGCGTAGGGGTCGCGGTTTCTCAGTTTCCACTTATAGGTGTCACTGTCGCCCTTTTCTGCGCTACTCTTGAGCGTGCCCCCGTCATAATAAACATACTGGCCATTCAACTTAACGAATATTTCCTGGTCTTCGCTCAATCTAAAGGGCTTATCGTTGAGGTGGGTAGTCGGGTAGGTCACATAGATATTGGCACCAACTTCCGGGTTGTCAACATCGGGAGTTTCGGTAATCACATCGCTCACGCTCAAATTGCCACGGCCGCCACCGCTGTAGCTGCTATAGAACGTCACCTCCTCGTCCAGAATAAACGGACTGACAATAATGCTGGGGATACTGGCTATCGACAGGGGCGAGTAGATAGGCTGCGTGGTAGTGGCTTTGACTGCGATGCGTCCCGACTTGTCCACAATGTGGTAGGTGTATTTGGCGTTACTCAACTCCAACACTTTTACACGGGTAGAAGACGAGATGCTGTATTCAACGGTGTTACCCGTATAAGCGTCAGAAGCTTGTGTGACAGTGATGACGGTTTCTGTTCCTACCCTCACGTTGCTTTTGTTATATTCCGTGATGGTGAGTGTAAACG
The DNA here is from genome assembly GCA_900314755.1 of uncultured Prevotellaceae bacterium. GTDB lineage: Bacteria > Bacteroidota > Bacteroidia > Bacteroidales > Bacteroidaceae > Prevotella. The sequence goes on along the minus strand of OMWH01000010.1, from coordinate 76,342 downwards.
TCTTGTCAGCTCCGGTGCTGTTGGCTGCTATCGTAGCCGTAACTGTGGCGGTTCCATCCGACGCCACACTACCGATGCCGGTAGTTAGGGCCGGAGTGGTAGAAATGACCTGAGCTTCATCTGTTCCTCCCTTCGTCACCTTGATGTAGTTACCGTCGGCATAGGTCAGATCGCTGATGTTGAACGTGACGGTTTGAGCATTGCCATACGTGAGGCTCACCGAATGAGCATCCGTGGTGTATGAGATATTTTCGCTCCTATGACCGGCATCCCAGCTCCAATGGCCTGTTCCACCAAACTTTCGCAGCAGAAAACTGCCTTCTGTGTTGTCGTCTTCTATCTCCCAGTGATAACCGTCGCCGCCACTGGTGCTGATACCCAGATTGCCTTCACTCACTGCACCCACATACGAAGGAATATCGCCGGAGGTCGCACTGCGCAGCACCACTTGCAGTTCGTAGGGGTCACCTATAAAGGCATACTCGCTGGTCTTCGTAAACTTGTTATGCGCACCGTTGTTCATGAAGGTGCTTGTTGTGCCGTCGTACTTCAGCTTCTTACCATTCTCCTCCGTACTACCCCCGTCGGTCAGCTCGTACCAAGTGGCAGCCTTCCACGTGGCATCGGTGTAACTGCCAGGCGCGATGGCCTTGAAGGGTATGGTGGCAGACACCTCGTACTTCAGATATATGTTCGTGCTACCTTCCAGTTCGGAATACTTGGTGATTTCCTGTGTAAGGTCAGCGTCTTTATAGAACCCTCTAAACGTACAATACTTGCGCTCCAGCGACGTAGGGATGTCGCTCATGATGATGTCGTCGTTCAGAATCTTGTACTCACTCATCTTAACATCGGCAGACACCGTATTCTTAAACGGTGTCTTCACGTTGAAGGTGATGGTCTTAATCTCATAGAAATACTGGTCGGTTGAGTAGTTCGTAGTAGCATTGGCAGGAGTCTGGTTGTTGATAGTCAAGTTGGCGTTATCAAACTTCAGGTATTTGTACTGATAGTTGTTATTTGAACCTCCAGGGGTGCTGAACGCCCCATTGTTATCGTATGTTCTGCTACCCATGAAGACGTAACCGTCGCCCGTAGTGTTGTTCAACAGGGCAAAAGTGCTCCACATGGGTGAACCCTGTCCGTGGAAGAATCCGGGAGAGTCTGTCCAACCTGTGCCGTCGCCCTCGGTTAAATTAGTTGGGAAGGAGGCATACGTGGGATAATTGGCTTTGACAAACACTTTGTTATATGCTATGTGATCATCGCTGGCCAGATAGGCATTGTTGTTTGTTGATTGAACAAAGATACTACTTCCTTTGTAATTTTTAAAATGGAGCGTGTTGTTTGCCTCCTTCTCCATGTAGGTAGAGTCTTTAGCGTAGGCGGTGCGGATGATGATATTGTAAGGGTCATTGCCTTCAAACTTGAAGACAAAATGGAACTGTGACTCTACGTTTGCCCTTGGGTTATCACTGCTCCAGTAAGTGCCGATGCTGCTGCCGTCAACATTTACCTTCACAAAGTCTTCGCTAATCAGTTGTGCGTCGCTGACCATGTTCTTAGGCACCACTGCGGGGCGGTTATTACGTCCTCTGTTCAGTGCAAGGAAGCCCTTCTTCACACCGATGATGTATTTTCCCGTACCATCGAGCTTGGCGATGGAGTTACTGTTGCCTACATAATCGTAGGTGACATAGATGTCCATATTGGCATTCACGGCTGCGCCCTCTGCCGTCTCTTTGGCTCCGTCTATAAGGTTATAGATAATGCCCTTCACCCTGTTAGACCCAGAATGTAACTCCGTCACGGCACTCGCTTCCACCTGATCAGCTGCATAGTATTTAAAGTTTGTTGCCAGCGGACTTTTGAAGTGAGCCGGCAGCTCAATGGATGTAGCATTATCCACAATAGCCCTAACAGCCTCCAGTCGCTTGCCGTCAACAGCATCCACCATGTGAGCTGCATCTGCGTCAATCTTCAATGTCAGCACATGGTACGTCACTTTATATGCCCATGCTTCATTCACCATACCGCCGAGGAGCAATAGGGTCAGCAGGAGGGAGTATATACGGGTATGTTGTCTCTTTATTGTTAGCATATGTAGTAGTTTTCTGTTTTCATTCCTTACCTCTCACATCTCACATCATCCATCTTACATCATCCATCACCTCTCACCACTGTTCCGTGAATTTAGATATATTCACTATCAGGTCGAACTTAGTTATAGTGAAGGTATAGGTATAACTGTAGCCCGGATCCCAGTCTGTGGGTACAGTGGCACTTAGCGTTTGATTATTCTTTTCCTCGCCCCACTCTGTCCAACTGGCATTGACCTCTATCTCGCCAGCCCATGTTTGGGGGACCATCAGGATATCGACAAATTGGTGAGCATCATCGGAATAGCCTCCTATGGGAACGACACTTGCTGGGTTGGTATTGAAGGTGGCAGCATCACCACTGAGGGTCATCACGAAATTAGAGGAGCCCGTCGGTGACGACCATACGGAGGTCGTATAATAGTAGGTGTCTGCTATGCCTGTATTGTTCATCGTACAGGTACCACCCGTCTTCAAATTCTTGAAGGTGATGCTGTTGATTTGTATATCGGGGTGTGATGCCGACAGTTGGAACTTGATGCGGGCAAAGGGATGACGGAATTTCATCGTAACACCGCTGGCTCCTTGGTTTGCCTTATCCTGGTTAATCGTCATCGCATAGACAAACTCTTGAAGACCACTACCCTGCCCTTCCGTTGGACTGGCACTGTTATAGGTCATGGGCAGATCTTCGCAGACAAACTGGGGACTGCGGGCATTGTATGTAATGCTACTGATATAACTCGGTTTTGTAGCAGGCATATAAGCGAAGAAATCCAGTGCACCAGATGCTGGCCAGTAGTGCTTGCCATCGCTCCACTGCCATTCCGTAGAATTCCAGTTCACTGTTGTAGGATTAATATATGCCGTAGTGGTGTTCTCCACATAGGCAGAGGCAGTAAAACTACCACTGGTAATGGTGCCAGCATCATAGAACGTGGCACGCATTCCCTCCATCATGTTCCACACATTGGCATTGAGCTTGATCTCCTGGTTTTCGGGAGTGGGGTCTGGAGTGGGATTAGGTGCGGGGGGATCGAGTTCCTCGCTGCCGCCACCGCCACCGGAACAGGCTGTCAGCAGGCATGTTAATGCCAGCAGGACATACGAAATATATCTAGTTTGAAAAGTTTTTTGACTCATAACATGCAAAGATAAGGCTTTTTGGTGAATTCTCCAAACATTTTCATGATTTTTTATATAAATAGGTACGCACGGGTGTGCGCATATAGAAATCTTCACTGGTGGAGGTCAAATGAAGGGAGGCGGCACCTTCGACCTGCGAAGGCGGCACCTTCGACCCGAGGAGGCGGCACCTTCGACCCGAGGAAGCGGCACCTTCGACCCGAGGAGGCGGCACCTTCGAGGACAGGAGGTGCCGCCTTCGTAAAACGCCCATATCAGATGCTTTTTATTCCAATGCCTCCTATCTCAGTAAATTCACTGAATTTGGTGAGTAAATTCACTGAATTTACTATCGTAGGAGATAGTAGCGACGAGAGGAAACGGCATTTAGCGGCAACTAGCGGCAACGATTTTTCGTCCTTGTCACCTGTAATCGACTGATAATTAAATAGTTTTGCAAGGCGGCAACGATTGCAAGGGTTTTAAAAATTTCATGTAGGGAGGGATTTGTTGGAGGTTAGTGAGAGGATAGTGGGAGGTTCAGTCAACCTCCAACCAGTCTCAATCCCTTTGTACAAGGGCATTTGAGTCACATCCAGTGGGAGGTTGAGGTGTTTTTGCGATATTTATAAAAACCTCGTCAGGAAATCATCCCAACGAGGTTATATTAGTAATCTTTGATTTTAAGGGGGAGTCCCCTTGTGAGGACTGTCATTTATGATGCTGTTCCTATCTCATAGAGATATTCAGGGGCGAAGTCTGCCCCATTTTCCCATTCAACGGTATTGAATTTAATAGTAAAATTCTTGAAGTAATTAATATCCTTCAGTGGTGCAAACACAATACCCTTCAAGGAGTTGCTTAAATCAACAATTCTTCTCTCTCCGTTATTGAATAGCAGGCTCAGCCTATAGCCATCCAGATATTCTGCCTTAACTACTTCTATAAACATAGTTTATAACTATACAATGCAAAAATACAAAGAATTTTCCAAACTGCCAAACAAATAATGAAAAACCTCACACGGGGGGACAGTCCCCGTGTGAGACGAACAAGTGATAGAAGGTACTCCTTTGTTACCCTGTGTTGCGAAATAAAAAACCTCGTTAGGAATCATCCCAACGAGGTTATATTATTGATCTTCGATTTTAAAGGAGGAGTCCCCCTGTGATCAAGGTACAACTGGAGTAGAAGCTGGTGTACCTGTGTAAACACTTGTTGCATCACCTGCACCCCAATCATCAACCGTTACAGAAACGAACTTAATCTCTGCACCTTCGAGAATTGGATCAAGGTCTGAGGAGTCATCCTTGTTAGTTGTATAATAGCCACCACCAGCGAGATCTATTGTATAGGTGTACTTATGACCAGGCAACCAAGTAAGAGTTGTCAAAGGCCACATAGCAGTAATGTATCCATTAGCATCTTCTCCAGAACCACCACCTAATGCTGAACCAACAATATACTCATCAGCACTCCCTGCTGAGTTCTGAATCTTTATCTTAACTGTAATGTATGCTCCTTTAAATAGATCACCAACAGCTGCTGAACCAGCATTGTAATATGTTGTTTCAACTTTAAGTGCCTGAGGAATCAGGATCATATCATAATTCGGCGCACTGGCATCAGCAGAATACAAATTCTTCGCTGCAACAATTCCATTAAACACATTATAAGAAGCATCAGACTCCATTGTCACAGAATAAGCAGATGTTTGGGTTGATGTTGCAGTCCAAGTACCGTTGAGATATGTGAGAGTACCACTTGTGTACTGTCCGTCTGTATCGGCAGAAGCAGCAGCTACAGGCGTAGTACCATCTGTTACACCATTCCAAGTAAAGGTCTCAGAACCTCTCAGATTACCGATAGAAACATCGCCAACAGTAATTTTAAGGTTTTTATTGGAGTTAGCCAGTTTAATTGCAACCTTAGACTCAGCATGACGGAAGTTAATCGTAACACCAGTTGCAGTTGGTATTACATGTCCTCCTGTTTGGTCTGTTGTTGCCTTACCCCTGTTCCTTGTTACAGCATAGACAAGGTCTGGCTGGTAGGGAACGGCTGTGCCAGGAGTAACAGTGAAATTGTTGTAATCATTGCGTGTTACAGCAGCACTACCACTTCCCCCAACCTCTGTAGATAGCGGAGCATAAGCATAGAAGTCAAGATTTGTAGAGCTTGGCCAGTAGTACTTGCTGCCGTCTCCTGATGTAAATGTCGCACCATCAGTAGTTTTGAAAGTGACATTGTTAAAATAAGGAGAAGTTGTTTCGCCCTTTCTGAAAGCGGTTACTGCAAATTGGTCATTAGCTGCATCGAAGTGTTCATCAGCTCCACGCATCAATCCATTATTAAGCGCCCTGAAGCTAATCTCATTAGACTCAGCGAGTTTCTCATTAACCGCTGTTGTCTCATCATTTGTACAAGCGGCGAAGCCTAAGGCTGCGACTGCAAGGATTAATAAATTGTTCTTTTTCATCATTCTAAAGTTTTTGTTATTATTACATTCTTAATTTCTTGAAATATATTGTGTAGTAGTTGTTTTCCATTACATCCCCACGTCAATCTCGATGCCCTGCCAGCCATCTATGGTAGGCTGGAAACCAGAGCCGTTAACAATCGGTTTGGGGAGCGGCAGTTCATCGAGGGTGATGACAATCTCCTCCGCATCCTCCGGGTTTTGCGACCAGTCGTGCATCTGGCTCGTCACATCCTGTGTGTAGTACCACTTGCTGTCGTCCGCAAGGATGGCATAGACGGTGAGCAGATGCTGGTTATACTCTCCCTGATGCCCCCTCGGACAGTGTCCGAAGATACGGACGTGCATCTCGATGGTCGTCTCATCGACGACATGCCCCGTGAACGTCTCCGTCACCACATTGTCACCCAGTTCGCCCGACACCATATAGACAGAAGCCGCAAGTCCTGATAGTGCCCCGCCAAACTGTCCTGTGTACTTCAGGTTCGGCACGTTACGGATGATGATCGACACCTCCTTGGTACGCATATCCGGCTGCATGACAAGTCGTTGAGAGTCATTACCCTTCAGTGTGAACGTCTCACACCCTACCCCACACAGCGGGTCAGGTTCCAGAATGACAGGCTCCTCCTCCGTGCCTGCTGCCCTCGGCATACTGACACCACGTGTAAACGACGCCATCTGAGTACCCTCCTCCACACTGGACAGACGGGTGTACGCCTCCAGCAAATAGGGATTGTCCATCCCCTGATAGCGTATCGCCTCCGTGTCATAGTTATATGCCACCGCGCGGTAGCTGTCGTTGACCAGTCTTGCCGAGCCCCCCTCGTGTCCTGCGAAGTCGTAGCGTTCCGGTTCTCCCGTCACCTGCTCCACCCTATAGAACAATACTGTCATTCCAGAAGGTTGCATCTCAGGAGCCATCTGCCAGTCGAAGACCACATTCAGGTTTGTCGCATGACTATGGTCGTAACACAGGTCACGGAGGTCTGCATCACATGAGCAGAGCATCATAGCGCAGCATAGTGCTGCCAAAGCAGGACGCCACCTCATCGTGAGCCTCCTCTCTGCATCTTAGGGCATCCGCCACAGACATGCCATACCAGCGACACTTCCAGTTTGGTAGGTCCCACATAATGGCGCACCTTGTCGGCAGTCCATACGTTATGGCGGTAGCTGTCGTCGCTGACCTCATACTTCTTGTACTTTCCCCCGACATAACCGAGTCCGATGACGAAGTCGAAGCTGAAGTAACGACTGACAGGCAGCGAGTAGCCACAAGTGACACCAGCACCCCAGTTGATCTTCGCCTGCTCGCCCTTACTGCCGAAGAGGAAGTCATAGCGATAAAGCGCCACATAAGGACCGACATGCAGTCCCTGCCATACGGCACGATCCGTTTTCTTTGTCCAATAATTCAACGAGATGTCCGCTGTCGTTATATGCACTTGGTCTTTCCAAGCCCATGTGCCGCCCCACTTATAAGCAGCGGTGGCAGCGACAGACCATCTCTTCCCCACCTCTATCTCCATCCCTAATGACGGTGCCCCCAGGGCATCATACGCCAAGTTGGTCTTGACCGCCAGATTACAGGGTGTGATACGAGACTGTGCCTCGCCAGACACGGGGATGAACAACAATGTGACAAGGAGGGCAGTGAGTAACCTTACTGCCTTCACAAAGGAATTTAAATTCGCTTCTGTGTCCGAGAACACTTCGTTCACCATTGTCTAATCAGTAGTAGTTCGGTAGCAAAGGTAATCAAATAATTGTTAACCCCCAAACTTTTAGCGTTAAAAATGCGGCTTTTATCATCAACTTCCAAAATTAATTATTAAATTTGTTAAAAATCAAACCTCAAATGATACAAGTGTGGAGGAAAAGGCTTACTTTTGTAGCGTTTTATAGACTATAAATAATAAAAAGGATGAAAAAGATAATCATGATGACCCTGATGCTGGTTTGTGGTATGACAGCTGTCATGGCACAGAAGCCTGCTCAGATCAAGTTTGACAAGACGACCCATAACTTCGGTACCTTCTCAGAGAAAGAGCCGAAAGTCAGTTGCACCTTTACCTATACGAATATTGGTGAGCAACCGTTAGTTATCAATCAGGCTATTGCCTCCTGCGGATGCACGGTGCCTGAGTACACCAAGACTCCCGTACAGCCTGGTGAGAAGGGTGAGATTAAAGTGACTTACAACGGAACAGGTAAGTTCCCTGGTCATTTCAAGAAGTCTATTACCGTACGCACCAATGGGGCGGTGGAGATGACCCGTCTGTATATTGAAGGTGATATGACGGAAGCGAAATAATTTTGCTCCCCTAAGTTAGGGGAGACAGAGGGGTCTGAACAAGTTGACATGAAAGCCTGTTCAGACCCCTTTTTATTCCCCCTAACTTAGGGGGAAAATTTATTTAGAACGTGTAGCTCAGTCCCAATGAGCTGTATTCCATAAACTGCCAGTAGCCATGGATATCATGACGCGTTCCTGAGTCGTCGAAGCGAGGATACAAGAACACGTTCGCTGAGATATATTTGGTTACCTTAAACTCAATCTGGTTTTCCCACTCTACTACCATACGCTTATAGGAGGTATAGGCATACAAACGACTCTTCCACATCACCTGATCAAGTATCTTCCACTGGACATCACCCGTGAACCGGGCACCAAACTCATGCTTGGTGTGTCGGTCGTCCATACCATTTCTGTCAAACAAGCTGGAACGTCCCACATAACGGAGGTTATAGGCAAGGGGCAGGAAATTCAGCGTACCCGTCAGCTTACTGTGAAGGGCATTCACCTTATACTCCATACCAATACCGACATTCAGGTCGAAGGGTGAGAAGAAATCGGAATACACAAACGCATCATTTGCCTTCAGACCCTTGGCAAACTGCGTATAGGCAAGCACTTGGAAACTGTAATACCATTTCTTGGATGCATGAACACCCAGTTTACTGGTCAGACGTAACACGTCATTATTAGTTTTGAATTTATGAACAGTGTCTGATGGGGAAATCTGGAAACCCAGCTTCATCTCCAACTTATTCTCGAAAAGGTATTTGTCCTTGTCGTTATAGTTCAGCTCCAGGGTCACGGCACCCACTGCGGAATAGTTACTCTCTCCGCCCTTATGCCAGTTGCCAGACACATAGTTCTGTAAGAACTGCAGGAAACCGTCACCCTTAAACTTCCAGAAATTGGGTTTGGTGACCACAATACCTGTTGGTGCCACCTCTGGCTCGTCAGGAACAGGGATGGTCTGCTCCACCAACTCCACATGCTGCTTTACCTTTTTGTTCACATCCTCACGCACAGACCCCGTCTTCTGCAACTGGCTCTCTGTATTGACCACCAGGTCTGGACGCTTCAGATAGACATTCATCATGGCAGCATCCACGGCATCCGTCACCTCATCACCCGTATTCGGGTTTAACGACAACGCCTTATTAGCTCCTGAATGGTAGAAAGTGGCAGGGGCGAACAAACGATAATAACGGGCATCGACGGTCTCCTTTCGCAAAGAGTCATTCAACTGCCGTATAGAGTCCAACTGATGTCGCAACACCTTAATGGAGTCCACATACCCTTTCAACTCTTCCAATATAGGCTGTTCTGTATTGGTCTGAGCACTCACTCCCTGTGCCATAAACAGGGCAGCTACACATAATATAATATACTTGTATCGCATCATACTAAACTAATTTGAGTGCAAAGATACGAAATAATTGAGAATTGGCAATTGATAATTGAGAATTATTTCGTACCTTTGCACCTTGTATGGAAATAAAATAATATATAAATAAGTATAATATGAATAGAGATACGATTATCGGTTTTGTCCTCATTGCCCTGGTACTGATTGGATTCAGTTGGTATAACAGTCCGTCAAAAGAGGAGATAGAAGCCGCCCGACTACAGGATTCTATCGCTGCCGTTCAGCAGGATAACGCAAAGAAAGCAGCACAGCGACAAGCTGAAGAGCAACAGAAAAAGGAAGAAGCCGCAAAGACGGACTCTTCTGCCCTCTTCTATGGTGCACTGAATGGTACTTCACAGAAAGTGGTGCTGAAGAACACCAAGCTGGAGCTGACCCTTGACACCAAAGGTGGTGTCATCAAGAAGGCGAAGATTCTTGACTACAAAGACCTCAATGAGGATAAGGACCTGACACTCTTCGATGAGAAAGACCAGAACCTGAACTTCATGCTGACAGGTAAGCAGGACAATATCGTCACTGCCGACCTGTATTTCACTCCATCAGAACAGACTGACTCCACTGTCACCATGACGGCAACGGCAGGTAATGGTGGACAGGTGATCCTGAAATACCGTCTGGGCAAGGACTATATGCTGGGCTTCTCTCTGCAGACGAAAGGACTTGCTAACGCCTTTGCACCATCCCTCAAGGAGATGGAGATTGAGTGGAACGACCACTGCCGACAGCATGAGAAGGGTTTCTCGTTCGAGAACCGCTACACCTCTATCTTCTATAAAGAGGCTAAGGGAGGAGATACAGACAACCTGTCGGAGGCATCGGATGAGAATGAGACCATCGAGGAGGAGCTCGACTGGGTGGCTTTCCGCAACCAGTTCTTCAGCATTGCCCTTATCTCCAAGGATAATTTCGCCCGTAATGCGAACCTCATCAGTACACTTGACCAGAAAGGAACGGGTTATCTGAAACAGTTTGATGCCAAACTCAAGACTGCCTTTGACCCGACAGGTGCAAAACCCTCAGAGTTTGAGATGTATATCGGTCCCAATAACTTCCGCCTGATACAGGATGTGGAGCAGCAGAGCCAGTTTGGCAAAGACCTTGACTTGGAACAGCTCGTTAACCTCGGCTGGTGGCTCTTCCGCCTCATCAACCGCTGGTTCACGCTGTATGTCTTCGACTGGCTTGCCAGCTTCGGCTTCAGCATGGGTATCGTCCTGATTCTCATCACCATCCTTTTGAAGGTCATCACCTACCCGATGGTGAAGAAGAGTTATATGTCATCCGCGAAGATGCGTGTGCTCAAACCGAAACTGGAGGAGGCTACCAAACAGTATGACAAGCCTGAGGACCAGATGAAGAAGCAACAGGAGATGATGTCGTTATACTCGAAATATGGTGTCAGTCCCATGGGTGGCTGTCTGCCAATGCTCATTCAGATGCCTATCTGGATTGCCATGTTCTGGTTTGTGCCCAATGCTATCCAGTTACGCGGACAGAGCTTCCTGTGGATGGATGACCTCTCGACCTACGACCCCATCATAGAATGGAGCCAGAATATATGGGGCATCGGTGACCACTTGTCACTGACCTGTATCCTGTTCTGTGCCGCACAGCTGATATACACATGGATCTCCATGCGTCAGCAGAAAGACCAGATGATTGGCGCACAGGCTGAACAGATGAAAATGATGCAATGGATGATGTATATTATGCCGCTGATGTTCTTCTTCATCTTCAACGACTACTCATCAGGTCTGAACTTCTACTACTTCATCTCATTGTTCTTCTCCGCAGCCATCATGTGGACACTCCGCAAGACCACCGATGACGAGAAACTGCTTGCCATCTTGGAGGCTAAGTACCAGGAGAACAAGAACAACCCGAAGAAGCAGGGTGGACTTGCTGCCCGTCTGGAGGCTTTGCAGAAGCAACAGGCTGAGCTGGAGCGCCAGCGTAAGAATGGATACAAGAAATAAAACACAAATACAATGAAAATAGGATTCGATAACGACAAATATCTCAAAATACAGTCGGAGCATATCAAGGAGCGCATCGCCCAGTTTGATGGAAAACTGTACCTGGAACTGGGGGGCAAACTCTTTGACGACCACCATGCCAGCCGTGTCCTCCCGGGTTTTAAGCCCGACTCCAAACTCCGTATGTTCAGCAAGATCAGTGACAGCATTGAGATCGTCATTGTCATCAGTGCGGAGGATATTGAGAAGAACAAGGTTCGTGCTGACTTAGGAATCACATACGATGAGGACGTGTTACGCCTTCGTGATGAGTTCATGAGCAGAGGGTTCATGGTTGGCTCTGTTGTTATTACCCACTATAACGGTCAGCATGCCGCTGACCAGTTCCGCCATCGTCTGGAGCGTCTTGGCATCAAGAGTTATGTCCATTACCTGATTGACGGCTATCCACACAGTGTGAAACTGATAGCCTCGGATGACGGCTTCGGGAAGAATGATTATGTCGAGACTTCCCGCGAGTTGGTAATTGTCACAGCTCCCGGACCTGGAAGTGGTAAGATGGCTGTATGTCTCTCCCAACTCTATAACGAGAACAAGCGGGGCATCCGTGCCGGCTATGCTAAGTTTGAGACCTTCCCCGTATGGAATCTCCCCCTGAAGCATCCGGTCAATATTGCCTATGAGGCAGCCACTGCCGACCTCAACGATGTGAACATGATTGACCCGTTCCACCTGGAGGCATATGGCAAGACAGCCATCAACTACAACCGAGACATTGAGATATTCCCTGTGCTGAATGCGCTCTTTGAGGGTATCTATGGAGAGAATCCCTATAAGTCACCCACCGACATGGGTGTCAACATGGTAGGTTTCTGCATCAGCGATGACGAGGCATGCTGCAATGCCAGCCGTGATGAGATCATCCGTCGCTACTATGATGCCACCAACAAACTTGCTGATGGTGCTGACAACGAGAACGAGGTCAACAAGATCCTCATGCTCTTCAATCAGGCGAAGATCACGACAGCCTATCGTCGTGTCACCGTTGCCGCAGAGGCAAAGAAAGAGCTGAGCGGACATACAGCAGCAGCGATGGAACTGGCTGACGGCACATTAATCACTGCCAAGTCATCACCCTTGCTCGGCTGTTGTGCCGCACTCCTGTTGAATGCCACCAAGCATCTGGCAGGTATCAACCATGAGGCGAAGCTCATTCCCCAAAGCATGATAGAGCCCATCCAGAAGACAAAAATTGAATATCTGGGTGGTAAGAACCCACGCCTGCATACCGATGAGGTGCTGGTGGCACTGAGTGTCCTCTCAGAGAGTGACGAACGTTGTCGCCTCGCCCTGGCACAATTGCCTCAGTTACGTGACTGTCAGGTACACTCTACCGTCATGCTCTCAGAGGTAGACCGCAAGATATTTAAAAAACTCGGCTGTGGTCTCACCTGTGACCCTGTGAAGAAAAAGTAAACTTTAAATATATGAAGAAAATACTCATCGTGTTGGTCACATTACTGTTGCCAACTGTCATGAATGCACAAGAAGAAGTGATTGGAAAGAGTCATATCAAGTTAAATAGCCGCATGATGACCCCTGAGGCTCTCTGGGCGATGGGACGCATCGGTACGGTAGAGGCATCACCTGACGGTAAGCGTGTGGTATATCAGGTGGGCTATTACAGTGTAAAGGCTAATAAGAGCCATCAGGTGATTTGTATCATGGACGCTGATGGCAAGAACAATAAGCAACTGACTGTCAGCAGCAAGAGCGAGACAGACCCGACATGGTTTGATGCCAACACCATCGCATACCTCTCCGGAGGGGAGATATGGACGATGAAAGCAGATGGTTCTGAACGTCACCAATTGTCACAAACCGAGGGTAAGGTGGAGGGCTTCAAGTTCTCTCCTGACCGTAAGCATGTCATCATCATTAAGAGTATTCCTTTCCATGAGGTCATCAAGGAGAATCCCTCTGATCTCCCCAAAGCTACCGGACGCCGCGTCACTGACCTCATGTATCGCCACTGGGACCACTATGTGGAGAGTATCCAGCATCCCTATCTGGCGAAATTAGAAATGAGAGATGATAAATTAGAAATGGTTAATGACGGTATTGTCGATATTCTTGACGGTGAGCCTTACGAGTGCCCCATGGAACCGTTTGGCGGTATCGAGCAACTGGCATGGAGTCCAGACTCCAAGACGATTGCCTATACCTGCAGAAAGAAGACTGGACTGGAGTATTCTATCTCTACCGACTCTGACATCTACTTATATAATATAGGTACGCGCAAGACAACGAATCTCTGCAAGCCCGCTGATTATAAGGCTCCTGCCAACGACCCGACTCGCACCCTCAAGATACAGGCTGTCAATGCTCCAGAGAATCTGAAGAATAATGTTGGCTACGACCAGAATCCGCAGTTCTCACCGGACGGTAAGTACATCGCATGGCAGTCAATGGAGCGTGATGGGTATGAGGCTGACCTCAACCGCCTGTGTATCTATGAGATGGCAACAGGTATCAAGCGTTATGTCAACTGGAAGAGTGATGTGGAGGCTTTCTGCTGGGCACCACAAAATGATAAGTTGGCACAGTTGTATTTCCTCAGTGTATGGCACGGATGTAATAATATGTATTGCGTCAACTGGAAGGGGGAGGTGAAGCAACTCACTGAGAGCTGGGGCGACTGGACCAGTCTGCAACCTGCCAATGACGGCAAACACCTTATAGCTACCCGCCAGAGTCTCTCTGCGCCTACGGACATTTACAGGGTCACCCCTTCCCCAGTGGAAGAACAACCGTTGGATGCGACACCCGGTACACACCACATCGTGGAGAGTTACATCGAACAGATCTCTTTTGAGAACAAGCATATCCTCGACCAACTGGACTTCGGTAAGGTCATGCAGCGTTGGGTTCCGACCTCCGACGGCAAGCAAGAACTGGTATGGATAGTACTGCCCGCCAATTATGAGGAGGGAAAGAAATACCCCACTCTGCTCTTCTGTGAGGGAGGACCACAGAGTCCTGTATCACAATTCTGGAGCTACCGCTGGAACTTCCAGATGATGGCTGCCAACGGCTATGTCGTCGTGGCACCTAACCGCCACGGTCTCCCTGGCTTCGGACAGGAATGGAAAGAGCAGATCAGCGGTGACTGGACTGGGCAGTGTATGTCCGACTATCTCGCAGCTATTGATGACGCTGCTAATAACCTGTCTTTCGTTGACAAAGACCGCCTCGGTGCAGTGGGAGCTTCTTTCGGAGGCTTTAGCGTCTACTACCTCGCTGGTCATCACGACAAGCGTTTCAAGGCATTCATCTCTCATGACGGTGCTTTCAACCTTGCCGCCATGTACTTAGAGACAGAGGAGAACTGGTTCTCCAACTGGGAGTACGACGAGGCATACTGGCACCGTCCACAGATGCCCAATGCCAAAAAGACTTACCATGACTCTCCGCATAAATATGTGGAGAACTGGGACACACCCATCCTCTGCATCCATGGTGAGAAAGACTACCGTATCAACTACACCCAGGGAATGGCAGCTTTTAATGCGGCACGCATGAAGGGGATTCCCGCAGAACTTCTGATCTTCCCTGATGAGAACCACTGGGTGCTCAAGCCCCAGAATGGCATCTTATGGCAGCGCACGTTCTTTAACTGGCTCGACAGATGGCTAAAAGACTGATATTCCTTTTAACACTTTTACCTCTTTACCTCTATGGTCAGTCGTTGCCTGCCGACGGTCCCTTGACACTCCGTCCGCTCCTTCAGGACCTCGGCAACCGATTACTGCAGGGAAAGACGGGCAGCATCGTTGCCATCAACCCTGCCAATGGTGAGATACTATGTATTGCCACCCACACGCCACAGGGCTATGATGTACGACAGGCAATCGGAAAGCCACAGGCTCCCGGCTCCACCATCAAGACCGCACAGGCACTCACCCTGCTCTCCGAGGGTATCGTCACCACAGAGACTGCCGTTGACTGCAACAAGGGATTCATCGATGGGAATATCCGTGTAGGCTGTCACCAGCACCGTTCTCCCCTCAAGCTCAAAGATGCCATCGCGCAAAGCTGTAACTCCTGGTTTCTTGTTACCTTTGCTGCGATGATCAACGACAACTTCATCTATGAGGATAAGAATGAAGCGATTACCACTTGGCGAAGTTATATGCAGTCGATGGGGTTAGGCGGTCCCATGCACATCGACATCAAGGGGGAGGAAGGCGGACTGCTTGCCGGTGCCGACTACCTCAACCGCCGCTATAAAGGAAAATGGGATGGCAAGACTATCTGGTGGGCTGGCATGGGACAGGGTGACATCACCGTTACCCCTTTGCAGCTCTGCAATCTTGCAGTGACGATAGCCAACCGTGGCTGGTATTACGTGCCACATATCCATAAGGACACGAAGAACAAACGCTACCTGACTAAGAGGCATACCAAGGTGGATGCCAGTGTCTATGCCCCTGTCATTGAGGGCATGCGTCTTGCCGTAGAGAAAGGCACAGCCACCTGCCTACGCACCTCATACCCTGTCTGTGGCAAGACGGGAACGGTAGAGAACCCTGGTGCCGACCACTCCGCCTTCATCGGTTTCGCCCCCATGAACGACCCGAAGATAGCCATAGCCGTCTACGTGGAGCATGGTGGTTTCGGCAGTGACATGGCAGCTCCCATGGCGGGGCTCATCATAGAGCAGTACCTGAAAGGTAAGCTGTCCGCCTCTTCCGCCGCTAAAGCCAGCAAACTGGAAAAGACAAGACTCTCGAAATAACAAAACAAAAATAATAAAGAAATGTCACAAGCAATTGAAAAGACCCTTCGCGACTCCGCCGCCATGCGGTGGACCGCCTTGCTGCTCCTGGCTCTTGCCATGTTCTGCAGCTACATCTTCATGGACATCCTCTCGCCCATCAAAGACCTGATGCAGGACACTCGCGGTTGGGACTCCACCGCCTTCGGTACCATGCAAGGCGCTGAGGTGTTCCTGAACGTATTTGTGTTCTTCCTCATCTTCGCTGGTATTATCCTCGACAAGATGGGAGTCCGCTTCACTATGTTACTCTCCACCGCCGTCATGGTCATCGGAGCCACTGTCAAGTGGTATGCTGTCAGCGAGTCTTTCATGGGCAGTGGACTAGAGGATTGGTTTAATAATCATCTCAACTACATCCCTGTTTTCGATGAGCTGGGTGTTTCACCTTTCTATCAGGGTATGCCTGCCTCCGCCAAGTTTGCCGCCTGCGGCTTTATGATTTTCGGCTGTGGCTGTGAGATGGCTGGTATCACCGTGAGCCGTGGTATCGTAAAATGGTTCAAGGGCCGTGAGATGGCACTCGCCATGGGCTCAGAGATGGCACTGGCACGCTTGGGTGTCGCTACCTGCATGATTTTCTCGCCCTTCTTTGCCCGTCTTGGTGGTCAGGTCAGTGTCAGCCGCAGTGTTGCCTTCGGTGTGGTACTGATGTGTATCGCTCTCATCATGACCATCGTCTATTTCTTCATGGATAAGAAATTGGATGCCCAGACTGGTGAGGCAGAAGAGAAGGACGACCCCTTTAAGGTCAGCGATATCGGCAGAATTCTCAGCGACAGCGGTTTCTGGCTTGTTGCCTTGTTGTGCGTGCTCTACTACTCCGCTATCTTCCCCTTCCAGAAATATGCGGTGAACATGCTGCAGTGTAACCTCACACTGACAGAGCCCAGTGGAGACTCCTTCTGGGCAAGTCCTTCTGTCACCATCGTGCAGTATTTCATCATGCTGCTCGTGGCTGTTGCAGGCTTCGCCTCCAACTTCCAGAAGTCAGCAAACAAGAAATACGGTTTCCTTGCCGTCAGCATCCTTGCCCTTATCACCTATTGCTATATGGGCTTCATGCGCCAGACAGCAGAGAGCATCTTTGCCGTGTTCCCTCTCTTGGCAGTACTCATCACCCCTATCCTCGGCAACTATCTCGACAACCATGGAAAGGCAGTATCCATGCTGATACTGGGTTCTTTGCTGCTCATCGGCTGTCACCTGACCTTCGCGTTCATCCTGCCACTCTTCAAAGGCAGTGCCGTGGGTGGAGTCATCGTTGCCTACACCACCATCCTCGTTTTGGGAGCCTCCTTCTCACTGGTACCTGCTTCCTTATGGCCCTCCGTTCCCAAACTGGTTGATGCCAAGGTGATTGGTTCCGCCTATGCTCTGATTTTCTGGATACAGAATATCGGTCTCTGGCTTTTCCCACTGTTGATTGGTAAAGTACTTGATGCCACCAACCCTGCAGGAGCCAGTGCTACCGAACTCGACTATACCGCTCCCCTCGTCATGCTTGCCTGCCTGGGTGTTGCAGCCCTCGTCCTCGGTTTCATTCTGAAAGCCGTTGACAAGAAGAAGGGCATCGGACTGGAAGAGCCGAACATCAAATAAATTATTGAAAACGAAAACGCACTACCAAGGGCAAGTGGTCACTGAATCCTTGCTGGTAGCGCATCCCATGATAAGTACGGAGGGGTTTGACTCCTCCGTATTTTTTATCCTCTTCCAACAGGAAGGGGGAGTCATTGATATATACCCGCTCGACACGGTCAAGCAACAGGCTACTGACAAAGACATGGTCGATACTCCCCCACTCGCCCTGATAGCGATAAGTTGCCTTTGCCCCATGAGAACCTGTAGCATCACGGGTAATATTCCTGAGAGAATGACTTTCCAGGAAACGTAAGGCAGGATCATCCGCCCCATCATTAAAGTCACCCACCACAATAACTTTGGCATCAGGAGGCAACAGACGGATGGTCTGCACCAGTTTGTCTGCCACTACCTGACGGTTAGGACGTGTCACCCTCTCACCCCCATAGCGGCTGGGAGCATGGACAACAAAGACATGCAGGGTGTCACCACTGATATACTCCCCTTGCACGTAGAGGATGTCACGGGTGGGACGCATGCCCTCCACAGGAGTAATAGAAAGATAGTCGCAGCAAAGGGGACGAAACATAAAAGGCTGGTATAGCAAGGCGACATCAATACCACGCTCATCGGGTGATTCGGTCATCAGATAGTGATAACCGGCATTACGCAACAGGGACTTACGCGTCAGGTCGAAGATCACCGAGTCATTCTCCACCTCCACCAGTGCGACGAGGTCAGGCACGCCCTCCTCCTGACAAGACAGGATAGTCTGTCCAATACGGTTTACCTTCCGCCAATAGCGTGAAGGTGTCCAATGACGCGTTGAAGCAGGCAACCATTCGGTGTCCTGCTTCAACGTATCGTGGCGACAATCAAAGAGATTCTCGCAATTCAATTCTACTAAAGTGAGAAAGGATGTCAGCAAGAAGCTTAGCATACCTTCTCCAGACGCTTCATCATGACGAACATGAAGACAGCGGCAATCAGACAGACGGCGAGGAACACACTCCAGCACAGCCAGAGGGGAACGGCACCCCACAATAGTCCACCGACTACTACGAGTTGGTTACCTATTGCTGTGGCAACGAACCAGCCACCCATCATCATACCTTTGTACTTAGGAGGTGCCACCTTCGACACGAAGGAGATACCCATGGGCGATAACAGCAACTCACCGAAAGTCAGGATGAGATATACGGAAATCAACAGGTTGGGTGTCACATCAGCCACATGCACGGCAACAGGATTGCCATCGGCACCCATCTCTGTCTGTGGCATAGGAAGACCTAACGAGCCAAATGCCATCAGAGCATAGGCGATGGCTGCGACAATCATACCATAGGCTATCTTACGAGGAGCAGAAGGCTCCTTACCCTTTGCTGCCAAAGCACCGAAGATTGCCATAGAGACAGGAGTCAGTGCTACTACATAGAAGGGGTTGAACTGTTGGAAGATTGGCGCAGACACCTTGATGGTTCCTGAAGGGTCGTACTGCAGACAGAGGAAGCAGACGGCAAGAGCGATGACAATAAGGGAGATAATCTTACCCTTGCTGGTCTTCGACTGAAACAGTGAGAAACCGGCATAGACGATGAAGATGATGGCAACGAGGTTCCATACATTAAAACACATTGCCTGCAAGCCGGATGCAGAGTTTGCCGTGAACTCGTCAGCGAAATATGTCAGAGAGAGACCGTTCTGGTGGAATGCCATCCAGAAGAATATCACAACGGCAAAGACAAGACACAGGGCGACGATGCGCTGCTTGGTCTCCTCCTTGCTCAGTTCCTCTCCAGAGGCAACAGCGGTAGCATTACCATTGGTGGGACTGCCACTTGCCTCCTCACCCTTGACCCTGGTGTCCTCCACATGACGGAAGGTGGAGCGGAAGATATAATAGATAGCAATAGACAAAATCAGTGACGCACAGGCAACGGCGAACGAGAAATGATAGGCATCATTACTGCTGTACCCCAGAGTCGTCTCCGCATATTCCTTGATCTTAATGGCAGCGGTAGGAGCAAACAAAGCACCAATGTTAATTGCCATATAGAAGATAGAGAAACCCGCGTCTCGCTTGTCTTTATACTGCGGATCATTATAGAGGTCACCTACCATCACCTGCAGGTTACCCTTGAAGAGTCCGGTACCAAAACCTATCAGCAACAGGGCGGCGAGCATCACCACAAGGGCAAAGGTATCACCTCCCAGGGGGACACTCAGCAGCAGATAGCCTGCGAACATGATAAGGATTCCCGTAGTGACCATCTTGCCAAATCCGAACTTGTCGGCAAGCATACCACCGAACAACGGGAAGAAATAAACAAACATGAGGAACGCACTATAGATTGTTCCCGCAATAGCGGGTGAAAGTCCGTAGTTAGCCCTCAAAAACAAAGCGAACACTGCAAGCATGGTATAATAACCAAAGCGCTCTCCCGTATTGGCGAGAGCCAGTGCGAATAAACCTTTTGGCTGTCCTTCAAACATAATACTATTTTATTTTATCGTTTTTAGTCTTCACAATATCAAAGAGATAAGTTGCCTTGATGACTATCTGTCCGAAATTCGATTTCCCGAAGTAGTCACTCTTCGAGTTGCCAAAGATATTACCTAACCCATAATAATAGCGACCCTCCAGCATGAAATGCCCCACCTTCGGCACGGAGAACTCGATACCCGCACCACCGGCAATACCATAGTCAAACTTCTTCTCGACAGGCTTTGACTCCTGCTCGACAATACTCGATGAACGCTGTTCTGTCGGCTCTTCGCCATCAATAAGGTTGGTGGTGGTCGACTCGCTGAGGAAAATGCCCAACTGAGGACCTACCTGGAAGAAGCCCTGTAAGCCCTTGCGTTCCCTACCCCAGCCCAGACGGGCAAAGAGCGGGATCTGTAAGTAAGTCATCTTACGCTGGTAATGAAGTGCCTCTGTAGAGCCCTCGTAATATAGAGGTTGGTTTTCTAAACCTTGTATTTTCTCCTTCCATCCCGTCTGCACGAGATTAACCTCGGCAACAATCGCACAGATACTCTTGAAATATTTCTCACAGGTGTAACGGAGGGTGACACCCATCGTCATACCGCCCAGCATCGACTGTGGCACATCAGGTTGGAAACCGACATTGCTCAATACATAACCACCATTGACACCCACGGCGAAGTCAGTGCGGTACTCTCCCACCTGCGCTTTGACGGCAAAAGAGATAAAGGATAGAAAAAGGACAAGAAGGTATTTCCTCATTTCTTCATTTGCATTATTCATTTCTCACTTCTCATTACTCATTTAGAAGTAAATCGGTTCTGTTCTACGTTCCGGCAAGTAATGCACGAAAATCATGCTACGGTTCTTCAATCCCCCGTTGCCTATCCGCTCGAAATGAAGAGGTGTCTGAATAGGGTTATAGCCTACCATACCGGCACCTCCCGAGAAGTTCTTGCCATAGATATGAATGCCCTTCAAGAGGAAGTAAGCATGATCGAAACCTGTGATGGCAAAGCGAGGCAGTGCATTAGACATCATGTCACAATGGAAGTTCCAACGGTATTTCAACATGATACGCTCTGTCTGCGGTGACGAGAAATTGGTAAAGAAAGGAGCCGGAATATAGGTATCGAACTTATAGAAGTTCTCTAACTGATAACGAGTATACAGCATCCATTCGGTATATCCGAAAACGCTGATCTGGAGTTCCGGATGCGAGAGACGCAGTCCGTTAAGTTTCGCCATTGCCGCATTGAGTTCCTTGGAACGCCCCGTATTCAGAATCACCATATTCCGCTTTGTCGTACTGAAAGAACTGAAGAAAGCCCCGTCGCTGGAGTTGAGGTTGGTAATCTTATATCCGACACCTTTCGTCTCTAACCGGCGGCGCAGTCCGAAGGTGAAGATTCCTTTCTGGCTGGTAGTGTCGTTACAGTCAATGAACACGGGATGTGTGTCACTGAAACGCTCCATGAAAAGGTTGATGACAGTCTCGTTCTGCTCCGTGGCAGGCTGGTATACCTGCATGATATTACGGTTGACGAGTACCTCATGACTATTGATAGAGAAAGGAATGAACACCCTGATATCATGCTGGGTGGCAAAATCGGCAAGAGGTTTCACCATCTTGGTATACAACGGTCCGATGATCACGTCACACTCGGCAGCCTTGGGGTCACGGAGAAAAGTATTGATATCCGTATCTTCCGCCACGTTCCATGCACGGATATCCGTAGAGATATTGTTGGCACGCAACGAGTCACACGCCATCAGGATACCGCGATAGTACTCCAGCATGCGCTTGCCGTCACCATTGACCTTATGAAGGGGCAGCATGATACCCACCCGGATGGCACGCTGACGCACATCGACATCCGCAGGCTTCGCGGGAGCGACGGGCTGCTGACTGCTTGCCGTCGGCTGATCGTTTTGAGGAGCCTGCGGCTGACTCTTTGGCCATGGGATATTGATATAGTCTCCTTTCTTCAGTTCATAACCTGGCGTGTTCATCTCAGGGTTGGCAGCAATCAGTTCTTGAATAGTGATGCCATACATACGGGAGATTCCGAAGATGGTCTCCTTCCGCTTTACCTTATGTTGCTCACGGAACTGAGGCTGTTGGGCGAGAGTTGTCTCCGTGGCAAGAACCAACAAGAGAGACAGTGCCACATATCGTAATATTTGCTTCATATTCTCGGTTTTTACACTTTTCGCCTACAAAATTACGAAAAATCGAGGGCAGAACAAAAGAAACGGGTTTCTTTTTTATGCTGAGATAGAGTAATTTCGCTTTTTCCAAGCAAAATTACGAAAAATCGAGGGCAGAACAAAAGAATTTTCGTAATTTTGCACAAATATTCGAATATGAAAAAGATTTTATATGCTTTTTGGTTGCTTTTAGCACTCATGGCACTGCCTTCTTATGCGGTGATAGATGATGAGGAGGATGACGAGTTCACCGACAGCACGGGTACTGACAGCACAACGCTGCAGAAGAGCATTCTGGAGATGCCCAATGCCATATCACCCAATGGTGACGGCATCAACGACTTCTATCGTCCTAAGAAGGTGCAGAACATCGTGGAGTTCAAAGGGATGATCTTCAACCGATGGGGTACGTGTATCTACACATGGAATGACATCAACGGATATTGGGACGGCACTTACCGTGGCAAATACGTGAAGGATGGTGTCTACTTTGCACGCATCAGGGCAAAGGGTGGTGACGGACAGGTCTTTGACATCAAGAAGGATGTCAACGTCATGCGTAGATATAATCAGTTAACGGGGGAAGGCAATGGGCAGCAGTAACCAGAAAATCAACGTATGGGGTGCCAGAGTTCATAACCTGAAGAATGTGGACGTGGAGATACCACGCCACTCCCTGACGGTCATCACCGGACTCAGTGGCTCGGGTAAGTCGTCACTTGCCTTCGACACGATCTTCGCTGAGGGACAACGCCGCTATATAGAGACTTTCTCGGCATACGCCCGTAATTTCCTTGGTGGCATGGAGCGTCCCGACGTGGATAAGATTACGGGACTGTCACCAGTCATCAGCATCGAGCAGAAGACAACCAACAAGAATCCCCGCTCTACCGTGGGTACCACGACAGAGGTATATGACTATATGCGTCTGTTATATGCCCGTGCCGGTAAGGCTTACAGCTACATGACGGGTGAGCCGATGGTGAAATATACCGAGGAGAAGGTCATCGAGATGGTGACACACGACTATGCGGGCAAGAAAATCCTCATCCTTGCTCCCGTGGTGAGAAGCCGTAAGGGTCATTACCGGGAACTCTTCGAGAGCATGCGCCGCAAAGGCTACCTGCATGTCCGGGTGGATGGCGAGGTACTGGAGATTACCCGTGGCATGAAGGTTGACCGCTATAAGAACCACGATATCGAGGTGGTCATAGACCGCATTGCGGTAAAGGACAGTATTGATGACCGTCTCAAGAAATCCATTCAGATGGCGATGAAACAAGGTGAGGGCTTGCTCATGATCATGGATTATGAGACTGGTGCCGTGAAGCATTTCTCCAAGCGACTGATGTGCCCCACCACGGGTATCTCATACAGCGACCCTGCTCCTAACACCTTCTCGTTCAACTCCCCGCAGGGTGCCTGTCCCCGCTGTAAGGGCTTGGGCTATATCAACGAGATAGACTTGGAGAAGGTCATCCCAAACCGTAAACTGTCTATCCACGAGGGTGCCATCGTCCCCTTGGGAAAATACAAGAACCAGATGATATTCTGGCAGATAGACGCTATCCTCCAGAAATATGAATGTACGGTAAAGACTGCCGTCAAGGATATCCCTGAGGAGGCGCTGAATGAGATTCTCTACGGCTCGCTGGAGACGATACGCATAGACAAGGAACTGGTACACACGTCGAGTGACTACTTCGTGTCGTTCGACGGTATCGTGAAATATCTGCGTAACGTCATGGAGAATGATGACAGCAGCAGCGGACAGAAATGGGCTGACCAGTTTCTTGCTGAGTGTGAGTGTCCTGAATGCCATGGGCAACGGCTCCATCGCGAGGCTTTGTCCTACCGTATCTGGGATAAGAACATCTCGGAACTTGCCTCCATGGACCTCAACGAGCTTAGGGAATGGCTGGATGAGGTGGAACAGCACATGGACCACCAGCAACAGCAGATAGCCACGGAGATACTGAAGGAGATACGTACCCGACTCGACTTCCTGTTGGAGGTGGGACTCGACTACCTTGCCCTCAACCGCCAGTCGGCATCCCTGTCGGGCGGTGAGAGTCAGCGCATCCGTCTTGCCACACAGATCGGCTCGCAACTGGTGAACGTGCTGTATATCCTCGACGAACCGAGTATCGGACTGCACCAGCGGGACAACGACCGTCTCATCCGTTCCCTCAAGGAACTGCGTGACCTCGGCAATACCGTCATCGTGGTGGAGCATGACCGTGATATGATGCTCAATGCCGACTATATCGTGGACATCGGTCCGAAGGCTGGTCGGAAAGGTGGTGAGGTGGTGTTCCAAGGTACTGTCGACGAGATGATGAAGGCGAATACGATTACCGCACAATACCTCAGCGGTGAACGCAATATCGAGATACCGGCATCACGACGCAAGGGGAATGGCAAGAGTCTGTGGCTGCGGGGCTGCCGTGGCAATAACCTGAAGAATATCGACGTGGAGTTCCCTTTGGGTAAACTCATCGTCGTCACAGGAGTCAGCGGCTCGGGTAAGTCGACGCTTATCAACGAGACACTCTACCCTATCCTCTCCAAGCATTTCTACCGTTCCCTGCAACAGCCCATGCCCTATGACAGCATCGAGGGACTGGAATATATAGATAAGGTGGTGAATGTCGACCAGAGTCCTATCGGTCGCACCCCACGCTCGAACCCTGCCACCTATACGGGGGTCTTCTCGGATATCCGCTCTTTGTTCGTCAACCTCCCCGAGGCACAGATCCGTGGCTATAAGCCGGGACGCTTCTCCTTCAATGTGAAGGGAGGACGCTGTGAGACCTGCGGGGGTAATGGCTATAAGACCATCGAGATGAATTTCCTGCCTGACATACAGGTGCCGTGCGAGGAGTGTCATGGTAAACGCTATAACCGGGAGACCTTAGAGGTGCGCTTCAAGGGTAAGTCGATTGCCGACGTGCTGGACATGACCATCAACCAGGCGGTGGAGTTCTTCGAGAACGTCCCTGACATCCTGCGGAAGATCAAGACGATACAGGACGTGGGACTGGGGTATATCAAACTTGGACAGCCTTCCACAACACTGAGTGGTGGGGAGAGCCAGCGTGTGAAACTCGCCACGGAGCTGTCGAAGAAGGACACGGGAAAGACGCTCTATATCCTCGACGAGCCGACAACGGGTCTGCACTTCGAGGACATCCGCATCCTCATGGACGTGCTGCAGAAGTTAGTAGACCGTGGCAATACCGTCATCGTCATCGAGCATAACCTCGATGTCATCAAACTCGCCGACCATATCATAGACATGGGACCGGAGGGCGGCCGCAACGGTGGTACCGTCCTCACCACGGGAACCCCTGAGGTGGTGGCGAAGAGCAAGAAAGGCTATACCCCAAAATTCCTTAAAGAGGAGTTGAAAAGGTAGAGTTTATTACCAATAGCATAATAGACGTATTGTCCTGCTTTCACTATATTACGGATACCCTCTGGAAGGTGTCGTACGATTGTTCCTTGCCTGTCAATGAGATAGAAGTCATTCCCGTCAGGACAGAACCGTCCAACGCATATCATGTCACCTATTTCGAAAATACGACGATAGACCATTTCGTCCATGAATTTCTTCTTGACAGTCATTTGCTGATCCAAGAGATAAGCATCCCCCTTGTCGACCGTGACCATATACCCTCCTTTGTCCAATTCAAGTTTTGAAAAAGCAGTGTCTTTGTTTTGAAGTATATACACGTCATCTGCTGTTGCTCTTATTCTGACAATCCTGCCATCAGACTTTTTCCAATTAATATAATCCAAGGAAATTTGTTTCCCACTTTGTTTGTCATAAGTCGCAATATAAGGTTTATTGAGATATGTTATAGGGAAAAGGATTCCATCATTGAAAATATATCCATAGTTCACCAACTGTATCCTGGTAGAGTCATCCGGTACTCCAACAATGTCATTAATACCAACAGACGGATGAGACGATGTCCACAACACCTGCATAGAATCATTTAAACAAATAAGTGACTGACTGTCTGACGCATAGTAATGATGACCATCAACAAAAAAAGACACAGGAACACCATTTGTAGAGGATTTATACTTTACACTATCATGGGAACCATTCTTCCGTCCCCACTTATATATCTTGTCCGCAGCAATAAGAACAGTGGAGTCATTGACACCATAAATGGCGTGTAACTTATTGAGGAATGTCGAAGATATTTCCTTGGTCCACAGTGACTTACCATCACTAAGTCGGATGGCATTCAATTGATGAGGTGCTTGCAGGTTATTCACATAAACCCCAAAATCAACCTCGCTCTTCTGTACGAAAGCGTTTGCAAATGGTAATTCCCACAACACGATGCCATTAACATCATAATGGGTATAATACATCCCAGTGGTCTTTTTAGAAAAGATGTCCCTCTCCCTTACAGGCAGTCCTATCAGCACACCGTTGGACAAGACAGCCATTCCTCCTCCGTGCTTAACATCCAGTGGGGTGGTTACAAACGATAATCTTTGCTGATCCAGACGGAAGATACCATACCGGACAGACTTCATGTCAATTTTGTTCTTTTTGTCTCTCTTCGCCATAGTGACAGCTAAGAAAGAACTGTCAGAGTTAAGTAAAAAACTCTCTATTTGTTCTGGGAACACAAACTCTTTTGCATCCTGTCCTAATGCCACTGATGTGCAGCAAACGAAAACAATCAAGCATACCAACTTCTTCATTGCCCCTTCTCCTCCAATATATTCAACAGTTCTTTGTTGGGAATCACATATTCAAAAAAATCATCCGAGTTTTTCTTTAAATACCGATAACCGATACCTCGTCCGGAAGTTGCCATCGTAACATAACTCAAATGCTCGGCATCTTTCGAGTTTTTTAAATTGTCTTTCACTGACTGACGATGATCTTCTGACATAAGAAGTTCCTTGGCATCTTCAAAAGACATGATATCACTATCTATTTCATATTCATAGAAGACTGTTTTTTCTTCGATTCTCATCTTCATACAGACAAGACCATCTGTTAACTGCAATGGCATCAGCAGGTTTGTACTATTCACCATGTTCACTAACTGCTCCTCCACATTCATTCCATCCTTATCAAGGCAACGTTTCAAATCATCCACCGTCAACACCACTTCGGCTTTCTTCCCAGTAATTGCATCTTTGTAGACAGTACGCAGTTGTAGGTTGACCTCCACCAGAATCTTTAGAAATGTCCGCAAACTGTTATTCGGATTAGAATAATTTGCCATAATATTTGATTTGGCAATATCCGGATGACTTCTAAGAGAATCAACATTGTAAGGGTGTTCGACAATAGTTGTAAATGCAACTTCCCGACCCACTACATAGTCGACATGCTCCAGAGTCACAAATTCATCAACTTTTATCGGACATTCTTTATTTAAGTTGCTAACGGCATCCTCTATCTTACTCTTCGTACACATCTTCACCACAAAAGAAGCAATACCAAAGGCAATAATAAAACTAACAACATTAGCAACTTGTTTCCAACTTTCCTTCTCTATTTTCATGATATTATTTGATTATTACAAGTGGAAGCGATAACCAAGGGTAAAGCTGAAATAGCTGTTGCGACTACTGGTAATGGCAGGGGGATTGATATGACCATCACTCATTGTCTGATAGTATTCCTTGCCAACCTTTGTCAGTCCAATATAATAACGGGCATCCAGCACGATGTTCTTGTATTCATAGGAGAGACCAACGGGTATACCGAAGTCAACGGACTTACAGACACCTGTCTCCCACATGCCAATTTTCTGACGGCTGTTGTATTCAGTCACCATCGAAGAAAATCCCGGATGGATCTCCATCGTCACCTCCACCTCACTCTTCAGGCAGAACCCCAGCTGAACACCAGCTTTGACAGCAAGCCCCCGCACACCAGGGATATACACATTGGCAAGCAAAGGAAGGTTGAGATAATGGCTTTTCAACTTACCCGTGTTTTTAGTCACCGCATCAAGCTGTAGCTCAAATTTGTCTATCTTCGCACCCTGTTGTGAGTAAAGTGCACCTAACGAGACCCCTAACCAGTCGCTCACGCCATACTCAGCCTCCACACCGGCAGTAAAGCCCACCTTGCTTTTGAACATGTCGCTGTTACTTCCACCTGACAGTCCTACCACGTTGATACCTGCCATGGGCTTGATAGAAAACGTCCCTTTAGGATTCTGTGCGTTCATCACGATAGCGCAGCATGCGAATGCCGCCAATAATACTGTCTTTTTCATTTTATGCGTTTTTAAAGATTAGAATATGATACCACCTACGTCTGTCACAAGAGAAACCTGTCATTGTAAACTAAGTCTCCTTCCATTGTAAACTAAGTCTCCTTCCATTGTAAATCAAATTGAATTACAAAGTAAATCAAATTGAATTACTGAGTAAATCAAATTGAATTACCGAGTAAATCAAATTGATTTACAATTAAAGGAATGGTTCTTACAGCCCAAACTGATAACCGATCGTAATCCAAAGGGAGTTCGTTTTCCACGAGTCCTCTACCTCTAACTCCTTATTACACATATTCATCACACCGATGTTATACCGCACATCAGCAACGAAATGCTTGTAAGTATAGGAGATACCGGCAGGGATGGAGATATTGACACGCTTGAAGTCGCTGGTATTGGTCAGCGTCCCATTGTTGTCCTTGAACTTCCCACTCACGAGGTAACCCAACTGCACACCAGCCTTCAATGCCAGACCAGGAAGGATGTTCGGCTCGATATAGAAATTGACGAGGATGGGGACATTGATGAAATGTAGGGTCTGCGTGATCTTACCCAGGTCGTCAACATTGCCATAGGTATAACCCTCGTTGGAGTAAAAGGCACCTACGGAGATACCCACCTGCTGCCAAGCCTGATACTCAGCATCCAAGCCACCCACGAAACCCCATTTGCGTTTCGCGCTGACCGCACGGTCCATATCCGTCCATAGGTCTTCCACCGACATGTTCGACGTGTTGATACCTGCCCGTGGAGTCAGTGTCCACGAGCCTGTCTCCTGCTGTGCCTTCACACCCAAAGAGAGAGCAAGGAAGGCGAATATAACTAAAAACCTGTTCATCATCATTCGTATTTATCTTTTAAACGCAAGACAAAGGCGATTTATTTTGTCGATAATAAAAAAGGGGCACATCCGAAGATGTACCCCTCCATAGGAAATTTATTTAAATATAATGCTTTTCCCTTGATTAGAAGTTGTAGTACAAACCGAAATCAACAGAAGTCAGATTCAGACCTAAGTCTACAGACTGTACAGACTTGGCATTCTTAGCCTTAGCAGAAGACCATCCGAAGTTACCTACGTGAGCAACAAAGCTGACTTTCTCGTTCAGATTAACAGCAACACCTGGCTTGAAGCTGAT
Source organism: uncultured Prevotellaceae bacterium (assembly GCA_900314755.1). GTDB lineage: Bacteria > Bacteroidota > Bacteroidia > Bacteroidales > Bacteroidaceae > Prevotella. The sequence continues at coordinate 46,407 of OMWH01000010.1, read as the reverse complement.
ACCAAAGCCGTTAGCGCTATCATCCTCAACCTTGACATAGTTGTACTCGAAACCACCATCAACGAAGAAGTTTACCTTGTCAAGCTTTACGAAAGTGTAACGAGCGTAAGGATTTACAACAAACTCATTGCTCTTTGCATCGTCAACCTTATTATAAGCATAACCGATCTTCATACCTACAGCCCACTTCTCATTCAGATTGTAACCCAGCTCAGGCGTAATCACGAACGTATTAGACTTAACGTCTGTGTTCTTGTCCTTAGTGTAGTTGTAACCTACGGTACCACCAACATACCACTGAGCGTTCATGGTTGTTGCCATAGCAACGGCAACGAGAGTCATCAAAATCTTTTTCATAATCTTTTACCTTTCTTTAATTAATAATTATCCTAATGTTTTTTGCATTCTTTTTGAATTGCGGTGCAAAGTTAAGGACTTTTATGATTTGTTGTTCTGTTATCGCACACAAAAGAGTAAAAAAGGGGCTTTTCGATGACCTAAATCAAGAAAAGGACAAAAAAAGAGCATCCGAAGATGCTCCTTTTCTATCTGAAATTTATTGAATATCACATGGCTGAGCTGGCAAACAACCAGTCGTAGATGCAAGAGCAGACACCGAAGAGCACGATACCTGCCGTGCATACGGCAAGGGCAAGGCGTGTCATACAGTCTGTCTTGAAGGTAGGCAGCGGATTGTCGGAGGTCTTGATATACATCGCCTTCACAATCAGCAGATAGTAGTACAGTGACACGACCGTGTTGATCAAAGCAATGAATACCACGAAATATGCCCAGAACGAACCCTGCTGTGCGGCTGCCATGAACACGAAGAATTTCGAGAACATACCTGCAAACGGTGGAATACCAGCCAGTGAGAACAAAGCGAGGGTCATGAGGAACGCCAGTTTCGGATTGGTCTGGTAGAGTCCGTTGTAGCTGTGCATCATCGTCGTACCACCATTATTCTCCTCTACAGTAGAGATAACAGTGAAGACTGCCATGTTGGCAACGACATAGACAAGGATGTAATACATCAGTGCTGCCATACCGTTCTGTGAGGCACCAATCACCGCCAGCATGATATAACCTGCCTGTGAGATAGAGCTGAATGCCATGAAGCGCTTCAGTTCCTTCTGACGGATAGCGAAGAGGTTGGCAATAGTGATGCTCAACACGATAACGATATAGAGCATATACTCCCAATACTCGGTCAATGGAGCAAAGACCTTCACAAGGATGGTCATCAGTGCAAAGGCAGCGGCTCCCTTGGAACATACACTCAGATAACCAGTGACAGGTGTTGGAGCACCCTCGTAGGTATCGGCAGTCCAGAAATGGAAAGGAACCAGTGAGAGTTTAAAGCCCAGTCCGCTGAAGAAGAATACAAGTCCCATGATGAGCATGGGCACCTGACTCTTATACTGTGCGAAGAAAGCGATACGCTGCATCACGTCATCATAGTATAGTGTTCCTGTTGAACCATAGATAAAGGAGATACCATAAAGCATCACGGCACTGGAGAAAGTAGCGGTGATGATATATTTGGCACCACCCTCAGCTGAGTTCTTCTTATACTTGTCGAAAGCCACCAGGCATGCCATGGGCACACTTGCCATCTCCAGACCAAGGAAGAACATGAGGAAGTTACCACTCGACACCATCATAAACATACCCAACAGTGTTGAGATGACGAGCTCGGCATACTCACCGGCATTCTTCCGCACATCCGCACGGCTTGCCCAGGGGTGTGACATGATCAGCACCACCAATGCACCAAAGGTCAGGATTGCCTTGATGGCTGTGGTGGACGCATTGTTGAAATACATCCCTCCAAATGCGGATACCTCACCATTATAGATCGGATTGATAAACAAGATGTGACACAAGAGGTAGACCAAGGGACCAAATGTCGCAACTACCACCAAAGAGCGCTTCTCAGCATCTTTTGTGAACATATCACAGAGAAATACCGCAATAAGAGTCAGCACGAGAATCACCTCTGGCATCATCTGTAAGAATTGTCCGTAATTCATAATATATACTTCAATTTTTCAATTCTTCAATTATATAATGTTTGCGAGGATAGGACCTACAGCGTCAGAGATGACGTTGCTTGCCCATAAGGGGAACAAACCGAGACCTGCCACACAAGCAATGAGGCAGATGACAGCGACACGCTCATCCCACGTGGCATCGGTCAACTCCAGATAATGCTTGTTCTTCACCTCACCGTACAGGATCTTTCCTACCACACGGAGGATATAGACGGCTGTCACGACGATGGATGTACAAGCAATGATGGTAGCGACACGATGGAACTGGTCGGGATTCTCGAAAGAACCCACGAAGATGGTCATCTCAGCAATGAAACCAGAGAAGCCCGGCAGACCGAGGTTGGCAAGACCTGCCACTACATAACCCACGGCAAGGAATGGCATGATCTTCATCAGACCGTCCAAGTAACGGATGTCACGGGTATGGGTACGTCCATAGATCATACCGATGAGGGCGAAGAAGAGTGCCGTCATCAGACCGTGAGAGAGCATCTGCAGGATAGCTCCCGTGCAGGATGTCTTGGTCATCATCAACAGGGCGAAGAGTACCAGACCGCAGTGTGACACAGAGCTGTAGGCATTGATATACTTCAAGTCGGTCTGTACGCAAGCGGAGAAGGCACCGTATACCACTGAGATGGTGGTGAGAATCAGGAAGATCCACGCCAACTCATTGGCGGCATCGGGCAACAGATACATGGCAACACGGAAACAGCCGTAGCCTCCGAGCTTCATCAGCACACCGGCATGCAACATAGACACTGCCGTAGGGGCGGAAGCATGACCGTCAGGTGACCATGTGTGGAAGGGGAAGAGAGCACCCAGCACACCGAATCCGATGAAGATGAAGGGGAAGAACACCTTCTGAGTCTCCACAGGAATATTGTGCATGGCAGCAATCTCATTGACATTCATCGTCGTGGCACCACTGTAATAGTAGATACCCAGGATACCGAGAATCAAGAGGGCAGAACCTCCCATCAGCATCAGGGTCAGTTTCATAGCAGCATATTCCTTATTACCACTACCCCACACACCAATCAACAGATACATCGGAATCAGAGCCACCTCATAGAACATGAACATCGTGAACATGTCCGTGCAGATGAAGAAACCATAAACACCCGTTGAAAGGAGCGTGAACCACAGGAAATACTCCTTCGTCATCGGCTTCAACTGCCAAGAGGCGAATGTTCCTGTGAACACGATGATACTTGACAACAACAGCATCACGACAGAGATACCGTCAACACCTACCGAGTAGGCGATGTTCAATGGTTTGAACCACGGTGTGGATGCTGCCAGCAACATCACGTCAGTATTACCTGCCGCACGCTGCTGGATAAAATAGATGGTCAGCCATATAGACAGGGCGAGTAAGCACGAAGCACCAGCCACCATCACACCACGCACCTGATTAAGGTTCTTGGCAAGCCAAAGACCCAGCAGCATCAGGGCTGGAATGCAAACAAATAAACTTAGTATATTCATAATCGTTTAGATGCTTAAAAGGATTAATGTTAAAGCTACGGTGCCCGTCAGGAACCATACGGCATACTGACGAACGTCACCACTCTGCCAGGGACGGATAGACTCACCTGCCTCGTTGGCACCCCATGCCAGGAAGTTGAAGGTACCGTCAACAACATGACGGTCGAACCATGCAATAGGTGTGGAGATGCAACGGAAGATGATACGGTGAGTGACATACTGCCATATCTCATCCTGATAGAAACGCTTATAGGCTGCCTGATGCAGACGTGGGAACTGCTTGTACAGACGGTCGGCAATAGGTTGGCTCTCTCCTTTATAGATATAGGTGGCAAGACAGATACTCAGAATGGCGATTACCGTGGAGGTCAATGCTATCTGCGTATCGAAGTGAATGGTATAGTTGGTACCAGCGGCACTGACAAACTGACCGAAAGAACCACCCCACCCTGCAAAGCCTGCGATAGTGGTATAGATACCCACACCGCAAGTGATGACGCAAAGGATAATCAATGGAACGGTCATCGTGGCTGGAGCCTCATGGGGTGTATGATGCTCATGCGCCTCCTTGTTCTCTGTACCCCAGAAGATACCGTAGTACAGACGGAACATATAGAAAGCGGTCATGGCAGCGATACCCGTCATAATCCATCCCACTACCGGACTGTAGGCGAAACATGCCGTGATAATCTCATCCTTCGAGCTGAAACCAGAGAAGAATGGAATACCGGCAATCGCCAAACAGCTAATCAGGAATGTGATATGCGTGATAGGCATATACTTACGAAGTCCGCCCATCAACGCCATCTCATTACTATGGACGGCATGGATGATACAACCGGCACCCAGGAACAGGCAAGCCTTGAACATGGCATGGGTGAACAGATGGAACATACCAGCCATGAAACCTAACTGCGCATGATTGTCAAGAACAGCCTCGTGACCAGGAAGCGAAACGCCCAGTGCCACCATCATAAACGCAATCTGTGAAATGGTGGAGAAGGCAAGTACACGCTTGATATCACTCTGCGCACAGGCAACTGCCGCTGCATAGAATGCGGTGAAGACACCTACCCATACGACAATACTCAACTGCGGCTGAGCATACTCAATCCACAGGGGGAACATACGGGCAATCTGGAATACACCAGCGACCACCATCGTAGCAGCGTGAATCAACGCACTGACAGGTGTCGGACCCTCCATGGCATCGGGCAACCAGATGTGCAACGGGAACATCGCACTCTTACCGGCACCACCGATGAACATCAGTACCAGTGCGGTCGGCAAAATGAAGGCTCCTGCAGCCATTGCCTTAGCGGCATTACCCTCGATGAACGGGGTGGTACCCACGCCCATCTGGATGTCTCCCGCAAAGGAGAAACTGAACGAGTCTGTGTAGTAACCGAAGAGCAGGATACCGATCAGGAAGAACATGTCAGCGAAACGAGTCACGATGAATGCCTTCTTAGAAGCGGCAATAGCAGGCTTCAAAGGATAGTAGAAACCAATCAGCAAGTAAGATGACACACCCACCAACTCCCAGAACGTATACATCTGGAAGATATTCGTGGCAAGTACGAGTCCGAGCATTGACATCGTGAACAGCGAGAGGAAGGCGTAGTAACGCTGGAAACCCTTCTCACCGTGCATATAGCCGAATGAGTAGATATGTACCATGAACGATACCGTAGAGATGACAATCAGCATCATGACCGAGATAGGATCCAGCAGGATACCCATATCGAAATGCAAATTGCCCAACGGCAGCCAAGTGAAGTTATAAGGAACGATGGTGGCAAAGGTACCATCGGCAAGACGGTCAGCACCGAAATAGGCGAAAGCCGTCAAGTATGACAATACCGTCACCAGTCCCAGGGATGTAGTACCGATAAGACCTGCTGTCTTATGCGACATCTTCATACCAGCAAGCGCAAGAATCACAAAGGACAACGCCGGCAGCAGAAGAATCAGGAATGAATAACTATATATTTCCATAACATTTACCATTTCATATTCTTAATACTGTCAACGGTATCGCTCTTGAAGTTGCGATAGACATTGATGATAATTGCGATAGCCACAGCACACTCGGCTGCACAGACTCCAATAGCGAAGAGCGTCATGAACATACCCTCCATGGAGCCCGGATAGAGCAGGCGGTTGAAAGCGGCGAAATTAATATCAACGGCATTGAGCACCAACTCAACAGAGATGAGCATGGCAATCAGATTACGACGGGTGATGAAACCGTACACGCCGATGAAGAACAACAGTGCACTAAGCACGAAATAACATTCTACAGGTACCATTATTCGTTCTCCTCCTTTCTTGCGATAACCAAACCACCAATAATACATGCCAACAGGAATACGGAGATGAACTCGAAAGGCAGGATATACTGATACTTGTCAGCACCTACCAATGCCATACCGATCTTCTTCATCGGCAGCTCTTCATCAGGCACAGCCATGGCTGTATATAAAAACTGATTCTTCAGCAGCACTAAGACAACGACAGCACAGCCTACCACACTCAACAGCGCGCCCCAGATGGCACGGCTGAGTTTGATACGCTCTATCGTTCCCTGCAGCGTACGCTTGCTCACCAGCTGGATGGCAAAGACGAAAATCATCGTCACACCACCGGCATAGACAGCGATCTGTGCTGCACCTAAATAGGTATAGTCGAGCAGGAAGTAAAGACCTGCCACACCAAAGAGCACAAACAACATGAAAGTTGCGGCTCGCATGATTCGCGTGGTCATCACACACATCAAAGCAGAGCAGATGATGACGACGGCGAGGATGCAAAACATTACTAAATTTGCCATAGTCCTTACTTCGTTTTAGTATTAAACTTACCAATCTCAAAGTCGGCACCACCTTCTATCAGGTTGGGCAGTGAACCGCCTTGATAGACCTCTTTGTCGAGATGGAGCACCAGCCTGCTGCGGTCGAACACCGCATTCTCGAAGTCATTGGTAAACTCAATGGCATCGAAATTACATGCATTGGTACATAACTGACAGAACATACAGTCACCCAAATCGTACAGATAGTCGTCCAGCACCTTCTTTTTCTTTCCAGTCTCAGGATCCTCCTGCATGTGGGAAACAATCTTGATAGTACCATTAGGACATGACTTCTCACACAAGGTACATGCCGTACATTTATAAGAACCGTCCTCATTACGCTTGAACACCAAACGTCCACGATGACGTTTCGCCACATGCAGCGTCGTCTTACGGTTTTCGGGATACTGCTCCGTAGACTTGTTGGTGAAGAAGTCCTTGAAATACTCTTTCCAAGTGACTCCCATACCTGTGGCAAGGGTCTTCAGGGCATGTCCGATTTCTCCGAAATATGATTTATTTTCTTCCATTGCTACACCTTATTTAATATATAAGCCAAGTGCCACCACGATAGTCATCAATACAAGATTGATCAGTGACAGCGGCATGAGATACTTCCATTCCAGTTTCAGAATCTGGTCGATACGCAGACGCGGGAAGGTCCACTTAATCCACATCAGTATCCATACGAGGGCAAAAGTCTTACCCAAGAACCAGACGATGCCAGGGATATAGTTCATGACAGCGTCGAAAGCCTCCACACCGATATTGACAGGAGCCCAACCGCCCAAAAAGACAGTAGCGGCAATACCTGCGGTGATAAAGAGGTTCATGAACTCAGCGAGGTAGAAATAACCGAATCCCATACCACTATACTCTGTATGGTGACCAGCCGTCAACTCACTCTCAGCCTCAGCCATATCAAACGGACCACGGTTAGCCTCTGCATTACCGGCGACCAAGAAAGTCAGGAAGGCGATGATGGCAGGGATATGTCCCTGACAGATCAACCACTTGAAAGGTCCTGTCTGTGCCTCCACGATACCAGAAACCTGCATGGTACCAGTCAGGATTACAGCAGTTATCAGACAGAGGCAGAGTGACATCTCATAGGAAATCATCTGAACGGCACTACGCATAGCAGACACCACTGAGTACTTGTTGTTAGAACCCCATCCTGCGAGGAAGATACCAATAATACCTATCGAAGAAATGGCTGTCAGAAGGAACACACCCACGTTGAAGTCAAGGATGGTGGCACCATTGTTCCACGGTAGGAATGCAAAGGCACCCACAGAGCCGATGACAACAAGGATAGGAGCGACAATATACAGGAACTTATCTGCCTTGTCTACAAAGAATATCTCCTTGATGAGCATCTTCAAGACATCAGCAAGTACCTGCAACAGTCCCCAATAACCGACACGCATCGGGCCAAGACGGCACTGGAAATAAGCACATACCTTACGTTCCATAAAAATAAGAACCATGGCGATAAGCGCATAAGCTGCCAAGATAATGACACCTACCAGCACACATTCTATCAATATCGACCAGAAATCACCCAGACCTAAGGTTACCCTGAGCAATTGGTCGAACCATTGTGTTACAATAGAAAAGTCGAACATAATTACTTCAATTTTTCAATTATTCAATTTTACAATTCTTCGACTAACGGTCGATATCAGGAATTACAAAGTCTATAGCAGCACCCGTAGCCACCAGGTCAGCAATCTTCTGACCACGCAGCATCGGATCAAGGGCACCTGTCAGCGACAGTCCCATCGGACGCATCTTCAAACGGTAAGGACTCTTGTCACCACGTGAGTCGAGGTAGACACCGAACTCACCACTGGCTCCCTCTACAGAGAAATACCACTGTCCCTCTGGAACCTTGATAATCGGTTTCTGCTTCACATAGAAGTCACCCTCAGGGATGTTATCAATCAACTGTTCGATGATATGCAGACTCTGATACATCTCATTGATATGGCAGGTGTAACGATCCATGGTGTCACAACCAGTCATGATAATCTGCTCCCACTCTACCTTATCGTACATGACGTAAGGATGGTTCTTGCGGACATCATTCTTCCAACCGGCAGCACGACCGGCAGGACCTGTGACAGCATAGCTGATACAATCCTCCTTACCCATCGGACCAACTTTCTCGAAACGGTTGTGGGTGATGATGTTATCGCCAAACACATCGACATACTCCTGAATGATAGGCTTCAGATACTTCACCAATGCCTTCACGTTCTTCACGAAGTTAGGATCGATATCATCCTGCAATCCACCTATTCTATAATAGTTCTGGATGAGTCGTCCACCTGTGGTTTCCTCCATGCAGTTGAGCACATGCTCACGGTCACGCATCGAATAGAGGAAAGCGGTCAGCGCTCCCATATCCTGTGCACAGCAACCGACATACAACAGATGAGAGTCGATACGCTGCAGTTCATCCATGATAGTACGGATATACTTGATACGGTCGGTAAGCTCCACGCCCATACCCTCTTCAATGACACCAACCAGTGCATGGCGGTGCATCATGGCGGAGAGATAGTTCAAACGGTCCGTCAAGGCAAGTGTCTGCGGATAAGTCATCGTCTCACACATCTTCTCGATACCACGGTGGATATACCCTAAGTGTGGATAAACGCGCTTCACCGTCTCACCGTCAAGGACTGTCTGCAGACGCAGCACACCATGAGTCGACGGGTGCTGAGGACCGATATTAATCACATAGTCATCAGAAGTGAAAAGCTTATTCTGCTTCGACTGCAAGTTACCATCCCGGTCGAGATAATACTCCAAGCCATAGTCTGCCTCCACATCATCGGCAAGTGTGTAGCTGTCATCAAATTTCCAGTCCTTGCGGAAAGGATATCCTTTGAAGTCATTTCTGAGGAAAAGACGACGCATATCGGGATGACCGATAAAGACGATACCGAAGAAGTCATAGACCTCACGCTCCAGCAAGTCGGCAACCTTCCAGATATTGATGACCGTAGGGAGATATGGTACCAACTGACCATCAGACTCACCGATGCCATTAGAAGCTATACCGTCACCACAGACCTGTGTGCGAGCTATCATCTTAACAGAGCAACGCTCATGGGTCTCGGTATTCTCAAGGATATAGATACATCCCAGACCCTCTTCCGGACCGAAGTCCTCTCCGACAATCGTCACAAGATAGTCAAAATGCTTCTTCTCCTTCAAGTTCTGCATCTCAGAGGCGAACTTGTCGTAATCGAATGATAAGAAATCTAATTTCATACGGTAGCCTCCTTTTTCAATTCTTCAACGTTAGAATTCTTCAATTCTTCCACAAACTCCTGTGGCACATCTGTCACCACGATAGGCTCACGGCGGGTATCACCAATCTTGCGTGCCAACAGCTCCTCATTAGAAACGCCAAGCTCACGCTCCTCTTTCGTTTGCTTATGGTTAGCACCACCGAAGAATTTCTCCACCTTCACCTTACGCTGCAGCTGCATCATGCCATACATGATAGCCTCAGGACGGGGAGGGCAACCTGGGATGAACACATCAACAGGAACGATTTCCTCTATACCTTTCACCACATGATAACTCGACTTAAAAGGACCGCCACTGATGGCGCAACCACCGACAGCTATCACATATTTCGGCTCAGCCATCTCATCATACAGACGTTTCAACGCCGGTGCCATCTTATGAGTGATAGTACCAGCACACATGATCAAGTCAGCCTGACGAGGAGAGTTACGAGTTACCTCGAAGCCAAAACGGGCAAAGTCGTAACGCGAACAACCGCAGGCCATAAACTCAATACCACAACATGATGTGGCAAAGGTCAAAGACCACAGGGAGTTGGCACGTCCCCAGTTGATCAACTTGTCAAGGGAACCAACCACTACGTTAGTGCCACCCTCTTGCAGTTCATCAACAAGCTTGTCCAAAGTCTCATTGTCGTTCCATTCCTCATAAGGAATACTCTTGATGTACGGCTTCCTTACTTCCATTCCAAGTCTCCTTTCCTCCAGGCATAAACCAGCCCGAATACTAATACTACCAGGAAAAAGCCGATGCTCAGCAATGCCGCTGGTCCGAACTCCTTCACGACGACAGCCCATGGATAGAGGAAGACAGTCTCCACATCAAACATGAGGAACAGGATGGCGAACAGGTAGAATCCCACGGAAAAAGGCAACCACGAAGAACCATGAGTTGGAATACCACACTCATAGGGCTCACCTTTAATCTTGTTGTAGGAACGCGGACCTATCAGCTTCGCAATAACGTAAGCTCCAGCCACCAACGTAACAGCCGTCAAAATAACGGTAATTAACAACGTAAAGTTCATAACTAAAATAATATTGAATTCAATTTGCCTGCAAAGGTACTAATTATAAATGAGAAATGAGAAATGAGTAATAAGAAATTTGGATGGAAACTGAAAAAAAACTCAACCAACAAGAAAATAAAAGCCGTCACCTATCAAGGCAACGGCTTAAATTATTTACGCTTAGGAAATGCTTCTTCGGACAATTCCTTAAAGAAGTCGTACTCCAAAATAACGCTGATACGCATCAATAAACGTACGTCCAGACTTTTACGCTTGAAAATGTTATAAACATTTGTGCGCTCACAAGGGATTTGCGTTGCCAACCAGGCCGCAGATTTTCCCTGCTTCCTTAGAATTTCTTCAATGTGCTTACCTATATTCATCGTCTCTGTCGGTGTTGGTTATTCATTCCATAACTTTTTTCGACCGCAAAGGTACGGAATAAATTCCAATATATCAGCACATTATTGTAGAAATTGTTTTCTCAAGACTCAATCAAATGCCAAAACACCCCCAATAGAGGCATTTGGCTGTTGAATATGCAGCAACGAACAGACGGTTGGAGCGATATCTGTGATATGTACTTCCTGGGCATAACTGCCATGGGGGACGTGCCACCCATAAAACAGCAACGGGATATGAGCGTCATATGGATTCCACTCGCCATGCGTTGTTCCCACTGGTGATGACCAAGGCCCAAACTCATAGATCCCTGGTTCAGGAACGACAACGATCTCTCCCGACCTATGGTAGTTATATCCCAAAAGCATCCGGTCACGGATTATCGGAGGTATCGACGAGGTGGCGATCTTCTCACAGTCGACGACGACAGAGAGGTGAGGACATTGCAACAAGAAAGCTATCATGACATCCTTCACCCGCTGGATATCGAGTCCTTGCCTTTTAATCTCCTCTTTATTCAGAAAGAAGCGATAGTCAAGGATACCCAGAATCAGCGATTTGGTATTTCCCAATTTCGATGCCACATACGCATCCAAGTCTTTACGCAATTCCGCTGAGAGCCACCTCCCTGCATGCAGCTGATGGTCTTTCATATACTGAGTGTTATGGGCGGCTCCATGATCTGCCGTGAGGAATACCATATAATTCCCCTTCCCCACTTGTGCGTCCAGTGCATGAAAGAAGCGGGCAAGTTCTTTGTCCAATTCCAGATAGGCATCATCAACATGCTCACCCCGAGTGCCCCACTTATGACCGATGACATCAGTATGAGAGTAGCTGACACACAGCATATCCGTTTCCTCCCCTTTTCCGAGTTGCTCTCCTACGACAGCAGCAATCGCCATATCAGTAATCAGTGTGCCTGCCAAGGGTGACAGACCGACATCCACGCCCAGACGTTTTAACTCGTCGTTCTTCGTCATCATCCTGTTGACATCCTTCACCCACTGCGGCAATTCTTTCATATAATAGGTACTCGTAACAAACTGCCCATTCTTCAGGTCAAGCCAATAAGCTGCATTTGCCGAGCGACCTGCCGGAAGGATAGCGGCACGGTCTTTATAAGAGACACCTATCACTTTGGAACGAAAACCAGTTTGCAGACGCAACTGATCACCTATGGTAGTAGACAGGAGATTCCTGGGTGACATCTTTCCTACGTTCTTATTGTCAGTGCCTACGGTCTGCACCGTACTATCACCACAACAGTAGGTCTTTTTCCCATCTATAAAGAAAGTATTACCACAGATTCCATGGAAAGCCGGGGTGGTTCCCGTATAGACACTCGCATGACCGATTGCTGTCACTGTCGGGATATAGTTTATCAGACAGTTATCAAAACTATAGCCCTCATCTATCAACCTACGGAAGCCTTCGCGCGTAAACCTATTATAATATATAGAGAGATAGTCCCAGCGCATCTGATCAACGACAATACCGACAACCAGTTTGGGTTTCTCCCCAAACTGAGGTCTTCCATTCCCTGCTGATAAAGCCAAGACCACACAAGATATCCAAAGAACAGCTATTACTCTCCTCATAGATTAGATATTTCTCTCTATCACTTCCAGGCACATACGGCTGTTATGGTACGGGCACTTCCAGAAACCAGCCTTGTCATCAACGGTGTTCAGCGAACCGTCCGGATGACGGCTCCAATGCCATTCGCCATTTTCCCAGTCTATCAGGTTATCCTTGATATACTGCCAGCAACGCTCTGCATGCTGCAGGGCATCCTGATCTCCAAAATGCTGGTAGATATTCACCCAGCCAACGACGTTCTCCGCCTGTACCCACCAGTGCAGGTCATCATCCACGTGCCCTGTATCCAGATTAGCCTCATGAATCATTGAACCATCAGGACGCAGTCCTTTCTCAGAAGCCTTAGCTACCATACGGACGATGGGCTCCATCTTGGCAAGCACCTCTTTGTCGCCCAACACCAGCGCAGCCTCGTGCATCAGCCAGGAGCACTCGATATCATGACCATAGCTCTCCAACTGTCCGGCACCACGTGTCCAGTCATTCTCGAAGAAAAGGTCCAGATGATGGGTCTCGGGATTCAGAATATGATCCGTAAATATATTAATGATGTTGCGTAATGCTTTCTCCACCTTAGGCTCCTTACAGATGCGATAAAGGTTGGCATAAGGCTCTATGATATGCAAGTGGGTATTCTGAGACTTGGGGAAGTTAGCATCCAGTTCCGACAGACGCATATCTGCAATCGGTTGCCAGTCGCGCGTCTTTGCCTCGATATAGCCATTATACACAGGGTCAAGGGCATGCTCCTCGATACAGTCGAATAACTGTAAGGCACACTCAAGAGCCTCCTTGTCACCAGTGGCACGGGCATATTCCGACATGCCATAGAGGGCAAAGCCTATGGCATAGAACTGTTTGCGGGTATTCAGAGGATTGCCCTTGTAGTCAACACTCCAATACACACCGCCATACTCCTTATCCAGGAAATGCGCCATGAAATACTCTTTGGCATAGGTAGCCATCTTCAGGTATTCCGGATTTCCCAGCACCCGGTAGGCTGCGGAGAACGACCAAAGAATACGGGCATTGAGGATAGCCCCCTTCTCTGCGTCAGCATGCAACACTTCCTGTCCGTCAATACGACCATAGAACCCACCGTTCTCATGGTCTACCATCTTTTCCATCCAAAAGCGCAGGATGTTGTTCTCCACAACATCCTGCATCTCTTTTCTCATATCCTCTATCATATCAGTCTTCAATAGCACGTAATTCTTTCAGTTCTGCATTAATCGCATTAATACGCTCAGTTGTCAAAGGATAGAACCATACAACACACATAGACAACAGAGCCACACAAGCCGGGATGAAACTCATCAGCCAACGCAGACATGACAATGCCAGCTCCGGCTGAGCGACACCCTGTGCCAACTGGGTTGCATCAGTGATGTAGCCAAAACCGTCCAGCAGCCACAGCACTGCGGCACCACCGATGGCACCACCAAACTTCTGCGCCATAGAGCTGGATGAGAAGATCAGACCCGTGGAAGCAGTCTTGAACTTCAACTCGGCATAGTCGCTCACGTCAGCATACATACTCCATACCAAAGGAGACATGATACCCGTCAGGATAGATATCAGAATCTGGAAGATCAGCATTGTCCAGTAACCGGCAGGGGTACAAGGAATGAAATAGAACAAAATGCTCAGTACCACCAGTGAGGCATTCACCAGAATAAAGGTCGTCTTCTTTCCCAGTTTTCCAGAGATAGGAACACAAGAAGCTACACCCACCATATTAGACACCTCGCCGATACCGAGGAACAGTCCCGCATAAAAAGCGAACATCAGACCGAAGAACACCAGACTGACATTCGGTCCAATGATGTCCTGGAAGAAATAGGCGACAGTTGCACCACGAACGGTATTAAACAGGTTGAAGCAGAGTGCAGCACCGATGAGCAACCACCAAGGCTTGTTAGAGAGCAATGCCTTGAAGTCGTTACCCACACTGACAGTGGACACCGTCTTCAGATGTTCCTTGGTCATCATGAAACACAGGATGAACATCACGAAGCAAGCTGCAGCAATCATCACCATTGCCCAGAACCATCCCTTGGGAGTGTCATAGCCTCCCATAAGATTACACAGGGGTTCCCAGAGGAACAACGAGATGAATGAGCCACCATAGGCGAAGAACATACGGAAAGAGGAGAACACCGTCTTCTCGTTCGTGTCATCGGTCATCACACCCAGCATAGCACCATAAGGCACGTTAATTCCCGTATAGACGGTCATCATCAGTATATAGGTGACGTACGCCCATATCAGTTTTCCCGCATAGTCTAAGTCTGGAGTGGTAAACAACAGGATACCGCAGATGGAGAAGAACGGAGCCACCCATAACAGGTAGGGACGATATTTTCCCCATTTCGTATTCGTACGGTCAGATATCACACCCATCATCGGGTCGCTGATAGCATCCCAGACACGGGTAATGAGTACCAGGACACCGGCATCCACCAGTGACAGTCCGAAGATATTGCTATAGAAGAACGGCAGGTAATACGAGAATATCTTCCAGAACATGCTGGACGACATGTCACCAAAGCCGTATCCTATTTTCTCTGATAATTTAGATTTAGCCATTCTGTTTATTCTTTGCGATTAATTTCTTAATGGTCTCCACTGATGCTGCTGTGTAAAATCCGTCCTCCGGTGTATTCATACAATAGTCAATCAGCTTGTCAATGGTTGAGGTGGCAACATGCATACGGGTATCTGCTGATGCATAATAGATGAACACACGTCCGTCCTCATCGGCAATCCATCCGTTAGCGAATGCCACATTCATCACGTCACCTATGTACTCGTCACCTGTAGGTACGAGGAAGAATCCACCGGGCTGGGCAATCACCTTTGTGGGATCCTCCAGCGAGGTCATATACATATATAATACATAGCGGAGTCCATCGGCAGTGGCACGAACGCCATGAGCCAGGTGCAGCCATCCCTTCTTGGTCTTGATAGGATGCGGACCCTCACCATTCTTCACCTCAGTGATTGTATGATAATGACGGGCATTGATGATCTTTTCCTCCTTCACCTCTGCGTGAGTAATGTCATCGACCAGTGCCCAACCGATACCGCCACCAGAGCCTGTATCAATAAAGCCATCCTGCGGACGGGTATAGAAAGCATACTTGCCGTCCACGAACTCCGGATGCAGCACCACGTTACGCTGCTGCGACTTTGTCTTCAGGTCAGGCAGACGCTCCCATGTCTTCAAGTCTTTCGTACGGGCGATACCCGCAGTAGCCGTTGCAGCACTCAGGTTTCCGGGCTGTGAGTCATCATGACGCTCCGCACAGAACACACCATATATCCAACCATCCTCATGGGCTGTGATACGCATATCATAGATATTGGTAGCAGGAATCACATCATCAGGCATGGTGACAGGCTCCTCCCAGAAGCGGAAGTTATCCACGCCATTGGGACTCTCCGCAACAGCGAAGAACGACTTACGGTCAGCACCTTCCACACGTACAACGAGACAATACTTACCATTCCATTTGATGGCACCCGAGTTCAGGGTAGCATTCATCATGATGCGCTGCATCAAGTAAGGATTATCCTTCTCGTTGAAGTCATAACGCCACTCCAGTGGAGTATGCTCTGCCGTCAGGATAGGATACTTCCACTTATCATATATACCATTGCCCCACTCGATGGGTTCATTCTTGCGTGTCAGCAGTTCCTCATGATGAGCACGCAAAGCTGCTACTTTAGTTTTAAAGTCACTCATATTCATCTTATTTTATATCGTTCTGGAATAAGGTTTTCTCGTCATTATAGAAGTCCACGAAATATTTCGCATCAGCCTTCGAGGGAGCTGGTCCGAACCACTCCTCCTTGTAGTTACGCCAAGTGAGCAGGTAACTGATGGGGAAATCCTTCACGGCAGGCAGCAGTGTGGAGGTCCACCAGTCGGGCTGTGTCATGTTCTTCATACCCGTCTCTGTCAGAGCCGGGATCAGGTTGTGCTCCTTTGCCACGGCACAAAGTACCTCCAGGTTCTGCTTGGTACGCTCAATGAACTTGTCTTTCTCCTCGGGTACCCACTGATAACCGTCCAGTCCCAGCATGTCCACACGGTCGTCACCGGGATAACGGTCAAGGAGGCGTTCTGCAGTCAGACCATCCTGGCAACCGGGAGAGTACGACCATACCAGATTATCGAAGCCGTCAGCCTTCAGCTTATCCTGCAGCATGTTCCACAATGCCTTGTATTCCTCTACGGTACAGAGTTTCTCACCCCACCAGAACCAAGAGCCGCTGTTCTCATGCCATGGACGGAAGATGACAGGAATCTTCTGTCCGTTATCGTCTTTCAGAGTAGCGAGGAAGTCAGACACACGCTGCATCCAACCCTCGAATTTCTCATGAAACTCGCCACCAGGCAGTATTTTCTTCACGACAGCAGAGTCGGTGACGTCCCATGCCGTTCCCTCGGGGAACTTCTGTCCTGCCCAGCCACCACCTTCGATGGTCGTAACAGGATTGCGGGGATGCCAGCTCAAGGTAACGATACCTCCACGACGGTAATGATTCTGTATCTCCTCCGTCATACGAGTAAAGGGCACACTGTCCAAGTTCTTCTTGTCGCCCATCTCGATACCTCCGAGGTCGAAGCCCATGATAGCAGGATAGTCGCCACAAACATTCTTCACATCACTGGAGTCTTTGTCATACTCCCATGTAAGTCCGTACATCGGATCATCCTGGTGTCCATACATGATACCCTTCTTCTGAAGGGAGTCCAGACGTTCCAACAACTGCTGAGCCACCGTCTTCTGGGGCTCTGCCTGCTTTGTGGTACATGCTACCATCGCCATTGCTACCGTTCCAATTACCAACAATTTCTTCATATTATTCAATTCTTCAATTCTTCAATCCTTCAATTCTTCAATCCTTCAATTCTTCAATCCTTCAATTCTTCAATCCTTCAATTCTTCAATTCTTCAGATGCATCTGCCGAAGCATCCACTCTTCCCACTCGTCCCACTGCTCCTGGAACCAGAAATGCCAGGTAGCCTGATAGGGCTTGATGGTCTTCGGTCCCTTCACGGTGTTATACGTTGCCCATGCCGTGGTGGGAGGTACCACATCATCATTATAGCCGAACGAGAACCACCCCGTCTGTTTATCAGTGATCATACGGGCAAAGTTCACGCCGTCATAATAGCGGGAAACCTCTATCTGTTTCTCCTGTCCCTTGCCTTTGTTCCAATAGAAATAATGGGGCCATCCGCATGCTACTCCCTGCAGGGAAGCGGTATGGTCGCAAAGGGCAGCATGGACGGGTGCATAATAGGTGATGCGCTTGTCGAGAGCCGCTGTAGCGATGGTAAGGAAACCACCCTGGCTGGAACCCGACACACCCATCTCCTTGCCGTTCCATGGGGTATACTCTGCGATATAGTCGAGGGCACGGAGACAACCGATAACCACTCTCTTATAGTACATCTTGTCACGGTCGTCCATGTTGAACTCCCAATAACCCATCAACGCACCGTTGAACATATCGTCATAGACTTTCTGCTCCATCGTCACAGGAACGCCATGAATACCTATCTCCAAGGTGATAGCACCCTGCGATGCCGTATAGACATCACCGCCATAGGGACGTACACCGGCTCCAGGGACACGTAGCAATGCGGGATATTTTCCTTCTTTGACGGGGACGCAGAGGATACCATAGGTACGATAGTTCCACTGCATATTCTGGAACGACACCTCGTAGACGTTCACATCTTTCGTACACCGCTCCGGCAGAAGACGCTTGGTAGGATTGAGGTCCACCTTACGAGCCTCAGCGACAGCATTCGTCCAGAAGCTCTCAAAGTCCTGGGGCATCACCGTCGTTGGCTGCAACTTCTCTGGAGAGAATGCGGCGGCACAGGCGCCCTTGTACTCCTTGCCACCAACATAAGCCTTCACGTCAAAACGATAGAAACCGGGCTTCTTCATCTTGCCTTTCAATGTCAGCGTACCGTCTTTCAGCACCACACCTTTTTTCTTCACGTCCTGATACATCTCCGGACCAGCCTCATAGTCGATGGTCACATTGTCTATCAGCGTCGCGGAGCGTGTCACACTGATTTTGAAGGTAGCCGTCTCACCCACCTGGTAGTTCCAGTCCTGGTGATCAGGCACGACATTCACTTGTATCTCGCTGCCACGAATCTGAGCCTGCAAGGGTAATGCGCAAGCAAGCAACAGCAACAGCAGAACAGTCTCTATCCGTCTCATAGTCGTTTTGTTGTTTTAAGTATGTAATATTATCGGTTGCAAAGTTAGCACTATTTTCGCAAATAGAATGATACTTTCTTGCCTTTCTCACATACTTTTTAACATATTTACTACTTCACATGGCTCATACGCTCCACTTGCGTACGGATAACGTCAAGTGTAGTGGTGTCTGTAGCGAAGACGGAGTTCAAGCCTTGCGCCTCCTGTGCAGGGTCGTTGGTATAGGGGTCGCCCACCTGCCATTGCTCGTGCTTGGGCTCTGCGAAACCGCCCCAACCCCAGAAGTTACAACCGGCGAACTTACCACCACTCTCGGCATTGTCGGCAACGAGGGAGAACACATATTTATAATAGCCGTCACGACCCTCGGTGGGGGTACCGATGGCAAACTTGAAGCCATCACGCGGATAACCGAACTCCTCCATGACGAGAGGCTTGTTCAAACTGTCGCATACGGCAAGATGCTCGTCAATGTATTTCTTCGTGTTCTCACAGGCTATGGGCAGATGCTCGATAAGGGAGTCGGGCTTTGCCCATCCCCAGTTGTAGGGCCACAGATGCACGTTGCAATAGTCGATATTCTCATCGGCACAGATACGGGTCCATGAGCTCAGGTCGTTCTCACAGCCCCATGAGCCCTCACTGCCTACAGAGATCAGGTGATTCTTGTCCAATGAGCGGATCAGTGCCGAAGCCTCGGCAAGCCATTTCTCGAAAGCAGGCAGTGCCTCTTTGGAGAAGGCGCGTGGCTCATTACCTATCTGCCATGACATGATGGCAGGGTCGTCAGTATACTTCACGTTGGTATAACGGTTGGTACGTCCGATGATAAAGCGTACGTAGTCGTAGAACAACTGGTGAGCCTTCTCGTTGGTGGCATACTTTGCCATCGCCTGCATGAAAGCGGGATAGCCTGCCTCGTCAGGACGCGGCTGTTTACCCTCGCCGGCATGCTCCAGATAGAAGCCATAGCCCCCACTCCATTCCCATGAGTTGTTCAGGTATAGCACAGCAACCATGTCACGCTTGCCCATCTCCATCAACAGGTAGTCGAGTCCTGCCAAAATAGTATCATTATATACACCGGGAGCTATCTGCAGTGTCGGCTCCACCTTGGTCTTCACCCCACGCTCACCATCTGAGCCAACCAGAATGCGCAGGTTGTCGATACCCATGCGCTTCATCTCATCCAGTTCACGACCCAGGCGGGCACGGTCACCACCCTGTCCCTCAGAACCGAGGATGGCTCCATACCAGAAATTAGTACCTACATAGTAATACGGTTTACCACCACGGACAAAGTGTCCGTTCTCCACTTTCACAAAACCCTTTGCCATCTCTCCTTTTTCTTGACAGGCGACCACCAAGGCAGCAACCATTGTTAGTAGTAACAGCTTCTTCATTTTCGTATTGGTTTTATTCGTTATTCATTGACAGGGCAAAGATAACACTTTCTTTCCTAACCTCCAAATTTTCTAACAAAAAAGGTGGAACCCGTTTTGGGGTTCCACCTTCATCTATGATTATAAGGAGAATTTATTTCTGAATATATTTCTTACCGTTCTTGATAACGATACCCTTATAGCTCTCGTTCACACGCTGACCTGCGAGGTTGTAGATCACGTTGTTCTCGATAGTCTTCGTGGCAGCCTTGATGTTCTGGATGCCAGTAGGAAGTTCACCATTTACTGCGATAGCGTAGATGTTGATAGCCTTAGACTGCTGTAAAACGAGGTCACCATCAGCAGCAATAGTCAGAGTCTCTACAATCTTAGCCTGATCTTTTGTAGCTGTTACGGTTGCCTTATCAGCATTGGTTACAGTGAATGTACGATCCTCTGAGTTAGATGCGCATGCAAACTGAATTTTCACAACATCACCAGCCTTCAAATCCTTAATCTTGAATACACCGTTGCTGCAATTCAACTGGATGCGGTTGTTGGCATCAATACGGATTGTTTTTCCTCCTTCCATTTTGCCACCAACGCGACCGACTTCGATACCAGCACCAGGAGCGAACCCAATAGAAGCTAAGTCTACATAAGTTTCCTTTGCAATTTCATTCTTATATTGATAACGAGTGAATGCATTATCTCCCGTGCCTTCTGTAGAGGCTACCCAGTTAGCATCAGCATCAAGGGCTGCAATCACGTCTGCACTGGTTTTGGTGAAGTCCCAAGACTTGCCACCAGCAGCGGGAGCTTCAGACTCATCATTATTAATAAGGACAACCTTTGTCAAAGTAAAGTTTATACCCTGCAGACGGAGACCACTCTTCTTCAACTCTGCAAGAGCAGCCTCTGTTGCAATTGTGCCCTCGAAATAAGATTTGTCATCAGCAATAGTTTTTGTGTTCTGAATGTCCTCAAAGTCACTCCAGTCAGAAACATGCTTGAATACTGGATTGGGATCAGTGGCAGTAACATAGCCACGGATGAGATCGCCAACCTTTGCTACATCGAAGTATTTGGCTTCAATCACATCAGTTTCAGACCAACCAGAACCATATTCATGAGAGCCTGACCACATAACAAGTTCCTTACCATAGGCAGGACGTACAGGAACATCACCACCATCTGCGGCAAATTCTGCGGTCGTTCCATAATAAATACCCTCAACGGTGACAGAAGCAGCTGCACCACCACTCTGGATAGTAATCTGCTGTACGTGCTTGGCATATACATCGCCAATACCTACACCATCAGTCTCTGCATTACCGTGAGTCATCACAGACTCTTTATCAATCTTGATGCCTACGATACCATCGCCATCCGTAATGGTTCCGGTTGTTGAGGCAAACACATTACCCCAACTCTCTTTCTTCATCCACTCGTCGTAGGTGATACCGAAACTGGCATTACCAGAAGCTGACTTGTACTTAATCCACACGTAATCGTAAGCAGTCCAGTCAGCACCAACATAAATGGCACCACCTTGATAACCTGCACCCAAAGTAATGGTGCTACCCTCAACTGTCACTGTTGAAGCCCAAGGACTGTAAGAACTGATCGGTAGTTCTTCCTTCGCACTTACACTCATAGCAACGAGTGCCATGACCATCAGAGTAAATAATTTTTTCATAAGCTTTTAATTTTTAATTGTTTGGTTAATATAAATATTGTTTGTATTCAGTTCTTAATCCGTGTCCCCCTCCGCGCAGGAGGTGGATATAACACGATGCAAAAATAGGAATTATTCCCGAAACCTCCAAATATTTCTATGTTAAAAAGCGGATTATGACAAAAAAAGTCACAATTCTGCAAAGAAAGTATTAGGCAGAAAGTATTACGATTGCAAATATACACTTTTAAGTCGAAACATCCAAAGTTTTCGTTAAGAAAGTATCACCCTTTGAGGGCAGTGGGTACACTTTCAAAGACAACAGGCAGGAGCTTCTGGTTTATTCCCACGAAGGGAATGCATCATTCCCACGGTGGGAATCCTATGTTCCCACGGTGGGAATGATGTGTTCCAATAAGGAGCATGTCTGAACGCCTTATAAATGAAAATGACATAACATCACAAACATCACCACAAACATCACCACCTCAATCCCTTTGTATATCGCTTTTTGCTGCAATTTGGTGATATTGTGATATTAAAAACAAAAATTTCCCAGTATCTGTTCGTTAGCCGAGTCAATGCGACTGTCGTCAATCTCACTGATATAGGTCAGTGTCGTATGCGGTGAGGTATGTCCCAGTGCCTTGGCGATGACGGAGATATCAATATTGGAGTGGTAGGCGATGCTAGCCCAAGAATGGCGTGCCACATAAGATGTCAGCGATTGTCGCAGACCAATCATCCTGCCCATCTCCTTCAATTACAAACATATTTATCAATAATCTGCCGCATCGGTTCGGCTGCGCAAATAACAGTTGATAGTATTTTCTTCGGAACAGAGGCTGAGTTTAAAGCAGCGCAAACTGAAGCACCTGTCGTTTATGGTGACAAAGAAATAGCCCTTGGGACTTGGGGATGGGGATGGAGCTCTAAAGTTGAATTTACTGATGGTATCATGACAGGTACCCTTACAGGAGACAACGGTGCTATATACAACCTCGCTGGTCAGCGTGTGAACGAGAATTACAAGGGTATCGTTATCAGCTCATCGACGAATAATCATAAATAAGGTGGAGCCTCCAAGATTCCACCTTATTTAAAACCTTTCTGTGGTTAAAAGAGAGGCTTGCAGGTTTCAGTAATAATAATGGGACTCTCCCCGAAAGGAAAGTCCCATTATTCATATTATCAACTTGTGGTTTACTCTGTTGGAGCGGTCCAGCCAGTCAGTGCCTCGATGATAGGAGCATCGTCGACACCTGTCGTGCCAGTATACTTCACAACTGTCGTCAGGTCGGAACGGTTGATAAGGTTCATCCACCAAAGACCTGTGGTGCTGTAAGTCTGGAACTTCTTAACCATATACTGAGCATACTTCACACGCTCGGCAGTGGTCTTATTCTTAGCATCCAATGCACCAAACTCTCCATAGAAATATGGGATACCCAATTCCTGACGGAAGCGCTTGTCAACCATATCGAACATCTCGTCAATTTCCTTCTCTGCAGAGCTGTCGAAAGCTGTCACATTCCACTCACCATTGTCGTTACAGAAGTTGTAGGGATCATAGGAGTGAACAGAAGCCAGCAGGTGACCGGCTACGATATCTGTAGGTGCATTGAATCCTGCCAGCTTAGCCTTGGTATGACCTGCACTGTAAGGGTTAACCACCAGGTTACGATACTTATTATTACCACCGGTAGCACGAACAACATCCACGAAGTCCTGTTCCAGTTTATTGATAGCCACGTAAGCATCCTCATTGACAGGATCGCCCCAGTTGCCTGTCTCGTCGATGATCTCATTGACAGCCTCGAAGAGCAGTTTGTCATCATATTCCTGGAACTCCTCGGCAATCTGCTGCCACAGTTTCTTGAAACGAGGACTGATGGTCTCATACTGACTCAGGTCAGCAAGCAGCCAGTGGGCACCATCCCCGCGTGTTGCGTCATATTCACTGGCATCGTGATGAACATTGATGATGCAGTAACAGCCAGCAGCCAGTACCATGTCAACGACCTCCTTCACACGAGCCATCCAAGCGGCATCAATATTATCATCATCGTCCATGTGCGGGAACCATGTCACCGGTACACGGATCACATTGAAGCCCTTCTCAGCGATGGCATTGATAATCTCAGGCGTGGTCTCAGGCTGTCCCCAGCAGGTCTCCCAATCAATAGGAGTTGTAGGATTGAACCAGCTCTGTACTTCGGGATTTGTGATATCGTGGTTAGACTCCAAGGTGTTACCTAAGTTATAGCCTACGCCCACATTCTCCAGGAACTCAGCAGCCTGTTCGAAGGTATCCTCTGTATTTGTACCTACCTGATTAATGGCAATGGTCTTAGACATACCACCAGATGTGATGGTCAGTGTGGCAGTACGAGGCTCTCCTGGGTTGGCAGCAACTGTGACGTTCAGCCATGAATATCTGCTGGCATCCTTATAGCCATAGCCAGCATGAGCATTCACTGTCACCCAAGACTCGTCAGAGACCGTCACATCCCAGTCTCCATCCGTATTAATACCAATCATCTTCGAGCCCTTGGTAGATCCAAAGTCAAGAAATTCAATCTCATCAATACTATTTGGAGCGATGACTGTCAGTCGTGTCGCACTGCGACCAGAGCTGTTGCTGTCGCTACAGCTCTGGATAGTCAACATTGCCATCAGTGCCCAAACCGTACTGAATAAATATATGACTCTTTTCATAATCTTTTCCGTTTATTAGTTTGTTTTCTTTACATAAATGAGACGTACATTATCCATGCAGAAATCTACAGTACCCTTGTTGCTTCCTGGATTTATCTGCATGATACGGATACGTTTGAGTCCGAGATCTTTGATCTCTGAATAAGTCTTTCCAGCATAACATGACCAATGGCTCAGGCTCATCACGTGACGATACCACTTTCCTGTAGGATTATCGCCATAGATGTCAGCAAGTCGCTTTTCCTTGAAATTGGCAATACCAGCTTCATAGTCAATCCAGTTGTCTGGGCTGTCATACTGATTATTCCAGTCAATCTCACCACCCGACAATGTCTGTACCATATAGCGGAGATATCCAGCATAATTCTCCACCTTATCATAGTCAGAATTATTATTATACACCTCCATGGCGAGATAAATCTCATCCGATGTGGCATCAGCAGGAATCACGTCAAAGTCAGGGAGGTAGAACTTATCATCCCCCCAATCGTGGATGAAGTTCACCTGAGTACCCCACCACTGAGTACCCTCATTCTCAATCAACCAGTGAACGAATGTTCCATCACCAGTGAATGGAGGATTCTCTCCATCAGCCTGTTCTTTGATAATCTTAGGACCACCGCCCCAGTCTTCTGAGACAACAGTATCGTCAAAGTCGGTCAACAAGGTTGTGTAATCAAAGAATGGAACACTTGCCTCACCACCACCAGTGACAACAGTCAGTTTTCCGTCACTGCCTTCTTTTGATGGTTTCTTTGTGAATACGAACGAAATCTCATCCTCTGTCTCTGCCACTGTGAACTCGTCAGGAGTAAGAGTCACGTCACCATATTTGATAGCATCCACCTGAATGAACTCCGTACCACGGATGGTGACAGTCTCACCAAGAACAGGCATATCCGTATTCAGTCCGTCTGCACCTTCAACAATTGTCGGAGCCTGCAGATAAAGACTGAAGGGCACATAAACTGTACCAGCAGAACACTCCAACACCAATGAACCAGTGTCGAAAGAAAGCGTTGGGATAGTCAGTGCCAACTCAGAATCCGTCTCATAGGCAGTCTTGGAATTGTTCAGATGGTGATCCATAACGATGGTCTCTACACTGGCATCTACCTTAGTACCGCCAATCTCACCAGCCTCAGCAATCTCCTCTGGCGTCATACTGGTAATATAGGCTCTCTCGACATCCACCAGGTTCTTACCATAGATGGCAAGGATATCACCTGCACTACGGGGATAACGACACTGAGAACGGGTGATGCTGGGATAAGGTGCAGTCACCTTAAAAGCATAGACTGCCGTACCATGACTGGTAACGACCTTGATCTCGTCCAGATAGGGATTGTCAGCAGTGCCCTTATTGAAGGCTGTCAGCTGGAAACCGTTAATCTCGGAAGGGATATTTACAATAATACTATGATCAGTGTTCAAGGTAGAGTTAACACCAACACTCTGACCATTGATGTAAACATACTGAGCATTGCTAAGATTCTTACCAATGATGACGATCTTCGACCCTGCGGAAGCCTTGGTGAAAAGGCTGTCTGCCTTCTCGGGGTCTGTGACTCTCACACCTGTAATCTCTGGCTGCCCCCCCGCACTGTCGGAATCAGAGCAGGAAGTAAGGGCAAACTGGCTGACACTCATCAGTGCCAACAAAGCCAGACTCCATATATATTTGATTGAATGTTTCATTTTCATTGTCTTTTATTGTTTTACCATGTAAACTCATAAGCTACAGGAGCCTGTTTCAGATAGGGGTTGCGCTGTACGTCGACAGAAGGATACTCCAGGAAGATATCATTAGAGGTGATGACGATAGGATCGTATCCTGCCTGCTGTGATGCCAAGTCACGCCAGTTGATGGAATAGCCGTGAGCTTTGTCCTGCAGTGTACCGCCCGACTCTACGATAGGATTATCATCACTGACACCTATGCCATTCTGGCGACGAACCACCGGGAAATTGTTGTCTGGGTCGAGGTAGCGTTCTGCATCATTAAAATAGGCTGTTCTCGCATTTCCATCTGCATCATACGAAGTATAGTAATACCAAGGAGAGTCACATGTTCCGTAATAGCATTTATAACTGATGGAGCCGTCCGCATTCTTGATAATATCATTCTGACCATCGTTGATGAAATATCCGCGGTACTGCTGGTAGTTGAAATAGGTCAGCATCTCCTGAGGCTTCCAACGATACCATGTCACCATGTCGAACCAGTTCTGATACTCCATGCAGAACTCAATACGACGCTCACGAATCAAGTCAGAGAACGTGTAATAATTTCTTCCGCGAAGTTCCTGAATTGTCTTCACACCAGCTCTGGAACGTACTTCGTTGAAAGCAGCAAGACCCTCAGCATCAGAGCACTGCTCCTTGTTACCCAAGATAGCCTCAGCCTTGATCAGATAAACATCGGCAAGACGCATGATATAAGTGTTCAGCGGAGAAGCCTGCTGATGCAAGTGACCTCCGGCATCAGCCTTGTTACCTACTACATACTTGCGGTTCTGGATCCAGTTTTTCTGGTAGGTGTAACCACCCTCGTCACGATGGAAATTATCGTAATAAGCACCAGGAGTGAAGAAAGTTGCGCGAAGGCGGGACTGATCCTCGGGATCCTCGTTATAGAGGTCAATCATATCTGGAGAGGCACTCAGGTTACCACCCCATCCTCCCACGTCAGACATGTCACCGGCTGTAAGGGTAGCGACAAGTGTATTACCATTACCCCAGCGTGTCTGGTCTGTCAGGAGCAGAGGATCTGGCCAGCGAAGTGCAAGAATCTGCTCTGCGTTATCCTTATAGTCATAAATGAACAGATTTTCGTAATTAGGAAGCAGTGAATACTGACCACATCCAATCACCTCGTCACAGAGGTCAACAACCTGTTGCAAAGTAGCCTCGTCGCGAGTTGACTTATTCCAGCCGCTCTGAGCCAGCAATACTTTGGCAAGCATAGCCTTAGCAGCATAGCGGCTCGGATGATAGTTTACACTTTGAGCAGGCATCAACTCAGCTGCCTTCTCCAAGTCACGAATGATGAACTTCAGAACATCCTCCTCGGTATTCAATGGCTTGATAGGCTCACGACCCATTTCGTCGTTGTCCTCAAACAAGATGACGGGTCCCCAGATGCGAAGCATATAGAAATAAGAGGTAGCACGCATCAGATGGGCTTCTCCAATGGCCTGATTCTTTACAGACTCAGAGACTGCACTGGTGCTATATGCTGGCACACTCTTGATGACAGAGTTTGCATATGCCACAACCATATATAATGAAGACCATGCCTGTGCCAGAGCTTCCGTCTGACCTGTAACTTGGAAACGGGCGAACTCTGCCATGTTATATGGGTTCCATGCATCATTAGCGCGTTGAGAGCCAAGTCCTAATGTACATGTATTGTTATAGAAGAACCATGCACGGTTATACAACGGCTCTACTGCTTTTAACACAGCATCATCACTGGCATAATAGTTGTCTGCTGCATAAGTATGCTGCGGAGCACGATCCAGGAAGTCTTTCTTACAACTGGTCTGCATAAGACTTCCTATTGCCACCACTGACAAAATCAATATATTTTTTGTTTTCATAATTCGATGTCTTTTCAGAAGATTAGAAATTAACTTTAAGACCGAATGTATAGATGCGTGGAGTCGGATAACGGTAGTTATCAATTCCCTGCAACATCACATTTGACGAACCGATTTCCGGATCATAGCCTTTATAGCCTGCGATAGTGAACACATTCTGGATATTTGCATAAATCTGAACCCAGTCGAGTTTTAGAGGTTTCAGCCACTTCTTAGGGAGATTCCATGCCAGAGACAAAGACTTCATACGGAGGTACGAGCCATTCTCCACGAACAAGGAACTGATACGGTAGTTGTCGTTGTTGCTCTGACCATTACCTGTGATACGAGCCACTTTGGCAGAACCAACATTCGTCATATGAACATTCGACAAATCCAATGAAGAGCCGTCCGGGTCAATCAACTCTACTCGGGCATAGCTTGCAGCGTCTTTCATTTTATTACCCCAAGCTGTAGGATCCAAGTGGTGCTGGCGAACATAGTTATAGACATCGTTACCTACACTACCATTGATAAAGAACGACAACTCAAAGTCTTTCCATGTGATGGTGTTATTAATACCAAAAGTGAAGTCTGGGTTCGGGTCACCGATAAAGGTACAGTCGTCGGCAGTAATCTTACCATCTTCATTAATATCCTCGAAGATGTAGTCACCTACCCACACGCTGTTAGGACCTATAGGATACATTTCTCCATTACCTGCTGCAGGACGTGGAGTCTCTAAAGGATTGCCATTCTGGTCAATCAACTGCTCGCCTAACTTGTTTTTCACATAGAAGTCAGATTCTTCAGTAAACATGCCCTTTACCTTCCATCCCCAGAACTGACCGACTGGTTCACCGATGACAGAGCAGGTATAGTTGTAGTTACCAATCTGTCCAAACATGGCAGCCTCACCATTATTCAGACCCGTCAGTTTATTCTTGTTGAACGAGATGGTGGCATTCGTACGCCACTGCCAGTCCTTATTAGAGATATTCACCGTGTTCAAGGTGAACTCAATACCCTTGTTCTCAATTGAGCCCGCATTCACCCAAGGTGCCGCGATTCCATACCAAGAATCAGTAGGAATCAAATAAGCGGGAAGTGATGCTTGCATCAATAGGTCGTCTGTTTTCTTCAGATAGGCATCAATGATAAACTCGATACGGTTGTTGAAGAATGAGAGGTCAAGACCAATATTCCAAGCCTTAGTACGCTCCCATGTCAACTCATCGTTGGCATAGTTGTTAGGATAGAAACCTGTACCCCATGCAGTAGGAATAGCCTTCATGGCAGATCCGTAAGCAAAGTTACTGGCATTCTGATTACCTACGAGACCCCAGCCTAAACGAAGTTTAGCATTATTCAACCACTCCAGTTTCTTCATGAACGGCTCCTGAGTGATACGCCAAGCCAAAGCGACTGAGGGGAACCAACCCCAACGGTTGCCTTTAGCGAAGTTCGAAGAACCATCGGTACGGAGGGTGGCGGTCAACAGATAGCGGTCTAACAAGTTGTAATTCAGACGACCATAGAATGACTCAATCGCCCAGTCGGAACCGTCTTCTGTGTTACCCATACCCTGTGAATCACCTACATTCAAAGAATGAACGGTATCGAAAACATAATTCACACGAGAAGCCGTCCCCGCAAACCACTCACCATTTTGTGACTCATGACCTGCCATCACTTGGAAATGGTGGTCTTTAGCTAATGTGAAGTCATAGGTAGCATACTGCTTGAAAGACTCATATTTATTACGGGAGTTACCATGTGTTGAGGTAGACTGCTTGATGATATTTCCATAGGAGTAGTCGGGCTGGAAGAAATAGGTATTACCCCAGCTGCGGTTACCACCATATTCCAAACGGATGTTCAAACCCTTAACAGGAGTGATATTTGCCCAGAAGTTATAGTCCAAAGAGGAGTTTACACGACGATTCTCAATCATCGAAGCCTCGAACACGGGATTCGACTGATACTGATACTCATGGGTCTCACCAAAGCCCAAAGATCCATCAGCATTGTAAGGTGCTACGTCAGGATACTGTACGAGGGCTGTCTGAATCACATTATTCTCCTCGAAAGTTACAATCTGCTTGGTATAGGAATAATAGCCACTGGCACCTAACTGCAACCAATCATTGACCTGTGTGTCAAAATTGGCACGCACTGAGTTACGACGGAAACCAGAACCCAAGCCGACACCATCCTGATCCAACAGACCTCCGGAGATGGCATAGTGCATATTCTTGGTACCACCGCTAACACCGACTTGGTGATTATGCATAAAGGCGGTCTGGAAAAGTTCCTTTTGCCAGTCAGTACCCTCTGTCAACAATGTGGGATCAAGATAGTCTGTACTTGGTGTCCATCCCTGAATGGCTGCACGCTGATTATAGAAATCGCCATACTCGGGAAGGCTCATTACTTCCAGAAACTTGGGAAGTTTCTGCCAGCCGATATAACCCTCATAACTCAACTGTGTCTTTCCTTCCTGACCCTTCTTGGTAGTAATCAGGACGACACCATTTGATGCACGTGATCCGTAAATTGCCGTTGCGGAAGCATCTTTCAATACTTCAATAGAAGTAATATCGGCAGGGTTCAAACTACTCATCACACTGGTATGAGAGTCTGTCTGTCCTGACATGGCGACACCATCCACAACATACAGAGGCTCGTTGCCACTCAGAGAGTTAATACCACGGATCTGCACGGAGATACCACCACCAGGAGCACCAGAGTTCTGGGTCACCTGTACACCGGCGATACGACCTTGCATCGCCTGTTCTATAGAGGTGTTGACACCCTGCTTGATTGCCTTCTCGTCGATACTGGATACTGAACCGGTCAGGTCGGAGCGCTTCATTGTACCGTAACCAACGACAACGACTTGCTCCAGCATGTTAACATCCTCGGCAATCTGGATGTCATACTTACCAGCGCCAGCCACCTTGACAGACTTGGTCTGATAACCTACATACGAGACTTCGATGGTAGCACCCTGCCGCACCGACATCTTGTAATTACCCATGGCGTCGGTAATAGTACCGCCAGCGGCACCCTTTACCTTCACCGTAGCACCAATGACCTCTTCACCCGTGTTGGCATCGGTCACTGTTCCTGAAATATTCACATTCTGTGCCAAGGCACCTAATGGGAACATCATCAAGAAGAGAACTATGCATCTGATTTTCGCAAATACACAGTTTGCAGATTTGAATGTTTTGTTCATAAAATGATTATTAAATTAGTAGTATATTTTAATCAACTTAAGCCCTCGCCATCACGTAGCAACGGCTTTCAATGTGCAAAAATAAGCAAAAATCCGTTATCACAAAAATAAATGTGAAGAAAATTTGCTTACATCTACAAAAGTATCATATTTCGGCAACAAAGTATCATTGCCAACTCGTCATTGGTGATATTCTACCAAACCTTCCATAGGTGTTGCCAACAGGTGACCAATGGTAAAACCTTCTTTCTCTGCCGCCTCTTTTAACTCTTCCTGATAATTAAAGGCAATACTTCCGACGGCATGAACAGGAAGGTCTCTGCGCTGATATTGTACCAGATTACGCTGGAAGAAAGAACGGAAATTATCTACCACCATCTGACGCAGCGGTCTGAATTCAAGATGCTGATGAATGAAGGCGGAGGTTGAGGCAAGGAAACGGTTGGCAAGTGGCTCTCTATACACCTTATTTATAATAAGAGGCATCGTCAGTTTTGTCTCTGCCAGATAAGCGTCACGGATATCAGCAAACTGGGCATCCTTAAAGAGGGCGTTCACAAATAATTTCCCTAACACTGCACCACTCCCCTCGTCACCAAGTATATAACCGAGCGGCGGGGTGTTCTGTACTATATTTTTACCATCATACAAACAGGAATTAGCTCCCGTCCCAAGAATACACGCAATACCCTCCTCATGTCCGCAAAGAGCACGGGCAGCAGCCATCAGGTCACTATATACCTCCACTTTCTGGGGAGAAAAGACCTCTCCCAGCATTTGCTTCATCATAGGTACGTTGGCTGGTGTGCAACCACTGCCATAGAAAAACACATTGATATTTGAAAGCAGAGGAGTTTCAAGAATCTTCGAATGAACAAGTTCTGCGCGGGAGAAGGTGGATAGTTGCGGCATCAACTCCTGCACCAGTATCTGCCGAATCTCCGCAGGAGACTGGTGGACGGGGGTTATTCCCTGCGTCTTGAAAGTTTTTACGAAAACCTCATCGGCACGTCTGCCTGTATCATGGAGGAGTGTCCAATCTGTCTTGGTGCTCCCACTGTCTGCTATTAATTTCATGGACTTTTTCTTTAAATTTCTGGCAAAGATACAAAATAATTAATAATTAGAAATTAGAAATTAGAAATAATTCGTACCTTTGCACGAAATTACGCAAAAACATGAAGAAAATACTTCTTTTATTCATTATATTGGTCAGCACAACAGATGCCCATGCCGTTCTGAAAGAGAAAGACCTCCCACAGACCTTGCAAATCCTGCGCACAGAGTTAACGACTTTCCACAGGGAACTGTCGCAGATGCTGGAGATGAACAAGAAACAGAGCGAGAGAGTCAAGGAACAGCTGATGAGCACCATGCAGCAGTCGAACCAGAACTCACTGATGCTGTATTCCCAGAAACAGGAGTATGTATTCGACCTTACATATGCCTGCCATGAGGCGACAGAACAATACCATGCCTTTCAACGGCAAAAAGCACCTTTCAAGAGTTTCCTGAACAAAGCGGATGCCGAGATAGCCAGATATGACTCCCTCATCAATTCGCTGAGGGCAATGCCTGTGCAGACCCTCGACGATAGGACGAAGACCGACCGTAATGTCTGTCTGACATTGGCGACGAATATCCGTAACTGCCTCAACGAGAACCGCGCTACGATGCAGGACTATATCCATTATTACAATATCACAGAACAACGTCTCTCGTACCTGAACGACTATGCGCAGAAACGGTATAACGACATCCAGACGAGCATTTTCAAAAATGGCGGTGACAGTTATTTCAATATCCTTAAAGACTGGGGACGACAGTGGCAGATGACGTGTCGCACGGTGGCGAAGAAATATAAGCCGAATGCCTATTCACAATGGGACAGCCGATGGATATTCGGACTCTTAATCACCATCATTATCTATGCCATCATCGCGTCCATGCTGAACTTTGCGGTTATCCGCTATATCGTTCCCAAGCGATTCCGTACGGAGGAGTTTAGGAAAAAACGAACCTGTATCACCCTTGCCACCACTACTGTGACATTTGCCATCATACTGGGTATCGCATTGGCACTTGCCAAACAGAACTTCATCATCATGGCAAGTAACCTGCTGGTTAACTTCGCATGGCTGACGGGTGTCATCCTGTTCTCCCTCCTGTTGCGAGTCAATGGCGATCAGATTAAAAGTGCTTTCCGAATCTACACCCCACTGATCGCTATCAGTTTCCTGGTAATAGCATTCCGCATCATACTGATTCCAAATGAGTTAGTAAACATCTTATTTCCCCCTATCCTTCTCCTTTGTGCCATCTGGCAATGGAGTGTGATAGGACGACACAACCAGAACGTACCGCGTTCTGACATGTTCTACAGCTATATCTCGCTTTTGGTATTCATCGCCGCAGTCATCAGCTCATGGGCTGGATATACACTGATGGCGGTACAGATGCTGATATGGTGGACGATGCAGCTGACCTGCATCCTGACGATTACCTGTGCCCTGCAGTACATGAAGCTCTATGGCATTAAGCACAAGATGGCAGACAAGCCTATCACCAAGACTTGGGCTTACGACTTGTTCTATCAGGTATTGCTTCCCGTGGCGGGTGTCGTCTCTGTCATGATCAGTATTTATTGGGCTGCGGATGTCTTTAACCTCAGCGACCTCTGCTGGAAGATTTTCAATACTAATTTCATTGATTTAAAGAACCTCAAGCTGAGCATCATCTCACTTGCCATCGTTGTCAGCCTGTGGTTCTTCTTTGCCTATATCAGCAAGACCATCCTGCAACTGATGCGGATGCACTACCAAATAGCCGACCCGACCACTGCTGCCAGCAAGGAGGTGATGGGCAGAAATGTAATTCAGGTCATCATCTGGGGCACCTGGTTCTTGATTACCATGGGTATTCTGAATATCTCCCTCGCATGGCTGATGGTGGTAACGGGCGGTCTGTCCACTGGTATCGGTTTCGCCTCGAAAGATATCATCGAGAACATCTACTATGGTATTACCCTGATGGCTGGACGCATCAAGGTGGGTGACTGGATACAGGTAGACGGCACGATGGGTAAAGTGACGAAAATCAGCTACACCTCCACTGTTGTCGAGTCTCTCTATGGAGAAGTCATCACCTTCCAAAACTCCCAGTTGTTCACAAAGAACTACAAGAACCTAACCCGCAATCACGGTTACGTACTTGCCGTTGTCCATTACGGAGTCGCTTATGGCAGCAATCTCCAGCAAGTCATCGAACTGGTGGACGGTGCTGTCAACCAGATGAAGCACAAGTGGATGGACAAGTCGAAAAAGGCGAAATCAGTAATTGGAGAACTCGCCGACTCAGGCATCAACCTGAAGATGTTTGTATGGGCAGACGCTCCTAAACAATCTTATGTCATCAGTGACGTTCTCAATACCATCTATGACACACTTAATAAAAACGGTATTGAGATTCCGTTCCCACAACAAGATGTTCATATCAAATAAAATGACATTTTTTACCCTTTCATAAAAATATTTGATTAAAGATGAGTCTATTTGTAGAATTATGATTATCTTTGCAAGGAATTATACACTACAAATATGAAAGCTACTTTTATTGCCGGACCCTGTGTCATTGAGTCTGCCGAGCTGCTTGACATCGTAGCAGCGAAACTGGTAGAGATCAACCAAAGACAAGGGACGGACATTATATTCAAAGCTTCCTTCGATAAGGCAAACCGCACCTCCATCAGTTCCTTCCGGGGACCAGGCTTGGAGAAAGGTCTGCAAATGCTACAAGATATCAAGGAGAAATATGGACTCCGCCTCCTCACCGACATCCATGAAGCCTGGCAGGCAGAGCCCGTGGGGAAGGTGGTTGACGTGCTCCAGATACCTGCTTTCCTATGCCGCCAGACAGACCTGCTCGTCGCAGCAGCAAAAACGGGCAAGATAGTGAATATTAAGAAAGCCCAGTTCCTTAGCGGAAAGGACATGCGCTACCCTGTTGAGAAAGCCCGTGATGCAGGAGCCAAAGAAATCTGGCTGACAGAACGAGGCAACATGATGGGATACAATAACTTGGTGGTTGACTTCCGAAATATCCCAGACATGCTGGAAGTTGTTCCGACGGTCATCATGGACTGTACCCATAGTGTGCAAAGACCGGGAGGTGCTGACGGCAAGACAGGCGGCGACCGCCGCTATGTACCACAGATGGCTTTAGCTGCCAAGGCATTCGGGGCTACCGGATGGTTCTTTGAGGTACATCCTGATCCTGACAAAGGACTGAGTGACGCTGCCAACATGTTAGAACTTGACAAATTGGAAAACCTTATAAAAGAATTAAAGTGACAGAAAAAGATATAGCCATACAATGTATCAAGGACGAGGCGCAAGCTGTACTTGACCTGTCTGCAAAGATTGATGACAACTTCACCAAAGCTGTCGATATGATGATGCACTGCAGTGGGAAAGTCATTGTGACTGGTGTCGGCAAAAGCGGACATATCGGAGCCAAGATTGCCGCCACTCTTGCCTCGACAGGAACTCCCTCTTTTTTCATTAACCCCTTAGATGTCTTCCATGGAGACTTAGGTGTAATGGCAAAAGGAGATGTCGTCTTGGCAATATCAAACTCTGGACAGACTGATGAGCTATTGCGTTTCATTCCTATGGTGTTACACATGGACATTCCCATTATCGCCATGAGCGGCAATCCACAGTCCCTGTTGGCAAAATACTCCAATTGTCATTTAAATGTGAGTGTAGAGAAAGAAGCATGTCCTTTGAATCTTGCTCCGACGAGCAGCACGACAGCGACATTGGTAATGGGGGACGCTCTTGCCATTGCCTTGATGAACAAGCGCCATTTCCAACCGCAGGATTTTGCCCAGTTCCACCCTGGCGGAGAACTGGGAAAGCGACTGCTGACCACTGCGCAGGACGTGATGATAACCGAGAACTTACCCATACTGGCACCCGATATGCATCTTGGAGAAGCAATCATCTTGGTAAGCAAGGGGAAACTGGGACTCGGTGTCGCCATAGAAAACGGAAGTATTGCAGGTATTATTACTGATGGTGACATCCGACGGGCAATGGAACGATGGAATGCAGAGTTTTTTAACCGCACAGTCAGCGACATTATGACTCGCACACCTAAGACGGTTACTCCTCTGACAAAAATTTCAGAGATACAGAAAATCATGAATCAAAATAAAATCCACAATGTGTTGGTTTCCGATGACGACAAGAAACTGTTAGGCATCGTTGACCGTTATGCATGTGTTCTATAAAGAAAACAAACAGGTTATGAAAGGACTGAAGAAAATACTATTGGTACTGATGCTTGCACTGCCACTCGCTGTTGCTGGTGTTTATTTGTTTAAGACTCTGGATATCAAAGACGGATTGTCAAGTAGTCAGATTAATTGCATCCTGAAAGACGGTCGCGGATATGTATGGTTTGGAACTCCTGCCGGACTATACCGATATGACGGTTATACGTTTAAGTATTTCCAAAGTAACTCGAGAGACGGCTCATCACTTCCTGACAGCTACATCTTGAGTATTCAAGAGGCATTGGACGGCAACTTGTGGATTCTTACGTCTGCAGGCTATTGTGTATATCACCCTCAGACTGAGACATTTGAACGTGACATGAAACAAGTTCTCGGGCGAATGGGAATAGAAGGACAGCCCAATGTGATATTCTTTGACAGACACAAAAATCTTTGGGCTTCCATCCCCAACAAAGGTGTGGTTGCCTACAATATGCAACAGCAACTGCTCTATGAGTTCGGATATACCAACGACAGTCACGGAGTACCTCAGGGAGTTATCTGCTCTATCGGTGAGTGTCGCGACGGTGCCATTGTTGTCTATGATGATGGAAGAATCGTTTGTTGTGACATCATGCACCAGCAACATACGGTATGGGCGAGTGAACATATAGCCCAACAGCATCTCCGTAAAAGTAATTCTCTGAAGGTTTTCTCTGACCAGTCAGACAATATCTGGCTTTATGGTCAAGGAACCTTAATGCTCTACAACAAAAACACCAACACATGGGATACTTCTGTTGGTAATGGATTAGGTTTGACAAGTGTTGTCGTCGACCGCAGTGTCAATGGTATGGCAAGCGATAATAAAGGGAACATCTGGATAGGTACAGACCGCATGGGACTTATCAGGATGAACGCAAGCACTCATGAGACTGAATTCGTTCAACCGCATGACGGACACACCGGTCAATTATCACAGGAGACTGTTGGAGTGCAAAGTGTTTATGTGGATGACACCGATCTACTTTGGGTAGGAACAGAAAAATCGGGTGTGGCTTTCTATGGAGATAATATCTACAAATTCGAGTCAATCTTTAATGGCGATGTCACAGCTATAGCCCAAGACATAGACGGCAACATGTGGTATGGTACCAGCGATAAAGGCGTTGTCGGATACGAAGGTACATTGGCAAGTCAGAAAGTGTCATGTATGGCTACCACCAACGATGGCAGTATCTGGGTCGGCTCCAGACAGAACGGTCTCACACGTATCAAAGACGGCTCCTCACATATCTTCTCAGCAGCCCGTGACAGTATGAGAACACTGATAGACGACCATATCAACGACTTGGAAAAGGACAACAGCGGTAACCTATGGATAGCCACTAACGGAGGCTTGCAGGTATATAATCCGAAGATGAACACCTTTTCATCCTATACGCGTGAAAATGGTATGCTGAGCACGAATAATATCACTTGCCTTCATTACGGAAGAAACAACATCCTTTTGATAGGAACGTCAGAAGGAATGATCATGCTGAATCTCTCTACCCGTGAGAAGTCTCTCTATACTGGAAACTCGACAAACCTTAAGACATTCACCAACAATTACATCACACAGGTTTTTGAAGACTCGCGCGGACTTATCTGGGTAGGAACACGTGAGGGATTGAACGTGTTGAACGTGGCATCTGACTCCTTGAATTATATCACAGAGAAACAAGGATTATGCAACAATTCCATCTGTGGCATCACAGAAGATAAAAGCAGTAATATTTGGGTAACAACCAGTAATGGTATCAGCCGTATCGTCGTTCAACGAAACAGAGAAGAGGGAACCTTCGGATATGGACTTTATAACTATGACACGAAAGACGGGTTGCAAAGTAACGAGTTTAACACAGGAGCTATTTTAACGAAATCTGACGGTTCCGTCATTTTCGGAGGTCTCTTTGGTATTAACTGGGTACGCCAAGGTATTAAGGAAGACCAGAACACCCTGCCGCGTGTCATGCTTACCCAACTCTTTATCGGAGAGGAAGAAATCATGGTCGGACATGAATATGACGGTAATGTCATCCTCCCCCAGGCTCTAAACGAAAGCAGTAAGATTCACCTGAAAAACAAGCAGAATACCTTCACCATCAAATTCGCCGCAGGTAACTACAACCAGGGCGAACGTCTCCAATTCATGTATTGGATGGAAGGTCGTGACCACGACTGGAGGAATGGT
The DNA here is from genome assembly GCA_900314755.1 of uncultured Prevotellaceae bacterium. Lineage (GTDB taxonomy): Bacteria > Bacteroidota > Bacteroidia > Bacteroidales > Bacteroidaceae > Prevotella. The sequence goes on along the minus strand of OMWH01000010.1, from coordinate 7,299 downwards.
GACGCTTTACTGCACGGTGTCAAATTCTACGATTTGGGAAGCGGGAAATACACCTTACACGTAAAAGCAGTCAGTGCAGACGGTGCAGTAAGCAATCAGGAGCGGAAATTGGAGATCACCATTGACCGTCCATGGTGGCTGTCATGGTGGATGTTATCCCTGTATGTCGTGTTAGCCATTATTGCTCTCATTATTTGGCGACACGGCTATAAGAAAATCAAGAGATATATGACCCGAAAACGCACTGTGATTGATGAGCTGAAACGTCAGCGCGAAGAAATCAAGATAACCAGTGACGAGTTACGTCAGCCTATGGCTCGAATGACAACCATCATAAGTGACCTCGCAGAGAAAGAAAACGACTTGGAAGGACGTGAACAGCTTAACTCCCTGCACTTCCAGATGCTGCAAGTCATTACGCGTATTTCTGAAATGCAAACGATCCTGGAGAATCCAGAAGCGAAAGCTGAGTCTTCGGCAAAAGACCGTATGGAGCTGAATGACCAAGGCGAAATTAGTCTGTCTGCCATCGCCACATCAGAACTGACAGCAACCATCCAACCTCGGCGTTTGGATAAGAAAACCCATAAGTTCAACGTGGTCTTCATCGACAGCAACAAGGACTTCAACAATTTCATGAATGCCCATTTACGCGAAATTTACGATTTCCACATCTATGACGACATCAGACTTGCCATTCCTGATATAGAAGCCATAAAAGCTGATCTTGTCATTTGTAAGCAGGACATGAAGCACATGACAGGTAGTGAGCTCTGTAACCAACTCAAATCAAACCCACGCACACAACAAATCAAATTTGTATTGATGACAGACTCCGTCTTGACACAAAAAATGATGAGCGACATGAACATCACACTTGCTGCTGACGATTACATCGCCAAGCCGTTCAACTTGCAGGAAGCTGTCATACGCTTTAACAAACTGATGGGATTAGGTCCTGTGGAAATGGAGCAGGACACCATTGAAGGAAGAGAAACCCGCATGTTGGAAGGTCGAAATGCCAGTATGACAACTGCGACAATGACCTATGATGACATAGAGGTTGACAAGTCAAAAGAAACTATTGAGGAAGAGCCGGAGAATGTTCCACAACAAGAACCTATAGAGAACGCCCCGGCAAAACAAGGCGATACGTTTGCACAACAATTCTACGGAGAGGATGAGACTATTGGAAATTACTCGATGAGTAATATGATGGACCGCCAGCTGATGAAGAACGTAGAACAATACGTCCTTCAAAATATGAGCCGAGGACAAATCAGTCTGGAGGAGATGGCTTCAGCAATGGGCATGGGACGAGTTCCTTTCTTCCATAAGATCAGAAGCATCACTACCAAGACACCTGCTGAGATTGTCCGGGAGATTCGTCTGAAACATGCCTGTGTGCTGTTGACTAAGACCAATATCAACATGAGCGAGCTTGCCATCAACATCGGTTTCTCTACGGCTGAGAATTTCATTAATATTTTTAGGGAGAAATATGGTATGACCCCACTTGAGTATAGATTTAAATACAAGAAATAAGATGCGAATTAATATCATTATCGCATTATTATGCATCATCCAATCAGCGAGCGCTCAGACGAGCGACTCGCTGATTGTTCATACTCTTCGTTCTGAAAAAATCCAATTCTCTGATAACAACAGCGTTGCACTCTTAATGTCAGGACAGGAGAAGTTCGATGACATGTTCAAGGCTATACGCCAGGCAAAGAGCAGTGTTCATTTAGAGTACTTCAACTTCCGTAACGACTCCATCGCCTCCCTGCTGTTTGACATCCTTCGTGAGAAACGGAAAGAAGGAGTGGAAATCCGTGCTATGTTCGATGGTTTCGGCAATGACTCCAACAACCAGCCTCTAAAAAAATATCACTTGAAGGCATTGCGTGATGACAGTATTAAAATTGTCGAGTATGACCCTATCCGTTTCCCATGGATTAATAAGATATTCGGGCGTGACCACCGCAAAATAGTCGTCATTGACGGACAAATAGCTTACACGGGGGGCATGAATGTGGCAGACTATTACATCAAAGGAACTCCGCAAGTTGGGGAATGGCGTGATATGCACTGCCGCATCGAAGGTGATGCCGTCAATGAGTTGCAGAAGATTTTCATTAGGATATGGAATCGTGTAACGGGAGAGAACATCCATGGCATCAAATACTATCGTGGAGGTACGATGACAAAATTCGAAGGCTTAAAGCCTGACACGACATCCACCGCGGGCAAGAAAATGGTAGGTATCATTACCCGTGAACCTCACCGCACGCCCAAGATTATGAGACAGTTCTATATCAGTGCCATCGACCAGGCGAAAGATTCCATTAAGATCATCAATCCCTATTTCACCTTAATACCCAAACTCACAAGAGCTTTGACAAGGGCTATTAGACGAGGAGTAAAGGTGGAGATCATGTTATCAGCGAAGAGTGACATTCCCCTGACACCAGACTGTGCCTATTATCAGGCACACAAACTCATGAAACGGGGAGCCATCATATGGATGTACAAGCCAGGGTTCCATCATTCCAAAATCATGATGGTGGACGGTCGTTACTGTACGGTTGGCAGTACGAACCTGGATGCCCGTAGCCTGAAATGTGACTTTGAGCAAAACGCTGTTATTATCGACAAGGCTACTACTAAAGAGTTGGATGACATGTTCGACCGTGACACCAAGAAGAGTTTCCTGCTGACAGAGGAGTCTTGGGATCAGTTCCGGACACCATGGCAGAAATTCCGTGGATGGTTTGCACATCTGTTAGCACCTTTCTTGTAAACTGTTCATGAAACGCAATACTGTCATATCCATCTGTAAGGCTATTGCCATTATCCTAATGGTCATTGGGCATGCTGATGCTCCGGATATCATCAGCCGGTTCCTCTACGAGTTTCACATGCCAGTTTTTTTCATCACTGCAGGTTATTTCTTCTCGCTCCGCTATCTTAACGACGAGGCCACCTTCGTGAAGAAACGCATCAAGGGACTATATATACCCTTCCTGACATGGTCGGTGTTCTTTTTGATGATCCATAACTGGATGTTCGACCTCGGCATCCTCAATGAGCAATATGGGAACTGGAGCGGAGGGGTAACCCATCCCTACTCATGGCATCAGATGCAGCAGAACTTATGGACAATGGTAACGGCAATGGGCGGCTACGACCAGTTTTTGTGCGGTGCCTTCTGGTTTTTCCGAGGACTGTTAGTTGCCAGTATCGCATACCTTATTATATATAAGGGACTAAACGCACTTATTGAAAAGTCATCAAGATTAGCACCTCATAAAGAACTCATCGTCCCCATAGGAGTCTGTGTCACCATGTTATTACTTGCCGCATGGAAAACATCAGAGGGACTTCGTATCATCACACTCATCCAAGGAGGTTACCGGGAGATCATGGGTACCTTCTTCTTCGGATGTGGGTTTCTGTTCCGTAAATGGGAAAAACATTACACAGTGACCTGGTGGATGACGGTCACCTTTGCCATGATTGTCTATCTGTTCTCTACATATCTGACAGCAAACATGAACTGGCGCTCCTCGTTCATCCAGTTTATCTCCCTACCCGTCCCAGCCATCTGCGGTTTCCTCATGACTTATAATATTGCCCATTATTTAGACAAGCATGAGGGAAGGGTCAAGCGCTTTCTTGTTTACTGTGGTGACAACACGCTACCCATCTTTGTCTTCCATATCATCAGCTACAAACTGGTGAGTCTGTTAAAGATATGGTATTATGACCTGGACTTTGCCCAGATAGGCTGCCACATGGTCATCCACGACTATGCCAAGGAAGACTGTTTCTGGATACTCTATACGATTGCGGGAGTGGGTATTCCACTCGGATGGACATGGTGCTATCACCGTCTCAAGACAAGACTGCTGCCTCCATCAGTTTGATCTGTGTGTCGCTTATACCATAGCTCTCCAATAACTGGTAGTCAAACAACAGGAAACTCCCATCTTCCCCATTGGAGTCCGCATACTTCCTGAAGCAATTGACAGCCTCATCTATCCTGCCAGAGAACCAGCAGCAATAGGCATAATTATGCCAGTCGTCAATCAATGGATTCTCCACAGCGGTAAGCTTCTGATAGATGTTGTCAGCCTGTTCCAGTTGATGATTACAAAGAAGTGCCCACCCCAGAACACGGTTCACACGCTCATTGTCAGGTTGTTCATAATTCAACCGGTACAATAGTTTCAGAGCCTCTTCGAAATCCTCTGTATTAACAAGGCAGACCGCCTTATTCAACAGATAGGTGGCGTTATCAGGATGTAGCAACAATAATTCATCATAGGTGTCCAGCGCCTCATCAAAAATGCCCAACTCATACAACTTTCGTGCCTTCCCCCTCAAGGCTATCTCATTCTGAGGGTCCATCTCTAAGGCAAGATCATATAGCTCATTCCATATATAATATTGTATGGAGCGATGGTCGTCACTATACGAGTTCAGCAAGCGCATGGCAGGCTCTTTCATCTTCTTGCGTTTTAACAACCGGACGACTTGGTCTTTATAGGGCTCCAGGGGAGAACCTTTAAAAAGCCACAGACTGAAGAACTCACAGGCACCAAGATCAACAGAAGTGGTATTAAAGGGATTCACAAACTCATTACGACTTGGATACAGACGATAGAAACGATAAAGATCCATCAGATAGGCACGCCGGATAAAGGCTGTCGTATTCAACTCATCGACAGAAACCTCCCCCATCGTTGCCTCGCCCCGCTCCATCATCTTTCGAAGACTCTCCGGGATATGTTCAAGAACCTGCTGGAAGGCAATGATGAACGAATACTTGTCACTGTTGCAGAATGGTCCCATCTTCGTTAACCGCTCCACAAACATATTCCCCTTCATCCTGTCAACGAAGTGTTTGATATCGGGATGCTGAAGATAAAACGGAACAAACCAGTTACTGATATCATAGAAGAAAGGGAAACGTTTCATCTGCGAGAAGCCACCAAAATAGATATCCGACCCCTGCTTCTGCATGTCCATCATGCGTCCGAAAGTGGATTCCATTTTTTCCATCCGCTGCTCAGATGCCTCTGGATGAAGAATGTCCTCCATCGGGTCGTCTTCTCTTTCCTCAATACTGAACGGACCGATTTTCAAGTTATTATTCTTGATGAGGTCGGGCATTATCTCTTGCTGGATGGTATTCGTGTCCTTCTCCGCGTTCAGACAATACACCAGCTGCATCTGCAGTTCCGTCAGTTCCTCACATACCGTTTTTGAGGAGAGAAGGGATGTCACCAACTCTTCCTGCTCGGGGTATATTTCCCTAACACTCTCTTTTAATGACAGTGCCCATCCCACCAGGGCACGCTGCTGGACAGCAACCTCCTGGGAACGACGGTAAACATTCACCAGCACACGGAATTTCACGATGTCATACTGGTTCAATAACGACAAGGTGACGGCAGAGACCAATAACTGTTGGTCATTACTATCAACAGTGGGAGAAATCAACAGCTCCTCGAAATCATTCCCCACTCCATCGGTCCACATACGGGATGTCAGCACATAACAAAACAGGTTGCTCATCGCTGACTGATGGTCCTTATAAAGCTGCTCGCCTTTCTCCTGACGAGTATGCTCAGGCTCCAGTTCCAGCATGGCGATATTGCTGACGAACCCCTCCATCTCCTTACGGATATCTGCCAGCGACCAGTCTTTCCTTTCCATCCGTACCCGGTTATGGATTCCCGACAGCGTAGGATACTGACGCAACCGATGAAACAGGGCGACATTCGCATAAAGCACATATACCCTTTGGAGAAGATGGTGATAAAGCTGGTCCAACTGAGGGTCATTTACCCCACGGCGCCAGTAGTCCCTCATCAACTCATACTCTGCCTTAATACCATTAAGGCGCTCTAAGGTCTGCTGCTGCGGGTAGGCGGCAAGATAGGTCTCCATCTCAGCGATAGCCAATCCGACATTACCACGGTGCAGCTCTTGGGCTACTCTGTATATTTGTTGTTCTGTACCTGTCATCTTATTTCTTCTGAAGCCATTTCTTCGCCCTGTCCACGTCTTTCTGACGAGGACCGATGGCATGCTGATACTTGATGGTCTTTGGCAGCGAGTCGACAACAGCCGCCGACACACCGCATTTCTTCACTATCAGGTCACGATAATAACCTACTCCCTTCTTATTGATGGAGTCACATGCGGAATTATATGCCTTGACGAATAAATCCAGTTGCTTATGACGCTCCGGATGACGCATCTCCTGTTCACGGAACACGATGACCCCCATCTGCATGTCTGCCTTCCTGGTATCCAGCACCACGGGATTCTTCGCTATCCTGGCAACAGTTGCCTGCGGTTCCTGGAAGAAGAGGGCATCCATCTCATTGTTACGCAACATATCCATCCGCACGTTCAAGTCGTTGATCTGCACACGGAACACATGCTCGTCACGAAGTTTCACAGAGTCGACTATCATGTCACAGAGCATGTCCGTCACCGAGAAACGGGTCATCGCAATCATCTTGTCATCCAACTGTTTGAGTTGACGGATACGTGAGTTCCTGTTAGTAATCAACTGCCAATAGCCGTTCGTGGCAGAGACGTAACGCAGTTTCGTCCCCCGCTTCTCCATGCATGCCGACCTTACCAAGTCACTCACACTACCTTCCACCCGCTTACGCTCTAAAGCGGTGTCACAATCCATATACGCCATATAGGGTTTCAGGCGAACCCCACCATTCAGGGTGTCAAACAACTGATGATACTCTGCCACATACATCGGCAGGCAGTCGAGTGTGGGCATGACGGCAATCTTCAGGGCAGCAGAGTCCTTACGCATTGCTTCCCGACGCTGTTGTCTTGACAAGCGCTTCGTCTCCTCGTAAGACTGTCCGCATGCGGACAGAATCATCAAAGCTATGATGGCATAAAACAACTTCTTCATAACAAAGTGCAAAGGTACAATTAAGTGAGCAAAATCCCAAATTTATTTGAGGATTTTCGAACGTGAGTACCTTCGACCGCAAGGTCAAAGGTAATTTAAACCGAGCAAAGACCGCAAGGTCAAAGGTACAATTAAGTGAGCAAAATCCCAAATTTTCAATGATCCACTCTTAGTCAAATACGACAATGTTATTTGAAAATATGACTGGCGGAATGAAAAATCTGCCAGTCGTATTGTTTAAAAAGAGTATCAGAAATTTGAAGAACACTTACGTATTTCGCAAAAACATATAACCATATAACATGATGTGGCTCAAATGCCCTTGTACAAAGGGATTGAGC
>OMWH01000012.1 GCA_900314755.1 uncultured Prevotellaceae bacterium | reverse complement strand
GTAAGTGAAAATTCTGACATGGCAAAATCCTGGGCAACTTTTTGTTGCTCAGGCACTTATAAATAATGTTAAACTATAGTGTTGCGGAATTAAGGGTTACTAATGGTGCTGGTATGTTCACCAATTGTACGGCACTTGTCGGTGGGGCAGGTACTCACTACGATGCCAACTATACTGACTATACCTATGCCCATATTGACGAAGGAACGTCTAATCCTGGTTACTTCACTGCCGCAGGGGCAGAGCCTTGGGTGGATCCTGAGGCAACCTTTGACGATTATGGTGTGCTGACTGTGGGAGGTGCGACGACGATGGCTGAGGCTCTGGAGTTTGTCGGCGGTAAGGAAATGGTGGCAGAGACGATTACTGCCATCGTATGGAATAGTACCGCAGTAATCACTAAGAGTGACATGCAAGGTATAGACAACCCGAACCTGTTGGTATATGTCAACGAGGCATCGCTTGTTCCTGGTGGTATACAGAACGTGGTTGTGAATGGCGTGGCAAAGGAGATTATCCTGAGAGACACGATAGCCGGCAATAACAACTGGTACTGCCCGCAGCCGTTCACGGCACAGAAGATATCGTATACCCGTAACTTCCAGCAGCAGACGCAGATTGGTGTGAGCCGTGGCTGGGAGACTATCGCCCTGCCGTTCGACGTGCAGACGATAGCAGCGGAAGACAGTCGCATCATCACTCCGTTTGGTGACTACACCAGTCCTTATAACTTCTGGCTGCGCCGCCTGACCCATAACGGTCTGCAGAGTGCCCAGCAGATAGAGGCGAACACGCCATACCTGATCAGTATGCCGAACTCCACGGAGTATCCTGAGGAGTATAAGCTCGCTGGCAAGGTGACGTTCTCGGCTGAGAATGTGTCAGTGCCTGAGTCTAACCTCGTCATCGACGAGTCGTCAGACATCTTCTTCGCTCCTACCTTCGAGCCAATGTAGGGGAGGAGCGTGGCGGTCATCCCGAGGGCAGCGTCTTCGAGCAGAACTACCGTGAGGTGCGTCCGTTCGAGGCATATACGAAGCACCTGACCGGTCCTTCCCGCTTCATCACCCTCGATGACCTGGACGAAGGCTTTGCGACAAGCATTGAAGAATTGAAAAATGGAAGGAGTGAAGGATTGAAGAATGGAAGAATGGAAGGATTGAAGAAGGATTCTTATTACGACCTGAACGGTCGTCGGGTACTCCGTCCTTCAAAGGGTGTGTTCATCCGCAATGGAAAGCAAGTAATATTCAAATAATCATAAAAGGAATGAAAGAATATAGACAGAATGTTGTGTTCAGGGCTGCAGCCTTGTCGGTATTGCTCCTGCTGACCCTCGGTGTCTCAGCACAGACCTGGGAGATGGTCAGGGACAGCGAGGACTATATCTACGGTGAGGGCTACGGCAAGACCATTGCCGAGGCTGAGAAGAACGCACTTGCCAACCTGATTGGTAAGATAGCCACTAACGTGACCGGTGAGGCACAGAGTTCTATCAAGGTGCAGCACGGAGACGGTAAGCTGAACGAGGAGTCACAGTTCTCCCAGACCGTCAACACCTATTCGCAGGCAACGCTGACCAATACCCAGCAGAAAGTGCTGAAAGGGGAGCCGGATGCCTACGTGGTGCGCTGGATCAAGAAGTCGGAGGTGGAGAAAATCTTCGAGTCACGGAAGCGTAAGGCTATCGACATGGTAGAGGCTGCCATCCGTGCCGAGAAGAAAGGTAAGGTGGATGACGTGCTGCGTAACTACTACTGGGCGCTGACCCTGCTGAAGTCGCTGCAGCATCCCAACGAGGTGACGTATACTGACGATGACGGGAAAGAGCATGTGCTCACCAACTGGATCAAGGAGGAGATGGACGATGCCTTCGACGACCTGAAGGTCATCTATGACGGTCGGGAGGGAAATGATGTCCACCTGTCTATTATGTATAAGGACAAACCAGTGAACAGCGTTGACTACCGTTACTGGGACGGTCAGTCATGGAGTGCCATCTATAGTGGCAAGGACGGCTGGGGTGTCCTCGAACTCGCCCCTGGCTTTGAGGGTTCTCATGTGCAGTTGCAGTTTGAGTATGAGTATGCCGGTGAGGCTAAGATAGACAAGGAGGTGGAGATGGTGCTCAATGCCGTGAAGGGGACACCGATGCCCGACTCCTACAAGAATGTGAGGTTGGAGAACAAGGAGAAGCCCAAGGAGAAGAAGGAGCGTATGGAGAAGATGGCTTCCGAGTCGTTCACCACGAACAGTGCGGAGATCATCGCTCCTCCTGCACCCATCGCCAAGAAAGACAAGGATGCCTCGAAATATATGAAGACCCTGGAGGAGGTGGTGAAGGCTATCAAGAACAAGAACTATGACGCGGTGCGCCCGTTCTTCACCACAGAAGGATGGGATATGTTCACCAAACTGATGAAATACGGAAAAGGAAAGGTGCTGGACTCCTCGGACATCCGTCTGTATGACGACAAGGGCAGCATCCTCGTCCGTGGACTCCGTATGTCGTTCTCCTTTGCCTCCGGTGTCAGGAAGTCGTTCGTCGAGGATGTCGTCTTCGCCTTCACGGAAGACCAGAAGATTGACAATATCGCCTTCGGACTGGGTAAGACCGCCGAGGATGATATCCTGAACAAGGGCGTATGGGAGGAGAAGTCACGCTTCGCCATCATGAACTTCCTGGAGAACTACAAGACGGCATACGCCCTGAAGCGTCTTGACTATATCCGTTCCATCTTCGATGACGATGCCGTCATCATCACTGGTTCGGTAGTCAGCAAGGCAAGTAAGAACGTGAATATCGAGAACCAGTCGACCATCAGTCAGGAGGGTAACCAGATTATCATCAAGAACAGACAGACGAAAGACCAGTATCTCGACAACCTGAAACGCTGCTTCCAGCGTAATGAGTTCGTGAATATCCGCTTCTCTAACAATGATGTCATCAAGATGGGAGAGGGCGGTGAGTCATACGCCATCCAGATACAGCAGGACTACTATTCCTCCACCTATGGTGACAAGGGATACCTGATGCTGATGGTGGATATCAACGAGCCCACCAAGCCACTGATAAAACTAAGAACCTGGCAACCCGAGAAAGATCCTAACTTCGGACTTTACGGACCGGGTGACTTCTAAATAAGCGTATATCATTAACTAAAAAGAATTAATTATGAAGACAATGAAATTATTGGTAATGTTCATGGCGTTGTCACTCTCCACGAGTGTGATGGCGCAGAGTTCTGTACAGGCAAAGCTCAAAGAGAATAAGGCTGCCCTGAAGAATGAGAGTGTATCGAAAGATGCGAAGAAAGAGGCTAAGCGACTGAAGAAAGAGGGATGGACAGTGTCTCCCGGCGGACTGCCCCTGGAGAAACAGGTGAATCGTCTGTATATGTTTCTGGAGCAGGCTGATGAAGACTTGAATCCCCTCTATTTCGATGGTGAGGGACGTGCTACCGCAGAGAACTTCGCCGCTGCCCAGATACAGGCTACTGAACTGGCACGTATGAATCTTGCCAGTAAGATCAGCTCGGAGGCTACAGGTATCATCGACAACCTCGTGGCAAACAAGATGCTTGCTGACGACCAGGCAGCGTCTATCACCACGACGATGGTGGAGAACAAGACCATCTTCTCGCAGAAGCTGGGTCGCCTGCAGACTCCGTTGACCGTCGTCCGTGAGTTGAAGAATAAGAACAAGGAGGTGATGGTTCGTGTCGTTTCCAAGGCTTCTTCCATCCAGGAGATTGCCAAAGAGGCTATCCGTGCTGAGTTGGAGAAGCAGGGTAAGGAACTGAGTGAGGAACTGAAAGCATATCTTGGTAAGGATTGATGGGAACACTCTGGAAATACTTCGCCGTGACGATTCTCGCCTTCTGTCTGGTGGGAGTCTATGCGATGGCGGCTTTCAACCTGAAAGTCTTCAACCCTATTGCTGAGATTCTCGACGACTACTCGTTCACCGACTTCTATTATAAGTTGCTGGACGGAGCAGGAGACCGGGACACCAGTCGCATCGTGACCATCGTGGACATGACGGAGCTGCGCAAACGCCGTGACTTCGCCGACCTGTTCATGGAGGTCAACGCCCTCAAGCCAAAGGCTGTCGGTGTCGATGTGGTATTCGAAGGCTATAAGGAGGAAGACCTGGAGGGTGACACCCTGCTGGACATGGCGGTCAAGCAACTGCAGAACTTCGTGTTCTCCTATAAGATTATCGACAGCATGGAGGGGGAGACCGTTCACTCGTTCTTCACCCCCAGCGACTCGGTGACGGAGGGCTTCACGAATATGCCCCGCCAGCTCTATGGCGGTATGAAGCGCAGTGTGAGCATCGGTCGTGATGTGGGAGGTGTCGTGCAGCCCTCGTTTATCAAACGGGTGGCTGACATCTATGCAGGGCAGGAAGTGACAGCCTTGGCTGACAAGGACCTGAACATCAATTTCTCGCCGAAGTATTACCGTGTCGTTCCTTATGACTCCATCTTTGAGAACCGTGACTTGATAGAGGACCACCTGGTGCTGATAGGTGCCATGAAGGAGGAGGGTGACATGCACTATACTCCTCAGGGTAAGATTGCCGGTGTTGAGCTGCTTGCCTATGCCGCTGAGACGATGCTGATGCAGTCCGAGATCAAGCATGCGTCTACAGGTGTCACCATCATCGTGTCGTTCTTTGTCGTCTTCTTCTCTGTCATCCTGTTGTCGAAATACAAGGATTTCACTACCAAGAAGAAGACGCTGGGGCATGTGCTGCTGTCCACCTCGCTGGTACGCGGACTTCTGGTCTGCGGCTGGGTGTCGGTGATCGTATGGATCACCTTCCTCCTGTTCTGCCGTTATAACTACAGTATCAGTCTGGTGATTGCCATGTCGGCGATAGCACTTATCTACATGGCGACGAACCTGTACGATTCCATCAAAGATATCCGTCTGTTTAAGAAGAATAAAGAATCATGAATAGTAAGAAGATTATCGGTCTGTTGTTACTGCTGCTCATGCCGCTGGCACTGATGGCAAAGGATAAAAACACCTCGTATGTCGTCTCTAAGGTGAGCGGACGCATAGAGGTGATTACTCCTAAAGGCAGGCGTAGGGTCGAGAAAGGTGACGTGCTGAGCGCTGATGCCACTATCAATGTGTCGTTCAGCGGCTCTATGACATTGCTTGCCGAGCATAGCGACAAACAGTATATCATCAATGCTCCCGGCAAGGCGAAACTGTCATCCTTCCTGGCTGACAAGCGTAATACCGTGCTGACACTCACGGAGGACTATGTCAACTCTGTGGTGGCACAGCTGCGTAAGGACAAGAAGGTGAAGAGCCGCCGTCATAGCGACCCCGCTACCGTCACCCGTGAGCAGGCTGTCAAAGATAGCGCTTTCGCAGTGAAGGAGGTCAACGACTCACTGGCAAAGGAAGAGGCAGATACCATACAGATTCATCAATAAAAACATCACAGCGATATGAAAAAGTTGATTATCATTACCCAACTGCTGATGCTGGCGTTAGCACTACCCGTGCAGGCACAGAACAAGAATTTCCGCAAGGATTTCGAGGATTTTAAGAATAAGGCGAGGAAGGAATACTCCGACTTCCGTAAGAAGGCACTCGCTGAGTATGCCCAGTTTGTCCGTGAGGCATGGGAGGAGTTCGGTGCCGAGCCTCCGGTAGATATCCCCAAGGAGGAGAAAGTGGAGCCGATGGTGACACCAGAGTTTGAGGAAGAGACGGCATCGTGGTTCAGTAAACTCTTCGGCTTCGGCAAGAAAGACCCTCAGGAGGAGGCTGCCAAGAAGGCTAAGAAAGAGGCACGAGAGGCTGAGAAGAGAGCCAAGAAGGAGGCTAAGCGTAAGATGCGCGAGAAGACGAACGACAACCTTGCCATCCAGCAGGTCGTCAAGGCTCCTGCTCCCGCTCCCAAGCAGCCGCAGCCTCTGTCAGAGGTGGTGCCGGTGCCGGAGAAGGCTAACGACTATATGGCTTTTGAGGTCTTCGGTACACCATGTAAGGTGCGTATCGGCAACAACTGTCATGTGCGTCTTACAGGACTGTCCGGTGACGAGGTGGCAGATGCCATCACGGAATTCACGAAGCCGCAGTTCGACAATCTGCTCTATGACTGCTTGCAGGAGCGTAAGAAACACCAGTTCTCCGACTGGGCGTATTACCAGATGCTGCTTGCTTTGACCGATAAGTTCTATGGCAAGCATACCAACGAGGGTACGCTCGTGATGGGTTTCCTTTATTCCCAGTCTGGTTATAAGATGCGCTTTGCGCATGATAACTCGAAACTCTATATTATTGTTGCCAGTCAGTATAACATCTTCAAGAAGTCGTTCTTCTATGTGGATAACGAGTGCTACTACCTCCTTGAGAATGTAGCTGACGACTCCAAGATGTCGGTCTGCAAGGCGAAGTTCCCCAAGGAGAGTCCGCTGTCACTGCAGATTACCGCTGTCCAGGATTTCAACTATAATCCTGTCAGTGAGCGTACGATAACCTCACCGAAGAACCCTGACTTCAGCTTTACGATAAAGCCCAACAAGAACTACATCGACTTCTTTGACACCTATCCGTCGTCCTATACCGATAATAACTTCATGACACGGTGGGCGATGTATGCCAACACACCGTTGGATAAGAATATCACGTCACAGCTCTATCCGCAGATGGAGCAGAAGTTGAGTGGTATGTCGCCATTGGAGAAAGTGCAGCAGTTAGACTGGTGGGTACAGGGCACGATTGATATCAGGCGTGAGAACCCCAACCAGGGGTGCTTCCTCTATGCCTATGATGATGATGTGTGGGGGGGCGACCGCGCCTTCTTTGGTGAGGAGACCTTCTTCTATCCCTATTGTGACTGTGAGGACCGCTCGATACTGCTCTCTCATCTGGTGCGTGACCTTGTTAATCTGGATGTTGTCCTGGTATACTATCCTGGTCATCTTGCCATGGCGGTTCATTTCCCGGAGGAAGTTCCTGGTGACTTTATCACGTTGGATGGTCGTAAGTTCACCATCGTAGACCCAACCTATGTAGGCTCTGATGTGGGCGAGTCTATGCCAGGTTGCAAGGAGAAGGGATCTACGGTCATCCTGTTGGAGAGGAATAGTTGAGAGTTGAGAGTCTTGTACTCTGAAATGGTGATAATAAAGAAAAGTGGAACTCAGACGAGTTCCACTTTATTGATGTCTTGTTCCATCTCACAGTAGTGACAGGTCAGGATGCCGTCCGTCACATGGAAATGGGTGAGCATCGGCTCGTTATTCGTGATACACTTGGGATTGTTGCACTTCACGATGCCCCGTATCTCATCAGGGGTGCGTACCGGTTTCTTCTCCACCACCTCGAAGTCATGGATGATGTTCAGCACGACATTAGGGGCGACGACGGACAGACGGGATATCTCCTCATCCGTAAACCATTTGTTCTCCACCTTGATAAATCCCTTCCTTCCCAGTTTCTTGGAAGGGAAGTTATAGCCGATGGTCACTGGTGTTCCCAGGTCGGCAAGTTTCAGTAACTGTGCCACCTGATAAGTCTTCTCAGAAGGTATGTGGTCTATTACGGTGCCGTTCTCAATGGCGGCAACGAGCATCTGGTTCTTGTTCATTGTATAATTGTTTTATCGTTCTTTACTTCGTCTAAGCTGATACCGAGTACGTCACAGAAGATTGCCTCACGGGCAAAGAGACCGTTGCCTGCCTGTTGGATGTAGTAGGCATGCGGATTGTCATCCACGTCATACGCAATCTCGTTGACACGGGGCAGCGGGTGCAGGATCTTCATGTTAGGCTTGGCAAGCCGCAGCATGTCGTTGTTGAGGATATACACGTTCTTCACCCGCTCATACTCCATCAGGTCGGAGAAACGCTCTTTCTGTACCCTCGTCATATACAGGATGTCGGCATCGGCGATGACCTTCTCGTTGAAGGCGGTATGCTCCTGGAACTTGATGCCGTGTTCCTTGCAGTAGAGCTTATACTCGTTAGGCATGGCGAGCTCCTTGGGAGCCACGAAATGGAAGGTGGGGTTGAAATGGCGCATCGCCATGATCAGCGAATGCACGGTACGACCGTATTTCAGGTCACCAACCAGGTAGATGTTCAGGTTGTCCAGTGTCCCTTGTGTCTTATAGATGCTATAGAGGTCGAGCATACACTGTGAGGGATGCTGGTGAGCACCGTCGCCTGCGTTGACGATAGGTACTTCGGTCACCTCAGAGGCATACTGTGCGGCACCCTCGATGAAGTGGCGCATGACGATGACATCGGCATAGTTTGCCACCATTGAGATGGTGTCTTTCAGCGTCTCTCCCTTCGTACCGCTGGTAATCTTCGGGTCGGCGAAACCGATCACACGGGCACCGAGGCGGTTGGCGGCAGTCTCGAAACTCAGACGGGTACGGGTGGAGGGCTCAAAGAAGAGGGTGGCGACCACCTTACCCTTGAGTATCTCACGGTTAGGATGTTTCTCAAACTCTTGTGCCATCTCAATCATGTAGAGTATCTTCTCACGAGTGAGGTCGGCAATGGTTACAAAGTCATGCTTTTCCATATATTGTGTTCCTTTAGGTTTTGATTTATCCGTACAAAGGTACGAATAAGTGAGCAGAAAACCAAAATAAATTCATTTATTTTTTTCTTTCAAGCGTGAGTACCTTTGAACCACAGCTGTCTGGGTGACCTGGACTGGAGCGTAGGGGGAAATAAGATAATCGGAATTTCAAATAAGATAATCAGAATTTCAAATAAGATATGCGGGATTTTAAATAAGATATGCAGAATCAGCAATACGACTGGTGGAATGATGGATGCGCCTGTCGTATTTTTCTTATAGTGTAAATAATCATAAACTTTCCTAATTTCATTGAAATTCCGGGGCAAAATGGACGGTTTTGTCACAGCAAGATCAGCGGCAACCTGTATCTTTGCACCCAGATTCGCATAAAATAAAAAATAAAAATTTTTTTATGCCCCCTTAAAGGGGGGCATTTTTAAAAAAAAATAAAATAAAAAAAAGGCCGCCGCCACCGTGAGTTTACTTACCTCCGCCCCTCAGAGATGAGAAATGGGTGAGGAAATTTGGCATTATGCTCCCTTTTTTGTACCTTTGCAGACTATAAAAGCAGAATACGATGAACATCAAGACAGCAGAATTCTCCCTGAGTGCCCCTATGGTGAGTATGTGTCCCAAAGACACGAAGCCAGAATATGCCTTTATCGGTCGTTCCAATGTGGGCAAGTCAAGCCTGATCAACATGCTGACGAACAACAAGAAACTTGCCAAGACCTCGGCAACACCGGGTAAGACCTTGTTGATTAACCACTTTATTATTAATAAGGAATGGTACTTGGTCGACCTCCCCGGCTACGGCTATGCCAAGCGTTCGAAGACGGAGGTGGCAAAGCTCGACCAGATGATTCGCGGCTATATCCTGCAACGGGAGCAGCTGGTGAATGTCTTTGTGTTGGTAGACATCCGTCTGGAGCCCCAGCAGATAGACCTGGAGTTTATCGACTGGCTCGGGCAGTCGGGTGTTCCCTTTGCCATCGTCTTCACCAAGGCAGATAAGTTGACGGCGAACAAAGCGAACCAGAGTGTGGAGGCTTATAAGAAGAAGCTGCTGGAGACGTGGGAGGAGCTGCCCCCTGTCTTCCTCACATCAGCAGAGAAGAAACAGGGTCGTGATGAGGTACTCGACTATATCGAGCAGATCAATCGAGAATTGAAGGATTGAAAAATTGAAGTAAAAGCATGGCTAAGGATACTCCATACGTTGACGTACAGAACCTGTCGAAGTCGTTCGGTGCACTGAACTTGTTCAGTCATATCAGTTTCAGTATTGCCGAAGGACAGAAGGTGGGACTGATTGCCAAGAACGGAATGGGAAAATCCACGTTACTCTCTGTACTTGCAGGTAAGGAAGGACATGATACGGGCGATATCGTCTTCCGCCGTGACCTGACGATCGGTTTCTTGGAACAGTCACCCCACTTCGACCCGCAGGAGAGTGTGCTGGATGCTTGTTTCAACCACCATGGCGAGGAGGAGAAGGTGCTGAAGGCGAAACAGGTGCTGACGCAGCTGAAGATACGTGACTTACAGCAGCCCATGGGACAGCTGAGCGGTGGACAGCAGAAGCGTGTGGCACTTGCCAACGTGTTGCTGATGGAACCTGACCTGCTGATCCTTGACGAGCCCACCAACCATCTCGACCTGGAGATGATAGAGTGGTTGGAGGGGTACCTGGCACGTGGCAACAAGACACTGCTGATGGTGACGCACGACCGTTTCTTCCTGGACCGTGTCTGCTCCGTCATCCTGGAGCTGGACGACCATACCATCTATACCTATCGTGGTAATTATTCCTATTATCTGGAGAAGCGGCAGGAGCGTATCGACAACAAACGGGCGGAGATAGCGCGTGCCAACAACCTCTATCGTACAGAGCTGGAATGGATGCGACGGATGCCACAGGCACGTGGCCATAAGGCTCGGTACCGTGAGGACGCTTTCTATGAGTTAGAGAAAGTGGCAAAGCAGCGCATGGAGGAACGGCAGCTGCGGCTGAAAGCGAACAACGTGTATATCGGTTCCAAGATTTTCGAGTGCCAATATATCTCGAAGCGTTTCGATGATATAGTCATTCTCAAGGACTTCTACTATAACTTCTCCCGTTTTGAGAAGATGGGTATCGTGGGGAATAACGGCACGGGGAAGTCGACCTTCATCAAGATGCTGCTGGGACAGGTGCAGCCGGACGAGGGACGTATCGTGATTGGCGAGACCGTCCGCTTCGGCTATTTCTCGCAGGAGGGCTTGCAGTTTGACGAGCAGCAGAAGATGATAGATGTCATCACTGCCATTGCCGACTATGTCGACTTGGGGAGTGGCAAGAAACTATCCGCGTCGCAGTTGCTGCAGTATTTCCTTTTTACTCCAGAGCAACAATATAATTATGTATATAAGTTGAGTGGGGGAGAACGCCGTAAGCTCTACCTGTGTACCGTCCTGATGCGCAACCCCAACTTCCTGGTGCTTGACGAGCCGACGAACGACCTGGATATCGTGACCCTGCAGATCCTGGAGGAATACCTGCAGGACTTCCCCGGTTGTGTCATCGTCGTGAGCCACGACCGCTATTTCATGGATAAGGTCGTCGACCATCTGCTGGTGTTCAAAGGACAGGGTGAGGTGAAAGACTTCCCCGGTAACTATACGCAGTACCGTGAGTGGGAGAAAATGGAGTCTGGTTCTTCTAGTAGACCTAGTACTCCTAGTAATACTAGTTCTCCTAGCTCTCCTAACAAGAGCTATCGCCATGACGACCGTCGCCGCCTGTCCTATAAGGAGAAACGTGAACTGGAACAGCTGGAGCGGGAGATTGCCGCTCTGGAGGAAGAGCAAAGGCTGCTGGAAGAGCAGCTGTGCAGCGGTACTTTAAGTGTCGAGGAACTGACAGAGAAAAGCAAGCGTCTGCCTATACTCAAGGACGAACTGGACGAGAAGAGCATGCGGTGGCTGGAACTGGAAGAATTGAAGAATTGAAGGATTGAAAAATTGAAATGATACAACAATATCCATCACAACTACTGGAAAAGGCAGTGCAGGAGTTCTCCAAACTGCCGGGCATCGGGAGGAAGACCGCCTTACGGCTGGTTCTTTATCAGTTGCGGCAGACCCCGGAGGATGTGCAGTCGTTTGTTGAGGCGATTGGCAAGATGAGACAGGAGGTGCATTACTGTCGCCGGTGCCATAATATCAGCGACTCTGACCTCTGTCCGATATGTGCGGATAGTCGTCGTGATGCCTCTACCATCTGCGTGGTGGAGAATATTCAGGATGTCCTCGCCGTGGAGAACACCCAGCAGTATACGGGACTGTACCACGTGTTGGGAGGAGTCATCTCCCCCATGGACGGCATAGGTCCCTCAGACCTGGAGATAGACTCGCTGGTGGAGCGTGTCGCCAATGAGGATGTCAAGGAGGTGATCCTTGCCCTCAGCTCGACGATGGAAGGAGATACCACCAATTTCTATATCTTCCGCAAACTGGCTCCCTATGATGTGCGGCTGAGTGTCATCGCACGTGGAATACCGGTTGGTGACGAGCTGGAATATGCCGACGAGGTGACACTGGGACGCTCGATACTTAACAGGACTCCCTTTGAGGGGAAATAAATCATAAGAAGATGAAAGAGACACGTAATATGTTAATGACGGTGTTCGTCGGTGCCCTGGCATTGGCGGCACTGATAGTCACCGTCTTTGAGACAGGTGCCCTGGAGCAGGGGACGGCAGTGGGTAACAGCCAGGTGGAGTTCGTCATCACCGTAGTCATGGAACTGCTGACATTGGGACAGATATGGCTTGCCCTGCGGTTGTTTAAGATCAGACAGATACGGCAGGACCTGGTAAGCAGGAAAGAGTTCGCCTTACGGAAATGGGGTGTCCTCAGACTGGAGCTCCTCGACATCCCATTGGTGGCTAACGTCCTTTTCTACGAGCTGTTCATGAAACCGACTTTCGGTTATCTTGCCATTATCGTATTGATATGCCAGCCCTTCGTCTATCCCTCTTTAGCTCGTTGTGAGGCAGAGGTGGCAGCAGAAAACAAAGAAGCGCATGAAGAAGATAACAATCGTCATAGTCAGCTATAACGTCCTGGACTATCTGGTGCCGTGTATAGACAGTGTCCACAAGGCGACGGAGCGGATTGATGCGGAGATCGTCGTTGTTGACAACTGTTCGAAAGACGATACCGTCAACTACCTGCGGGAGCATTACCCGGATGTCCGCCTTATCCCCAACAAGGAGAATGTGGGCTTCTCCCGTGCAAACAATCAGGCTATCCGTGCGTCAGCGTCAGAATACGTGCTGTTGTTAAACCCAGATACTTTTGTCTATGAGAATACCATCAGCTCCTGTGTTGATTTCATGGATGCCCATCCACAAGCAGGAGGGGTAGGGGTGCGGATGCTGACCCATGACGGCAATCCTGCTCCCGAGTCACGGCGTGCCATCCCAACGCCATGGGTGGCAATGCTCAAGATGTTAGGGTTCTCCCACCGTTATTATATGAGTGACCTGCCATGGGACGAGCCTTGCCAGATAGAGGTCGTCAGCGGAGCTTATTGTATGCTGCGTCGGAAGGCATTGGACCAGATAGGTCTTCTGGATGAAGACTATTTCATGTATGGTGAGGACATCGATCTGTCGTACCGCATGATTCATGGAGGTTGGCAGAACTGGTATTTGCCATACGATATCATCCATTACAAAGGGAAGTCGACACAGAAATCCTCTTTCCGTTATGTTCATGTGTTCTATCAGGCAATGCTTATCTTCTTCCGGAAGCATTACAGCCATTTGAGTTTCCTGCTCTCGTTACCCATCCAGGCAGCGATCTATTTCCGGGCGCTGTTGGCATTGTTGCAGATGATGGGAAGACAGTTGCGGCGATTTGTGAATCCTCATAAAGACTATTATGCAAAAAATTAGACTAAGGGCATTGGAGCCGGAAGACCTTGACATGCTTTATGAGATAGAGAATGACAGGTCACTTTGGAATGTGGGTGCTACGAATGTGCCATACTCCCGTTATACACTCCATGACTATATCGCTCACTCCAGGGATGATATATACAGCGACCGGCAGGTGCGCCTGATAGTGGAGAATACAGACGGGGAGGCTGTTGGTATTGCTGATGTGGTGAACTTCGACCCGCAGCACATGCGGGCAGAGCTGGGCATCGTCATCCAGTCGTCATACCGGCATCAAGGATATGCAAGTTCTGTCATTGAAGAGATGTTGCATTACTCTCTTCATGTGCTACATCTGCATCAGGTGTATGTGATTGTTGATGTGATGAACGAAATAGCCCTCAAACTGTTTAACAAGTTGGAATTCAAGGAGTCAGCCACGTTGAGTGATTGGCTTTATGATGGAAGGGTGTATCATGACGCAAAGTTAATGCAAAGGATTTTATAAATTTTAACACAAATAGTTTTGCAGATATGTTTTTTCTTCATACCTTTGCACCCGCAAAACAGAAACTGGTGCGTTAGTTCAGTTGGTTAGAATGCCTGCCTGTCACGCAGGAGGTCACGAGTTCGAGTCTCGTACGCACCGCAAGAAAAGAAGCTCATTGAATAGTCGTTCAGTGAGCTTTTTGTTTAACTAAACTAATGAAGTGATGAGACGTATATTCTTTATTTTGTTGGCAGTCGTGGCATGCACAGGGTTGCAGGCGCAGTCGAAGTGTGGCATCTCTATTCTGGGTGATTCCTACAGCACCTTTAAAGGGTATGTCTTGCCGGACAGTAATTATGTATGGTATCCGCAGGAAAAAGCAGAGAACAATGACGTGCAGGATGTCCGCCAGTTGTGGTGGCAGCAGCTGATACGGCGGAAAGGGTATCGTCTGTGCCAGAACAACTCTTTCTCAGGTGCCACCATCTGTCATACCGGATATGACGGGGCTGACTATAGTGACCGCTCATACTGTACCCGTCTTTGGCATTTGGGGTCACCGGATGTCATCCTTGTCTTCGGAGGTACGAACGACACATGGGCAAAGTCGCCTGTGGGAGATTTCAAATACGGCGGTTGGACGGCAAGTGACCTCTACCAGTTCCGTCCAGCCATGGCGTATGTGCTGGCTCATCTGCAGAACCGTTATCCGGGCTCGGAGATCTATGTGATTATCAATGATATCCTTTCGGAAGATATCACCGCCTCCATGAAGACGATATGCGACCATTACCAGGTGCCCTATATCCAGTTGCATGACATAGACAAACAGTGGGGGCATCCTTCGCAGAAGGGAATGCGGCAGATAGCCGAGCAGGTAGGAGCAGCTCTGAGGTAGTTAGTAGCTGTTGGAATGCTTGATGCCTTGTATGTAGCACACGATGCCTGTGATGATTAAAAGCAGACCAGCAGACAACAGGAGGTTTGTGGTCTGATGCAACAGATAAGCGGCAAGTAGCAGCAACGTGCCTGCCACTACCATCAAAATTCCTATTGCGGAGACGTACTTTTTCATATAAATCGTTAAAATTTACTGCAAAGATAAGAATTTATTATTAATAATAAGGTGTATTTCGCAAATATTTTGTACCTTTGCACCCGCAATTTTGCAAAACAACAAATAATTATTTATTTTAAGTAGTATGAATCAATACGAAACCGTTTTCATTTTGACTCCCGTTTTGTCTGATGAGCAGACAAAGGAAACGGTCGCTAAGTTCAAGAAGGTCCTCACCGACAATGGTGCTGAGATCGTGAATGAAGAGGCCTGGGGATTGAAGAAGATGGCTTACGCTATTCAGAAGAAGTCTACAGGTTTCTATTTCCTGGTAGAGTTCAAGGCTGAGCCATCAGTGATTAAGACTTTGGAGACTGCTTTCCGTCGTGACGAGAAAGTGATCCGTTTCCAGACAGTGAAGTTCGACAAGTATGCTGCAGAGTATGCAGAGAAGCGTCGTAACAAATTTGGTAAAAAAGAGGAGGCATAATTATGGCACAAGAAACAGAAATCCGCTATTTGACAGCTCCTTCTATCGACACAAAGAAGAAGAAGTATTGCCGCTTCAAGAAGAGTGGTATTAAATATGTAGACTACAAGGACCCCGAGTTCCTCAAGAAGTTCCTCAACGAGCAGGGTAAGATTCTTCCCCGCCGTATCACAGGTACATCGCTGAAGTATCAGCGTCGTGTGGCTCAGGCTGTTAAGCGTGCTCGCCAGATTGCACTGCTTCCTTACGTTACTGATATGTTGAAATAAATAAGGAGGAGGACGACAATATGGAAATTATACTGAAAGAAGACATTATCGGTCTGGGATATAAGAACGATATCGTAAACGTGAAGTCTGGTTACGGTCGTAACTACCTGATTCCTCAGGGTAAGGGCGTTATTGCTTCTCCTTCTGCCAAGAAGGTTCTCGCTGAGAACCTCAAACAGCAGGCTCACAAGCTCGCCGCTATCAAGGCTGAGGCTGAGAAGAAGGGTGAGGCTATCAAGGATGTTGCTCTGTGCATCGCCGCTAAGGTGAGTGCCACCGGTCAGCTCTATGGTTCTGTCAATGCTAACATCGTTGCCGAGGAACTGAAGAAGCTGGGTCATGATATCGACCGTAAGATCATTACCATGACTGATGCTAAGACTGTCGGTGACTATGTGGCTACCGTTCACTTCCATAAGGAGGTTGAGGTTGCTATCCCTGTAAAGGTTGTTGCCGAGAACGCTCCTGCTGAGGAGAAGAAAGAGGAGGCTGCTCCTGTAGCCGAGGCACCTGTTGCTGAGGCTCCTGTTGCTGAGGCTGCTCCTGCTACAGAAGAATAACCATGCTGTAAAGCAAATCATAGTTATTATACGCAAAGAGGACTTGCCAGTGGCGAGTCCTCTTTTTTTCTAACTATAGTGACTATAGTACCTATAGTCATAAAAAAACCGCTGGATTCTCATCCAGCGGCAATTCTCTCAATTTTGTTCGAGTCTTCTGATTACTTAACGCTATCAGCAGCAACAGTGTCAACAGCAGCAGTGTCAGCGCTAGCGCTATCAACAACCTCTACTGAATCAGTGTCAACAGGAGCCTGCTGAGCCTTGTTACCACAAGAAGCGAAAGAAACAGCTACGATAGCTGCGAACATAAATACTAATTTTTTCATTTTTCTAAGCTTTTAAAATCTGTAAAACAATCATTTGTTTATTAAAACGCTGCAAAGGTAGGCATTTTTTTGATACGTTGTACTTTTTTTTGTGACTTTTTTTAGTCCTTTTTTGTAACTTTTTCGCAAAACGCTATGAATCAGTGATTTACGAAATGTTAAAAATGTTATCTTTTTTACACTTAATCGAATATTTGCTAAATTTCGCACTTTTTTAATGGAAAATGTGTACCTTTGTGGTCGTATAGTTGACACCTTATTATATATATGATAGACTCGTCGATATTCCAAGGTAAGAAAGCCGCCTATTTCACACTGGGCTGTAAGTTGAACTTCTCTGAGACATCAACCTTTGCGAAGATGTTGCAGGAAATGGGAGTGCAGACTGCCGCCAAGGGAGAGCATGCCGATATCTGCCTGATTAACACATGCTCGGTGACCGAGGTTGCTGATCATAAGTGTCGTCAGGCTATACACCGCATGGTGCGCCAGCATCCGCATGCCTTTGTGGTGGTCACTGGATGCTATGCGCAGTTGAAGCCTGATTTCGTGAGTAAGATAGAAGGTGTTGACCTGGTGCTGGGTGCCAACGAGAAGGCAAACCTGATACAGTTCTTGTCGGAAGCCTTCATCAGCCGTGAGCATGTTCCCTCCTACAAGACGGAGAAGACGAAGGATATCAAGTCCTTCGCACCCTCTTGTTCACGAGGCAACCGCACCCGTTATTTCTTGAAAGTACAGGACGGTTGTGACTATTTCTGCACTTACTGCACGATACCCTATGCCCGCGGGTTCAGCCGTAATCCCAGTATCTCCTCCCTGGTGGCACAGGCAGAGGAAGCAGCTCATGAGGGTGGCAAGGAGATTGTCTTGACAGGTGTCAATATCGGTGATTTCGGTAAGACGACAGGAGAGCGGTTCATTGACTTGGTGAAGGCACTGGATGCCGTAGAGGGTATTCAGCGTTATCGCATCAGTAGTCTGGAACCCGACCTGTTGAGTGATGAGCTCATCGACTATTGCGCCCATAGCCGTGCTTTCATGCCCCATTACCATATACCCTTGCAGAGTGGTAGCGATACGGTATTGAGAATGATGCACCGTCATTACGACCGTCAGTTGTTTGCCGACAAGATACAACGCATCAAGTCTGTCATGCCCGATGCCTTTATTGGTGTTGACGTGATGGTGGGGTGTAGGGGAGAGACACCGGCATGTTTTGAGGAGACCTATGATTTCCTAAGTGGTCTCGATGTGACACAGCTGCATGTCTTTCCGTATTCTGAGCGTCCGGGAACGTCAGCCCTCTCCATTCCCTATGTTGTCAGCGATGCCGACAAGAGGGTACGTAGTAAGCGGTTGCTCGACCTCTCTGACGAGAAGACCCATGCATTCTATCAGCGGTATATGGGGACAGAGGCAGAGGTCCTTTTCGAGAAAGCCCCCCGTGGTAAGGCGATGCATGGTTTCACCAGGAATTATATCCGTGTGGAACTGCCCCCCTCAGAAGTGCGTGAGGAATATGACAACCAACTGATGACGGTGTGTCTTGGTGATTTCAATCATGATCAAACAGCATTAAAAGCGATACTCAATGGATAAGCTGGCAATAGTCATACTGAACTGGAACGGAGAGGAGATGCTGAAGAAGTATCTGCCTGCCGTCATGCATTATTCTCGTGAAGAGGCACAAATATATGTTGCGGACAACGCTTCGACGGACGGCTCCCTGAATCTGCTTGCCCAGGGATTCCCCGAGTGCAACATCATCCGACTGGAGAGGAACTGGGGCTTTGCCGAGGGCTATAACAAGGCATTGCGGCAGATTGATGCGGAATACTACCTGCTGCTGAACAGCGACATCGAAGTGACGCATCACTGGCTTACTCCCCTCGTCGAGTTCATGGATGCCCATCCCGAGGTGGCGGCATGTCAGCCCAAGCTGCTTTCTGTTTTCGACAAGGATATGTTTGAGTATGCAGGGGCGAGTGGGGGATTCCTCGACCGCTTCGGCTATCCTTTCTGCCGAGGGCGTATCTTCGACACCGTGGAACGTGACAATGGACAATATGACTATGCCACAGAAATACTATGGGCTACAGGTGCGGCTTTGATGATACGGTCGAAAGACTATTGGGATGCGGGAGGACTTGACGGTCGTTTCTTTGCCCATAATGAGGAGATAGACCTCTGTTGGCGGCTTCGCATCCGTGGTCGTAAGATTTACTGCCTGCCTGAGAGCTATGTGTACCATGTGGGAGGCGGTACCCTGCCGAAGTCTAATCCGATGAAGACGTTCCTTAATTTCCGCAACAACCTGACGATGCTTTATAAGTGTCTTCCTGACTCAGAACTCAGATATGTCATGTGCTGGCGGTGGTTCCTCGATTACCTTGCCGCATGGCAGACTCTTTTGCTGAAAGGGAATTGGGGTGATTTCCGTGCCATCTACCGTGCCCGTCGCGCCTACAAGCGGTGGAAGAAAGATTTCTCCGCTGACCGCACTGCGATACAGCAGTCCAGGGTGGTGGAGGACATCCCCGGGCAATACCATTTCTCTGTCCTCTGGCAATACTATGCAAAGGGACATAAGTTTTTTTCCGAGCTATAGAGACATTCTTGGAAAATCTTCATAGTTATATTTTGTCTTTTAAGAAAAAATTGATTACTTTTGCAAAATGAAAGGAAGTCGATAAGATCATTGATTATGTATAAGTTATCAGTTGCTTCAAAGAAAAGATAAGCCATGCAGAAGATTTGTATATTCACAGGGGCGCGTCCTAATTTCGTGAAGGTGGCTCCTATCATCCGTTCCATCGAGAGAACGGAAGGTATCACCTATCAGCTGGTATATGCCGGCAGGGAGGATGACCCTACTTTGGAGGACTCGCTATTTTCCGATTTGCAGATACCTCGTCCTGATGTGTTCCTCGGGGTGGACTGCGAGAACCTGAATGAGTTGACGGGTAGGGTGATGTCCGAGTTCGAGCAGTATCTGGAGCAGCATGAGACAGATACGGTCATCGTGGTCGACGACCTCGCCTCGACGATGGCTGCCGCTATCGTGACAAAGAAAAGAGGGTTGCGCCTGGCACATCTGGTTGCTGGTACCCGTTCCTTTGATATCCGTATGCCAAAGGAAATCAATCGGTTAGTGATAGACGGTTTGAGTGATTTACTGTTTACGGCAGGAGTCAGTTCCAACAGTATTGCGACCCGTGAGGGAGCCGAGATGCATAAAATCTATATGGTGGGTAATATCCTCATGGACTCGCTGCGTTACAACCACGACCGTTGGCAGCGTCCTGCCTGTCTGGACGGCATCGAGGATGGCAAATACCTGGTGTTCACCATCAACCGCAAGGCATTGCTTGCCGACAAAGATAATCTGCAGAAAATGCTCGATTCCATCAGAGAGGAAGCAGGGGATATCCCCGTTATTGCCCCCTTGCGCCCTTCAGTCACCTCTCAACTCTCCACTCTCACCTCTCACCTCTCACCTCTCACCTCTCACCTCTCAATAGTCCCCTCCCTCCCATATCTTGAGTTCGGTTATCTGACCTCCCATGCCATGGGTATCATCACCGACTCAGGAAACGTAGCAGAGGAGGCGACCTTCCATCACATTCCCTGTATCACCCTGAACAGCTATACGGAACATATAGAGACCGTGAAGCAGGGTACCAACGAACTGGTGGGTGAGGATGCGGAGAAATTGAGTGACGCATTACACCGTCTAATTGCAGGAGAGTGGAAGAGCGGTAGTCTGCCTGACCGCTGGGACGGTCGGTCGGCAGAGCGTATCGTACAGATATTACTCACCTGAGATATCATCATTTTTAGGTATTTACCAGTTTTTTTGTCGAAGAATTGAAGATTATTTCATACCTTTGCACAGAATTTGTAAATAGAATGAAATTATCTGAGCTGAAGACTGGTGATCACGGTGTCATTGTGAAGGTGCAAGGACACGGTGGATTCCGTAAGCGCATCATTGAGATGGGCTTTATCAGGGGTAAGGAGGTGGAGGTGTTGCTGAACGCTCCGCTGCAAGACCCAGTGAAGTATAAGGTGATGGGCTATGAGGTCAGCCTGCGTCGCCAGGAAGCAGAGATGATAGAGGTTATCTCCAAGGAAGAAGAGTATGTGGAGCCCTCTTCTGCATACCGTGTATCCCGTGAGGAGATAACCCCCGAGAAGCATCCCGACGACTACCTGCACCACATGGCATTGCGGGAGCACCGTACACTGAATGTGGCATTGGTAGGAAATCCCAACTGTGGCAAGACCTCCCTTTTCAATTTCGCGTCGGGTGCCCACGGTCATGTGGGCAACTACTCCGGTGTGACGGTGGATGCCTCTGTGGCACATGCCAATTATTTCGGTTATGAGTTCAACCTCACGGACCTGCCTGGAACCTACTCCCTGTCGTGTTACTCACCAGAAGAGCTTTATGTGCGCAAGCACCTCACAGAGCAGACTCCCGATGTGATTATCAACGTGATTGACGCGTCGAATATCGAGCGCAACCTCTATCTGACGACACAGTTGCTTGACATGGACCTCCCCATCGTATGTGCCCTGAATATGTATGATGAGTTTGAGCGTCGCGGTGACACCATTGACCTGCAGGTGCTGTCGACGCTCTTCGGTACGCCGATGGTACCGACCTCTTTTAAGAATGGGGAAGGGGTGCAGCAGTTGTTCCGCACCGTCATAGAAGTCTATGAGGGTGTGAATACGACAGCCCGCCATATCCATATCAACTATGGTCACGAGATAGAAGACGGCATACGGCATATCCAGAAGTTCCTGAAGCCAGACGCATCCATCCATCCCCGCTATTCCACCCGTTATGTTGCCTTGAAGCTCCTGGAGCACGACACCGATATCGTGCAGTTCATCCATGAGAAAGCGGGAGAGCGGAGCAAGTCCATTCTGGTGGAGCGTGACAAGTCGGCAGCGCGTGTCTATGAGGAGACGCTGACAGACTCGGAGACTGCCATCATGGATGCGAAATACGGTTTTATCAATGGTGCGTTGAAAGAGGCAGGGTTTATGACGGGTGATAAGCGGGACACCTACCGTACCACCCATTTAATCGATAATATTCTGTCGAACCGCTATTTGGGCTTCCCCATATTCTTCGCCATCCTCTTCCTGATGTTTGAGACGACCTTCGTTCTCGGACAATATCCGATGGACTGGATAGAGATGGGTGTGGAAAGACTGGGCGATTTCATCAGCAACAGGATGCCGGACGGGCCGTTACGCTCCATGCTGGTAGACGGTATCATCGGCGGTGTCGGTGCCGTCATCGTCTTCCTGCCGCAGATCCTGATACTCTATTTCTTCATCTCGCTGATGGAGGACTCCGGCTATATGGCTCGTGCCGCCTTCATCATGGATAAGATGATGCATGGCATGGGACTGCATGGCAAGTCGTTCATCCCATTGGTGATGGGCTTCGGCTGTAATGTGCCGGCGGTGATGGCGACACGCACTATCGAGAGCCGCCGCTCACGGCTTATCACCATGCTGATCCTGCCCTTTATGTCATGCTCGGCACGTCTGCCCATCTATATCATGATTACGGGAACCTTCTTCACCGTGGAGTATCGCTCATGGGTGATGCTGTCACTCTATGCCGTCGGTATCGTGACAGCGGTCATCGTCAGTAAGATATTCTCCACCATCGTCATCAAGGGCGAGGACACCCCCTTCGTGATGGAACTGCCTCCTTATCGCTGGCCGACGGCAAAGGCGATAGGTCGCCATACGTGGGAGAAAGGGAAGGAGTACCTCAAGAAGATGGGTGGTATCATCCTTGTGGCAAGTATTATCGTATGGGCATTGGGCTATTTCGGACCGATGGGTGTGGCACCCTCCATGGAGGAGTCGTATATCGGACGGATGGGACAACTTATCGCTCCGCTATTCACTCCGCAGGGTTTCAACTGGCAGTTGGACGTGTCGCTGATAGCAGGAGTGGGTGCCAAGGAGATTGTTGCCTCGACGATAGGAGTGTTGGGCGGACTGGACGGCTTGACACCTCTGGTAGCCTACTGCTATCTGCTCTTTGTACTGCTCTATTTCCCCTGTATTGCCACCATCACTGCCATCAAGCACGAGACGGGTTCATGGAAATGGGCACTCTTCGCAGCATGCTATACCACTGTCCTGGCATGGTTCGTCAGTGCCGTCGTATACCAGATAGGCAGTCTGTTCGTGTGATTTTATTCGTGGTGATACGGTTCACCTTTGATGATGGTGCAGGCACGATAGATCTGCTCCGTAAAGGTGAGGCGTATCATCTGATGACTGAAGGTCATCTTCGATAAGCTGAGTTGTTCGTTGGCACGTGCATATACGGCAGGAGAGAAGCCGTAGGGACCTCCGATGACGAAGACGAGGCGGCGTGCCGTGTTGCGCTTCTGCTCCAGCCAGCGGGCGAACTCCACACTGCGGAACTCCTTGCCATGCTCATCGAGCAGCACTACCGTGTCGGAAGGTTGCAGTTGTTTGAGAATCAGTTCCCCCTCCGCCTGTTTCTGCTGTTCCTCCGTCAGACTCTTCGTGTTCTTGAGTTCGGGGATGGTCACCACCTCAAAGGGCATGTAATGATTGATGCGCTCCACATAATCATTGATGCCCGCTATAAAATGCTTGTTGACAGTCTTACCGACCTGTAGCAGTAGCGTCTTCATCGTCACTTTCTATCGCATAGATGCTCTTGCCGTGGTGTACCGGGCAGAGCGTCTCGTTCTTGTCGATGGGCGGATATTCGTCACGACGCTTCGGATTCATCGGGAACCATCCCTTCTGTACCCGTTTCTTCTGGGAGAACAGCTCACCGATGCCCCAGAGTGCGGAGGCGCCAAAGACTCCGATGACTGCGGAGAGGATGGTGTTCTCGATGAAGAGGGCAGCGATGATACATGCGATGCCTATCAACAGATAGACAACCCAGGGTCGGGTGCCCCAGCGATACTCCGTCTTAATGACGATAGGGTGCCATATTCCGATGGTCAGGAAAGTACAAACAGCAATAATGATACCTGTGAAATACATATCTTTCTTTTTTTACTTTTTTATTCTTTTACCTCGTAGAGTGGAACCCTTCCAGGTTCTCGTATCTGTGCAGCATCATCCGCTTGTAGATGTTACGCATCCAGTACGGATTGGCAAGTGTGAAGGCAAGACCGATGACGATCATGATGATGAAGGCGACATTCTCATCGAAAAGTGCCTGAAGTATCAGGACCAATGTGACGGGAATGAAGAACACGATGAGTTCGATGATCAGCTGGAGCTTGTTCTCAAACTGGTTCTTACCCGTTATCTTGTCATTCAAGGGCAGTGTCGTCTTGTTCCATACCGCCAACTGGAAGAGCAGGCAGTATTCCGGTCCTGTGGTGATCAGCAGGTAGGCGAGTACCATCAGCAGGGAGAACTTGCCAGAGATGATAGGAGGCAGCAGCAACAGGAAGGGCAGCAGGACGATGGTGCAGTAGAAATAATACTTCGCACGCAGCAGGGTGAGGATATTCTCCTCATGCACCATCAGCAGGTCGATATAGTTACCTTCCGGTCCCATCACCTTCACCAGGTTGACAGCACCGAAGAACACGAAGCAGTAGAGACACCAGATGTTACGGGCGAAGTTGCCGGTATAGGCATCCGTATAGGCTATCATCAGGGACAGCATGGTGATGATGGCGACACCCTGGATGAAGCGGGTGCGTATCGCCTTGTTACGCATCGTACTCTTGATCTCCAGTTTGAGGTACTCACCGATCTGTCCGAAGCGGTTGAGAGCCGCAAACTCCGAGACGTGTCTCAGCTTGGTCTTCTCCTGTTTCGATATCTCATCATGGATCAGGCGCATCTGCAGGGTGCGGTTGATGATGAAAAGGACTGCGAACAGGACGATGAAGAGAGCGAAAGCATACCATGTGAAGCCATGTTCCCCGATGAAATCGAATATCTGGTCGAACAGTTTTTCCGCCGACTTGTCGGACAACAGGAAGAGAGGCACGATGAAAGCGCCATAGACGACGGCAGGCAGAGCCCACCAGAATAGGCTCTTGTTCACCAGTGTACGCACCAGCAGATACCACTGGCTGTTGGTCAGTATCATCAGGTGGAGCAGGATCAGCATAGCCAGTCCCTCTAAGAAGGTCATGCTGCCACAGACACAGATGAAGGTGTAGGGCAGGAATAGCGACATCCAGATGAGGTTGCTGCTATCAAATAGCTGAGACACCAGGAAGCAGTCTACCGCCGTATATTTGCTGATAGGCATCAGCAGATAAGGTTTGACGAGCATGACCGGTGTCTGTTGCGCCATGAAGCGTCCGAAGAAATCAAAGATCAGGATGAAGGGGAGGACGAAAAACAACATCTGGTACTCATCCTCGGTAGCGGCTACCCATCCTAAGAAAGTACCGATGGCAATAAAATATACCACGAAGAAGGCGAGTGCCAGATAGGCAAAGAACTTACCATACTGGTTCGCCTCAAACATCACATTACGTTCATCGCTTAACTTCTTGTTCTTACGAAGCAAGCGGTACAGTTGTATTCTTGATAAACTCATCTCAAAACTCTCCACTCTCCACTTTCCACTACCTCAAGTCTATGATCTCAGCGTTAGGGTAGGACTTGGGGTTGAAACGGAATACCCCCTCAGACAGGTTTGCCGTCTTGAAGTTCGACACATTGATGGTCGTCCACTGCTTGTTCTGTAACATACGGATCTGGGAAGGCACGTAAGTCTTTTTGTTGATGGTGATGACCATCTCAGAGATACTCTTCCCCTTGCCTTTCAATGTCACGATGAAGCTGTTCCCGCTCTTTGTCATCGTAGCGGCATATCCCTGTTTGTACATATAGATGAAGTTATAGGGATTGATCGCCTGCAGGTCGGCGGCAGACGGAGTGTTGACGTTCACCTCGTCATTCTGCCTGACATACGTCCATTGCGTCTTACCGTCAAACCACACGACAGCCTCATGGGTCGTCGCATGGAACTTCCGTCCTTTGATGTCTATCGTCCCACTCGTACTGCCATACTGCTTACTGCTGATGGTGAAAGATGCCTGTACCCCCTTTTTGTAGGAGACCACACCGGCAGTCTTGTCCAGCACCTGTTGTGCCGTTTGTCCGTACGCAGTGAGAAATGAGAAATGAGAAGTGAGAAATGCCATGAGCACCATCACTTTCGTTACCCTGTTGAAATATACTATCTTCTCCATTGACTTAAAAGATTTTCCAGACTAGACTCATCCTGTATCAATACCTCACGAGGCTTGGAACCATGGGCGGCACCGACGACACCCGCCTTCTCCAGCTGGTCCATCAGTCGTCCGGCACGGTTGTAGCCGATAGCGAACTTACGCTGTATCAGACTCGTCGACCCACTCTGGTTGATGACGATCAGGCGGGCGGCATCCTCAAACATCGGGTCGAGGTGCTGCATATCCACATCGGCAGCCTCACCCATCTCGTCGTCCGGCATATCCGGCTCAGGCAACTCAAAGGCAGAGAGGTAGCCCTGCTGCTGTGCGATAAACTGGTTGATGCGCTCCACCTCAGGAGTATCCACGAAGGCACACTGTACACGGACAGGCTCGCCGCCGTTGAGATACAGCATGTCGCCTCGTCCTATCAGCTGCTGGGCACCCGGTCGGTCGAGGATGGTGCGTGAGTCAATCATGGCACCCACACGGAAGGCGATACGGCTTGGGAAGTTCGCCTTGATGGTACCTGTGATGATATTCGTGGTAGGACGCTGTGTGGCGATGATCATGTGGATGCCCACGGCACGTGCCAGCTGGGCAATACGGGCGATAGGAAGCTCCACCTCCTTGCCTGCCGTCATGATCAGGTCGCCGAACTCATCGATGATGACCACGATATACGGCATGTACTTATGCCCTTTCTCCGGGTTTAGTTGCCGTTCGATGAATTTCTTGTTGTATTCCTTGATGTTACGCGCCTGTGCGATCTTCAGCAGGTCGTAACGGGTATCCATCTCCTTACACAGGGAGTTGAGGGTGTTCACCACTTTCTTGACATCGGTGATGATAGGTTCTGCGTCATCATCAGGAATCTTGGCAAGGAAATGGTTCTCAATGCTGGAGTACACGCTGAACTCCACCTTCTTCGGGTCGACGAGGACGATTTTCAGTTCTGCAGGGTGCTTCTTATATAATAAGGAGGTGATGATGGCGTTCAGTCCCACAGACTTACCCTGACCCGTGGCACCGGCAACGAGCAGGTGAGGTGCTTTGGCAAGGTCGAACATAAACACCTCGTTGGTAATCGTCTTACCTAACGCACACGGCAGTTCCATCGTCGTCTCCTGGAATTTCTTCGAGTTGAGAATCGATTCCATCGACACGATGCTGGGTTTCGCATTCGGCACCTCAATACCGATGGTACCCTTGCCGGGGATAGGAGCGATGATACGGATGCCCAGGGCAGAGAGGCTCAGGGCGATATCGTCCTCCAGGTTACGGATGCGGGAGATACGCACACCAGGGGCAGGTGTTATCTCATAGAGGGTGATGGTAGGACCGACGGTCGCCTTGATGCTGCTGATCTCCACACCGAAGTTACGCAGCACGTCGACGATGCGGTTCTTGTTTGCCGTCTGTTCCGCCATGTCGATATACGGTTTGCCGTCATCATCATATTTCTTCAGCAGGTCGAGGGTCGGGTAGTGGTAGTTCTCCAAGTCACGCTTGGGGTCATACGGTGTCGTGATGTCCCCATACTCACCCACCAGGTTCTTGCCACTCGCCGTCTCCTCTTTCTCTCCGGTCTCCACCGTCATCTCCACCCCCGTCTCATCGGCAGGAGCCTTGATGACAGGCTCTTGCGGAGTGAAAGGCTTCGTGGTGACCACAGGTGTCTCGTCGACGAACTCCACGGTCTGTTCCTGCGGGTCGTCGAAGACAGTAGGATCCTCCAGTGTCTCTATCTTCTGCTTGTCATCGTCCGGTTCCCCTTTTCCGATATTTATCTCCATCGGAATCTTCTTCAGGTAGCGGAGCGGGTTGAACAGCTTGCGGATGATGAAGATCGTCTCTGCGCTGAGGTAGATCAGGAAAGCGATGGCGGTGACCCCTAGCAGGAAGGTGAGACCCGGTACGCCGACCAGTCCCTCGATGAGTTCGCAGATTGCCAGTCCATGGTCACCTCCCGGGTTGAAATGGGCATCCGTGAAGAAAGGAGTCAGGAATTTGGCGAAGGTCACCGATGACCATACCATGACCACACCTATTCCCAGGAACCATTTCAGCAGGTTTACCTTATACGCCCTCATCAGGTTGACGGCGATGAGCAGCAGGAAGACCGGTATCAGGAACGCCGGCAGTCCGAAGCAGTGCTTGATGAAGAACCATGCGCTGTAAGCCCCCAGTGAGCCGCAGGAGTTCTGGAACTCGCCGTTCTGGTTGAGGACCTCTCCCTCTTTCGGGGCATCTATCATGCTCTGGTCAGCGGCACCTGTCGTCAGGTACGAGATAAATGCCCAGATGAGATAGCCTGCGACGAACAACAGCATGAATCCCAGGAAGAAATTCAGTCGTTCGTTATGGAATATCTTGTCAATGCCGATAGCCTCCTTAAAAGAGGTCGTATTTGTTGCTTTCTTTTTCTTTGCCATATAGAATCTTATAAATAATGTGCAAAAGTAATTGAAAAATCTCAGAAATCGCCATAAAATCGTCTTTTTTTTGTATTTTTAATTGTATCTTTGCACCTTGAAAACAAAAGCGTGATGAAAAAGATTCTATATAGCCGGTACGACAAGACGAAAATCAGTGCCTTGCCAAGGGTCGTTTTCGGAGGTCGTGTCATCGTCGTCATCACCGAGAAAGAGGCTGAGAAAGCGGTGGATTTCCTCCTTACACAGCCAGTCCTCGGCATCGATACTGAGACGCGTCCCTCCTTTAAGAAGGGCAGGATAAACCAGGTGGCGCTCCTGCAGGTATCCACCCATGAGGTGTGTTTCCTGTTCCGTCTGAACCTGATAGGCATGTCACCTGCCGTCATCCGTCTGCTGGAGGACAAGACCGTCCCCAAGATAGGGCTCTCCCTGCATGACGACCTGATGATGTTAGGAAAACGGGGCGATTTCAACCGGGGTTATTTCATAGACCTGCAGGATAAGGTGAAGGAGATAGGCGTGGAGGACATGAGTCTTCAGAAGCTCTTTGCCAATTTCTTCGGTCAGCGGATCAGTAAGCGCGACCAGCTCTCCAACTGGGAGTCGGACGTGTTGAGTGACAAGCAGAAGCTCTATGCGTCAACCGACGCATGGACCTGCATCCTGATCTATGAGGAGCTGCTCCGGTTAGAGCAGACAGGCGATTACGAACTGATAAAAGTGGAGCATGATATACAAAAAGATACAGTTACGGAGGGGTAAGGAAGAGAGTCTGAAGCGTTTCCACCCCTGGGTGTTCTCCGGTGCCATCCAGCGTATGGATGACGGTATCCAGGAGGGAGAGTTAGTGCGTGTCGTCACGAATGAGGGCGATTTCATCGCTGTGGGTCATTACCAGCAAGGCTCTATTGCCGTCCGTGTCCTGACCTTCTCCGATGTGGAGGTCGACCGTGCGTTCTGGTATTCCCGTCTGCAATCGGCACTGCAGATGCGCCTTGCCATCGGTATTGCCGACAATCCGCAGAACAACACCTACCGTCTGGTGCATGGGGAGGGCGACCATCTTCCCGGTCTGATCATCGACGTCTATGGTCAGACAGCGGTGATGCAGGCCCATTCCATCGGTATGCACCTGATGCGCAAGGAGATAGCCCAGGTACTCGTAGAGGTGATGGAATCGCGTGTCTCCCACATCTATTATAAGAGTGAGACCACACTGCCCTTTATGACGGAGGACGACATGAACGGTTTCCTGTATGGGGGCAGCAACGATAATATCGCCTTGGAGAACGGACTGAAATTCCGGGTAGACTGGCTCAAAGGACAGAAGACAGGGTTCTTCGTCGACCAGCGGGAGAACCGTTCTCTGCTGGAGCGGTATGCCAAGGACAAACGGGTGCTGAACATGTTCTGCTATACCGGCGGCTTCTCGTTCTACGCCATGCGTGGCGGTGCGGAACTGGTACACTCCGTTGACAGCTCGGCGAAAGCGATCGCGCTGACCCGGGAGAATGTGGAGCTGAACTTTCCGGGCGATGCCCGTCATGAGGCATATTGTGAGGATGCCTTCAAGTATTTGGAGAAGGCAGGTTCCAATTACAACCTCATCATCCTCGACCCGCCGGCGTTCGCCAAGCACCGTGGTGCCCTGCATAACGCCCTGAAGGGATATACCCGGTTGAACCAGAAGGCTTTCGAGAAGATAGAGAAAGGGGGCATCCTCTTTACCTTCTCCTGTTCGCAGGTGGTGACGAAAGACCATTTCCGCAATGCGGTATTCACGGCGGCAGCCCTTGCCAAGCGGAAGGTGCGTATCCTGCACCAGTTGCACCAGCCTGCCGATCATCCTATTAATATCTATCATCCGGAAGGAGAATACCTGAAGGGACTGGTGCTTTATGTTGAGTAAAGTAAAAGATTATATTAAAAAGCATAATCTTCTCAATAGCAACGATTTATATCTTGTAGCATTGAGTGGTGGAGCAGACAGTGTCGCCTTGCTCTTACTTCTCGATGAAATGGGCTGTCAACTGCATGCCGTCCATTGTAACTTCCATCTTCGCGGGGAGGAGTCGGACAGGGATGAGCGTTTCTGTGAACAACTCTGTCAGCAGAAAAACATCCCGTTCCATCGCATTCATTTCGATACGATGACCTATGCGGAGACCCATCAGGTCAGCGTTGAAATGGCAGCGCGTGAACTCAGGTACCGTTATTTCGAGCAGCTCCGGAAGGATATCGGGGCAGCGGGTGTCTGTGTGGCGCATCACCGGGATGATACGGTGGAGACGGTAATCCTGAACCTCGTCCGTGGGACGGGACTCCGTGGACTGACTGGTATCCAGCCAAAGAACGGGAATATCCTGCGCCCGCTGCTGGGAGTCTCCAGGGCAGAGATAGAAGAGTACCTGCGGATAAAGGGACAGGAATACGTCACCGACCATACCAATCTGGAGACTGACGTACTCCGTAATAAAGTCCGTTTGCAGGTCATTCCGCTCCTGCGGCAACTGAATCCTGCGGTCTCGGAGAACATACAGCGTACGGCGGAGAACCTTTCGGATGCGCAGGCTGTCCTGGATGCTGTGATACTTCCGTATCAGCATGTTAAGGAATTGGATTTGAATCAGTTAACAGATACTGCTTCAAGAGAATATATCACCTTTGAATGGCTTAAAAACTACGGTTTCAACGGGACGCAGGTGCGACAGGTATTAACGGCTGAGACGGGTAGGGTGTTCTCCTCGCCTCAAGGCTATGACGTGCTGGTGGACAGAGGACATTTGTTGGTGGAACCCTCGTTGAAACCGATGAAAAATCTGCGGATACCCGAAGAGGGCACCTATGTACTCGACGACCAGACGAGAATTTCGGTGAAAAGAGAACCCGTATGGATATCGAGAGATGCCGCTGTGGCAACCGTTGATGCCTCCAGGGTGCATTTTCCCCTGACCGTCAGACGGGTAGAGGAAGGTGACTGGATGATCCCCTTCGGGATGGAGGGTCGTAAACTGCTGAGCGACCTGATGACCGACCGTAAGATGACCGTTTTCGAGAAACGCCGTCAGTTGGTGGTCGTCGACGGAGAAGGTAACGTGGTCTGGTTGGTGGGCATCCGTACCGACAACCGTTGTCGAGTGTCGTCTGATACGACGGAAGTGTTACGGTTAGTACTAATTATAAATAATTAGTAAATGCTGTATTCTTGACGGTAGTGTCGGGTGACAGATGGTTTTTTAAACCTTTCACGTGTACGCGCGCAGGAACTTCCCAAATCGCAAATTTTCCGAGTTCCTGCGCGCCCGTACGTGAGAGGTTTAGTTTTTCATCTGTCACCCGTCACCTTGACAATGACGCAGCCGCCCCCTCCTTTCCACGAAGCCCTGGGCTCCTGCCCCCGAAGGTGCCGCCTCCGTGGGTCGAAGGTGCCGCCTCCGTGGGTCGAAGCCCCGGGCTTCGTATTTTTCACATTTAATATAACAAAAGATTTGGGTAATTCAATTTTTTTTCGTAACTTTGCGCATTAAAAATAAAAAGTAAAGAAAATAGTAAAGAAAAAACAGATAAAATTTATGGGAAAGAGATTCGCCGAGCATGGCGGTTTGAACTTGACGCAGGTGAACAATGACATCCTGCAGATGTGGAAGGAGAAGAATGTGTTCCTCCGCTCCATCGAGGAGCGTGAGGGTTGTCCTCAGTTTGTGTTCTTCGAGGGACCTCCCTCGGCAAACGGACACCCCGGTATTCACCACGTGCTGGCACGTTCCATCAAGGATACCTTCAACCGTTATAAGACCATGCGTGGCTATCAGGTACACCGCAAGGCGGGATGGGACACCCACGGACTGCCCGTAGAGCTGGGTGTGGAGAAGGAACTCGGTATCACCAAGGCAGATATCGACAACAAGGAGTCGGAGCGTTATATCTCGACAGAGGATTATAACCTCAAGTGCCGCGAGAACGTGATGATGTACACGGCGGAATGGCGGGAGCTGACCGAGAAGATGGGCTATTTCGTAGACCTCGACCATCCCTATATCACCTATGACAACAAGTATATCGAGACCCTCTGGTGGCTGCTGAAGCAGTTCTACCAGAAAGGACTGCTCTATAAGGGCTATACCATTCAGCCCTATTCCCCTGCCGCAGGTACCGGACTGTCGTCCCATGAGCTGAACCAGCCCGGCTGCTACCGTGACGTGAAGGACACCACCTGTACGGCGATGTTCAAGATGAAGAACCCCAAGCCGGAGATGACAGGATGGGGCACTCCCTATTTCCTCGCATGGACGACCACGCCATGGACACTGGCGGCAAACTCCGCACTCTGCGTGGGACCGAAGATCGACTATGTTGCCGTGGAGACCTATAACCCCTATACCGCCGACAAGGTGACACTGGTACTCGCCGAGGCTCGCCTGAACGCCTACCTGCCGGCAGAGGGACATATCACCGACGGCGGTGAGATGCCTGAGTATAAGAAGGGTGAGAAACTGATTCCCTACCGTATCGTGGCACGCTATAAGGGTACGGACCTCGTCGGGATGGAGTATGAGCAGCTGATGCCTGCCATCAAGCCGATGGGTGACGCCTTCCGTGTCATCCCCGGTGACTACGTGACGACGGAGGACGGTGCCGGTATCGTGCATATCGCTCCTAACTTCGGTGCTGACGATGCCTTCGTGGCAAAGAAGGCGGGCATCTGTCCGATCGTACTGATTGACAAGAAGGGTGCCGAGCGTCCCGTGGTGGACCTGCAGGGTAAATATTTCGTGACCGACGACCTCGACCCTGACTTCGTGAAGAACTATGTCAACGTCGATGAGTGGAACAAGTTCGCAGGACGTTACGTGAAGAACGCCTATGACGAGACACTGACCGACAAGGACGAGACACTCGATATCTCCATCTGTATGGACCTGAAAGCTCAGAACAAGGTCTTTAAGATAGAGAAACACGTGCATAACTATCCGCACTGCTGGCGTACCGACAAACCGGTGCTCTACTATCCGCTGGACTCCTGGTTTATCAAGTCCACGGCAAAGAAGGAGCGCATGAGCGAGCTGAACAAGACCATCAACTGGCAGCCGGAGTCAACAGGTACGGGACGCTTCGGCAACTGGCTGGATAACCTGAATGACTGGAACCTCAGCCGCAGCCGTTTCTGGGGAACACCACTGCCTATCTGGCGCTCTGAGGAGGGTGAGGAGATCTGCATCGGCAGCATCGAGGAGCTCTATGACGAGATAGAGAAGGCGGTGAAGGCTGGCGTGATGCCGTCCAACCCCTTGAAGGACAAAGGTTTTGTGCCTGGTGACATGTCACAGGAGAACTATGATAAGATAGACCTCCACCGCCCGTATGTGGACTATATCTTCCTCGTCTCTCCGACAGGAAAGAGGATGAAGCGTGAGAGCGACCTCATTGACGTGTGGTTCGACTCCGGTTCGATGCCATACGCCCAGATTCACTATCCTTTCGAGAACCGTGAGGCGATAGACCAGAACAAGGCGTTCCCCGCCGACTTCATCAACGAGGGTGTCGACCAGACCCGTGGATGGTTCTTTACCTTGCATGCCATCGCCACGATGATCTTCGACTCTGTCGCCTTCAAGAACGTGATCTCCAGCGGACTGGTGCTGGATGCCAAGGGTAACAAGATGTCCAAGCATGTCGGTAATGTGGTGAATCCGTTTGAGATGATAGAGAAATTCGGTTCCGACGCAGTACGTCTCTATATGATGACGAACTCAGAGCCCTGGGACAACCTGAAGTTTGACCCGGAGGGCGTGGACGAGATACGCCGTAAGTTCTTCGGAACACTGTATAACACTTATTCCTTCTTCGCACTCTATGCCAATGTGGACGGCTTCGTTCCGTCTGCTGCGACCCTGTCCCAGCAGGCACGCCCGGAGATTGACCGCTGGATCCTGTCCTCACTGAACACGCTGGTCAAGAAGGTCACCGAAGAGTTGGAGAATTATGACCCGACCCGTGCGGGCAGACTGATTGACACCTTTGTCAATGACGACCTGAGCAACTGGTATGTGCGCCTGAACCGTAAGCGTTTCTGGGGTAAGGAGATGAGTGACGACAAGCGCTCTGCTTACGACACCCTCTACACCTGCCTGCTGACCATCTCGAAACTGCTGGCACCCTTCGCTCCTTTCTATGCTGACCAGCTCTACCGTGACTTAGGCGGTGAGAAGGACAGTGTCCATCTGGACAGCTTCCCCGTCGCTGACGAGTCGTTGATAGACAAGGACCTGGAGGCGCGCATGGAGATGGCACAGAAGATCACCTCCATGGTACTTGCCCTGCGCCGTAAGGTGAATATCAAGGTGCGCCAGCCGCTGCAGGCTATCATGATACCTGCCACCGACGAGCAGAAACGCCATATAGAGGCGGTGAAAGACCTGATCATGAATGAGGTGAACGTCAAGGAACTGAGATTCGTGGAGGGCGCTGGTGTCCTGGTGAAGAAGGTGAAGTGTAACTTCCGCACGATGGGTAAGAAGTTCGGCAAGCTGATGAAGAGCGTTGCCGCCGCCGTCGACGCACTGAGCCAGGAGCAGATCGCTGAGCTGGAGGCTAACGGCAAGCTCACGATAGGTACTATAGATACTACAGATTCTGTAGAGATCCTCGCCGAGGACGTGGAGATCATCAGCGAGGACATCCCCGGATGGCTCGTCTCTAACGAGGGTAGTCTCACCGTTGCCCTGGAGGTGGAACTCACCGAGGAGCTGAGACAGGAGGGTATGGCACGTGAGATCATCAACCGTGTCCAGAATATCCGTAAGGACAGTGGCTTGGAGATCACCGACCGCATCCATATCGCCCTGGCACCGAACGACGAGGTGCAGAAGGCGGTGGCTGGCTATGGCGAGTATATCAAGACTCAGGTTCTTGCCGATGACATCACCATCGCGCCCAATGAGGGTGTGGAAGTCGAGTTTGATGACTTTAAACTGAAAATACAAATAACTAAAGCTTAATGATTATGGCAGAAAAAACACGTTATTCTGATGAGGAGCTGGAAGAGTTCCGTCAGATTATCAATGACAAACTGGCACTTGCCAAGCGTGACTATGACCAGATGATGAATGTGCTGATGAACAAGGACTCTAATGATGTGGATGACACATCTCCTACCTATAAGGCTTTGGAGGAGGGCAGTGCCACCCAGTCGAAAGAGGAACTGATTCAGATGGCTTCCCGCCAGCAGAAATTCATTCAGGGACTGAAAGCTGCCTTGGTACGTATAGAGAACAAGACCTATGGTATCGACCGCATCACAGGAAAACTGATTCCGAAAGAGCGTTTGCGTGCCGTTCCCCACGCTACACTGAGCGTGGAGTCGAAGATGGCAGGTAAGAAATAAATGAAAGATAAGGATATCGCTAAACGCGGGTGGATGGCGGTTGCAATAGTAACAGCCATCCTGCTTGTCGACCAGGTGATCAAGATTTGGGTGAAGACGAATATGACTCTTCACGAGCAGATCGAGATATTCTCATGGTTCAAGATATTGTTTATCGAGAATAACGGGATGGCATATGGCATGGAACTGGGTTCCAAGCTGGTGCTCTCCCTGTTCCGCATCGTGGCGGTAGGCATCCTTGGCTGGTATATCGCCAGCGTCGTGAGGAAAAAGGGTCGTCTGGGCTATCTCGTCTGTCTGTCGATGGTGATGGCAGGGGCTGCCGGGAACATCTTCGACTCGATGTTCTACGGACTGATATTCAACGCCTCCTCCGAGTTCTACAC
Organism: uncultured Prevotellaceae bacterium; assembly: GCA_900314755.1. Classification (GTDB taxonomy): domain Bacteria; phylum Bacteroidota; class Bacteroidia; order Bacteroidales; family Bacteroidaceae; genus Prevotella. Next base: position 47,619 of record OMWH01000012.1, on the reverse strand, counting down.
GTCCTACTTTGTCCCTTTCGGTACGGGGTATGCGCCGTTCCTGATGGGAAAGGTGGTGGATATGTTCTACTTCCCGCTGATTGTCACCACCTGGCCTGACTGGGTACCGATGGTGGGGGGCAACCCGTTTGTGTTCTTCAGTCCCATCTTCAATTTTGCGGACTCCTCGATTTCCGTAGGTGTCGTATTGATACTGCTGTTCTACCGTCAGGAGGTCAGTGAGATAGAAATGTCTTTTAAAAAAGGAAAGAAAACCGATGAGGTATAGTCTCGTCATAGTCTTCATAGCCGTCCTGTCCATGATGGGCTGCAAGCCCACCGTGCCGTCCGAGTATATCCAGCCGGGTGACCTGGAGGATATCCTGTACGACTATCATGTGGCGCAGGCGATGGCTGATGAGAAACGGTCGAGGAATAGTGAGGAGCATGGCTACAACAGGAATGTCTATTTCCAGAGCGTCTTGAAGAAATATGGGATATCGGAGGCTGAGTTTGACTCCTCGCTGGTCTATTACTATTCTCATGCGGACCGTCTGAAGAGTATCTATCAGCGTGTCAAGGAACGCCTGAACGACGAGGCGAAGGCATTGGGTGCCTCCGTGGGTGATATCAACAAATACTCCACCTACAGCGCAACGGGTGATACGGCGAACGTCTGGCAGAACGAGACGGATGTGCTGCTGACACCTCATCCGACTTCCAACCGTTATGATATCTATGTGAAAGCGGACACCTCTTACTATAAGGGTGACACTTTCATGTTCCAGTTCATGTCTGACTTTATCTACCAGAGCGGGTCGAGGGACGCTATCGTCTGCCTTGTGGCAAAATACGAGAATGACAGTACGACGCAGACCATCAGTCATATCTCTGTGGCAGGTCAGTCACAGGTGCGTATACCTCAGAACAGGGAGGGAACACTGAAGGAACTCCGTGGATTTATCTATCTGGGTAACAACGACCGGAATGCCGAGGTCAGGAAGATGTTGTTCATCAGTCAGATACAGTTGATTCGTTTCCACTCAAAAACAATAAGTAATGAATCCAAGAACCCTGAGGGGCATCAGGCGGATAGCCTGTCCGGAGCTGGAGACGCCACAGGGCATCATCCAGACACCACACGTCGTGGAGCTGTCCGACGGGAAAGTGGTAAGATACTATCCCCTGACAAGAGAGCTCCCATACACCGAATGGATGCGCAACCGCTTAAGGCTGTGCAGAAATGAACAGGGGGAGATGACGCTCTGGGATGATAAGGAACCTGTTATTTAAAGAAGATGAACCTGAAAGTACGATTATCCATCATGAGCTTCATGCAGTTCGCTGTGTGGGGTGCCTATCTGACCTGTATGGGAATCTATCTCAGCAGGATAGGGATGGGGCATCATATCGGTTCTTTCCTTGCGATGCAGGGCTTTGTGTCTTTCTTCATGCCGACGGTCATCGGTATCATCGCTGACCGCTGGATTCCCGCCCAGCGGTTATACGGCTGTTGCCATCTGGTGGCTGGCGTGTCCATGGTGCTGGCTGGGTTGTATGGGCAGCAGGCAGGTATGCATGTTTCTTTCCCTGTCTTGTTCTCCCTGTACAGCCTGAGTATCGCCTTTTACATGCCTTCCCTCTCCCTGTCTTATTCTGTCGCCTATAATGCCCTGACGATGGAAGGACAGGATATCGTGAAGAGTTTCCCGCCGATACGTGTGTTTGGCACGGTCGGCTTCATCGCTATGATGTGGTTCGTGGATGTCATGGACTATGAGCAGAACCACAACCAGTTTATTGTCAGCGGTGTGCTGGGCATCCTGTTATTCCTCTATTCTTTTACCTTACCTTCCTGTCCCGTGAACAGGAGACAGGGGAACAGGTCCTATGCGGAGCGGTTCGGTCTGCAGGCATTCGTGCTGTTTAAGAGGAGGGACATGGCTGTCTTTCTTGTTTTCTCCGTGTTCATAGGTATCTGTCTGCAGATCACCAATGGCTTTGCGACTCCTTACATCAACCATTTCCAGTCCGTTCCTGCGTATGCGGACTCTTTCGGTGTGAAATACCCTGTGATACTCTATTCTATCTCGCAGTTCAGTGAGACCTTCAGTATCCTGCTCATCCCTTTCTTCATGAAGCGGTTCGGCATCAAGAAGGTGGTGGTGATAGCCGCCGTTGCCTGGTTCCTCCGTTTCGGACTGTTGGGAATGGGTAACCCAGGCAGTGGTGTCTGGATGTTTGTACTCTCCATGGTCATCTATGGGGTCGCCTTTGACTTCTTCAATATCAGCGGCTCACTGTTCATCAACCAGACTACTGACACAAAGATGCGGTCGAGTGCCCAGGGGATGTTCCTGCTGATGACCAACGGTTTCGGTGCCACGATAGGCTCCCTGGCGGCTCAGGCTGTCGTCAATGCGCATACCGCAGCGGATGGCAGTGTGCAATGGGCTGAGTGCTGGTATGTCTTCGCCGTCTATGCCTTGATAGTCGGTGTCGCTTTCCATTTTTTGTTCCATCCTGAGAAGAAGGAGGCGTTATTATGAAGGAGGTGAGATATTTCTATGTGCCTGACGCGGCAGTCGCTCATGAGCTGCCTGCTGACGAGGCGTCACATGCGGTACGGGTGCTCCGTCTCTCTGCTGGTGACGAGATGATGCTCATGGACGGACAGGGGTGTTTTTACCGTGCCGTCGTCACGGTGGCGTCGAATCACCATTGTATGTATGATGTCCTGGAGGTCCTTCCGCAGCAGCGTCCCTGGCAGGGGCGTGTTCACCTTGCCATCGCCCCCACGAAACTGATGGACCGTATGGAATGGATGGTGGAGAAAGCTGTGGAGATAGGGGTTGATGAGATAACTTTCCTCGATTGTAAGTTCTCGGAGCGCAGCGTCGTCAAGACGGCACGACTGGATAAGATCGTGGTCTCGGCGATGAAGCAGAGCCGTAAGGCGTGGAAGACGGACCTTCACGACATCGTTCCTTTCAGGGATTTTATCACGGACTGCCGTGTGGGAGGGCTGTATATCGCTCATTGCTATGACGAGGTGGAGCGCCGTTACCTTTTCGATGAGCTCAAGGCGATGCCTGTCTCGGAGGAGGTGACCATCCTGATTGGTCCGGAAGGTGACTTCTCGGTGGATGAGGTGCGTGAGGCGATGGCTCATGGTTACCGCTCTGTCCATCTGGGCAGCAGCAGGCTGCGCACGGAGACGGCGGGGCTCTCTGCCATTATGATGGCGCAACTGAGTAAATAATATAATATGTGTGTGTATGAAACAGATCATTCTCCATCAGGTATTACCTCAGGTCTTTGCCCAGCGTGACGACCTGATCTCTGATGTCTGGCTCAGCGAGGTGTGCTTTGAGCGGGGCAGTTCCTATCTCATCGAGGCAGGCAGTGGGATGGGGAAGAGCACGTTCTGCAGTTACCTGCTGGGGTACCGTCACGACTATAGCGGACAGCTGTGCTTCGATGATCAGGATGTCCGGGAGATGACGGTCGCCCAATGGGTGGATATCCGTCAGCAGCACCTGAGTATGCTGTTCCAGGAGATGCGTCTCTTCCCGGAGTTGACGGCATGGGAGAATGTGGAGATCAAGAACCGCCTGACAGGGCTGTTTGACCGCCCGACCATCGAGGAATGGTTTGAGCGGCTGGACATCGGGGATAAGCTGCAGGTCAAGGCTGGCATCCTCTCTCAGGGGCAGCAGCAGCGTGTCGCCTTTATCCGGGCACTCGTGCAGCCCTGTGACTTCCTGATTGTCGACGAGCCTATCTCCCATCTTGACGACAGGAACGCGCAGTTGATGGCGGACCTTGTGGAAGAGGTAAAGGACCGTACTCAGTGCGGCATCATTGCGACGAGTATCGGTAAGCAACTGCCCTTGCATTATGACTATACTTTGAACTTATAATAAAAACTAAACGATATGAACAATCAGTATTGGCAACCGGAATTAGAGACGATGCCCCGCAAAGAGCTGGAGGCATTGCAAGTGAAGAAACTACGTCAGTCTATTGAGATCAGTCTGAGGTCACCATTCTATAAGAAGCGCTTAGGTGACCTGGGGATTACTCCCGACAGTATTCAGACCATAGAGGATATCCGTAAGATTCCTTTTACCACGAAGCAGGACCTGCGTGACAACTATCCCTTCGGTCTGGTGGGCGGTGACATGAAAGATGCCATCCGTATCCACTCTACCAGTGGTACCACCGGTCATCCTACTGTCGTGACCTATTCCCGTCATGACATCGATTCATGGGCGAACATGATTGCCCGTGACATGTATATGGTGGGATGCCGTGACACGGATGTCTTCCAGAACTCTTCCGGCTATGGCATGTTCACTGGTGGCTTGGGCTTCCAGTATGGTGCGGAGAAGCTGGGTGCCACCACGGTACCGGCAGCTGCCGGCAACTCCAAGCGCCAGATTATGTTTATCAAGGACTTCGGAACGACGTGCCTGCATGCCATCCCGTCCTATGCCATCCGTCTCGCTGAGGTCTTCCAGGAGGAAGGTGTGGACCCCCGTTCCACCAGTCTCCGTACCTTGTTTATTGGTGCAGAGCCTCATACGGAGGAACAGCGCCGTCGTATCGAGCGACTGTTGGGTGTCAAGGCATATAACTCGTTCGGCATGACGGAGATGAATGGTCCTGGTGTCGCCTTTGAGTGTCTGGAACAGAATGGTATGCATCTCTGGGAAGATAACTATATCCTGGAGATTGTCGACCCGGACACGCTGGAGCCTGTGCCTGACGGGGAGATCGGTGAGATGATCCTCACGACATTGGACCGTACCATGATGCCTATCCTGCGTTACCGTACCCGTGACCTTACCCGTATCATTCCCGGAGAGTGTCCTTGCGGACGTACACACCGCCGTATCGACCGTATCAAAGGTCGTACTGATGATATGTTTATCATCAAGGGTGTCAATGTGTTCCCGATGCAGGTGGAGAAGATCCTCGTGCAGTATCCAGGTCTGGGTAGCAACTATCTGATCACCCTCGACACGGAGGATGATAATGACATCATGACGGTAGAGGTGGAGTTGGACGGTCTGACAACGGACGTATATCCTGAGCTTCAGAAGATGACAAAGGATATCCAGCGTGCGCTGAAGGATGAGATACTGCTGACTCCTCGTGTCAAACTGGTGAAGAAGGGGTCTCTGCCTGTCAGTGAGGGTAAGGCTGTCAGGGTGAAAGATCTCCGTCCTGGTCGTGGTTAATATATATATATATAATAAGGTATATGAGAACATTTTGGATGATATGTGTCCTCCTGTCTTCGCTGTGCTCCCTTTGTGAGGCACAGCCGAAGATGAGGGATGTCTTCCTGCAGATGCCGGACAGTCTGCTGCCTTATCTGACGGAGAATAACCGCCTTGACTTCATCGACTTCATTGATTCTGGTATGAAGGCGGTGGTCAATAATGAATTAGGCGGTAAGAGTGAGATGCTGTCAATGACTGACGAGTCTCTTGTCTTGCAAGTGAGTCCTGCCATGAAGGTGAAGATGCAGATGATGCCTGTGTCTCACCCCGTCGACAGTTGCAGTCAGGTTATCTGTATGATAACGACTTGTGGGGTGGCGGCACCCGAGAGCAGAATAGATATTTTCTCTGTTCATTGGACTCCAGTGAACGTATCCGCACACCTTACGCTTCCTCATGAACCCTATGTGGCTGATTTTGTGGAGATTCCTTCAAAGGGTCTGAAACTTCAGCAATCTATTGCACTGGATTATCCAGCCACCGAAGAACAAGAAAAGGGGGTTTCTTGGTTAAAAAACGTAGAATGGAAGCAGTAAGTGTTTAAAATACGTTAAATTCCGTAGCATTCTTTGCTACATTTCTTGCATGGAGCGAGAATTATTCGTATTTTTGTGGTGTGTTTTTCATGGTATTAGATTATTAAGGTTAATGAAAGATTGATTGTCGTGAGACAATCATTCTTTTTTTTATGCCTGTCTGTCAGAGCTTTAAGCAGGTGGAAAACATACCCTCGAAGGATGACTGGAGGTCTATGGGTTGGCGGAACAGTCCGAACAGCGCACTCCCGCTGCCACTCATTGCCGCATAGGTGGCTCCCAGTTGATAGAGTCGCTCTTTGATGGCTGCGAGTTCGGGGTGGAGGGCGAAGACACTCTCCTCGAAATCATTAACCAGTTCCTCTTTCCATGTTTCTACGGGTTGCATGACAATGTCACGGCAACACTTCTGAGGAAAATGTGGCTTGATGCGTGCAAATGCTTCTTTGGTAGGTACGGGGATGTCGGGTCGTACGACAGCCATATACCAGCCGCTCAAGTCAACGTCCATGGGATAGAGTTTCTCACCGATGCCCTCTGCATAGGCGGGTCGGTTGAGGATGAAGATGGCACAGTCTGCCCCCAGTTTGGATGCGTAGCTGATCAGTTTCTCATCACTGAGGTTCAGCTGGAATGATGTGTTGAGCAAGCGTAGCATGGCAGAGGCATCACTGGAGCCGCCACCCATTCCTGCTTGTGTGGGAATGCCCTTATAAAGGTGGACGTGCAGGCGGGGGAGGTTGGGGAAGTCCTGCTTCAGCAGTTGGTAGGCTCTCACCACGAGGTTACGCTGATCGTCTCCCTCAATGGGTATATTCGATACCTTGATGTCACAGTCTACCTCAGAGGGAAAGTCCTCTGCCATGGGGAATATCTCCAAGGCATCTTGGATGCCGACAGGATAAAACACAGTCTGCAGGTTATGATACCCATCGGGACGACGCTCCACCACATTCAATCCCAGATTTACCTTTGCGATAGGGAAGATAATCATGTCTTATTCTTTTTAAGTTTCTTGATTCTTCGTTGTGCCTCTGCGGCATCAGGATAGAGTTCCAGTGCCTTTTCATAGTTGCGGATGGCAGCTTCAGGCATGTGCTCATGCTCACACTCTTTGCCCATCAGTACATATTCCGCCGCTAAGCGCTTCAGCATTTCCTCTTTGTGGTCAATCTCTGCCTGCAGATGCTCACATTCCTTTTGCAGGCGGGTGATCACTCCCAGTTTCCTGCGTATGAGTCGTTTGGCGGCAGGTTTCTCAATGTCATAGCGGCTGTGGATGGCGAGGAAGAAATAATGCAGGAAGGCATCGTAGTCCTGTCGGTCGAAAGCCTCCATGGCATTGTGGTATTCCTTGTCAGCCTTGCTCTCGTAGATAGCCTGCCGGATGAGTTGTCCGTCATTATAGCGGTTGGCGAAGGCGACCACCTCAGCACGTACGAAGATGTCACTCTTCCTGATGGGCTCTTCCAGCGTGATTCCTTCCAGTGACGTGCAACGGCTAAGAGCCACATAGGTCTGTCCACCGGCAAATGCTCCGCCAGAGAAGTCTATGCGTACCTTACGGAATGTCAGTCCCTGACTCTTATGGACAGTGATCGCCCAGGCGAGTCTGAGAGGAAATTGTATGAAGGTGCCCAGTTGCTCCTCTTCTATCTTCTGTTCTTTCTCGTTAAAGGTGTAGCGCATGTTCTCCCATATCTCACGCTCTACGTCATATTCGTGACCGTCTTCATCAACAACGGTGATAACACCTTCTTCCCGGTCTATGTAGATGACGACCCCGAGGGTTCCGTTGACCCACCGTTTCTCTTTGTCATTCTTGATGAATATGACCTGTGCTCCGGGTTTGACCTCCAGTTCCATGGGAGCCGGCAGGGATGTCTCCGGAAATTCTCCCGTGATCCTTCCTTTGAAGGTCGTCGCTTCGCCCTCCAGCTTAGAGAGTTGTTGCTCGTTGATATAATCGACAGTGTCTCTGCGGGTGGCGAGGGTTATCTCAAAGGAACCGTCCCCTCTCACCTGCGGAGCGGAGACATGACTCCGTGCATTAATAGCTTTCAGGTCTTCCTCTGTCGCTTGATTCTGCCTGATCCTGTCGAGCATTCCGATGAAGTGCTTGTCGCTTTGGCGGTAGACCTTCCGCAGTTCTATGCTCACGAGTCTGATCTCCTGCCACACTTTTGCGGCGAAGAAATAGGCAGAGCTGTAGAAGGGTTGCATCAACCGCCATTCATCTTCCTTGATGACGGGTTCTAACTGGAAGATATCACCCACCAGCAGTAGTTGTTTCCCTCCGAAGGGTTCCCGCATGTTACGGCAGTAGATACGCAACACCTTGTCGATAAAATCGATGATGTCGGACCGCACCATGGAAATCTCATCGATGATGATAAGCTCCAGTTCCCGCAACAGCTTGATGGTGTCGCCACTGTATTTCAGGGTCTTACGGATGTTCCGGATGTTATAGCGTGAGTCATTAGGCAGCAAGGGATGGAACGGCAACTTGAAAAACGAGTGTAACGTCTGTCCCCCGGCATTGATAGCCGCGATACCTGTAGGCGCCAGTATCACATACTTTTTCTTGGTCGACTCCGCCACATAACGCAAGAATGTCGATTTTCCTGTTCCTGCCTTTCCGGTGAGGAACAGGGAGCGACGGGTATATTGGACAATCTGCAATGCCTGTTGCCATTCCTTGTTGTCTGTATCTAGCGTTAGCTTACTCATATCGCATGGATTTTGCGGGATGGATGCGGGAGACAAGGAAAGAGGGGGCAATCAGGACGAAGAGGGTTACTAATAATGTTGCCACGTTCAGCAACAGGATAAGGGGAATGTCCAGTTCCATAGGTGCTGTCGTGACATAATAGTTGGCAGGGTCCAGCTGGATGAATCCGGTGTGTTGCTGTATCAGAATAAGACCGATACCAATCACATTTCCCCACAGCATACCTTGTCCGATAATGAAGGCGGCAAACCACAGGAAAGTGTGGCGCACACTCTTGTTGCGGGCACCCAGGGCTTTCATGAGACCAATCATCTGTGTGCGTTCCAGGATGATGATAAGCAGTCCGCTGATCATCGTGAATCCTGCCACACAAATCATCAAAGCAAGGATAATCCATACGTTGATGTCTAACAGTGACAACCAAGAGAAGACCTGTGGGTATGTCTCCTGAATGGTATGGGAGGTAAGAATCTCTCCGTTATGGTCTGTATGGCGGTTCACTGTCTCTATGACCAATTCAGAGGTATGCTGCAACTGGTCGAAATCGTTGACAAGCAGTTCTGCACCGCTGCACTGATCCTTCTCCCAGTTATTGAGTTTCACGGGGATGGGAAGGTCTGTGAAGCAGAGCGTCTCGTCAAACTGCGTCATATTGGTCTCATAGATGCCTGCGATGGTAAACTTACGTGCCCTTACATTTTGATAATCAATGAAATAGGCAAACAGCTTCTCGCCCACTTTCAGTCCCAGTTTGTCAGCGATCCTCTTGGATATCAGCAACTGATAGGAACTCTTCGTAGATGAGAACTTCTGCATCTTGCCTTCTACAAGGTTCTGTTCCAGGAATTGCACGTTATAATCCTCACCGATACCCTTGAAGACGACCCCCAGGAAGTCATTGTCTGTTTTAAGAATTCCATGAGTCAGTGCATAACGCCCTACATGACGGACACCGTCGATATGCTTCAGCACATTCATCAGTGAGTCGTCGATACAGATAGGGCAGGGTGTCGCGGACTGTGAGGATATGAAACTTTCAACCTGTATATGGCTGCCGAATCCCACTACTTTGTCGCGGATGGTATGCTTGAACCCCATCACAACGCTTACCGTGATGATCATGACGGCAAGTCCGATGGCGACCCCAATGGTAGCTATACGAATAGCAGGACGGCTCACCTTGCGGTTGTCGCCATTATCGGAGTAGATCCGATGGGCAAGGAAAAAAGGAAAATTCATTATTCTAGGACTCTCCCAGGATATGCCTCCAGTGCCTTTTGCAGTACAATAAGGGCACGCTCAAGGTCTTCCTTCTTCAGCACATAGGCGATACGTACCTGATTGAAGCCCGCTCCGGGAGTAGTATAGAAACCTGCAGCAGGTGCCATCATGACGGTCTCGCCCTCGTATTCAAAGTCTGCAAGACACCAGCGGCAGAACTTCTCTGCGTCATCCACTGGCAGCTTAGCGACAGTATAGAAGGCTCCCATGGGGATCGGTGAGTATACTCCCGGTATGCGGTTGAGTCCGTCAATCAGACATTTACGACGTTCCACATACTCGTCATATACGTCCCTGTAATAATCCTCTGGTGCATCGAGTGAAGCCTCAGCGACAATCTGTCCTATCAGAGGAGGGGATAGTCTCGCCTGACAGAACTTCATCACAGCCTTGCGGACCTCTGCGTTCTTGGTGATCAGTGCTCCGATGCGGATGCCACACTCCGAATATCGTTTCGATACGGAATCAATGAGTATGACATTCTGCTCGATACCTTCCAGATGACAAGCGGAGATATAGGGAGACCCTGTGTAGATATACTCACGGTACACCTCATCAGAGAAAAGGTAGAGGTCATATTTCTTTACCAGGTCACGGATCTGCTGCATCTCCCTGCGTGTGTAAAGGTATCCTGTCGGATTATTAGGATTGCAGATCATGATGGCACGCGTGCGGTCATTGATGAGTTCCTCAAATTTCTCCACCTTCGGAAGTGAGAATCCTTCTTCAATCGTCGTGGCAATCGTACGGATCTTTGCACCGGCAGAGATGGCGAACGCCATGTAGTTGGCATAAGCAGGCTCAGGGACGATAATCTCATCACCGGGATTCAGACAAGAGAGGAAAGCAAAGAGCACAGCCTCACTACCTCCGGAGGTGATGATAATATCGTCTGCAGTGACGTTGATATTGTATTTGGCATAATAGCTGACCAATTTCTCCCGATAACTCAGATAGCCCTGCGAGGGAGAATACTCCAGAATATGACGATCGATTTGTTTCAATGCGTCAAGTCCCACCTGTGGGGTAGGCAGGTCTGGCTGTCCGATGTTCAGATGATACACATGGGTACCACGTTTCTTTGCGGCTGCGGCTAGTGGAGCGAGTTTCCGAATCGGTGACTCTGGCATCTCCAGTCCGCGTACAGATATTTCTGGCATGTTGTCTAATTTACGTAAATCGAGTGCAAAGGTAATAAAAAGTTTAGAGTTAAGAGTTAAGAGTTAAGAATTATTTGATAATTATTTTGTGATATTCAGAATTTATGCTTACTTTTGCGCATCCAAACATAGTAAATTATGAATTACGAAGAACTATTGGCATCAAGGAAAGACGGCAAACTCAATAAGACCCGTCAGCCTATAGGTGACTATTATCGTCAGCAGATAGATGGTAAATATCGTAGCGTTGTGGATATAGCCCCGGAGCTTAACACAAACATCAAGTTTAGTGAGGCGTTACGTAAAGAATGTGAGCAGAATGCTTCCCTCGTCAATCAGCACATCCTGCACTTCCGTCCTCAGGAAGAAGGGCATGATATCGTGAGATTGGAATTGGAGCAGGGACAGTATCAGCCTTTACAGCATGTGTTGAATGACTCCCCGGCGATAGTTGCAGAACCTCATTTTATAGAGGATTTCACCAAACAATTGCTGGAGACAGCGGCTTATCTTCATGAGCAGGGAGTGTATGGTGTATGCTACTCTCCTCAGACAGTGTTCCTTCGTAAGGGTGATAATGCACCGCTGCTCCTGCATGTCGGCTCACATTATCTTTCCATGAGTGAGCCTTCACAACTGTATCATGATGGAATGGAAGAGTTTGTGGCACCAGAGGTGATGAATAAAGGAACGGTTGATAATCGTTGTGACATCTATTCCATTGGTAAACTTCTTCAGAAAATCTTCGATCAGTCTGACATGCCGCTCGAATTGCGGAATGTGGTGAAGAGAGCTGTCAGTGAATCACCTGAAGACCGTTTCAACACACCGACAGACATGCTCGACAGTATCAACCGTAAGCGTAACACCTATCGTTCGCTACTTACTTTTATCATTGCCGTCGCTATTGCCGGACTGGTGATCGCTCTGTATTTTGACATGATGCCGGAGAGTACTCCTGTGGAGTTTGTCAAACCAGCTCCACGTCAGGCTACCGATGACTTGATAGATGATGGGTTTAGTCCGGAGGAGCTGGGTGTGACCAGTGATGGCGACTCTCTGGTTTACCTGGAGCAGAAGACTCAGGAGGAATATCAGGCTAAGGCGGAGGAAATCTTCCGTAAGCGTTATACGGAAGCTGCAGATAAGATCCTTTCAAAGATATATAATAAGGAGCGTATGAATGCCAGTGAGAAGAATTTCCTTTCGCAGAGTGAGTCTACTGTTGATGAACTCATGAAAGCTCAGCAGGAGATCGGTGCGGAGGCTTCGTTAGCCCCAGCCCGTAGCCAGTTGATAGCTACTGAGATTATTGAACGGCTCACAGATCAGAAGAAAAAGGCGATAGGTGGTTCCAATAGTTATGGAATTCAGAAATAGACTTTTCAATTAGTTATATAGACATAAAACATTATTGAATAATATGAGATCAAGAACAGCTACCTGGTTTGAGTGTAAAATCAGTTATGAGAAGACCATGGAGGATGGTCTGCAAAAAAAAGTAAATGAGAACTATACCGTTGATGCGCTAAGTTTCACAGAGGCAGAGAAACGTATCATAGAGGAGATGTCTAACTATATCAGCGGCGAATTTGCGGTGAAAGATATCAAGATAGCCCCGTATAAGGAGATATTCTTTAGTGAAGACGCTTCTGCCGACCGTTGGTATAAAGCAAAATTGCAGTTCATCACCATCGATGAGAAGACGGAGAAAGAAAAACGCAGCAATGTCAACTATCTCGTACATGCCGCAACGTTGAAAGGGGCTGTCAACAACATTGAAGAGGTGATGGGCGGTACCATGATCGACTATGTGATAGCTAGTGTCGCTGAGACTACGCTGATGGATGTTTTTGAATATGGAAAGAATGACAAGCCAGAGGTAGAGTAACCATGGATTACGATGTCAAAGGAAACTTAAAGAAAGTACTTGATGTATTGCCACAGGGTGTTCGCCTTGTGGCAATTAGTAAGTATCATCCCAACGAATATATCATGGCGGCTTATGAGGAAGGACAGCGTATCTTCGGTGAGAGCCATGAACAGGAATTACGTCAGAAAGTGGAGACTCTTCCTGATGATATCCAATGGCATTTTATTGGTCATTTGCAGACCAATAAGGTCAAGTATATTGCTCCCTATATTTCCATGATAGAGGCTGTTGACTCTTTAAAGCTTTTAAGAGAGATTGATAAGCAAGCGTCTAAGCATGAGAGAGTTATTGATGTTCTTCTTGAACTTCATATCGCAGAGGAAGCAACGAAATACGGTCTGACTCCTGATGATTGTCGTCAGTTACTGGAAGACGGTACATGGCGTGAGTTGAAACATGTCCGTATCTGTGGTTTGATGATGATGGCTTCAAATGTCGATGATGAGAACCAGATTCGTTCAGAGTTTGGTATCTGCAAGAATCTATTTGTTGAATTCAAGAGTCGTTATTTTTCTGACTGTCCCTATTTCTGTGAGCGGTCATATGGGATGAGTCATGACTATCCAATTGCCCTGCAAGAGGGAAGTACCATGGTACGTATCGGAACGACCATCTTTGGACCTCGTGTCTATTAGGTTTTTGTTGAGTTATGAGAAAGATAAGTATTGTATGTTTGCTATTGTTAGTCAGTACATACTTGTTTGCTGACAGTGCAGAGAGAATGTCATTTGCCATCAGGCAGTTGATGACCCTGGATGAGGCTGGCAGGAGAGGCATGGGAGTGACGACGGACAAGATATGTGCCTTTGTCAGGTTCCAGAGTGGTGATGCGGAGGTCTTGTTGTCGCAATATGGTTGTGAGAAGGTGACACAAATCGGTGATATTTTCATTGTTAATATACCATTATCTCAATTGTCAGCGATGGCAGCCGACGAGAGCGTTGAGCGAATTGAGACTCATGTGGATGGCAGGCAAATGCTGGATGTCACTCCTCAATGGGTAAACAATCTGCCCGTCCGGACGGGACTGGGGTTACCTCAGGCTTATGACGGCACAGGGGTATTGCTGGGAATTATAGATGGAGGTTTTGACCTGACTCATCCGTCGTTCTACGACATGAAGGGTACGACCTGTCGTATCAAGGGATTTGTTGACGACTATGCTGCCGATGAGGAGACGATAGGGAAGAAGACGGTGTTAGGACGTGAGTATCTCACACAGGAAGAGCTGATGGCAAAGCAACATTCTGGTGATGCTGCGAATCATGGCACTCATTGTCTGGGTATCGCTGCAGGTAGCGGTTATGGAACCAACTATAAGGGTATAGCCTATGGTGCTGACATCTTTGCTGTTTCTTCAAAGAATGCCATAGAGAGCCTTTTTGCCAACTCGGCAGACCAGACGGCACGGGTGAAGCGTATCTTTGACTATGCTGATGAGATAGGAAAACCCTGTGTCATCACCTATAGTATTGGTTTCAGACACCTTCCAGACGATGCAGTCTTGTATGAGGAGGCGTTGAGCCAGCTCGTTGGTAAGGGCAAGGTGATGGTGGCAGCCGCGGGTAATGATGGAGATGATTATTTATATGTGGAGAAAGCGGCAGGGACACCAACAGCAGGCTCTGTCATGACGCATCAGTCGAGTAAAGGTAAGATGTTCTTGATGAGTGAGCATCCCTTCAAGTTGAAATGTCTCTCCCCTAAGTCTGTCTCCATGACAGACATGGAAATGGTTGATTCTGTGTTATTCGACACCCAGCATCTCTCTGCAGACAGTCTTGTCATGCGCGGTCACCATATCATATTGGAGAAGACAGGTTCCTTTTATACACTCACTGACAGAATCAATGACCATGAGATAGGAATCCTCGGAGATTATAAAGGTTTGGCATTCGCTATCGAGGGTGACGAGAAGGTGCAAGTGTTGGGTGAGTATAGTTTCATTAACATGCCAGAAGTTCATGAGGGAAAAGACACTCGTTTCTGCCAAGCGAGGATGGACTACAATATTGGTATGCCCGGTACGCTTCCTTCTATGGTGACCATAGGCGCATTGAACGGACGAGCCAGTTATGTCAATAGCCAAGGTGAAACGAAGGAAGGCTATGGAATGAGGTCACCAGAGGGGACGCTCGCCTTTTTCTCATCGAAAGGTCCTACATTTGATGGAAGAATCAAACCAGATGCGGTAGCGCCAGGTGTCAATATCATATCCGCAGGAAACAGTTTCTGTGAAGATAGCTATGGAACAAGCATGGTGACGAAGACTGTCTTTAAGGGACGGGAATATCCTTGGCTGGCAATGTCTGGAACCTCTATGGCAACACCATGTGCGGCAGGTATCATCACCCTATGGATGCAGGCTGACCCTACATTGACACCAGACAGGGTAAAGGAAATACTCCAGAAGACCTGTAAGCATATAGATGATGAAGGGGTGTCGCCTAATAATAAATATGGGCATGGACTGATTGATGCCTATGCCGGTGTGGTGGAGATCCTGAAACAGTCGACGGGGATACAGACCATCAGCAGTCATCAGCCAACAGCCCTTCGCATTCGTCCTGCTGACGGACAGGTGAGTCTGCAATTCAATACCGCCCCTGTCCAGCCTGTCAGTGTGAAGGTCTATTCAGTGGCGGGACAGCTGTTGATGGAACAGACATTACATCCCCATGGCAATACTTCCTTCCTGCTGCCTGTGACCAATGCCTCGAAAGGTATTTATATTGTACAGGTCAACAGCTCGGAAGAAGGACTGACAGGTTCGGAAATGATTCGATTCTAAAACAGATATATTATGGATTTAATACATGTTATTGCCGTCATCGTACTCATCGTCCTTGGCGTGATTATTTTCAAGCACAAGCAAAATAATTAGCAAAAAAAATTAATGCGGCTATTGTTTAGCCGCATTAATTCTGCTTTTCACTTTGTCCACATAGGCATCGATGGTGGCTACCGCGACGATGTTCACCACATCTCGGACAGAAGCACCAAAGTCGATGAAGTGGATGGCTTTGTTCAGTCCCATTTGTATCGGACCGATAATCTCGACATCAGCATCCAGCATCTGCAACATCTTATAGGAAGAACGGGCAGAGGTCAGGTTGGGGAATACCAGTGTGTTGACATCCTTGCCTTTCAGACGGGTGAAAGGATATTGCTCATCACGTAACTCACGGTCAAGTGCAAAACCTAACTGCATCTCACCATCGATGGCAAGGTCAGGATACTGAGCCTGCATGATTTCTGCCGCATGACGTACCTTCTTGGCTCCGTCACTGGTAGAACTACCGAAGTTGGAATGTGAGATCATGGAGATAACAGGTTTCTCGTTGAAGAAACGTACGCTGGTGGCAGCCAGTTTGGCAATGTCTACCAAGGTGTCGGTATCCGGATTCTCGTTGACAAGGGTATCGGCAATGTAGAGTGTACCCTTCTGTGAGTTGATGATATGCAGGGCACCGAAGTGCTGATATTCAGGACGGATGCCAATGACTTCCTTGACAACCTTGACAGTATTGGAGTACTTGGTATAGAGACCTGTGATGAAAGCGTCTGCCTCTCCAGTCTCTACCATCATCATACCGAAATAGTTGCGCTCGAACATCTTATCGTTAGCCTCCTGGAACGTATAGCCGTCACGCTGACGTTTCTCTGTCAGGATGCGGGCATAGCGTTCACGGCGCTCCTGCTCGGAAGGATGGCGGAGGTTGACAATCTCAATGCCGTCGATGTTCAGGTCAAGTTTCTTGGCGAGTTTCAGGATGACCTCGTCATTACCCAGGAGAATAGGATGGCAGATACCTTCCGCCTTTGCCTGTACGGCAGCTTTCAGCATGGTGGGGTGAACAGCCTCTGCGAATACCACGCGCTGTGGATGAGCTGCGGCAGTAGCATAGAGCTTCTGTGTGAGTTTGGTCTCCTGTCCCAGCAACACACTCAGTGAGTTCTTGTACTCATCCCAGTCTTCTATTTTCTTACGTGCCACGCCACTCTCAATGGCAGCCTTTGCCACAGCAGCGCTGACCTCGGTGATCAGACGTGGGTCGACAGGTTTTGGTATGAAGTAATTACGTCCGAAACTGAGGTTATTGACCTTATATACGTCATTCACCACATCAGGGACGGGCTGCTTCGCCAAGTCGGCAATGGCATGTACGGCAGCCAGTTTCATCTCCTCGTTGATGGCAGTGGCATGAACGTCCAGGGCACCACGGAAGATGTAAGGGAAACCGATGACATTATTAATCTGGTTGGGATAGTCGGTACGTCCTGTAGACATCAAGGTGTCGGGACGTGCCTCCATCGCATCCTCATATGAAATCTCAGGGACAGGATTGGCGAGTGCGAAGATGACAGGGTCCTTTGCCATAGTCTTCACCATCTCCTTGGAGAGTACATTACCCTTGGAGAGACCAACGAAGACATCAGCACCGTTGACAGCCTCTGCCAGTGTGTGGATGTCGGTACGCTGGGTGGCGAAGAACTTCTTCTGCTCGTTCAGGTCCTCACGTGCCACACTGATGACACCTTTAGAGTCAAGCATGACGATGTTCTCCTTTTGGGCACCGATCGCCATATAAAGTTTAGTACATGAGATGGCGGCGGCACCGGCACCATTCACCACAATCTTCACCTTCTTGATATCCTTGCCGATGACTTCCAGTGCATTCTTCAGACCAGCGGCAGAGATGATTGCCGTACCATGCTGGTCATCGTGCATCACAGGAATGTCGAGGGTCTTCTTCAGACGGTCCTCGATATAGAAGCACTCAGGAGCCTTGATATCCTCCAGGTTGATACCTCCGAAGGTGGGGGCGATACGCTCCACCGCCTCGCAGAATTTCTCAGGGTCTTTCTCGTTGACCTCGATATCGAAGACATCAATACCTCCGTAAATCTTGAAAAGCAATCCCTTTCCCTCCATCACGGGTTTGCCGCTCATGGCACCTATGTCGCCCAAGCCAAGGACGGCAGTACCGTTTGAGATGACGGCAACGAGGTTACCTTTATCTGTATATTTATAAGCGTCGTCTGGGTTCTGCTGGATTTCCAGACAAGGGTAGGCGACACCGGGAGAATAAGCTAACGACAGGTCGGTTTGTGTTCGATAAGCCTTGGTTGGCTTGACTTCAATTTTACCTGGACGGCCCGCTTCATGATATTCAAGAGCGGCTTCTTTTGAGATTTTTACCATAACAAGATGCAGTATTATTAAATTTACTTTTCCATTTTTCCTCGCAAAATTACAAAAAACTCTGCGAATAAAGATGTTTTTTTAATCTTTTTAGTAACTTTGTACTCAAATTGGTTAGTTATGCAAGAAATAAAAGATTTGAATGCTTATCGTACTTCCCTGAAGGATAAAATCCTTGAGGCGGCAATGGCTGCTTTCACACGACATGGTATCCGTGCTGTAAAGATGGATGATATCGCAACGAGTCTGTCGATTTCCAAGCGCACCCTCTATGAGATTTATGGGGACAAGGAGTCGTTGTTGTTTGCCTGTGTGAAAAAGGGACATCAGGAGAAGCGTGAGTATATCACTGCCTATGCCCAAAACCATAATGTGATAGAAATAGTGGCTGAGTCTTATCGCAGGAATGTGGAGCAACTGAAGAACGTGAATTACCTGTTCTATCAGGATATCCAGCAATATCCCAACATCGTGAAGTACATGGAGACGGAGCATGCCAATAATTACGAGAAATTCCTGGCTTTTATGGAGACAGGTGTGAAAGAGGGCTATTTCCGTGACGATGTCAATTACGAACTGATTCATCAGTTGTTCGACATGATAGGTAACTTTGTCGTCAAAAACAGTCTTTATGCCCAATACCCGTATGAGGAACTCTTGGCGAACCTGATGTTGGTACCTTTCCGCGGTTTCTGTACGGAAAAGGGATTGAAAGCGTTGAAAAGTCATTTCTGAATATGGGTGAACTGACAATATCGAGTACACAGAATCCCAGGGTCAAGCAGCTGTTGCTCTTACAGCAGAAATCCTCGGAACGCCGCAAGCAAGGTGTGTTTGTGGTGGAGGGACAGCGTGAGCTCCAGCATTGCATGGAGGGTGGCTACGAGGTGGTTACCCGTTTCATCTGCCCGGCGTTGTATCAAGGCGAAGTGCCTTGTGATGCTGTCCTGGTGACTCCTGCCGTCTATGAGAAAATTGCCTATCGGGGTACGACAGAGGGCATAGTGGCTGTCATTCGCACACACCCCAAGACACTAAGTGACCTGCAGTTGCCGGCGAATCCGTTGCTGATGGTGTTGGAGAGGGTAGAGAAACCTGGAAACCTGGGTGCCATCCTTCGCTCCGCTGATGCCGCCAAGGCTGATGCCGTCATCGTATGTGACCCTTTGACCGACCTTTATAACCCCAATCTGATACGCAGCAGCATCGGTGCCATCTTCACCGTCCCTACTGTTGCCTGCAGCTCTGAGGAGTGTATCCGTTTCCTGCAAGAGCGTGACATTCAGATACTGACCGCTCAGTTGCAGGACTCCACTCTCTATTACGACCAGGACATGCGGAAGGGCACTGCCATCGTCATGGGGACGGAGGCTACCGGACTGACCGACCAGTGGCGCCATGCCGCCACGGCTCATATCCGTATCCCAATGCTGGGCAGACTCGACTCCCTGAATGTCAGCGTCTCCGCTGCCATCCTGTTGTTTGAGGCGGTCCGCCAGCGAACCGGTATTCACTATTAAAAAGAATATTATTTTAGAGGAACTATGCAGAATTTAAAGTTATGGCTGATGATTGCTGTTGTGGTTAGCTGCGTCAGCTCATGTAAGAAAGAGTCGGCGAAGGGCGTGTCCCCTGCGGACAATAGTCAGTTTGTGAACATCACTGACGTGATACCTGATGTGATCCTGGAGATCCGTTACTTCGGTACCTATAACTTCGTGGGAACACGCATTGACGGCTATGAGGCACCTACGGCACTGTTGACCAGACAGGCTGCCGACAGTCTGAAGGCTGTCAGTGATGACCTGAAGCGGATGGGTTTCCGGCTGAAGATTTATGATGCCTACCGCCCCCAGAAAGCTGTTGACCATTTCGTGCGCTGGGCAAAGGATGTGAACGACACGGTGATGAAACGTTATTTCTATCCCGACCTCGACAAGAGCATGCTCTTCCCTCAGGAGTATATCATAGAGCGTAGCGGACATACCCGTGGTTCCACGCTTGACCTGACGCTCTTTGACATGGATAAGGAGAAAGAGGCTGACATGGGTGGAACGTTCGACTGGTTTGGCAAGGAGAGTCATCCCGACTTCTGCGGCAACCCTGATACGTTCGAGTATCAGCCCAGTGACAGCCTGACGGCAGAGCAGTTTAACAACCGTATGATTCTGCGTCGTGCGATGATGCGTCACGGTTTCAAGCCCCTGCATACCGAATGGTGGCATTTTACGCTGGAGAACGAACCCTTCCCGGATACCTACTTTACTTTCCCGGTGGCACCACTATCACGAGATTAATCCTTGCCGATAAGGCATTCTGATTAAACAAGAAACGGTTCTGGATGAACCGTTTCTTATTCTTTTTTATCGTTAATTACTATTGGAGTCTACGGCATCGCGATCAACGCATATTGCTCGTACTTGCATGCCATAATTCCGATAGTCAGACATAACCATAGACATAATAGGGGTGAAATAGCAGCCCTTTGTGCCAGAGTTTAAATAGTCAATGGTAGCTGTCCAATAATGGGGGAATGTTGTATCTAAGCTCGTATTGTTTTTATAACCTTGACCTGTAGCTCCTGAGAAAATTATTGTGTTTCCATTAGGACCTGTAAATTCTGTACATGGCACATCATTAATGGTAACACTTTTGCTAGTACAATTATTCCATAATTCTTCTACCTGTTCTTTTGTAGGCATAGCCCATGCGGAACCCCATTGCTTTGTCGCAACGTCAAATTCAGATTTGGAGATACTGCCTTCCCACAATCCAGACCGCTCTCGTATCAGGTAATTAGCACGGATAGGGTCTGATGAAGTACCACATTGTTGTAGTGTGCATAAATAGCTGTCCCACGAATAGGTGGCTTTCTCTTCTGTCTCACCCCAGGCATAATACCCTCCGATAGCCTCTGGTGCAGCTGCTCCGACATTGCGGTCAGCCCATAGTGTACCGCTGGGTAGTCCGAGGTCAACGTACTTTGGCGGCAATAAATCAGGAGCTTTATCCCCTGCATAGGGAACGATGCTGTCCACTGCGACATACGGGAGCTTCTCCGTAGTACCATTACTCTTATATATGATGATACCTTGTGCCATGCTGCTACAGGTCACTGCTGCCAAAATAACTGACAGAATTGATTTTATTCTTTTCATTTCGTTATGATTTTATAAGTGATACTTTCTGTTTTGATGATATGGATGCCTTTATTCAGGTCGTCGATACAAATTGTGAGATTGCCGTCGGCATCAATTCGATAGACACCTTCCGTCTGTCCTCCGAGGGCATATATCCGCAAGATAGAATGAGGTGTAAAACCCATGAGACGGATCGTATTGCCGTCAAAACTCATGGTGCCCTGTCTGTCTTTGGGACGGATGGTCTCTATCCCCGTTTCTACTGTGCCGTCGTTCTCTAACGTATACATCTTCACATCGCTTGCCTCATACTCGACATTCATCTCCTCACTCTTGACGATAAACTTGTCGCCTTCGTAAGATACCTTGATGTTCTTGTCCAGTTTGATATCCATCTGCTGTCCGTCTTTGAGCCATATAGTGAATACGTTGGGGGTTCCTTTTACGATGACATCGCAATAGTCTGTCAGACTGAAACCATCGATGGTACCTGTGATTCTTGCCGTTCCTTGTTTCAGTGCCTGCACATAACCGGCGGCAGTTACCTTTGCCACACTCTCATCGGATGAAGCCCAGTTCAATGTGTAGTTTGCATAAGACGGTGTTATGGTATAGTCCAGTTTCCAGAACTCTCCCACATATACCGTTTTCTTAGAGAATTCTTCTGCAATTTCAAAAGTCTTTGGTGTGCGGTCCACGTCAGTGACAGTCAGCTCACAAGAAGCACTTAGTCCGTTGTCTGTGGTGGCTGTTATATTGGTCTTGCCCGGTGAGACACCAGTTACCAATCCATTCTGGTCTACCCTGGCTATTGAGTTGTTGTCGGAAGACCAAGAGAGTGTCGGGTTTGCGTCTGTAGGTTGTAATGTCGCATGGAGAGTGATGCTGGAGTACACATCCACACTCTGTGTTGAAGGCAGGGAAATCGATGTGGGTGCAACAGGTTCCTTGACGTTAACGGTGCAGGTGGCATCCGGTCCCATGTTCTGCTTTAGAGTGATCGTTGCCGCTCCTACTTGATAAGCGGTCACCTCACCATAGCTGTTGACGGATGCCACGCTGGAATTGTTGGAAATGAACGTTATGTCAGGACTCTTTGGCGAGGCGTAGTAGTTGAGACGTTGTGTCTGTCCCACTTTCATCGTCATGTCTGACACGTCGATATCGACTTGATTACAGGAAATGGAATAGAGTTTCCTTTCCGTGCTCGTCCAATATTTTTTGCCATCACTGGTTCCCCATTTATACCTCACCTCACATGTGATAGTTTTTGATGTCTCGAAATATTTTGTGATTCTTACGTGAAGTCCTCCAGAGGTCTGGTAACATGAGAAACAACTAAAGTCATAATCCCATGACACATTTTGAATTTCAAGAACTTTGTAGGGATAGGCAACAAACACCGACGGTCTATCTAAGCCGAACTCGTCTCCCACATATCCGCTTTCAGCATGAGTGCTGAAAGGAAACATCATTGTCTCCAGACAGCAAATTAACATGAGTATAAGTCTTCGTTTCTTCATAATTCTTACAATATTGTAGATGGTTAGTAATAGAAGTTCCGATTTGCAAATATAGAGAATTTCTTGCTTTTCGACAAATAGGGAAAACGTTCTGGGACTGATAATAGGGAACAATCGCCTCCAACACACCCAAAAATGTTGCTGATAGGGCTAAAATTTCAAGTCGTAAAATCAGAATTCCTCGCGTATACATAAAGTTTTTACCCTTGTCATCGTTGCGCCTTCTCCTTGCGAAGCCCTAGGCTCCTTAGGTCGGAGGTGCCGCCTCCGTGGGTCGAAGGTACGGGTTCCTCGGGTCGGAGGTGCCGCCTCCGTAGGTCGAAGGTATGGGCTTCAAAGGGAAGCTATAGGCGCCATAGATGAAGTCAATATGATGCTTAATTGCAATCCAGCATGGCTTACAATGTAATTCAATTTAAATTACTTTGCAATTCAATTTGATTTACTCAGTAATTCAATTTGATTTACTTTGCAATTCAATTTGAATTACAGTGACGGGAGGCATCCTTTACAAAGATTGTCGTTATTAGTGTCAAGGGTATCAAGGGTGAGAAGGGATGTTTCCATTGGAATCTATCAATCTGTCAGCCTATCTGCCAGAGATCCAATCAACTGTCTATCAGTGCGTTAAACCCTATCACTGATAGATTTGCAGATATTTCTCGATTTATGTTTGTTTAATTTTATTTAGCAAGGAAGTGATGACTGGCAACGGATAATATAGTCGCGCTGCCAGTCTTTCTCATGGTAACGCTGCTGGTCATACTGCATCAGGTCGAGGTCGATGGTGATACGTGCTTTCGTTCTGCCTGTTGAGGCTTCAATCTCTTTCAATGCTGTCTGAAGCTCATCTACTGATAAGGTCGTGGTGGCATACGCCAACTGGTTCATGTACCACTTGCCCGTCCCTTTGATGTCAGGAGTCCATAACCGCTTGGAGAACGTACAGTCATCCAAGAGAATACGCAGCCGTTCGGCAGCCCATTGGATATGGACAGCCTGCAGGTATGCAGAGCCTAAGGCGATGATGACATGATGCTTCATTTCCTCTCTTTCAGAATGCCATGGCGGTAGGCATAGAGTAACTCGCGAAGGTCGTCAATTTGTGAGCGGAGGTGGTCACCCTTGTCCGTGTCAGCCACCAGCATGCGGTGGGTGGATAGTTCCACGAGTTGGGTGGTAGACTTGATGTCTGTACCCTTTTCGATAGCTTCTTGCGCACTTGTAAACGGCTCATGCTGAACTAATTGGAAACCACGGCTATGGTAAACCAGCGTGTATCCGGCGATACCCGTTTCTTTGTGGTATGCCTCCGAGAAACCACCGTCAATCACCATCAACTTTCCATTCGCCTTGATGGGATTCTCACCCTTCGAGGCATGTACGGGAACATGTCCGTTGATGATATGGCGGTTAGGACCTTTCACGCCAAAGGCATCAAGGATGCGGTCACAGATTTCCTCCGAGTCACGCAACTGGAAATAGTAACCTTTCTCCTCCTTATAGGTCTCCTTGTCTTTGAGGAAGTACCGCTCAAAGGTCGCCATCTTCGACTTGTCGAACAGGGGAGAGTCCTTGCCACACCAGAGGTACAGGAAATAGTCCTTGGCAAACTGGCGCAGCTCCGCATCGGAGTCAGTATTGAAGGCGGCACGGATAATCATGCCAATGTTGTGCATGAGGTCCATACCACTGTATTTTTTTCCTTGGTAGAGTTCCACCTCCTTCAGACTGCCGTCCGCATTCAGCGGACAGGAGGCGTGGAACAGCAGGTTGTGGTTGCTGACATTATACATACAACCGTGCGAGAGCAGCATCTTGATATGTTTGCGGAGCTTCTCGCAGACACGGAAGCTATGATGCAGCTTCTGCATCAGCAGCTCCTCCTCGGGAGTCATCCGGCACGGGTCGCTGGGGTCAACTGTCGGGAACTGACAAGACAGCATCTCATAGTCCTTGCCGTCCAGATGACAGATACCCTTCTCATAGTCGATGGCATCCAACAGGCACCGGTCCTCCATCATCCACTCAGGACGACGCTTGAAGATCTGAGCCTCCGTCTTGAATTGCAGGACGGTAATCGCCTTGTGCATCTGAGCCGTCAACCGCATCATCTTCTCGTCGAGGGTGTTGTCTTTCAGCAGGCGAGGGATGAACTCCTCACAAGGGTCATCGCCATAGGTTTCCATGGCGAAGGTGGCAAGGGGTACCAGGTTGATGCCGTAGCCCTCCTCCAGCGTGGCAAGATTAGCATAACGCAGGGAGAGACGAAGCACGTTACAGATGCAGGCGTCATTACCCGCACAGGCTCCCATCCACAGGATGTCATGGTTGCCCCACTGGATGTCCCAGGAGTGATACTGCCGCATGGTGTCGAGGATGATATGGGCACCGGGACCACGGTCGTAGATATCCCCCAGGATATGCAACTGGTCGATGGCGAGACGCTGGATGACATTACACAAGGCAATGATGAAGTCGTCGGCACGTCCTGTAGAGATGATGGTGTCGACGATCACGTTGACATATGCCGCCTTGTTGTTGTCGTCCGTCCGCTCATGCAGCAGTTCCTCGATGATATATCCGAAATCCTCAGGCAGCGACTTACGCACCTTAGAACGGGAGTATTTGCTGCTGACATCACGGCATACGGCGACGAGGCGGTGGATGGTGATGTGATACCAGTCCTCTATATCCGGCTCGGCAGCCTTGATGAGTTCTATTTTCTGTTCGGGATAGTATATCAAGGTACATAATTCCTTCCGCTCCTTGTCACGGATGTCTCCCGCAAAGAGCTCAGTCACCTTGCGTTTGATATTACCAGAGGCGTTCTTCAGTACATGGAGGAAAGCCTCGCTCTCACCGTGCAGGTCCGCAAGGAAATGCTCCGTACCCTTCGGCAGATTGAGAATTGCCTCCAGGTTGATAATCTCTGTCGATGCGGCAGCTATCGTCGGAAACGAGTTGGAGAGCAACTGCAGATAGTGCATGTCACGGTTCAGGTTAGTAGTCTGACTCATATCTTCAGGTGATTATATATTTGTTTGTCTATTTTCGTCGTTATGCGGTCGTCCAGGGGAGGGAAGGGCATGAAGCCCTCGTCAAAGCCGGTATTGTCTGCCAGCAGTTGCATGACCCTGCATGCCGTCTTATATAGTTTCGCGTCTTTCAGCGTCTCTGCAAGATGGTCTTCCTCCGCATCATGCTCCCGCAGTTCCTGGTCTATCTCGCACAGATGACTGATGGTGAACTGATGGTGCAGAATGAGTTTGCGTACCTGCCGGAAAGTAGCCATCAACCGGTCATTCTCCGAAGGGTACTGCATCCCGATGGCATCCTGTATCGACTTAGGCATCTCATAGTTGTTGGGCAGATAGCAGGAAATCTTATGGATATCCGTGTCTGGTATCTGGTAGTTCAGCAGATGGGCACCGCGGAGCACGATACTGCTGATATTCTCGTAATGGGCATATATCAGGATATAGCGCCATTGCTCGGGGTCGTTGATGTCGTACAAGTCGTCGGTCACCCAGCGGCTGTCTCCCGTGATACCCGCCTTGATAAAGCAGCGCAGCAGATGGAGGGTCTGCTCACGCATCAGCTCTATCGTGTGACTGTCGAGTACCTTCCGATAGACGAGGTAAGTCTTTTGCGCCATCTCCGCCGGTGTGGTGGAGTGGGTGATGACAGGGTTGCGGATAATCTCCGTGCGGTCGTTCCATCCCAGTTTTCTGATGCACTCTTCCTCCATCTTGCCTTGTATGATGACGGCATAGGCACGCTCCACGATATTTTTCTGGAAGAGCATCTTCTTAGGCAGCTTGTCTTTCCAGTAGTGTTCCTCCAATATCCAAGGCTCCAACTGTCCGTAAGGAGACAATACCATGCGGGTTCCTTTCTTGAGGGCGAGTTTAAGGACACGGTAAGCGGAATAGTGCCAGCAGCCGTGAATATGCAGGATATCGAAGTGGGCGCTCTGCAGTTTCTCCTTGGCAGCAGTCTCCGCATCAACAATCATATTCTCTGCCCCCAGACCCATACTGTTCACCAGCATGTCCACATAACTGGTGATCATGCTGTCGTTCTTGGGTATGTAATGAAGTATCCTCATGGTGCTCAGCTCTTCCAGAATACCAGCATGCGCAAACCCATCAGTTTGCTTCCCTTGATGCGATGGTCATACTGGCGTATCGCCTCATAGATACAGTCACGGTGTATTGCCACGGCATCATAGATGCCCCTCTTTATCTTCAGGAGTCTTCCCTGATGTCCTTTTCCAGAACGGCGCTCCGTCTTCTGTAATAAAGGGATGGCATCCTCCAGCTCGGTGAACGCACGGTGCTCCACAATCTCCGGGTTCTTACGGTCGGTATATACCATGACGACCTCGGAGATACCAGAGGCAGTCTCTCTTGCCAGACCGTCAATCCATTCTGATGACGTAGGAGGGCGATGGATGTCAGCGATGACAATCCAGTTGCTCTTTGCCGCTTTCGCCCCGATATACAAGGCGAGTTGCTGTCGGCTGGGATTGACCACCGACTTGGGAAGGAAGGTGGTATGGAGTATCGGATATTCCTCTTTCAGTTGTTTGAGGATATCCGGTGTGTTGTCGGTAGAGGCATCATTTACGACGATGACTTCGTAGGGCGTATCGCACGACAAGGTCAGGAAGGCAGGAAGATTCTCTGCCAGTGCTGTCTCCTCGTCATGAACGACTATCACGACCGACAGTTGTATGTTTGTATTCTTCGTAGTATCGTTTAACATCTTGGTTTATTAGATTTCATCACTGGTATAGCCCTTTGGCAGACTGCGGCAGTTGTATTGTGATGCCATGATCTCACCGTACGCACCTGCTGAGCGTATCGCCAGAAGGTCGCCACGACGGCAACCGTTCAGGTCGATTTGCTTGGCAAAGACATCCGTCGACTCACAGATAGGACCTACCACATCATACGTCTGTGCGGGTTCCTCGCTGGTGATGTTCTCTATCTTATGGTAAGCCTGATAGAGGGCTGGACGGATGAGGTCGGTAAAGCCGGCATCCACTATGCAGAATTGCTTGACGGCACCTTTCTTTATATATAAGGTACGCGTGAGCAGACTGCCACACTGTGCCACCACAGCACGACCGAGCTCGAAATGCAAGGTCTGTCCCGGGCGTAACCTCAGTTTCTTGGCATAGGTATCGAAATAAGCTTTGAAGTCAGGGATGGGAACACGGTTCGGATGCTGATAGTCAACACCAAGACCGCCTCCCACATTGATATGCTCCACAATGATGCGATGACGCTCCAACTCACTTTGCAGTTCGTTGACACGGTTGCAGAGAGCCTCGAAATCACCCATGTCAAGAATCTGACTCCCGATATGGAAATGAAGACCCACCACCTTGACATGCTCCATCTGGGAAGCCTCCTCAATGACACTCATCATGTCACGCATGGCGATGCCGAACTTGTTCTCTGCCAGTCCTGTTGTGATATTGGCATGAGTATGCGCTCCCACATTGGGGTTCAGACGGAAAGCGACACGTGCCACTTTTCCCTTCTGGGTGGCAAGGTCGTTGATGACCTCCAGTTCGGGAATACTCTCTACGTTAAAGCAGAAGATGTCATTGTCGAGACCGAGGTTAATCTCCCAGTCACTCTTACCGACACCGGCGAAGACAATCTTAGAGGCAGGGAACCCTGCCTTGATGGAAGCCTCTATCTCACCGCCGCTCACACAGTCGGCGCCAAGACCTGCCTGCCGGATGATGCGCAGCAGCTGAGGGTTGGCATTTGCCTTGACAGCATAATGTACCACGAAGCCCTCGTGCTTGCCTGCCTCGTCATTGATGGTCTGCAAAGTCTTTCGCAACAGCTCCGTGTCGTAATAGTAGAACGGTGTGCGGAGCTGTTGGAACTGATCTGTTGGGAATTGTCCTTTTGTCATTGTGTTGTGTTGCTGCTTTGTTATTTATTAAATAAGGTGTCGCTCAGACTCTGGAGGGCACGCTTCTTGTCTTCCTCACGGATCAGGAAGGAGATATTGTAGTTGGAACCACCATAGCTGACCATACGGACAGGGATGTTCTTCATGGCATCAAGGGTGAGGGTCTCGAAGCCGATGTTCGACCAGTCGAGGTCACCGACGACACAGATGATACACATATTGGTGTCTACCGTTACCGTACCGTATTTCTTCAACTCGTCAACAATCTCGCCGAGGTGTGAGGAGTTGTCGATGGACATGGAGACACCCACCTCTGAGGTACATACCATATCGATTGGTGTCTGGTAACTCTCGAAAATCTCAAAGACCTTACGGAGGAAACCAGTGGCAAGCAGCATGCGGCTTGACTTGATCTTGATGGCGATGATGTTGTCCTTGGCGGCTACCGCCTTGATCTTACCATACTCGGTATGGTTGCTGATGGTTGTACCCTCAGCATCGGGATCCATGGTGTTCAGCAGACGGACGGGGATTCCTGCGTATTTAGCAGGCTGTACACAGGTGGGGTGAAGGATCTTGGCACCGAAATAGGCAAGCTCAGCAGCCTCCTCGAAATGCAACTGATGGACAGGGGCGGTCTTGTCAACCACACGAGGGTCATTGTTATGCATGCCGTCGATGTCTGTCCATATCTGAATCTCCTCAGCATTCAGTGCGGCACCGATCAAAGAGGCGGTATAGTCGCTGCCACCACGCTGCAGGTTGTCCACCTCACCATAGGCGTTACGGCAGATGAAGCCCTGGGTGATATATACCTGCTGTCCCTCGTTCTTCTCCATGATGGCGGAGAGCTTCTCACGGATATAGACGGGGTCTGGCTCAGAGTTCTTGTCGGTACGCATGAAATCGAGGGCGTTGAGCAATACTGCCTTGATGCCCTGTTCCTTCATGTAGTTGACCACC
The DNA here is from genome assembly GCA_900314755.1 of uncultured Prevotellaceae bacterium. GTDB lineage: Bacteria > Bacteroidota > Bacteroidia > Bacteroidales > Bacteroidaceae > Prevotella. The sequence goes on along the minus strand of OMWH01000012.1, from coordinate 17,936 downwards.
ATATTGGTAGACATCATCTCACCCTGTGCCACGATGTTCTTCTCCTCGAACGAGGTGAAGAGCTCCTTGGTAAACGAGCGCAGATAGTTCATCTCTGTGACGATGAAGTCACGGGTCACTGTCTTCATCTCCTCAGTGGAGTACAGTTCCTCGATATGCTTCATGTACTGACGTTCTAACGTGTTGATAACCTCATTGGCACCATCTGGGTTTTTCTTGTAGAGATAGTCAGAGATCTCCACCAGGGAATTGGTAGTGCCAGACATCGCTGACAATACCACGAAAACAGGCTCGCCCGACTTGGTGACAAGCTTTGTTACTTCCTTCATGCGGTCCGGTGATCCCACCGATGTTCCGCCAAACTTCATTACTTTCATATCTTTACCTTTTTAACCTTTTAATATTCAAATGTCTTCTCTTGACGAGTAGTCAACCTTACGTATCTCCTCCGGCTCGCTATCCTGCTCGTAGGCAGCAATCTTATTATAGTCGTTGGTGATCTCCTCCACATGTCCGTCGATACACCGGTAGACGATGCCAGGATAGTCTTTCAAGAGGGGGATGTTATGCGTTGTCATCACGACGGCAGTTCCCATCTGGGTAACTTGACGTAACAATCTGATGATGTTAGCGGCTGTCTCTGGGTCGAGGTTACCCGTCGGCTCGTCGGCGATGATGATCTTCGGCTTGTTAAGGATGGCACGGGCAATAGCGATGCGCTGTTGCTCACCGCCCGACAACTCATGTGGGAAGCGGTCAGCGAAGTCCTGCATCTCCACATCCTCCAACACATCACTGATACGTCCCTCAATTTCGTCCTTGTCCTTCCATCCTGTTGCCTTCAGTACAAAAGCGAGGTTGTCATGAACGGTGCGGTCGCTCAGCAACTGGAAGTCCTGAAAGATGATGCCCATCTGTCGGCGCAGGGCAGGGATGTACTTACGCTTCAGTCCCCTTAGGTCGTGGTTAAGGACAAAGGCATTCTCAGCCTCATCGATATCCAGTTCGAAATAGAGGGTCTTCAGCAATGTGCTCTTACCGGCACCCACACGACCGATAATATAGATAAACTCTCCCTCGTTGACATGGAAGTTCACATCCTGCAATACGAGGATGCCATCTTTCTGACAGATATTGGCTTTCTGATAATCTATAAGCATAATTTCTTACCTATTATATCTTATTTCATTTCTCCGCTAGCCTTAGCCACGCGGCGTTTCTTGTCCCAGTCGGGGTCATGACGTTTCTGCAGTTCTGCTGCCACATCCTCGATACGCAGTCCTTTCTCTGTGAGAAGTACGAGAAGATGATAGAGCAGGTCACTTGCCTCATACACCAGGTGGTCGTTAGTACCATTGGTAGCCTCAATGACCGTCTCAAGTGCCTCTTCACCCACTTTCTGGGCAATCTTGTTGACACCATCCTTGAAGAGCTTAGTGGTATAGGAACCCTCAGGCATCTCCTCCTTACGCTTGTTGATGAAATCCTGGAGCTCAGTGAGGAAGAGTAGTGGATTCATCTCGTTGTCCTCACCCCAGCAGGTGTCAGTTCCTGTATGGCAGGTAGGACCGACAGGATTCACCTTGACCAACAGCGTGTCATTGTCGCAGTCAATCTGCATACTCACCAGGTGGAGGAAGTGACCACTCGTCTCCCCCTTGGTCCATAATGTCTGGCGGGTACGGCTCCAGAATGTCACATGCTTGGTGTCAAGCGTCTTCTGGTAGGCTTCCTCATTCATGAACCCTAACATCAACACGTTCTTGGTCGTCGCATCTTGGATGATGGCGGGTACCAAACCGCCCATCTTCTCGAAATCTATCTTCATAGTCTTACGTTAATTCCTTCTTTTGCTAAATATTGTTTGAGTTCCGGCACAGGAATCTCCCCGAAATGGAAGACACTTGCCGCCAAGGCAGCATCGGCATGTCCCTCGACAAAGACATCCCGGAAATGCTCTTTCTTTCCCGCACCGCCACTGGCAATGATAGGGATGGATAGGTTATCGGCAAGTTCGCGCAATGCCTCGTTGGCATACCCGTTCTTGGTACCGTCATGGTTCATGGAGGTGAAGAGTATCTCGCCGGCACCCCGTTCCTGTACCTCATGAGCCCATTCGAAGAGTCCTCGCTCCGTACGCTCCCTGCCGCCTTTCAGATAACAGTGCCATCCATCCTCGTCAAGGCGGGCATCAATGGCACAGACACATACCTGACTGCCAAACCGTTTCGTTATCTGGTCGATAAGTTCGGGATGGCGGATTGCCGCACTGTTGACACTCACTTTATCAGCACCGGCATACAGCAGCCGCTCCACATCGGTAAGTTCATTGATGCCGCCACCCACGGTGAAAGGAATATTCAATGTCTCTGCCACTTTCGTCACCATTTCCGTGAAGGTCTTACGTCCTTCGAAAGAAGCAGTGATATCAAGGAACACTAATTCGTCGGCACCTTGCTCACTATAAGCCTTGCCCAGTTCCACGGGATCACCGGCAGAACGGAGGTTGATGAAGTTCGTTCCCTTCACCGTCTCACCGTCTTTCACATCCAGACAGGGTATTATGCGTTTTGCCAGTCCCATAGTTCCTTTAAGTTTATTTTTCCTTCATAAATAGCTTTACCAAAGACGACGGCAGGGATGCCTGCCTTGTCGAGTGCCTGGATATCAGTCAAGCTTGACACACCGCCACTGGCTATCAGATGCAGTTTAGGATAAGCATCCATCACCTGTCGGTACAGGTCGATGGCAGGACCCTGTAGGGTTCCGTCTTTGGAAATCTCAGTACAGAGTACCGTCCTGACACCAGCCTCTATATATTTGCGGAGGAAAGGCAGCAGGTCCTCTTGCGAGTCCTCCTTCCATCCATTGATGCTGATCTTCCCGTTTCGTACGTCAGCACCCAGAATCATCCGTTCAGCGCCATATTTCTCCATCCATGAGATAAACAGGTCGGGATTGGTGACGGCAATAGAGCCTACAGTCACCATCTGGGCACCATTGGCAAAAGCCGTCTCGATATCAGCATCCGTTTTGATACCTCCTCCAAAGTCTACCTTCAGGTGGGTTTCTGTCGTGATATGGCGGAGTACGTCACTATTGACGATATGCTTGGACTTGGCTCCGTCGAGATCTACTACATGGAGACGCTGGAAACCAATCTTCTCAAACTCACAGGCAACCTCGGCAGGGGAGTCACGGTAGACCGTCTTCTGGTCGTAGTCACCCTTGGTCAGTCGGACACATTGTCCGTTGATGATATCTATGGCGGGAATCAGTTCTATCATAACGCTAAGAAGTTTTTGATGATTCTCTCGCCTACAGCTCCGCTTTTCTCAGGATGGAACTGACAGGCATAGAAATTGTCCTTATGCATCGCAGCAGAATAAGGTTGGATATAGTCGGCAACAGCTGCGGTGTCATCACATAATGGTACGTAATAGGAGTGGACGAAATAAACAAAAGGATGCTCGCCGAGTCCGTCAAAAAGTTTACATCTTACATCGTCAGACTTACCTCTTACGTCCAGCTCATTCCATCCCATGCAGGGCACCTTGTCCTCATGGCGCTGAGGCTGGAAGCGTTTCACGTCGGCATCGAAGATTCCGATACAGTCCACATCTCCCTCCTCAGAGTGTCTGCATAGCAGTTGCTGTCCTACGCAGATGCCGAAGACGGGTTGCCTCAGGTTTCTGATAACCTCGTCCAACCTTCTTGCCTTCAGGTACTCCATGGCACCACGAGCCTCACCTTGTCCAGGGAAGAGGACACGGTCGGCTTTCTGAAGCTGCTCGGCATCATCCGTCAATAGCGGCTCGATGCCCAATCGCCTCAGTGCGTTTACCACCGAGTAGATATTTCCTGCATTATATTTAACGATGGCTACATTCATCAGCTGAAGATAATCGTTTTGTTCTTATACGTGAGGATCTTGCGCTGGATATGCTTTGAGACGGCATGCGACAGTACAATCTTCTCCAAATCCTTACCTTTCAGTACCAGGCTCTCTGGGGTGTCCTTATGGGTGATACGGGTCACATCCTGTTCGATGATGGGACCGGCATCTAACTCCGCTGTCACATAATGGCTGGTGGCACCGATAATCTTCACACCACGCTCCCAAGCCTGGTGATAGGGCTTAGCTCCCACGAAAGCAGGCAGGAATGAGTGGTGAATATTGATGATATGATTAGGATAGGCAGCAATCATCTCGTCGCTGATAATCTGCATATAGCGTGCAAGTACGATGAAGGTCACCTCATTCTTCCTTAACAGTTCCATCTCGGCAGCTTCTACTTCTGCTTTGTTGGAATGGTCTTTCTTGATACTATAGACGTAATAGGGAATATCAAACTGCTCGGCGACATAGCGTAAGTCCTCATGGTTGCTGACGATGCAGGGGATGTCAATCTCCCATTCCCCTGCTTTCCAGCGAGCCAGCAGGTCGTACAGACAATGGCTCATCTTAGAGACGAATATCGCCATACGGGGGCGTTTGTCACTAAAATACAACCTGCACGACATCTGGTAACGCTGTGCGTAAAGCGTGTTGATATACTCTTGGATCTTCTCACGAGGAATCAGGAAACTCTCCAGTTCCCATTCGATACGCATGAAAAACATACCGTCCTGCTTGTCAACATACTGGTCGAGGTATACGATATTACCCTGATTATCAGTGATAAAGCGTGTCACTTCTGAAATAATGCCCTGTTGGTCGGGGCAGTGCAGAAGTAAGATTGCTGTTGGTTTCTTCATTTTACCTTATTTAAGTCTTAATCCATTTTGACGTGCAAAATTACTAATTATTTCTCACATTACCAAAGGTAATGGGAAAAAAGTGCCGTTATGGTAACAGCTCCATAGGCGATGAAACAAAAGTGGTGCCACCATGGCTCTCTAAGAACTGGCGGTCTCGAAAGCCCCATAGGACACTGATGCATGGCAATCCTGCGTTCTTTGCCGTTTCAATGTCCACATCGCTGTCACCTACGTAAACAGCGGAAAGGTTAGATGGTAAAGGAAGGGGGATGTCCAGTTGACGAAGCGCCTCGTAGACGGTGTCAGGTGCCGGCTTTTTACGGATGCCGCTATCCTCATGCTCGCCGATGGCGACATCTACCATGGGGAAGAAATGGGCGATGAGCTCTTGGGTGGCAGCCATCATCTTATTGCTTACAACAGCCAACAGGCAGCCATGCTCCTTAAGTGACTGCAGCAACTCTGTGATGCCGTCATAAGGATGCGTTGTGTCGAGGGAATGTCTCATGTAGTGCTGTCGGAAAGTCATGAAGATATCTTCAAATTGTGGATGTGCCGCGCCACTGGGTACAGCGCGCTCCATCAGCAGGCGAACGCCATTGCCCACAAACCTCCGGATGTCATCGATGGAATGTTCCGGCAGTCCATATTGGCGTAGGGAATAATTGACGGAGGCAGCCAAATCCTGAAGGGTGTCAAGGAGTGTCCCGTCAAGGTCAAAGATATAGATGTGATATTTTTTCATGCCGCAAAATTACTAAAAGCTAGTGAATCGTGCAATTAATTGAAAATAAAATTGTACCTTTGCATGCAGAAAGCAGTGTCCCGGCTTGTCGCTGGTGTCAACCACCTCTGTCGGAAGAAAGAGGGTAGGGCACGAGAGGAAAGTCCGGGCGGCAAAGGGCACCCCACTTCTGAAAATGGAAGCAATTGGTGACAGTTGGTGTCGGAAGAAGAGAATGACCGCCTTGCGTTTGAAAGATATTCGTATCCAGTGAGGTAAGGGTGAGAAGGTGGTGTAAGAGACCACCAGCCACTGGGCGATCAGTGGGCTGTTCCATCTGGGGGCTGCAAGTTCATGTATACCATCGTCTGAGGGCTGCCCGTCCGAGTCATACGATGGAGGGTAGAACGCTAGAGCCGCAGGGTGACTTGCGGAGTAGATAAATGACAGGCATCTTTCCTTTAGGAAGGAGACAGAACCCGGCTTATAGGGGCAGTGCTTTCTTTTTATACGGACAGACAATGGGAGAAAAGATAAAAAAAGTTGCGCAATTCTTGGAGACAGATATGTGGAGAATCTCCAAGAATGATGTCTCACCAGTGACTTTCCTGCTGGTGGAGATATTGAAGAAGTTGGTCATTGCCATTCGTTTCTTTATCTCCAAACGGGTACTGACACGTGCCGCCGCCTTGACATACAGCACGCTGCTGGCTATTGTCCCTATCGTGGCGGTCGTCTTTGCCATTGCCCGTGGCTTCGGCTATAACAAGTATATTGAACTTTGGTTCCGTGATGCTTTTAAGTCACAGCCGCAGGCTGCCGATGTCATTATAGGTTTTGTGAACAGCTACTTGGTGCATACCAAGAGTGGCATTTTCCTGGGTGTAGGATTGTTGTTCATGCTCTATACGGTACTGATGCTGGTCAGCAATGTGGAGGATGCCTTTAATGAGATATGGCAAGTGACAAAACCTCGTAGTATCTTCCGTACGTTTACAGACTATTTGGCGATGTTCTTCTGTTTCCCCATCCTTATCGTTCTGTCCTCAGGTATCTCTATCTTCATGGCAACCGTTGCCGCTTCAATGCCTGACTACTTGATGCTGGGACCGGCTATCCGTCTGCTTATCGACCTGATTCCCTACGTGTTGATGTCGTTGATGTTTATCGCCCTCTTTACCTTTATGCCCAATACTCATGTGAAGGCAAAGCATGTGATAGTACCTGGTATATTGGCTGGTATCGCCATGCAGGGTTTGCAGTTCTTCTATATCCACTCGCAGATGTTCCTTTCCAGCTATAATGCCATCTATGGCTCTTTTGCCGCCCTGCCTCTTTTTATGTTATGGGTGCAGATCTCTTGGACTATTTGTCTGTTTGGTGCAGAACTCTGCTATGCTAACCAGTATTTGGACTATTACGACTATGATGCGAATACCAATGAGATCAGTTATAGCTACCGTTCCATGCTCTGCGCCTTGTTGATGAGTTGCATCTGTCGCCGCTTCGCAGAGGGTGGTAAGCCTTATTCTGCTTCTAGTCTGCGTTATGAGACAGGTATTCCTATTCGTGTTGTCAATGATTTGTTGTTGGAACTGATGAAAGCGGGATTGATAGTTGAGTTGACCAGTGACGAAAAAGGGGAAACCTCCCGTTTCCTTCCTGCGGAGGACATACATAACCTTACATTGGGTGTGATGATTGACCGGATGGAGTCGTTCGGGCAATGGAAAGTGGACATGGATGTCACTGAGCAGTTCTCGGAGCAATGGGGCAAGGCGAAGGAGATTCGTGCCAATTATCTGAATTCCCTTCGTGACATCAAACTGCAAGACCTCCGTTCCATTAAACAAATTTCTGAATAACGGCAACAAAACGTTGCCCGTATTTTTGCTTCTTGTGTTCCCCTATGCCCTGTATGAAACCGAAAGCCTCCAAGGTGACAGGTTTGATAGTGGCAAGGGAGTGTAACACTTTATCACTGAAAACAATATAAGGTGGAAATCCTTCTTCTTCGGCACACTGGCGGCGAAGATCACGCAAAGCCTGGAAAAGCTGCTTGTCCTCAACACCTGTCGTTTTTGGCAGACCAGGGATGGTGATGGTGGGAATCTCAAGGTGCAGACGACGTTTTGGTTTTGCCGCTTCTTTTACCGAATGGTCTATAACACATAGCTCAGCACGTTTCCTTCCGTATAGGATGTCATAGCCGCTCTCTGTAATCTTGACGATGTTGTCTTGGTCATAGGCAATCTCGATGAATCCCATCTGCAGCATCTGCAAGAGATAGTCCTGCCAGTCGTTGGTAGACAATGATTTACCGACACCAAACGTTTTCATTTGCTCGTAGCCTTTTCGTTTTACGGTGGGGGAGGCTATCCCCTTGAGAATCTCAACAATAGTTGACGTGCGAATCGTCTCATCTGCCCGTTTGACGGCACTCAGTGCCATTTGGATATATTCTGTACCGTCAAATCTGCGTGGTGGATTCTCACAAACATCACAATTGTTACAGTCATGGTCTCTTCGTTCTCCGAAATAATTTAACAGAATCCGACGGCGGCAGACGTTGGATTCCGCATAGTTCTGCATCTGTCTCAATTTGTCAAGGTTGATGTCCTTTTGTCCACTTTCTTTTGCAAATTGTGACAGTTGGACAACGTCGGCAAGAGAATAGAAGAGGACGGTGTCTGCTGGTGCCCCGTCACGTCCGGCACGCCCAATCTCCTGATAGAAACTCTCTATGCTTTTGGGCATGTTATAATGAATGACCCAACGGACATTACTCTTGTCAATACCCATGCCGAAGGCAATGGTCGCACACATGACCTGGATATCGTCTCGTTGGAAATCCAGTTGGGCTTTGTCCCTTTCTTGTTGGGATAATCCAGCATGGTAGACAGCACAACGTATATTTTTACTAATCAAAAACTTAGCAACTTTCTCTGTTGTTTTTCTGCTAAGGCAGTAGACAATACCGCTCTCGAATGGTCGAGCAGTGATAAAGTTAAAAATATAATGATCTTTCTCTTTGGATGCAAATCCACGTTTTACTGTTAAACTGAGGTTAGGACGATCAAAGCTGGAAATAAATACCTGCGGATTCTTAAGCTGTAGTTGTTTGATAATATCTTGCCTTGTAATCTTGTCTGCTGTTGCAGTTAAAGCCATAATGGGTACGTCAGGAAACTCTTTGTGAAGAATGTCTAATTGTGTGTATTCCGGACGGAAATCATGCCCCCACTGACTGATGCAGTGAGCTTCGTCAATGGCAAATAGTGATATCGTCATTTGTTTTAACAAAAATGGAATTTCTGTTAATAGTTTTTCGGGTGAGATGTAAAGCAACTTCAATGTGCCGTCCATGCATTTTCTTCTAACAATCGTGTCTTTATTAAAGTCGTTTCCGCTATGCAGGGCAGCTGCTCCGATACCATTGGCTTTCAGACTTTCTACTTGGTCTTTCATAAGACTGATTAATGGCGAGATGACGACCGCCGTTCCTTGCATGACAATTGCAGGTATTTGATAACAAATACTTTTGCCACCACCAGTTGGCATCAGTACCAGACAGTCTTGATGATGAAGGACGGTGTTGATAATCTCTTCTTGGTTAGCTCGAAAAGAATCATATCCATAATAGCTTCTTAGAATTGTTTTCGGGTCCATTTCCTCAAAATTTTGCACAAAGATATAAATTTTTTGTAAAAAACTGTAGAAATATGATGTATTATTAGAATTTTTTACTATATTTGCAAAGTAATAACAAAATAATCTTTAATTATTAGTATGGCAAAGTATAATATCACTGAGAAAAAGGTCAAGGAGGCAGCGTATAGAACGTTGGTTAATCCTCAGTTGATGGACGATCTCAAGGGGCGTATCCTTAACGTCATTGTCATGCAGAAGAAATACAAAGACAAGGATTATTCTGCAAAGAAGTTGGCAGAGGATCTGGGTACTAACACCCGATACATCTCTGCCGTGGTGAGTGTTCAGTTTCATATGAACTACACGTCATTTGTGAACAAGTTCCGGATTGAGGAGGCGATGACCATTATGGTTGACAAACGATTTCAGGAACTGACAATGGAAGAGGTGAGTGATATGGTTGGCTTTGCTAATCGTCAGTCTTTTTATGCCTCTTTCTTTAAATTCATGAATATGACTCCCCGTGAGTATCGTTTGAGACATTATGAAAATCATCCCTCTCAGAAGGTTAGACGTGCAAAAACAAGAATTAAGAAACAAGATGTTTAATTATTCAGACGAACGTTTCGCCGACCTGCAACTGCTCAGATACCAGCTCCCTGGTTTTGAGCAGTTAACTTTGTGTCAGAAACAGTACATCTATGCACTGTCCCAAGCGACATTGTATGGACGAGATATTACTTTTGATCAGTTCGGAAAGTATAACTTACGTATCCGTAAGATGTTGGAGGCCGTTTATATGTCTTCTGACATTGACCGTACAACAAAGGACTTCAAAGCTTTAGGGGTATATCTGAAAAGACTCTGGTTCTCTAATGGTATCTATCATCATTATGGATGTGAGAAATTCCAGGCCGAGTTCTCTGAGGACTATCTTCGTGAAGCCCTTTTGATGGTCGACAAGTCCACTCTCCCTTTAAAAGACGGAGAAGACATTGAGGATTTATGTCAAGAACTTTTTCCTGTGATCTTTGATGAATCGGTAGCCCCCAAACGGGTCAATAAGAATGATGGTGAAGATTTAGTACAAACATCCGCTTGCCATTTCTATGAAGGAGTAACTCAGCAAGAGGCAGAAACATTTTACCAAAGGAAAAAAGAGGAATATCAAGGAAAGGAACCGCCTTCTTTCGGACTAAACTCCACATTGGTGAAAAAAGACGGAGTTCTCTATGAGGATGTCTGGCATGTAGGAGGGAAATATTCCGCGGCAATCGAAAAGATTGTCTTCTGGTTGAAGAAAGCAAGAGAGTATGCAGAGAACGAGCATCAGAAGCGAATCATCAGTTTGTTAGTTGATTATTATCAAACTGGTGATTTGAAGTTTTTTAATGACTATTGTAAAGAATGGGTCAATGAACACAACGGTAGAATTGATTTTGTGAATGGTTTTATTGAGGTTTATGGTGATCCGTTGGGACTGAAAGGGTCATGGGAAGGTATTGTGGAATATAAAGACCTTGAGGCAACCAAACGGACACAAACCATCAGCACCAATGCCCAATGGTTTGAGGACCACTCACCTGTTGACCCTCGCTTCCGTAAAAAACAAGTGAAGGGAGTTACTGCTAATGCTATTTGCGCCGCCATGCTGGGAGGCGATGAGTATCCTTCCACAGCCATTGGCATCAATCTGCCTAATGCTGATTGGATAAGGGCAGAATATGGTAGTAAGAGTATCACTATCAGTAATATTACGGATGCATACAATAAGGCTGCTCATGGCAATGGCTTCAAAGAAGAGTTTGTCATTGACGAGGACACGCTGAGAATGATAGAGCAATATGGAGATATCTGTGATGACCTGCATACTGATCTTCATGAATGTTTGGGACATGGGAGTGGACAGCTGTTACCTCATACAGATCCGGATGCCCTGAAAGCCTACGGCAATACAATAGAGGAAGCGCGCGCTGATCTTTTTGGACTATATTATATTGCAGATGCCAAATTGGTGGAACTCGGATTAACTCCCAATGAAGAGGCATATAAGTCACAATATTATAGTTATATGATGAATGGTTTGCTGACGCAGTTGATCCGCATTCAACCTGGTAATCAGATAGAAGAAGCTCACATGCGAAACCGTGCATTGATAGCCCATTGGTGTTATGAGAATGGCGAAGCCGTCTCCTTGGTCAAACGTGAGGGAAAAACCTATGTGCAGATTAATGACTATCAAGAGCTGCGCAAGCTGTTTGCCACTTTGTTGGCAGAAATCCAGCGTATTAAGAGTGAAGGCGACTACGAGGCTGCTCGGCAGTTGGTGGAGCGCTATGCCATTAAAGTAGACCCCATCATTCATCAAGAGATATTGGAACGTTATCAAAAGTTGGATCTAGCTCCCTATAAAGGATTTATCAATCCCAAGATGACATTGGTAAAGGACAAAACGGGTGAGACGATAGACGTAAAAGTTGACTATACGGAAGGATATGTTGAACAAATGTTACGTTATAGTACAGAATACGGAACATTAATATGAATGAAAAGATTCAAGAACAAGTCAAGGACATCAAAAAGTCTTTCCGCCTTCTGATGGATGGCAAGACGGCACAGTCAATGCGTGACAAAGGGGTGGTGTACAAGCTCAATTGGGGGGCATCCATACCTATGCTATATGAAAAAGCTCAAGAAATAGGTAAGAACTATGATTTAGCCATAGAGTTATGGAAAGAGAACGTGAGAGAATGCAAGATCCTTGCCACGATGCTGATGCCTGCTGATCAGATGCTGCCGGAAGTGGTAGATATCTGGATGGAGCAGACGGATTCTCAAGAAATAGCAGAACAAGCCGCCTTTAACCTCTATCAACATCTTCCATATGCGGCAGACAAGGCATTCCAGTGGTTGGCTTCAGACAAAGAGTTGTATCAATTATGTGGTTATCATATATTGACACGTTTGTTTATGAATAAACAAGAACCTAACGAGCGTGGTATCAATGAGTTCATTGATCAGGCGTTGACCGCCTTGCAAGGTCCTTCCTTGATCGTGCGAAAAGCAGCCATGCAAAGCATTATCCGTTTTGCAGAATTAGGGATTGTCTATGAGAGAATGGCAAAAAGTGCGCTTAAAAGTCTTAATTTAGAACTTTTTTAAATAATTAATGCCGTAATCTGAATAAATTATTGTAATTTTGTGCGGTTTAAGGTATTAATGGATTTATGAAAGAGAGCGTAAGGACTACTGTCAGGCAGATATTGACTAATTATCTGGAGATGAATAATCATCGGAAAACGCCTGAGAGGTATGCCATATTAGATGCAGTATATGATATTAATGGTCATTTTACTTTAGAGGAGTTAAGTGATAAGTTAGCAGAGGAGAACAAATTCCCTGTTAGCAGGGCAACCCTCTATAATACATTGAAGCTCTTTATGGAGTTGCGATTGGTGATTCGTCATCGTTTCCAGGGACAGACGAAGTATGAGGCTTGTTACGATAATAACAGTCATAGCCATCAGATATGTACCGTCTGTGGTAAGGTAACGGAAATAAAGTCTCCTCAGATATCTGAAACTATTGGCAATATGCATCTGAAACGTTTCCGCAAGGATGGCTATTCCCTTTACATTTATGGAATATGCAGCACGTGTCAGGCAAAGATTACCAGGATAAAGAGTCAGCAAAAGAAACAAAAAATTAAAATATAATAGACATGAATCAAGGAAAAGTAGATGTCCTGCTCGGTTTACAGTGGGGCGATGAAGGAAAAGGAAAAGTGGTTGATGTATTGACACCCCAATACGATGTGGTTGCTCGTTTTCAGGGAGGTCCTAATGCAGGTCATACATTGGAGTTCGAGGGACAGAAGTATGTTCTTCGTAGTATCCCGTCAGGTATTTTCCAGGGGGGAAAGGTTAATATAATAGGTAATGGCGTGGTCTTGGCTCCCGACCTGTTTATGGAAGAGGCAAAGGCATTGGAGGCAAGTGGTCATGAGCTGAAGAGCAGGTTGCATATCTCCAAGAAGGCTCATCTCATTATGCCCACACACCGTGTCCTGGATGCCGCCTATGAGGCACAAAAGGGAAAGAATAAAGTAGGCACGACAGGTAAGGGAATTGGTCCTACCTATACAGACAAGGTGAGCCGTAACGGTCTCCGTGTCGGTGATATCCTTGAGAATTTCGAGGAGAAATATGCCAAGGCAAAGGCTCGTCATGAAGCCATCCTGAAATCATTGAACTTTGAGTACGACATCACGGAGGTCGAGAAGAAATGGCTGGAAGGTATTGCGTATCTCCGTCAGTTCCCCATCGTTGACTCAGAGCATGAGATTAATAATCTCCTGAAGAGTGGCAAGAGTGTTCTCTGTGAGGGTGCGCAAGGTACCATGCTGGATATTGACTTCGGCTCTTATCCCTTCGTGACCTCTTCCAATACCATCTGTGCTGGTGCTTGCACAGGACTCGGAATCGGTCCTAACAAGATTGGTGATGTCTACGGTATTATGAAGGCATATTGCACACGTGTCGGTGCAGGTCCTTTCCCCACCGAGCTGTTTGATGAGACAGGTAAGCGTATTCGTGACTTGGGTCATGAGTATGGTGCAGTGACCGGTCGTGAGCGTCGTTGTGGGTGGATTGACCTGATAGCACTGAAATACTCCATCATGGTGAATGGTGTTACCCAGCTGATTATGATGAAGAGTGACGTGCTGGACGACTTCGATACTATCAAAGCGTGTGTCGCCTATAAGCAGAATGGTACCGAGATTGATTATTTCCCCTATAATATCGAGGAAGGCATCGAGCCTGTCTATAAGGAACTCCCAGGATGGAAAACGGATATGACATCGTTCACCAGTGAGGAGCAGTTCCCACAGGCATTCAAGGACTATATCAAGTTCCTGGAGGATTTCCTGGAGACTCCTATTAAGATTATCTCTATCGGTCCGGACAGGGCACAAACAATCGTAAGGAAGTAATGGCACAGAAACCGAGTATACCCAAAGGAACACGCGATTTCGGACCTATCGAAATGGCGAAGCGAAACTATATCTTTGATACCATTCGGGAAGTATATGCCTTATATGGTTTTCAACAGATAGAGACTCCTGCGATGGAAACCCTTCAAACACTGATGGGCAAGTATGGCGAAGAGGGTGACAAACTTCTCTTTAAAGTACTTAACAGCGGTGATTTCATGGGCAAACTGACAGACCAGGAGTTACAAGAGCGCAACTCTCTGCATCTTGCGGCAAAACTCTGTGAGAAAGGTCTGCGTTATGACCTGACCGTTCCCTTTGCACGTTATGTCGTGATGCATCGTGACGAGTTACAACTGCCTTTCAAGCGTTATCAGATACAGCCTGTCTGGCGTGCTGACCGTCCTCAAAAGGGACGTTATCGTGAATTCTACCAATGTGATGCTGATGTCGTTGGCTCAGACTCCTTGCTTAATGAAGTAGAGTTGATGCAGATTGTCGACACTGTATTCACCCGCTTTGGCATCCGTGTACAAATTAAAATCAATAACCGTAAGATACTGACAGGTATCGCTGAGGTTATCGGTGCTGCCGATAAGATTGTGGATATCACTGTTGCCATTGATAAGCTCGACAAGATAGGCATAGACAATGTCAATGCGGAGTTGCGGGAAGACGGTCTCAGTGAGGACCAGATTGCCAAGTTGCAGCCTATCATTTCTCTGTCTGGTACTAACGAGGAAAAACTCAAGACAATCGCTCAGGTACTTGATGGCAGTGAGACGGGAAAGAAGGGTGTGGAAGAGACAGAGTATATTTTGAGTGTTCTCCATGTTGTCGGACTAAAGAATGAGATCCAGTTGGACTTGACACTGGCTCGCGGCTTGAATTATTATACGGGTGCCATCTTTGAGGTGAAGGCTCTTGATGTGGAGATGGGCAGTATAACAGGTGGCGGTCGTTATGACAACCTGACGGGCATCTTTGGCATGCCAGGGTTGAGTGGGGTAGGTATCTCCTTTGGTGCTGACCGCATCTATGATGTGTTGAATACTTTGGATCTTTATCCGAAAGACTCCATGAGTACCACCCAGATTCTTTTCATCAATTTTGGAGAGAAAGAGACAGCCTATTGTCTCCCTATTATAAATAAGGTACGCAAGGAAGGTATTCATGCGGAAATTTACCCTGATGCTGCTAAGATGAAGAAGCAGATGAGCTATGCCAATGCCAAGCAGATTCCTTTCGTCGCCCTCGCAGGTGAAAATGAGATGAAGGAAGGGAAGATCACCTTGAAGAATATGGAGACTGGTGAACAACAAATGGTAACCCCAGAAGAACTGATAGGCAGACTATGAGAAGAATATTGATGGCATTGCTGGTCTTGGTGACACTGACTTCTTTGAAGCCAAACCACCTGACGACCATTTTCGTGATTGGCGATTCGACCGCCGCCAAGAAAGACCTCTCTACGGGCTCACCGGAAAGAGGGTGGGCGATGGCATTACAAAGTTATTTTGACTCCACGTATATACGAGTAGACAATCATGCTGTCAACGGGCGCTCCTCCAAGAGTTTCATTGATGAGGGGCGTTGGGACAAGGTGCTCTCGCTCATCAAACCTGGTGACTACGTCATCATCCAGTTTGGTCATAATGACGAGAAACCTCAAATAGAGCGTCATACTGATCCCGGCTCCACCTTCGACTATAATCTTGCCAAGTTTGTGCGAGAGACACGTGAGAAAGGGGGCATCCCTGTTATTATGAACCCTGTCGTCCGTCGTAACTTCGCCACAAAGACGGTGAAGAACGATGATGACGAGGCTCTGCGTAACACGACCTTTGCCGATGGTGCCAAAGTTGCGGAGGGTGATTCCCTGATAGATACCCATAAACTCTATGCTGTTGCTCCCCGTGATGTGGCATTGCGTATGAATGTGCATTTCGTGAATGCCAATAAGATTACTCATGACCTGGAGCAGTCCTTAGGAGTGGAGGGTTCCAAGAAACTTCACATGTGGTATAAGCCGGGTGAGCACCCTGCCTTGCCGCAAGGCCGTCAGGACAATACACATTATAATATATATGGTGCCCACGTCGTGGCAGGACTCTTGTCTGACGCACTTGTCAAAGAGATTCCGGTATTGGAGAGATATCATATTAAGGACAATAAATAATGGAGGAGATTACACAGCCTGTCAAGAAACCAAGTGGCTGTCTGAATAGTTTCGGATGGCTGTTAACGATTGGTAGCGTGTTATTCATCCTGGTTTGCGTCTTCATGATATTTGGACTTGAGGACAGCCTGGATGAAAAGAGAGAGGAGTATTCTGCGGCGCAACAGGAGTATGAGGCAGCGTTGGAGGCATACAATGCTGACTCTCTCCATCTGCATGCCGAGTATCAGCGTGTCCTGTCACAGATTGAGAGCGCCGAGGAGGAAGGGGATTCTGCCTTGGTAGCGGAACTGACTGACAGTCTCGCCCTCTATGCCGAGCCGGAATACCAGCCGCGTGGTGCTATCGGTTTTAACATCGGTGGAGCCTTTTTCTTCTTCTTCGCTGTTCTTGCCCTCGTACCCTTGGCTGCCGGCATTGCGATCATCATCTATTGTCGTAACCGTAAGCTCAAGTACAAGCGGTATCTGGAAAACAGGTCTTGCTAAGGTCTTCCCCCATTAACTGTTTGATTAATGGGACATACCATGTTTTGACTTCCTCGGCGGTAGGCGTATGCCCACCAGGGAAGTGAAAACTATGGGTGTAATGTTCTAAGAAGAGGGACTCGAAATGTGCCAGGTTGTCTTGTTCGCCAAAGAGTCCCCATACACATTCTTTTGAATGGTCATTGCAGTGGTCAAATTGGTGAGCCTCCATAGTGGCAAACTCGTTGATCAGTTGCTCGTCAATGACAAAGTCCTGACAACCGTTCATCCTTGGTGATTTATACTGTTGTGCTCCTATTCGTGGCTTTAAGAATTCCGTCATCTTAAAATGTGGATTTCCCAGCAGTGCCGGCACTCCTATTGTCGGTGCGATCATCTGGGCATAGAACGAGCCACAACTGTTTCCCACCAGCATGTCAGGATGTTCCTTGTCGCACAACTGCCGAATAAACGTCACCGCCTCCTGAGGATGCAGTGGTAAGTCTGGTGTCAGCACCTCGGCACACCCCTCAAAGGCTTCCCTCAACGCCACAGCAGGCACACACTGCCCGCTGGCATAGAGCCCATGTAGAAAAACAATCTTCCGCATATCGTCTGCGAAAGTACAAAAAATTATTGAAAGAGGAAACGCTCCCTACCAGAATCTTCACTCGAAATAAGTTTTCTTTTTAATTTTTTGTATTTTGAAAATAAAGCAGTATCTTTGCATCGTTATCACAAAAAACAAAGATACAAGAGAAACAGATGCTTGCTGACCAATACAAACAGCAGGAAACGCTATGGCGGAAGCAGAGTCACAGACTGACGGAAATTGTGTGGAATAACGAAGGAGTCTGGCTATCGGCAAAACTATTCTACATTGTCGGCTCCCTTTCCCTCCTGTCAATCCTCGTTTAAAGGGTTGTACTTCATGTTATTTTATGCGAATTCTTTGTTTATTCGATTTTTCTTTGTATCTTTGCAGCCGAAGGTAGCGAGTACGGGCTACGCCTCGGCAATTTAAGTGAACTTGATTGCACTCGGCTTGCACCGTCCTTGCCGCCGAGAACAAAAAGATTACGATTATGACGCAGATATTAGTTACATTGAACGAGGATGCGACAACGCTGCATGTACGCAAGGCCATTGAACTGCTTCGCG
>OMWH01000017.1 GCA_900314755.1 uncultured Prevotellaceae bacterium | reverse complement strand
TTGATGTTGTGCTGTTGCTTTTTACTGAAAGCTGCTACTAACGACTCATAAATCTACCCTTAATCGTGTATTGGATGATAGTTGCGGATTTTAGGGTAACAGAAGCTGTGCTCCAGTCATTACCGACATAAATGATCTTCAAGGCTGAACAGTCATAGAACATCCTATGAATGTCTGATACGTTGGCAGTGTTAAAACCGCTCAGATCCAGTGAGGTGAGTGCACTGCAACCATCAAACATTTGTCCCATATCCGTCACATTAGTGGTGTTGAAGTTGCTTAAGTCTAAAGAAGGCAAGGCCGTGTCTCTGAACATTTCATACATGTCCGTCACATTGATGGTATTGAAGCTGCTCACGTTCAACGATGTCAAGGCTTCACACTGCTCGAACATGGCACCCATCTTCGTCACATTAGCAGTGTTAAAGCTGCTCAGATCCAGTGCGGTAAGGGCACTACAACTAAGGAACATCTCTTGCATGTCCGTCACATTTTCCGTGTTAAAGCTGCTCAAGTCTAATGATGTCAAGGCAGTACATGAAGAGAACATGTCTTGCATGACCGTCACATTCTCGGTGTTGAAGCTGCTCAAGTCCAACGAGGTCAAACTGCTACAGCGATGAAACATCGAACGCATACTCGTCACATTATCAGTCTTCAAGTAATTAATGCCAGTAATAGTTGTCAGATTATTTAATTGGTTAAACCACCACGCAGTACTGGTCAAGGTGGTGCAACCGGCAAAAGAAGCATCGAAGACTACTGAAGTGATTGATTCCCGCTCATCGTACCAAGATTGAGAATCAGAAGTATCAAACGGTCCCACACTCATTCCCCCTCGTGCCGTTTTCTGGTCATCATAATAGAAGGTGAGGACGGTATTTTCATTACTTAGGACGGCATATGGTTCTTGTGCCAGAAGGTTGGCTGGCATGAGTAACGTGAGGACTATCAGGAGGATAGCCTGGAGTCTGTTTTTCAACGATGTAAAGACATGAGGTATATTCATCATTATCTCGTCAATTAATTATTCATTAGCATTAAGATTATGGTAAAACCATAGGTCTTCGATTGCAAAGATAGCAATAAGTAAAGAAAGTGCCAAATTTTTACGTGTGTTTTTTTGGACACCAAAGGGAGAAGACTCTGAAATATTCTGACAAAGTGCTTCTGGAGAAGGGCGTTTTTTCAAACAAGTCGGCAGTTGCTCGCAAATTCGCGAAATATGAGGGGTTATGATAATCAGTTGAAGGACAGTGACTTATCGTTTTTTGAGGCAAAATAAGCCGTAAAAAAGGGGTTAAAAAGTGCCGAAAAAGCCCTTTTTATCCCCTATCTTCTAGGTGAGAAGGTGCCGCCTTCGGGGTAGGAAGGCGGCACCTAACGGGTGCGAAGTCGGCACCTTCCTACCCGAAAGGTATATACTAACCCTTTTTCAGCCCAAAATAAAAGAAATGGAGCCTCTGGATTTTCCAGAAGCTCCAAAAATTGATACATAAAATCAGGGACTTTTTCTTAACATTTTTAGCACAGGTAGTCCTGTATACGCATCATTTCATCATGACCTTACGACCGTTATTGATGTAAAGACCTTTCGAAGGACGGAGTACCCGACGACCGTTCAAGTCGTACCATTGCTTAGACTTCAATTCTTCAATCTTTCCATCCTTCAATTCTTCAATTCTTCCATTCTTCAATTCTTCAATGCTTGTCGCAAAGCCTTCGTCCAGGTCATCGAGGGTGATGCAGGTGCTTCGTATATGCCTCGAACGGACGCACCTCACGGTAGTTCTGCTCGAAGACGCTGCCCTCGGGATGACCGCCACGCTCCTCCCCTACATTGATGGCATAAATATACTGCTGTGCCTCCATACGCTCATAGGTAGGACTAAAGAAGATGTCCGACGACTCGTCGATGACGAGGTTAGACTCAGGCACTGACGCATTCTCTGCCGAGAACGTCACCTTGCCGGCGAGCTTATACTCCTCAGGATACTCCGTGGAGTTCGGCATACTGATCAGGTAAGGCGTGTTCGCCTCTATCTGCTGGGCGCTCTGCAGACCGTTATGGGTCAGGCGGCGCAGCCAGAAGTTATAAGGACTGGTGTAGTCACCAAACGGAGTGATGATGCGACTGTCCTCCGCTGCTACCGTCTGCACGTCGAACGGCAGGGCGATAGTCTCCCAGCCACGGCTCACACCAATCTGCGTCTGCTGCTGGAAGTTACGGGTATACAATATCTTCTGTGCCGTAAACGGCTGCGGGCAGTACCAGTTGTTATTGCCAGACTCTACATCCGTCAGGATAATCTCCGGGGCTGTACCGTTAATCACCACGTTCTGCACACCACCAGGAACCAGCGTTGCATTGTTGACATACACCAGTAGGTTCGGATTATTGATTTTGTTATATTCTATAGCAGGGATGTTAGCATTGCCTGCCTGAATAGCTGCGAGAGAGGAACAATACATAAACGCATCTTCGGAGTTCGACAAATTAGTTGTATTGAAACCCCTCAAGTCAAGAGTCTTCAGATTCTCACATCCAAAGAATGTTCTCCACATTGTCTCAAGTTGAGGAAGATTGAAATTGCTTAGGTCAAGCGTCCACAAACTGGAGCAGCCAAAGAACATGATGTTAATATCCTTCACATTTTGGGTGTTGAAACTATACAAGTTCACACTCTGCAACGAAGAACAGTTGTAGAACATCTCATTCATTGAAGTCACATTCTCTGTATTGAAACTGCTCAGGTCAAGACTTATCAAACTGGAACAGACCGAGAATGCACCTGTCATATCCGTTACACTTGAAGTATTAAAACCATTCAGATTGATATTTGTGAGATTCTGGCAGTTTACAAACATATATGCCATTGTCTTAAGACTCTCATTATTAAAATTACTTACGTCAAGGGAGGTGAGACTGATACAATAGTCAAACATAGAAGTCATATCCTCTACATTACGTGTATCAAAGCTCCCGACATTAATGGAGGTCAAAGCACTGCATCGCTGGAACATCGAGTGCATATTGGTCACGTTAGTTGTATTGAAACTGGACAAATCGAGACTCGTCAGCGCACTACAATAATAGAACATAGAATACATGTTCGTTACGTTCGCAGTATTGAAGTTACTCAAATCAATGCTGGTAAGACTCTTACAGTTAGCAAACATACTGGACATGTCTGTGACATTATCGGTCTTCAAATATTCTATACCCGAAATCGCAGTAAGATTCTCACAACCAGCAAACAGACCCACTAAATTAGTCAATGTAGTACAACCGGCAAAAGAGGCATCAAACACGACACTCGTTATGCTTGCTGTGACATCATTCCATCCTCGATCTGCTTCTGAAGCATAAACGGCACTCATACCATTCCTTGCCGTCATCTGGTCATCATAGTAGAAGGTCAGGACGGTATTACCATTGCTGAGGACGGCATAGGGTTCATCAGTGCCGATGATTGCCTCTATCTGGTCGCATGCCATATTGATTTCCTCTGCGAAGTGGTCTGCCTCCTGGAAAGGAATATTAACACGGTCGCCAGAGATCATCTTCCCCTCATCTACTGCCCATTGCAGCTGACTCAACAAAGACGCATCCACCCGGGTGTCACCATTGGCACGGGAATACACCTCGTCACCACGGGTGACAGCGGTCTGCAACGTCACCCATGAGGTATAGCCATAGACCAGGGTCGTGGTATCAGACGATATCGTAGTACCACCATTCTCAGCCAGGGCGACAGCCTTGATGACAACATTATGCTTCACCTCGACAGGCTGGTCGTAATACGTATTGCACTGTATCAGACTGTTCGTGGTAGCCGTAATCGTTGCGTCCTGCAAGTCGGTCAAGTCAGCGATGCCGTAGAACACACTGGCAGTCGCCGTCCCCGTCGTCATCACGAGGTTGTCACCATCGAAGGTGAAGGTGGGTGCCTCTACCGTCTGCGCCCATGAAGCAAGGGCGGCAAAGGCGAATATCATGGTCAGAAGTCTTTTCTTCATAGCACATCTCTTTAATCTATATTATACTATTCACTTCTATTACTGGAACAGGCGGGACAACGACGGGTCGGGGTTGTCACCGTCAGAGGGATAGATAGGCTCAGCAGGAGTCGTGAAGGTCAGCACGTTTGGCGTGTAATATACCTGACCGCCGAAATTCACATATCCACGGGCATAGTAGGTCGTCTCGGGAGTCAGTCCTCCGACATGTCCCTCTACGAAACCGTTAGTGCCGCCAGAACCCATCTCCTGGGTGGTGTCACTGATGGTTGGCAACTGGTTGCTGGAGCTGTAGCAGAAGCCATAGGTGCCCACTGCCGACGGAGCAGAGAACTCAAAGAAGAGCATCGCCTCCGTGGGGAAGATATGACCACCCATCGACTCGATGTCAGACAATACGGGAGTCTGAGTAGGAGGCACGTCCTCTCCGGAAACAGCCTGCTGCACGAAGATGTCAGCCTGCTTGGGGTTGCGTGAACCAGCCACGAGGACGATCACCGACAGACGCTCACGGTCAGCTGAGTTAGGCTCGCAGCGCACCCGGATATCAGCATTGCCGACACCCCTTGCCGGCTGTATGTCCAGCCATGACTGGGCGGAAGAGGGAATGAAGGCACGCCATTCGGCATTGCTGGTGACGTGAATCACTGCAGAATCACGACCGCCACCCAGACTCAACTCGTCAATACTAGTCTTCAGGATGATGTCGTCACTGTCCATACCCTCCTGCACCACCAGCACGTCAGCACTGCTCATGCCATAGAGGATAGAGAAGGACGTGGAGCGTGGCACGTCGGTCGTGGTGGGGGCGACAGACACGTTGACCACGGAGGCACCGATAGGACCCGATGTCTTGTCGATGCTCAACCAGTCGACACCGCCAGGTGTCACGATGTTCCAGCCCTCCACATTACTCTTGATAGACAGGAGCTGTGCCCCGACATGGTTTGCCCGGAACTTCATGGTCTTCTCAGAGATATTGATGGTCGGGTCACCGCTGACCTGACGCAACGTGACTTTCTGCTTCAGTCCACCATCCGACTCCAGCTCGATAGTCTCCACACGGTCGTAGACCGTCGTGTTCTGGTCGGTGGTGATGACCAGCGTTCCGTTACCCGTGCCACGCTGCGGCTGAACGGTCAGCGAGTTCCACTCCGTGGGGTCATAGGACATCAGCCATGAGCAGTTAGCCGTCACCGGCACATTGATAGACTCATCGCCGGAACGCATCTCAATATTACCGCCCTCCACGATCAGGATCTCCTTGGCGGGCTTCGCTGTCAACTCCTCGTCCGACTTACAACCTGTCATTCCTGCCATGATAGGCAGTGCGGCGAGTATTGTGATGATATTTCTTGTCTTCATATCGTTCTTCTTTAAACTATAATAAGGTGTGACATTAGAAATTGAAGATGGCACCCAGGGTCATCATGAAGCCACCAGCCGAGATATCGCTGTTGTCAGCGATGCGCTCAAAGTTATCGTCTTTGCTGATGCCTACGGAATAGGCGGGGTTAGCAAAAATATAGAGGCGCTCCAGCGGCGCATAGAGCAACTTGGCACCGAAGGACAGGCAGTTGGCTGCCGCACCGTCACCATAGAGATTCGTACCGTTCTCAACAGTACCGGAGAGACGTTCTATCTCATATCCCAACTGGGGCACGATACCGATGCGCTCGGTCAGCACGAACTGATAACCGAGTTTGAACGCAAGTGTAGAGCGCTTATAGCTGATAGTACTCAGGTATGTGTCGTTGCCGTCGGTAGAGTACCAGGGCACGTCGTCCGACTTACCCAAACCGAAGGTGTAGCTCACCTGGAAGTCGAAGTTCCTATAGGTCACTCCTGCCAATGCAGTGATGCCACCCAGGGAACGGAAGGTATAGCCGGCACCGAAGTAGAACGCCTGCGACTTGATATACTGCACACGCTCCAGCGTAATGGTGTCACGGGTGGTCTGGTTATGGTTCACCTTGTATTCCAGTCCGCTCTTGCTGACATAGCCCTTACGGCTCAGGTTAATCTGGTAAGTACCGATGGGCAGGGTGTGCGACTCCGTCAGGTCGATGGGGTCGGTACCGTTGATGGTGGCAACAGCGTTACGGGGACGGGTGTACAGGCTCAACCGACCAGTATGCGGTGTCGGCGGGGCAGCCTGCACGATATTGTTCGTCTTGGCGACAACGGTGAAGGAGGTCTTCTCGGGATCGCAGTCCACCTTACGGGTCTCAACGGTATAGGAACCCTCACGCAACTGAGTCTGCCAACTGCCGTTACCCACGTTCTTACCCTCAAACCATATCTCAGCCTTGTTCTCGACATTGACGGTCACGTCACCGAAGTGGTCGGACATGTCACGCTGCTCCACATTGATGAGGCGCAGCCCCGGGTCATCCTCGGTAGTGATGATGAACGAGGTCTCACCCTCATAGCGGTCTTTCAGGGCACGCACGGTATGGCGGCCATAATTCAGGTATTTGTGGTTGATGGGAGACTGCCCTACCCGCTCACCGTCGATATAGATGGTGGAGTTGGCACGCTCCGCATTGATGGTGACATAACGTCCGATACCGATATCCAGGTACATCTCGTAAGTACGGGCACCGTCAATGGGTACGGGGTAGAAGTATTCACGCAGCACACCGTAGTCCTTATGCTGGATGGTCAGTCGCTTGGCACGACGGGGCACGTAGAGCCATATCTCACCGTCGTGCTCCTCACTCGCAACGATACCCAGCGAACCACCGTTGAACGTAAACCCGCGATCGGGAGCCTGAATCTTGATCAGCGCCGCCTTCTCACCATTCTGGTCTAACTTCTGGGTACCGTGTGTGTTGGCTGTCATGTCTCTCTCCAGCCTACCGAACTTCGTTACCTTGATGTTCTGTGCCCCAACTCCTGCGGTCACAAAAGCCAATAA
This sequence comes from uncultured Prevotellaceae bacterium, assembly GCA_900314755.1. GTDB lineage: Bacteria > Bacteroidota > Bacteroidia > Bacteroidales > Bacteroidaceae > Prevotella. The sequence continues at coordinate 72,643 of OMWH01000017.1, read as the reverse complement.
AATCGATAAAAGGTACTTCTTCATACTAGGTTATTTTGTTATTCTTTATTTATCATTATGGGGCAAAGATAGTCAAAAATTATATAACTACAAAACTTTTATAGATAAATTTGCATGAAGACGCAGCAGAAACATCAAAAAAAGTGGAACTCGTCTGAGTTCCACTTTTTCTGTATTTAGTCTGGTGTCGCATAACGCTCACCTGCCTCCTTGACGAGACGGCGGGCAAACGACTGCGGATAACCCGGACGCTCAACTTTTGCTCCTCTGCCATACTTATTCTTGAAGAACCGTCCGTTGGCATCCACGGGGCGGCGTGCCATGTCATTATGACGGACGATGAGGAAGGTCGCCAACTGCTTCCAGCGTGCCAGCATCTGCTGTGCCTGCTGGATGCTGTAGTCGTTGAGGAATTTCTGCATCTCGGCAGGAGCCATACCCTTTGCCTTTGCCTCTACGGCAGGCTGTTGGGTGAGATAGGCATGCTGCAGGGAGTCACGTACCTGTTTCAGGTCAGGGAACATTGCCGAGTAACGGGGATACACCATATTGCTCACCCAGTTGCATACCCAATAAGCACTCTTGTCTGAGAACGTGATATCGTCGGCACCCGGAGCATTGAAGCACTCTGGACGGCGGGTCATCGAGCAGTAGACGGGGACGTAGGCAACCATATTACCATCGTCATTACCGAACCAGAAACAGCCTCCCACCTCACGGGGTAGCCAGGAACGCATCTGTGACACAAAGGAGAAGGCGGTCTGCTGGGTGGAGACAGGACGCTCGTTGAAGTATTTCTTACCGTCCACCTTATAATATAAAGGGGTAGGACGATACGGCATCTGCCAGATACCACCACCCACGTCGGTAGAGTCAATCTCCATGGCGGTGCCCTCATAGTGGTCACGCATGTCGTTCATGACATCCTCGACACTCACCTTTTGGTCGGGGACTACCCAGAGGGGCATGTCCTCTGCGTCTTTGTCAAGTCCCAAAGTCCATGGCAGGTAACGCTCCATCCCTTTCTTATGATGGTTGAGGAAACTCCAGGCACGGGCATCACAGATACGACGACCCGAGAAGTCGGGAGCGGCATACGCCATCTTCCATGAGAAGTCCTCGTCCTTACCGGTGAACCATCCCTTCTTACGGGCGAACTTAATGACATTCTTGGAATAGAGCACGTTCTCCTTGTCCTTCATATTGAACTTACCGATACGGCTCTGGTTGGCATGCGCACAGATGGCATCATCGGGAATACGCATCGCCACCCATACGGTACGCTCCTTGGAGACGGAACGGTCAGGACCGCAGCCCTGCATCTCCATGATCCACGCCTCGTTGGGATCGCAGATGGAGAAGGTCTCACCCTCGGAGTAATAGCCGTACTGCTCCACCAGTGTCGTCATGATACGGATAGCCTCACGTGCCGTCTTGGCACGCTGGAGGGTGATATAGATCAGGGATCCGTAGTCGATGATACCCGTAGAGTCCACCATCTCCTCACGACCGCCGTAGGTCGTCTCACCGATGGTCACCTGCCATTCGTTGATGTTCCCCACGACATTATAGGTCTCCAAAGCCTCGTCAATCTCTCCCAGGTACTTGTTGGTGTCCCACTCATAGACCTGTCGCTTGTCACCTTTCTGGTGCTTGGCGGCAGGATAATGATACAGAGGCATATAAGAACCATAGGAGTCCGCATTATAAGTGCAGATGACGGAGCCGTCGGTACTTGCCTTCTTGCCTACCATAAAATTGGTACATGCTTCGGCAGATGCCGTCATTGCCATGACAGCCGCCATTAAAAACAATCTCTTCATGATTTATCTGTTTGTTTAAGTTTCAATTCATAACTGGCTCCCAACTCCCGGATACGGGTGGTTATCCAGCCGTCCTGACAGACACCCCCCATGTCGTGTCCCCCGCTGTCGATATAGAGACGGGAGGTATCCACACCATCGGGGATGGCGATACTCAGCTCCGCCCATCCGAAGAGCGGACAGGGCTGTTGGGAGAAGGTATAACGTCTGGAGACACTCCCCTGGTCTACTTTCGGAATGACGGTCAGTCCCTCCTGCACCATTCCGGCAGGTATCGTCAGCTGCATACCCGGCAGGGAGATCAGGGAGAGCCTGTCATAGCGGACATTGCAGCGACTGGCACTCAATGGGGCGACAGGACATTTCTTTCCCATCACCGTGAACGTATACCGTGACTCGTTTCCCATAAAGTCACGGAGGATATAAGTAAACTGGTAAGGACGTTCCTCGCTGAACAGCACATAGCCGTTGTTTTCATCCGCCTGCAGGATAGGCAGGGTCACACCTTCAGGGATGAACGACCGCATATACCATGTCTTGTTATGCAGCCAGTGGTGATAGTCACCCCATGCGTTCACCTGACGGTTGCTGAAGACGGGAATACGGTGGACATCAGAACGGAACACCTGCTTGTCGTCAACCATCAGGATGGTCTCGCGGATGCCATAATGGTTATAGACGTTCTGCATATAGTCGTCAGCCCAGAGGGCAAAACCCACCTTTCCCCATGCCGTCAGCTCCTGCTCAATATGGTTAGAGGAGAAGCCGAAGGTCTGTTTGTTACTACCTCCATTAAAAGAACCCTCGCCAGCCACTGGGCATGCCATCACACTATGTGCCTTGGGAGCCACAGAGTCGTTGACAAAGGGAGAGAGGAAATCCAGGGGATCCATCATGTCCCAGGTCCTCGTATCATGGATCTCCAGATGCAGATGAGGTCCCGTGCTATGACCGGTATTCCCGCTGATGGCAATCAGCTGTCCCTGAGCGACAGGGAAGTCAAGAGGAGTAAAGTGAAGGTCTATCTTCTCGTCACGCCGCCCGGTGCGATGCACCACCCTCTCCAACTTGGGAGAGAACTTCTTCAAGTGGCAATAGATACTGGTATAACCTTCCGGATGGGTGACATAGACCGCATTGCCAAAGCCGTCGATACCTACGGTGAGACGACTCACATAACCGTCACCAATCGTGTAGATGTGCTTACCTTCCACATTATCAGTCTTGACATCTAATCCGCCATGGAAATGGTTAGGACGGGGCTCACCAAAATTTCCCGCCAGTGTAATCTGGTAATCCACTGGCGGGTGATATTTCACGTTGGCAGCAGCCAACAGAGTTCCTACAAAAAGGGCTCCTAACATGCCTTAAAGCTCATATCGAGTCCTTTCACGGAGTGTGTCAAAGCACCTACTGAGATGAAATCGACACCCTGTTCGGCATAGTCACGGATGGTGTCAAAGGTGATACCGCCACTCGACTCTGTCTCGTAGCGTCCTGCTATCATATCAACGGCTTTCTTCGTATCGGGCACAGAGAAATTATCGAGCATGATACGGTCGACACCACCATGGTCGAGAACCTGCTGCAACTCCTCGAAGGAGCGCACCTCTATCTCTATCTTCAGGTCGAGACCCTTCTCTTTCAGATACTGGTGACAGCGGTCAATGGCATTGACAATACCTCCAGCGAAATCAACATGATTGTCTTTCAGCAGGATCATGTCAAACAGTCCGATACGGTGGTTCACACCACCGCCAATCTTCACTGCCTGCTTCTCCAGCATACGCATGCCCGGCGTTGTCTTACGGGTATCCAGCACTCTGGTATGGGTTCCCTTCAGACGCTCCACATAACGGTTGGTCATGGTGGCGATACCACTCATGCGCTGCATGATGTTCAACATCAGCCGCTCTGTCTGCAACAGGGAACGGACACGTCCCGTGACTATCATAGCGATGTCACCCTTCTTCACCTTCGTGCCATCCTGCATCAGCACCTCCACCTGCATGTCAGGGTCGAAGCGGCGGAACACTTCCTTTGCCACCTCCACACCGGCAAGGATGCCGTCTTCCTTGATAAGCAGATGTGACTTTCCCATCGCATCCTCTGGGATACAGCACAGGGTGGTATGGTCGCCGTCACCGATATCCTCCGCAAAAGAGAGGTCTATCAGGCGGTCTACTAATTCTTCTACACTTAACATAAGCCTAAATATATTACTTCAATTCTTTTAGTCGCTTCGCTTTGCAAAAGCGTCTTGCGACGATTACTTCAATTCTTCAATCCTTCAATTCTTCAACTCTTCAATCCTTCCATTCTTCTTCAGCCACAGGTAGAACCAGACAAGTGACGCAATGAGTGTCACGGCTGCAATACCCCAGGTCATTCCCACTGAGAGTTTGAACATCTGCTCAGAGAGCAGGAAAGTAACACAGACCACTGTCATAAAGATAGCGGGAATCAGTGTGATGACATACGGTTTCTTTTGTTGTACCAAATAAACCGTGATAGCCCACAGCATGAATACAGACAATGTCTGGTTGCTCCAACCGAACCAGCTCCATATCATGTTGAAGCCTTCCTTGTCGTTCATCTGCCATATCAGCAACGCCATCACAACGGCAAACAACGGAATGCAGATGGCAAGACGCTTGCTGATGCTATGCTGCTCCACCTTGATGAAGTCGGCAATAATCAGACGGGCGGAACGCAATGCGGTATCACCACTGGTAATAGGAGCGGCAACAACACCCAAGAGGGCGAGGATGCCTCCGAAGACACCGAGCCAGTCGTTACATATCAGGTTCACCACTGAGGGGGCATCACCTACTGCGGCAGCACCACCGGCAATGGTCTCATAACCTGGTGTGGGATTGTTGTAGAAGAAGAACATTGCCACTGTTGCCCATATCAATGCCACAACACCCTCAGTGATCATCGCACCGTAGAAGATGGGACGACCCTGCTTCTCATGCTTCATACAACGAGCCATCAACGGGCTCTGGGTAGCATGGAAACCACTGATGGCACCACAGGCAATGGTGATGAACAGTGCAGGGAAGATATTCTTTGGTGTCAGGGCAGGAACACTCAGTCCCTCCCATATCTCTGGTATATTAGGCATCTTGACAAACAACATCACCATCAGGGCTGCTGCCATAAACAGCAATGAGAAGGCAAACAACGGATATATCTTGCCGATAATCTTATCGATAGGCAGCATCGTGGCAATGATATAATAGATGAAGATAACGATAATCCAGAAAGTATACTGTCCCATACCCTCAACAACAGCAGCAGGTTCCCATATACCGCCTAATATCTTGGCAGGACTGAACACAAAGACAGCACCAACCATCATCAGCAGGAAAACGGAGAATACCAGCATGATGTTCTTGGTGGTCTTACCAAGATAAGTACCGATCAGGTCAGGCTGGTTGGCACCTCCGTGACGTACGGAGAGCATACCACTGAAGTAGTCATGAACAGAACCGGCGAAGATACAACCCAGCACAATCCACAGATAAGCGGCAGGACCGAACTTGGCACCCATGATGGCACCGAAGATAGGACCCGTTCCTGCAATATTCAGGAACTGTATCATGAATATTTTCCAAGGGGGAAGAACGATAAAGTCCACACCATCAGCCTTGGCAATGGCAGGGGTCTCGCGGTCATCAGGACCAAACACACGCTCTATGAAACGTCCGTAGAGCATATAACCTAACAAAAGAGCTATTAAGCTCAGAGTAAATGATATCATTATACTATAATTTTTAAAACTGCCTGCAAAGATACGAATAATTCCTAATTAATTCGTATCTTTGCACCCAAAATTAACGACAACATGAAAAAATATGCTATTATCATATTCCTTTTGCTGAGTACGCTGGCACTGAGTTCACAACCCAAACAGGAGCTTCGTGCCGTATGGCTCACCACACTGGAGGGTCTTGACTGGCCGTCAACAAAAGGGACTTCTGCTTCTGTGGAGCAGAAACAGAAACAGGAACTCTGTCACATCCTTGACCAGTTGAAGCGTGCCAATGTCAACACGATTCTCTATCAGGCTCGCATAAGAGGAACGGTCACCTACCCTTCCCTCATTGAGCCATGGGACGGTTGCATCAGTGGCACTTTCGGCACAGCGCCGCATTACGACCCATTACAGTTTGCCATCGACGAGGCTCATAAACGGGGAATGGAACTGCACGCCTGGGTGGTTACGGTTCCCACGGGGAAGTGGAACAGTTATGGTGCCAAGAAACTACGCCAGGCACATCCTGAACTGATGCGCCGTATCGGTGAGGATGCCTGTATGATTCCGGAAGACTCCCGTACGGCAGAGTATATCTCTTCCATCTGTGAGGAGATTACAAAACGGTATGATGTGGACGGCATCCACCTTGACTATATCCGCTATCCTGAGACTTATCCGCTACGCATCTCACGCCAGCAGGCACGTGACAATATCACTCGCATCGTACAGGCTATCAACCAGAAAGTCAAAGGGTTAAAGCCATGGGTTAAACTAAGTTGTTCTCCGTTAGGCAAGTTCGACAATCTCACCAGATATCAGACTGGAGGCTGGGATGCATACAACAAAGTCTGTCAGGATGCGCAAAGCTGGTTACGTGACGGATTGATGGACCAGCTCTATCCGATGATGTATTACGACGGCAAGCATTTCTATCCTTTTGCCGCTGACTGGAGTGAGCACCGCTATGGACGTGAGATTGCCTCCGGACTGGGTATTTACCGTCTTATCCGCAGCGAGGGTAACTGGTCGTTGGATGCTATCACCCGACAGATGTATGTGGCTCGTGACCTGGGACTGGGACACTGTTACTTCCGCAGCCGCTTCCTGACGAATAACACCAAGGGCCTGTATGATTTTGTCTGCGATTTCGACGCTTTCCCTGCTGTCGTACCTCCTATGAAAGTTCATCAGCCAGCCCCTCAGGCTCCCACATCATTACAAGTGGAGCGCACTACCAATGGGGACAACCTCCGTTGGAGTGGAGCCGTCGACACCAGCAATGGTAATTACCTGACATATAATGTCTATGCCTCTACGCACTATCCCGTAGACATCAATGATGCCCGTAACCTCATCGCCATTCGTCAGATGCAGCAACATCTCTCTGTCCGCCGTTCCGCAACTGATGCCCCACTCTATTACGTTGTCACTGCCGTCAACCGTTATGGTATCGAGAGTACCTCGACAAATACCAAGCGCCTGGCATCTGCCACCTATCAACCGGCATCCCAGAGTGAACTGATTCCCAACGATGGCTACAGCTTACAGGTTCCCGACTTTGAGAAACTTCCTCAAGCCAGCTGTTTCGTAGTCTATACGATGCCCGGCAATATGATAGCCCAAAAACCATTAGGGCCCGTAGTCTCCGTCTCCGATCTTCCAAAGGGAGTTTATGAGCTACGAACCCTTAACGACAAAGGCGATACCCACCATGTGGGATATTTCCTGAAGAAATAGCCTATTCTTCCATTAATTTGCGATAGCGTGCCCGTTTAGGTTCTTCCAGTCCTAAACGCTGAGCCTTATTCGCCTCATATTCGGAATAGTTTCCATCGAAGAAGACGACATGACCGTCACCCTCATACGACAGGATATGGGTACAGATACGGTCCAGGAACCAGCGGTCGTGACTGATAATCACCGCACAACCGGCAAAAGCCTCCAAGCCCTCCTCTAACGCACGCAGTGTGTTGACATCGATATCGTTAGTCGGCTCGTCAAGCAATAAGACGTTACCCTCCTGCTTGAGGGCGATGGCAAGGTGCAGGCGGTTACGCTCTCCACCAGAGAGCACCCCGCACTTCTTCTCCTGATCGGCACCGCTGAAATTGAAACGGGACAGATAGGCACGCACATTGACATCCTTACCTCCCATGCGGATGGTCTCATTACCACCACTCACCACCTCATAGACAGACTTATTGGCGTCGATATCCTTATGCTGCTGGTCAACATAGCTCAGTTTGACGGTCTCACCTATCGAGAAGCTACCCGCATCGGGTTCCTCAAGTCCCATGATAAGACGGAACAAGGTTGTCTTACCTGCACCATTAGGACCTATCACACCCACAATGCCATTAGGAGGTAGTGAGAAATTAAGGTCACTGAAGAGCACCTTGTCATCATAAGCTTTTGCCACATGGACTGCCTCTATCACCTTATTACCCAGACGGGGACCGTTGGGAATGTATATCTCGAGTTTCTCCTCCTTTTGTTTCTGCTCCTCGTTGAGCATCTTGTCATACGAGTTCAGACGAGCTTTTCCTTTTGCATGCCGTGCCTTAGGAGCCATGCGTACCCATTCCAACTCACGCTCCAACGTCTTACGACGCTTTGAGGCAGTCTTCTCCTCCAAGGCAAGCCGCTGACTCTTCTGCTCCAGCCATGACGAGTAATTACCCTTCCAAGGGATACCCTCACCACGGTCGAGTTCAAGAATCCACTCCGCCACATCATCGAGGAAATAGCGGTCGTGAGTAACAGCAATCACCGTACCCTCGTATTGTTGCAGATGCTGCTCCAACCAATCGATAGACTCCGCATCAAGGTGGTTGGTAGGCTCATCGAGCAACAGCACGTCAGGTTTCTGGAGCAGCAGCCGGCATAAAGCCACACGACGACGCTCACCACCAGACAGGTTCTCGACACTGCGGTCACCAGCAGGACAGTTCAGGGCAGCCATCGCACGGTCAAGCTTAGAATCCATATTCCATGCATCCGTGGCATCGATGATATCCTGCAGCTCTGCCTGACGAGCCATCAGTTTCTCCATCTTGTCAGCATCCTCATAATACTCTGGCAATCCGAACTTCACGTTGATGTCATCGTATTCAGCCAGTGCGTCATACACATGCTGTACACCCTCCATCACGTTTTCCTTCACCGTCTTCGTATTATCCAAAGGAGGGTCCTGTGGCAGATAACCCACACTATAGCCGGGACTCCACACCACATTCCCCTGATACTGCTGGTCGAGACCAGCGATAATCTTCATCAGGGTAGACTTACCCGCACCATTCAAACCGATGATACCTATCTTCGCACCATAGAAGAAACTAAGATAGATGTTCTTGAGCACTTGTTTCTGATTCTGCTGAATGGTCTTGCTCACCCCGACCATCGAGAATATCACTTTCTTATCGTCTACTGTTGCCATAATATTAAACTCTAAACTCTCAACCCTCAACTCTAAACTCTCAAAGACCTCTTGCCTTGAGCAATCCCGCAGCATCAGGAGCCTGAAGACCTGTGAAATCGGTAAACATCTGCATCAGGTCACGGGTGTTACCACGACTGATAATTTTATCACGGAACGACTGACCCACTGCAGGTTTCAGGGCACCACGCTGTGCAAAGCAGTCAGCAATATTCACGGCAAGCACCTCCGTCCACAGATAGCTGTAATAACCTGCCGCATAACCGCTACCCCACACATGATTGAAATAGGAAGTAGAATAACGGGGAGGTATCTGCGTATCCAGCAGTCCGATAGCCTCTAATGCCTTACGCTCAAAGGCTGGTGCCTCTTCTGCCGTGGGAATCTCCTCCTCACTGAGCATGTGCCATGCCATGTCCAGACAAGTGGCGGCAAGGTTCTCACCCAGCGCATAGGCAGAGTGGAAATTGATGGAGTTAAGCATCTTACCCTTCAAATCGGCAGGCATGGAAGCCCCTGTCACGGCATGCTTCGCATAATGGTCGAAGACCTCCGGAATGGTGGCGAAGGACTCATTGAACTGCGACGGCATCTCCACGAAGTCACGTGCCACGGCAGTACCACTCAATGCGTTATACTCACAATTGGAGAGGATGCCATGCAAGGCATGTCCGAACTCATGGAAGAGTGTCGTCACCTCATCCCATGACAACAGACTGGGCTGTCCGTCGGGAGCCTTGGCATTGTTGCACACATTATAGATTAATGCCTTCTGATGACGGAAATGACTCTGCTTGGCAAATGAGCTCATCCATGCCCCACCCCTTTTGGTAGGACGACGGAAATAGTCACTGTAGAAAAGCGCCAGCGTCTTTCCATCCTTGTCAATGACCTCAAACACCTTCATATCCGGATGATAGGTGGGGATGTCATGACGACGCTTGAAGGTCAGTCCATAGACACGGTTAGCGGCATAGAACACTCCATTCTGCTGTACGCTGTCGACATTGAAATATGGTTTCACATCATCCTCTGACAAAGAGAACTGCTCTTTCTTCATCTTCGCGGAATAATAGAAACGGTCATAGGGTTCCAACTTAAATGACTTACCCATCGACTTACGGGCATAAGTCTCTATCGCCTTGGTCTCCGCATCAGCCTTTGGCTTATATTCCTTGATGAGCTGTTTCAAGAACGCATAAGCATTCTCTGGGTTCTTAGCCATACGGTTCTCCAATGAATACGCCGCATAGTTCTTATAACCCATCAGTTTCGCCTTCTCGGCACGCAGCTTTGCCAGTTCCACCACAATGGGAAAAGTATTATACTTCCCTGTACCGTCAGCACGATGGACGGAAGCCTCATACACCTTACGGCGCAACTCACGGTTGTCAAGACTGGCGAGAATCGGTTGCTGGGTGGTATTGACAATCACAATACAATAAGGAGCCTTACCTCCACGGTTCTCCGCATCTTTCTTACACTGTGCGATGTCCGTCTCACTAAGACCGGCAAGCTCTGCTTTCGAGTTCACCCAAACGACAGCGTTGTTGGTTGCCTCCGGCAACATGTTACCCCATTGTTGCTGGAGGTCGGAGATCCGTTTGTTGATCTCCTTCATCCGTTCCATCTTCTCTTTTGACAACAGGGCACCCGAACGGACAAAATCCTTATAGGTCTCTTCCAAGAGTTTCAGGTCCTCACCCTTCAGACTCCCTCTCTCATGGTCATACACATACTTGATGCGCTGAAAGAGTTTCTCGTTGAACGAGATCTCGTTACTCAGGTCAGCCAACAACGGCATCACCTTTTTCTGGGTCTCTGTGATTTCAGCAGTCTTGTCCGCACTCGTCAGACAGAAGAAGACACTGATCACCTTGTCCAACAACACCCCACTCTGCTCAAAAGCCACGATTGTATTTTGAAATGTAGGAGTCTCATTGCTCTCCGCAATACAACGGACTGCCTCACGCTGTTGGCGGATACCCTCCTTGATGGCAGGGAGATAGTCAGACGACTGTATCTTGCTGAAATCAGGAGCGCCGAAAGGGAGCTTACTCTCTTCCAGCAACGGGTTACGTATAGAATATAAATATGCCATCAATGCCATCTTCCCTCGCATCGTCTCACGAGGAGTGAACTCACCGTTCACCCAGAAGTAACGCTGGTTGAAATACGACTCCTGACGGGGCCATCCTCCTTCATTCCATGAAGGATAACAGGCATTCGTCAACAGACGACCGTCACCACCGTTATGTCCTGGCGACCATGTCTCTGTGCCGTTGAAGGGAGTCTGTCCGGGATGGGTACCAGGAGCACCGTCATTACGTCCCGTGGAGTAGACATTCTCCAGATGACGCTCCCCTAACCCAGTCATCTCTACGATATTGCCGGGGTTACGTCCTAAGCTCCATCCAGCCTCCATATACATGACATCTTCCAACTTCCTGCGTTCTGCCTCATCATCCGTGAGATAATGGGTAAGCATCACCAACTGGAGGTTCTGAGAGGTCTGCCAGCGGTCATCCGTGGCAGCACGACGTGAAGGACGCAACGACACCTTATTTATATTATAGGCGGCAGCATGAGCCTTGACACTCGCCTTGAGGTTCTTGTAAAACGCACCATCATGACGGTCATAAGGACAAGTCAGATAGGCAGCGGCAGCCCATAGCTGATAGTACCCGTCCTTACCCCTTTTGAACAGCGGTGTATGGTCATCCTTAATCTCGCTGCCCTCAATCATGATTTTCTCCCAAGCGGGATCACGGGTGACGTTATAGAGGAAAGCGGCAGCCATCTGCCGGAAGTCCCTGCCTCGCATACGGATACTGCCGATGTCCTGCAGGTCGTCCAACTGCTGGTTCTCCTGCCGACTGGCAAAGCGGTATGCCTTGATAGCCTCATCAGTATAGTAGTTCCGCAAGCTGTCGATGCCCGCAATACGGAAAGCGTCGGCAAGCATCGCACAGTTAGCGGCATTTCCCCATGCCGCCATGGTGGTACATCCTGCCTGGAACATCACCGTCCAGTCAGCACTGGGATTCGTAACACCCTGTGAGTATGCCTCTCCATCGCGAATGCTGAGGAAGAAGTCCACCTCATTACGCGCCTCGTCTATCAAGTCTGGAATACCATTGCCACTCTCACGGATACCCAGATTATCGTCAGTTAAGCGTCCCCCAGAGAGAATATAGGGCAACAGCATATCGTAGATATTACTGATATGGGCAAGATGGCGGTCCCAGTCAAAGGCATCTGAGTGTCCGCCTATCGCTCCGTTCGTCGTTGGATGACCTTCCGGGCGATGCTGCCAGAAGACCGACTCCTCCGGTTTCTTGAAATGTGGCTCATCCCACACGTCACCCTGTAGCTTACGCCAGTCGGGATGCCATGGGTGCAAGTCCGTCTTGTATATCTTGAACCCTTTCGGATTGACATCAGCAATAAACTGGGGCTGGCGAGGCACAGGGAACACATGAGCAGGATCAGCTGGTTCACCCAGTCTCATATAATAATATCCCCTTACAGAATAGTGGAATGGTTCGAAATACACATTCTCTGCGATATCGAAGTCCATGCTGCATCCGACATCCTCCACCACCAGACGGTAGCGTCCGGGGACAGTCTTCCGGAAGTCAATATTCCACACGTCCGTACCTACCAGGTTCTTCTCACCAGCCTCCTCCTTATAAGCACTGTTCGACTTCCAGAATTTCACGGCACCCACTTGTTCCTTCTTGTGGTTGTTCACCTCATAGAGGTAAACTTTCTTACCCTCCCAGGCATGATAGTCACGGGAGCCGCCATCTCCCAACCACTGGTAGAGGTCGGCAGCCATATTGCTTTGTGCGGGATGGTAACCAATGATATTGACATGCACAGCCTCAGACTGCGTGTTCCAGACATCAAACAGCACCGTGGCTGTCTGTTGGTCGGAATTCATGCCTTTGGGAATGGACACCTCATACGTACAACCTTGTCGCATCGAACGAGGGAGTTTCAAGAACAGCCAATGGTCCAGTTCACTGGTCAGCGTATGGTCGGTATTCATAGGTTTCGACTTCCGCCAAACCACCTCCGGGCGCTGTTTCTTGAACGTCTTGTCATCCTTGGAAGTGATCAGCCACTGGCTGGCTTTCTGTGCCACCTCAGTATTCAACCGCTTGCCAAAGACAAACAGAGTATCATCACCCTCTTCGAAAGAATGACCCAGGAAAGCACTCTTTCCCGTTCCACTGTCCCGATAATGAACCTCACCATCCCTGAACTGAATCATCAGATAGTCCTTGTCAATGACTTTCAGTCCTATCAGTTTCGTGGCAAGTGCTGGCATGGACAGCATCAGCAGTCCTGCTGCGACAAAAAGTTTTCTCATAGCGTGTCTTTATTTGGCCATTTGGTAAATCTTCTCCATATCCTCTGCCTTCAGCACTTTGAAACATCCCTTGGTGGCAGTATAGTTAAAGCTGCATTTGCGAACCATCTCCTTGATCTCGTCGTCCGTTATCTCACGACCAATCAGCTCATGGATATTGATGGGCATACCGATGGCATGGTAGAAACGCTCCATCGCCTCGATACCACGGAGGGCAGTACCCTCAGGGTCTGTAAAGTCGTTGGGAACATCCATCACGTTGACGGCAAAGCGGACGAAACGGCTGACATCCTCTTGATAGACATAACGAGCCCAGCTGGGCCAGATGGCGGCAAGACCAGCACCATGGGTCACGTCGAACATACCACTCAGCTCATGCTCCAGCTGGTGGGTAGCCCAGTCGTCACGGATACCACAGCCTGTCAGTCCGTTATGAGCGATACTGCCACCCCACATGATCTGGGCACGGTAACGATAGTCCTCTGGATTCTTCAGCACATAGAAGACACTGTCCTTCATCGTACGCAGCACAGCCTCGGCAATCGCCGTTGTCAGGTCCATGTCCCCGTCATGGGTGAAATAGCGTTCCATGGTATGCATCATCATGTCCGTCACACCTGCCGCTGTCTGATAAGGAGGCAGCGTATAAGTACGCTCGGGGTTCATGATGGCGAATTTCGGACGACTGATATTATTGGAATAGCCCAGTTTCACGTCACCGTCCTCATTCGTGATCACAGAAGCCTCACTCATCTCACTGCCCGCTGCGGGAATCGTCAATACAGAGGCGATGGGCAGACAAGCGGAAGCCTCTCTCTTACGGAGATAGAAATCCCACACATCACCTTCGTTGCAAACACCATAGCCAATCGCCTTACCGGAGTCAATCACACTACCACCGCCTACGGCAAGGATAAAGTCGACCTGTTGCTCCTTACAGAGGGCGATGCCTTTTCTGACGAGGGACAGACGGGGGTTAGGAACGACACCTCCTAACTCCACGTGGGGAATGCCCCCCTCGTCAAGCAGACGGCAAATCTTATCCAGCAGTCCTGAGCGCTTGGCACTCTGACCACCATAATGCACGAGGACGCGGTGTCCGCCATATTTCTTCACTAACTGAGCAACCTGCTCTTCCGACTCTTTTCCGAACACCACTTCCGTAGGTGCGTAATAATTGAAATCTTTCATAAAACTTTATTCAACAAATGTTTTGTGTTAGTAATTTGGAATGCAAATATACGAAATAATTTCTAAATATTCATACGTTAATCATACGCATTAGTATTTTTTATATAAATGATGTTTTGCTATTCCCATAAAAATCACTACCTTTGCATCCCGATATGTAGCAATCAAAAAATTTATCTACGATATGAAGAAACAATTGAAGAAGGTACTCGTATTAGGCTCGGGTGCCCTTAAAATCGGACAGGCAGGCGAGTTTGACTACTCGGGTTCACAGGCATTGAAGGCTTTGCGTGAGGAGGGAATCTCCTCTGTTTTGGTCAATCCCAACATTGCGACTATCCAAACCTCTGAAGGTATTGCGGACAAGGTGTATTTCCAACCTGTCACCACGCATTTCGTCACAGAGATTATCAAGAAGGAGCGTCCTGACGGCATTCTTCTTGCCTTTGGTGGACAGACGGCACTGAACTGTGGTACGGAACTCTATCAGAGCGGAGTACTGAAAGAGTATGGTGTGGAAGTGCTGGGTACCTCTGTAGAGGCAATTATGAACACCGAGGACCGTGACCTCTTCGTCAAGAAGCTGGCTGAGGTCAATTTGAAAGTACCTGTCTCTCATGCCGTAGAGAACATGGACGATGCTTTGAAGGCTGCCCGTGAGATTGGCTTCCCCATCATGATCCGCTCAGCATACGCACTGGGTGGTCTGGGCAGTGGTATCTGTCCTGACGAGAAAGCCTTCGTGGAACTTGCTGAGAGTGCCTTCACCTTCGCTCCTCAGATTCTCGTTGAGGAGTCGCTGAAGGGATGGAAGGAGATTGAGTTCGAGTGCATCCGTGATGCCAACGACCGTTGCTTCACCGTAGCCTCCATGGAGAACTTCGACCCCCTCGGCATCCACACTGGTGAGTCTATTGTCGTAGCTCCAACATGCTCATTATCAGAGGAGCAGGTAAAAATGCTACAGGAAATTACAATCAAGTGCGTGAAGCATCTGGGCATCGTCGGAGAGTGCAACATCCAGTTCGCTTTCAATGCCAACACCAACGACTATCGTATCATTGAGATCAACGCTCGTCTGAGTCGTTCTTCCGCTCTTGCCTCCAAGGCAACGGGTTATCCCCTCGCCTTCGTAGCAGCCAAGATTGCATTGGGTTACACCCTCGATCAGATTGGTGAGATGGGTACGACCTCCTCAGCATACGTGGCTCCCAGCCTCGACTATATGATCTGTAAGATTCCCCGTTGGGACCTCACCAAGTTTGCTGGTGTCAGCCGTCATATCGGTTCCAGCATGAAGTCTGTGGGTGAGATCATGTCTATCGGACGCTCCTTCGAGGAGATGATTCAGAAGGGTCTCCGCATGATCGGACAGGGCATGCACGGATTCGTGGGCAACGACCACACCAAGTTCGACAACCTGGAGGATGCACTTGCCAATCCTACCGACCTCCGTATCTTTGCCATCGCACAGGCGCTGGAGGAAGGTTACACCATCGACCATATCGAGGAACTCACCAAGATTGACAAGTGGTTCCTGGAGCGACTGAAGCATATCGTAGACCTGAAGCATCAGCTGATGGAGTACAACCAGTTGGAAGACCTGCCCACCTCGTTATTATTAGAGGTGAAGCAGTGTGGCTTCTCCGACTTCCAGATTGCCCGCTTCGTCCTGAAGCCACAGACAGGCAATATGGAGAAGGAGAACTTGCAGGTACGCCAGTATCGTAAGTCCAAGGGTATCATGCCTTCCGTGAAGCGCATCCCCACCGTTGCCTCTGAGCATCCTGAGCTTACCAACTACTTGTATTTCACCTATACCCATACGCCAGCCTTTGCCACTCCTGATGGCAAGCCATACGCTACCAAGCACGATATCAGCTACTATAAGAATGAGAAGTCTGTCATCGTACTGGGTTCCGGTGCCTACCGTATCGGTTCGAGCGTGGAGTTCGACTGGTGTTCGGTGAATGCCATCAACACGGCACGTAAGCTGGGATATAAGTCCATCATGATCAACTACAACCCCGAGACAGTATCTACCGACTATGACATGTGCGACCGTTTGTATTTCGACGAGTTGTCACTGGAGCGTGTGCTTGATGTCATCGACCTGGAAGAGCCTCGCGGTGTGATTGTCAGCGTGGGTGGTCAGATTCCTAACAACCTCGCCATGAAGTTGTATCGCCAGGGCGTTCCCGTCCTGGGTACCAGTCCTGTCAATATCGACCGTGCCGAGAACCGCGACAAGTTCTCTGCCATGCTCGACAAACTGGGTATCGACCAGCCGGCATGGCGTGCCCTGACCTCTTTCGACGATATCAAGGAGTTCGTTGAGGAGGTAGGCTATCCCGTCCTTGTCCGTCCTTCCTACGTACTCTCAGGTGCTGCGATGAATGTCTGCTATGATGATGAGGAGCTGCACCGCTTCCTCTCCATGGCAACAGAGGTGTCGAAGGAGTTCCCGGTAGTGGTTTCGAAGTTCATGACAGATACCAAGGAGATTGAGTTCGACGCTGTCGCCGACAAGGGTGAGGTCGTTGAGTATGCCATCTCCGAGCATGTGGAGTATGCCGGTGTACACTCTGGTGATGCCACGATGGTATTCCCTGCACAGCACATCTATTTCTCCACCATCCGTCAGATCAAGAAGATTTCCCGTAAGATTGCGAAGGAGTTGAACATCTCCGGACCTTTCAATATCCAGTTCCTTGCCAAGAACCGTGAGGTGAAGGTCATCGAGTGCAACCTGCGTGCTTCCCGTTCGTTCCCCTTCGTATCGAAGATTCTGAAGCGTAACTTCATCGAGACAGCGACCAAGATTATGCTGGACGCTCCTTATCAGATACCAGAGAAGAGTGAGTTCGACATCGACCGCATCGGTGTGAAAGCATCCCAGTTCTCCTTTGCCCGTCTGCAGAATGCCGACCCTGTACTGGGTGTCGACATGTCATCAACGGGTGAGGTAGGCTGTCTGGGCGACGACCTCAACGAGGCAATGCTGAACGCACTGATTGCCACCGGCTACCGCCTCCCCAAGAGCAGCGTACTGATCTCCAGTGGTGCCGCCAAGGGTAAGGTCAGCTTGCTGGAGCCTGCCCGTGAACTCGTGAAGAAGGGTTATAAGGTATATGCCACTGCTGGTACTGCCAAGTTCTTCAATGAGAACGGTGTCGAGGCAACTACTGTCTGCTGGCCTGATGAGGATGGTGAGAACAATGTGATGGACATGATAGCCAACCACCAGTTCGACCTCATCGTCAACGTACCCAAGAACCACACCAAGCGTGAGTTGACCAATGGTTACCGCATCCGCCGTGGTGCTATCGACCATAATATTCCTCTGATGACGAATGTCCGTCTTGCCAAAGCTTTCATCGAGGCGTTTACCGCTCTGAAGGAAGAGGACATCAAGATCAAGTCATGGCAGGAGTATAATTCGTAGTTCATAGTTTATAGTTCATAGTTTATAGTTCATTGAGAATTATCTATAAATTTTCAGTATTGATTCTCCTGTGCTTGTTGTTCCCCATGGGACTGCAGGCACAGGAGTCTCCTAATGCCCGTCAGGCACGCAGGATGTTTGACCAGGCGTATGAGATGGTATTTGGTCCAGAGGGTTCCCAACTGCATTATGCCGTCAATATCATTGGCATCTACAAGACGGAGGGCACCATCTGGAATAAGGGTAAGAAGAGTAAGTTCATGGATGAGAAATACATCGCGTGGAATGATGATGTCACTTACTATCGTTTAGAACGTAAGAAGAAGACCGTCACCATCTACGATGCCCATTCTGACAAGCGTGACAAGTACGCCACAAAGTTTAAGTTCTTACCCGACAACTACAACTACAGTATCAAGAACGACCCGGAGAAGGGTTATTATATCACGCTGAAGGCAAAGAAAGGTGTGAAAGGTATCAAGGAGGCACGTGTCCTGCTCGACCATCATACCCACCACCCTATCAACGTCCGTATCAAGTTGGGCATTTTCCATACCACTATTAAGATCAGTAATTTCAAGGTGGGAGGAATCTCAGACCATCTGTTTACCTTCCCCCACTCGCAATATAAGGATTATAAGTTTGTTGATAAACGGTGAAGGTTATACCTTTACATTGTGTCAACGCACCAGCAAAGGTGAAGAAGATGGCACTCCTCATGTCCTCCTACTCTCCCGGTGTCTATACCGGTGCCACAGCAGAGTATCATGACATCTGTAACTACTGGCATGCTGAGGACAGCGGCATCGTGACGGCAAAGATCGACGAACAGAAAACCGACGAGACGAGACAAAAGATCCAAGCTATCGTCAACAACCTGTAATACACAAGGGGCATGAAGCCCGTACCTTCGACCCTTGGAGCCCCGGGCTTCGACCCACGGAGGCGGCACCTCCGACCCCTGAAGGCGGCACCTTCGACCCTCGAAGCCCGGGGCTTCGCAACCCGCATGCAGCATCTTGGCAAAAACGCCATTCGTTGTCACCCTTGTCACCTCGTTGTCACACGTAACATACTGATTCTCAAGTAGTGTTGCAAGGTGGCAACGGTTGCAAGGGTAAAAAACTTTATGTATGCGCGTGCGCGCGCGAAGAATTCCGATGCTCCTATCAAAAAATACGAGCATCTTATTAAACAATACGAGTATCTTATTATACAATACGAGCATCTTATTATACAATACGAGCATCTTATTAAGCAGTTTGAATACATGAAGCACCCTCGCGATTTGCGAGGGTGCCTTTGTTTGATGTCAAACCACTACCCTGAATCAGGGTTATGGTTTAGAGAAGCCCCTCCTACCCTCAGAGCCTAAGGCTCCAAGGGGTGAAGGGATGTTATTCCACAATTTACTCCAAGAACGGCAAGGGGACGATGGGTGGTTCCTCTTGAGCGAAGCAGTTGGTTTGGGAATCCTCGGCTTTGACGATGTCGGATATCTTATGACGGTATTCTGCAAAAGTGGAGAGTTTGTCTATTTCCTGCCGTCGAGCCTTACTCATCGCAGCAAATTCCTCTTCACGTTCGATACCTAAGAATCGACGACCAAGTAAGTTGGCGGCAATGCCCGTCGTGGAAGAACCTGCAAACGGGTCAAGAATCCAAGCACCAGGCTCTGTGGATGCTAAGATGATACGTGACAATACACCCAAAGGCTTTTGCGTAGGATGCTTGCCACAGTGTTTTTCCCATGGAGCAATCGCAGGCAAACGCCATACATCAGTCATTTGCTTATCATCGTTGATATGTTTCATCAACGCATAATTATAATAATGAGCCACCTTCTCCAACTTTCGAGCCCAGATGATGAACTCCGTGGAATATGTGAAATAACGACATGAGATATTAGGTGGTGGATTCGTCTTTGCCCACGTTATCACATTCAGAATCTTAAAGCCTAAAGCCGTCAACGCATTCGCTACGGAAAATATATTGTGGTATGTACCCGATATCCATATCGTGCCGTTCTTTTTCAGTTTTTCCCTGCACAGCGATATCCATTTTAAATTGAATGCGTTGATATCATCTGCCGGCATACCTTTGTCCCAGTCACCTTTATCCACACAAACTATTTTCCCACTCTGCACAGAAATGCCACCATTTGAAAGGAAATAGGGAGGGTCGGCAAATATCATGTCGAACTGAAAATCGAACTGGGGCAATACCTCGAAGGAATCACCATGAACTAGGTTAAAGTCATGAGTAGCTGATTTATAATAGGGTGTTATCATTTGATGTTGTTGATGAATGTTGATAGATTAGTCAAATTATATACACTTGGAATAGTGTGATAAGCCTCTTCCAGTTTATTACGAGCAGACTTCCAACCCACCCCATCTGTTATCCACACAAACTCAAAGCCTTTTACTGAATTAATCTTAGGTGCCAGTTCTGTATAGGCACGAGCCACCTCATTCAGTTTGGAACCGCCACCACTATAGAAATTCACCTCTATGAGATATTTCTTATTAGATGTCTCAATATAGAAATCAAACCTTTTCTCGTCTGTGCCGAGTACAGATAGTTCTGGAAATTCAGAAGAATATACTTCCTGACGGAAATTTATTTTATTCTCTCTGAATCGTTTTGCCACAGTATTCTCCATAATGTGTCCACTACGATTCTTGCGTGCATTAGTATCCAATCCTGTTTCAATACCAAACACGTAGTCAACCAAGTTTTTGATACGACGAGACATAAAGATGTCTGCCAAGCCAGTATCTTGTAAGAATTCAACAACTTTCGCTGCAGAGCCAAAATAACTTCTCAACAACACCACATTTCCTTTGCTGTCCACAACAGGTTTCTTTCCCTCATCCCTTACAGCAATCAAAATACTTAGCACCTCGAAAACCTTTGAGTCTCTTTGCCATATATCAGCAACTCCTTTGGCTAAATCATCTTTTCCTATGAGATAGTTAAGAGTATTCAAACTCATTTCCACTTCTGCTACATTTGCCGATATCTTGTCGAAATCACAGAAGAAATCAAGTGTCTGGTTCGTCTCTTGCAGTTGAGACATAAACAAGTTAAAATCTTTATTCATAATTCCTGATAAGCAGTTCTGTTAGTTTTCCACGTTTACTGGGGTTTGCATTAATAGCGCGAGAGGCATGGACACGTTGAATATGGTAGTCAGCATATAAATCCTCAAAGAATGTGTCCTGAGGATTTTTTGCAGAACAATCCGAGTTACTAAGCATCCATTTGACATTTGGCATCTTACTTATTTCTGTACAGAAATTTCGCAGTCTCACTTGTTCATCGTCATTAAACTCTTCTTTTGCATACGAGTTAAAACTAGAAGTCGCATTCAATGGTCGATAAGGAGGATCGAAATAGAAGAAGTTAAGACCATCACTAATATAATCTAAAGTCCTCTCATAATCACCATTGAGTATGATAATATCTTTACCGTTAAGCAGCTTGCTATCAGCCAATATAACCTCTGAGTTGCAGATTGTTGGATGCGTATAACTGCCAAACGGGACATTAAACTTTCCTTTTGCGTTTACCCGATAAAGTCCATTGAAACATGTACGATTCAAGAAAATCAAGTATTTGGTACGTTCAATATCATCCAATTTATATTCATTGAATATTTTCCTTGCATTAAGGTAATAATTTTTCCTTTCCTCCACACTGGATAATTGATAATACTCCCTTTCCAATTTGGAAAGATTATCTATCAACTCATCTGGATGATTCTTTATTGCCCTATAAGCAGTAATAAGATAACTGTTAATGTCGTTTATCACCACTTTACAGATGTTCGGAAACTTCTGCAACATATGGAAGAGCATAGCCCCACCACCTACAAACGGTTCTAAATATGTGAACTCTTTTTGATTCAGCTCATGAGCTAATAGCTCGTCCAACTGTAATAATAGCTGCCCTTTGCCACCAGCCCACTTCAAAAAAGGTTTTGCCTCTGTACTCATCTGTTTCTTTTTGTGGTGGACAAAAAGAAAGCGTACCACCCTCGCATTTCTCCTCCAGACAAAGGCAGTCCACCACAGAAGCCCATACAGAGAGAAGAAAGGAAGGGGTACGCCTATACAATGATAGGCGTATCCGCATTCCCTAAGACCCTCTGTATAAAATGTTTGGTGGACTTTTATGTCTGAGGTCTTATCGAATTTAGATACTGCTATCTAATTTTCCACGATGTCTTTTGCACTCAGATGAGTATCGAATGCAAGCGCAAAGATAACGAATTATTTCGAAAAACGATGCACTTTAGGTTCTATTTCTCATCTTTCACGCAGATATTTGTTCCTTTGTAATCAGAATAGTCAAGTACGATGATGTCATCTTTATACATTTTTCGAACCATTTTAGTGGCTTCAATCTCATTATTTGCTTCCACCTCCACAATTCTACTTAGCATCTCAGACACTTCCACATGATACTTCTTCATACTACTGCAAAATTACACAGCATTTGGGAGAAAAAAGCAGAAAGATCAAATATTAACAAAAAAGATCGAAATAGATCAAATTATTTTGGCTATTTCAATCTGATCTCCGACCTTTGCCGAAAAAAGTTATGGAAGAAAAGAAATGGATTACAACGGAACAGATGCTCGAAGCACTGAAGAACGACCCCGACAATGAACATGAGTATACGCACTATCTTGGTGGTATGCTCCGCTCCACACATTGGCTTGAATATGATTCAAAGAAGAATCTCTTTGGTCACTCTACCGATTGGTATGAGTATGACTGGTACACAGAGGCTGAATTTCTGAGTGATTATACAGGACACTGGTGGCGGAGGGATGCATAGAATAAAAAAAACATCCGAAAATGTGATTTTTTACCTATATTTGTATCCGAAAATGTGATTTTTTGCTTATATTTGCATCCGAAAATGTGATTATTGATATGGAACTGCTTAAAAGAAAGATAGATACGTACCTTTTGGATTGGAAGAACAACCCAAAAAGGAAACCATTGATTGTAAAAGGTGCCAGACAGGTTGGGAAAACAGAGTCTATCAGGGCATTTGGTAAGGCTAATTACGAATCAGTCATCGAAATTAACTTTGTGCTGCAAAAGAAGTTCAGGGCTATCTTTGACAATGGCTACGAGGTGGAGACTATCATCAAGAATATCTCTCTACTGGAGCCCTCATGGAGATTCATACCCTACAAAACCTTGATTTTCTTTGATGAGCTACAGAAATGCCCTGATTGTGCAACCTCGCTTAAATCTTTTTGTCAGGACGGTCGCTATGATGTCATCTGTTCCGGCTCTTTGATGGGCATCTATTACGAAGAAATAGAATCCAATGCCGTAGGCTTCAAGGAAGACTTCGAAATGCATTCGATGGACTTTGAAGAGTTCCTCTGGGCAAAGGGTTATCAGCCCGAACAGATTGAAGACATGTATCATCACATGACTGCCCTGCAACCATTTTCCCAGCTGGAGTTGGACACAATGACTGATATATTCCGAGATTATATGAGTCTTGGTGGGATGCCTGAAGTGGTGAAGATGTATATCGACAATGGGCATTTTGAAGGCACGCTTGAACTACAACGTCAACTGCTAAAAGACTACGAAGAAGATATCACTAAATATGCAAAACATACGGACAAGGCAAAGATACTTGCTGTTTATAGCCATATCTCTACTTTTTTGGCAAAGGAAAATAAGAAATACCAGATTTCGAAAATTGCCAAAGGGGCAAGAAACAGGGAGTATATCGGAGCCGTAGAATGGTTGAAAGAAGCAGGAGTAATTAACGTGTGCTACTGCCTGAGCAATGTTGAGTTGCCTTTGAAGGGAAATTATGAGACTGACTATTACAAGATATACTATCATGACACGGGTTTGCTCATAGCATCACTTGACGAGGAAGCCCAGGAGGATCTGAGAGCCAACAAGAACTTTGGCACATACAAAGGTGCCATCTACGAGAATGTCGTAGGAGAGATGCTCCGCAAGTCTGGCTACGAGCAGCTATACTTCTACAAGCACGAAAGTCCTTCACTTGAGATGGATTTCTTCGTACGCGATGCAGACACATTGGTACCAATAGAAGTCAAGGCTAAGGATGGTGCCACAGCCTCTCTCAACAACCTTATTAAATGGAATTCTTATCCTGATGTGAAATATGGTATCAAGTTGGGATATAAAAACATCGGATGGAACGGACAATTCTATACTTTCCCGTATTTCCTTGCTTTCTTGCTGAAACGTTTTTTGAAAACGAACATAGTGAATTATCCTACGGTCTCAGAATCTCAATTTTAGTTACTGAGACTCTGAGACTATTTCTGTGACAGTGACAGTGAACGACGAGTTGAAGGGTCAATAGCTGAACCCATGTCCGTTCCACTTCAGTGTCTTCTGGGTCTTCTTGCCGTTGCGTTCCCAACATGTGACAATGATGTCTTTTCCTGAATGTGGCAGGGAACAGGAATACTCTACATTAGGAGATCTTGTCTCTTTAAAAGCCTCTACGCCATCATCTGAGTGATAGGTCATCTTCTTGGTGGCATTATTGTAGCGCATAAAGGTTAACCCGTCATACTGTCCTGGGTCATACTTACCATTCGTAAAAGACTTATGGTTGTAGGCAAACAGTTTGTGCTTACCGTCAGCCTCATTCCAATAACACATCTCGATTCTTATCAAGAGCTCAGAATCATCATTATTGTATTTTGCCTCATAGACTGCAAAGCCATTCTTGGAATCAAGGGTGAAGGTATAGTTTTCGTCATGTGTAAACCCCTTGAGATAGCGTTCCCAAGCATATCGAATACCACTCATGGCTTCCTCGTCGCAGCCATCCTCCTCATCATTAGAGGGAGCAAGATAGGCTGTAATAAAATCACTGATGGTGGGCTTCGCCCCCTTGTAGTTCACACGGATAGCATCCTGTGCCGCTACTGCCAGCGTGCAACAGGCAAGGATGATGGCAAATGACAATCTTTTCATATTCTTTTCTTGTTCATTAAATAATATGCAAAGATAATCATTCTAAATTTATACTCCAAATTTATTACATAAAAAAACAATATCTCCCATGCGTCAACGACACACGGGAGATATTGATATCAGACACCATGCTTACAGCATAGCCTCGATGTCCTGCTCGAAATCCTTGGGATCCGTAGTGGGCGCATAGCGACGAACGGTCTCACCATCTTTCGAGATAAGGAACTTGGTGAATAACAGTACTATTTTCGTCACTAAAGGCAAAAACAAACAATATTCCAAGAAAACAGCTTTTTTACGGATGTTTTTTGGGTAAGTCAAAAAAAATACGTATTTTTGCAAACAGAAATACCCAAAACTATAAAATGATGACACAAAGATTTTTTATACTAGTTGTGACCCTGACCATATCACTTAATATGATTGGCCAAGACAGTTATATCAAAAACATAGAAGCAGCAAAAACTGGGGACAGCAACGCACAAGTTGAAATCGGGAACTGCTATATCAACGGAATTGGTGTTAGCAAAGATCCAGAACAAGCTTATCAATGGTACAAAAAAGCTGCTTCAAAGAACAACCCTGTAGCACAATACAATATCGGATTGCTCTACTATAATGGCTGGGGACTTAAAAAGAACATAGAGAAAGCATTTTCATGGTATTTAAAATCTGCTAAACAAGGCTATTCTATGGCTCAGTACAATCTCGGATGCTGTTATCTCTATGGTCAGGGAATAGCTCAAGACCAAGAGAAAGCTCTGTTTTGGTTTGAGCAAGCTAGTGAGCAAAACTACCCTATGGGCTCTTATAATGCAGGAATGTGTTACTATAACGGCTGGGGTACAGAAAAAGACTTCACAAAGGCTGTTGCATATTTTCAGAAAGCCGCTGACTTAGGAAACCCGATGGCACAACTGAATTTGGGTGTGTGCTATAAAACTGGATCAGGTGTTAAGCAAGACGACACCAAGGCAATTTATTGGTACAAGAAAGCTGCTGACCAAGGAGAGGCGACAGCGGCAGGAAACTTAGGAGTCTGTTATATGGAGGGCTATGGTGTTCCTAAGGACTATGCCAAAGCCGTTTATTGGCTTGAAAAAGCAAATGCTGGAGGCTATACAGCCATTAAGCCACAATTAGCAGAAGCTCGAAGCAAATTAGGTGAACAAGTTCCTGCTCCAACCCCACATGCAGAAACGACAATTCCGAAGAAAGACAACTCAAAATATGCCAACAACATTGAGGCAGCCCAGAAAGGCGATCCCAAAGCACAAAACACCATTGCCATTTGTTACAGCGAAGGAAGTGGCGTGGAGAAAGACTGGCAGCAAGCTGTATACTGGTTCAGGAAAGCGGCAGAGCAGGGATATTCTGTCGCAGAATATAATTTAGGACTTCGTTATCAGAAAGGAGAAGGTGTTAAAAGAGACTATGAGCAAGCTATGTACTGGTATCAGAAGGCTGCCAGCCAAGGTGTTTCAAACGCCATGAATAATATCGGCGTGTTGTATAAGAACGGCTCAGGAGTGAAAAAAGACTACACACAGGCGGCTCTGTGGTATCAGAGGGCAGCGGACAAAGGTAACAAAAAAGCCAAAGAAAATCTGGTCAACTTGCAAAAAATGATAGAGGACGAACAAAAGAATGCTATAGACGAAGTTGACAAGACTATCCCACAAGTTGGGCAGACCGATAGAAACACCTTTGCCGTTATCATCGGAAATGAGAACTACGATAACGAAGCGGATGTACCTTATGCGGAGAATGACGCCAATATCTTCAAACAGTATGTTCAGAACACACTTGGTGTCCCTGAGAAACAAATCAAGCTGTTTACCAATGCTACACTGAACAACATACGCTCAGCAGTACGCTGGCTAAGTCAAGCCATGGACATCAGTGGAGGTAAGGGACGCGCCATATTTTATTATGCTGGGCATGGTATTCCTGACGAGACAACAAAAGCCGCCTATTTATTGCCCGTAGACGGTATGGGAAGTGATGTTGAATCTGCCTATTCTCTCAAACAACTCTATTCGGAGTTTAGTAAGATGCCCGCAGAACGTGTCACAGTATTCCTCGATGCTTGTTTCAGCGGCTCTAAACGTGAAGGTGACATGATGGCCTCTGCACGTGGTATTGCTATCAAGGCAAAACCGGAGACACTTAACGGGAACATGGTTGTATTTACTGCAGCACAAGGTGACGAGACTGCATATCCTTTCAATGAGAAACGTCACGGGATGTTTACTTACTATCTCTTAAAGAAGATTCAGGATACCAAAGGGAACATAACACTAGGAGAGTTGCAAAATTATATTACTGATGAGGTTAAGCACCAGTCGTTTCTTGAGAACAACAAGATACAAACCCCATCAGTATTAGTGTCTCCCGCTATGAGCAAGGAATGGAAAAACGTTCAATTAAGATAAAAACAGAAGGTACTATTTTCTCTTAAAAGTTAATACTACATACACACCACCCAAAGGTGCCGAGCGAATAACAAGTTTATTCTCTCCTATTTCGTATACTTTATAGGTAATGAAGATTTTGTCAACACTAATAACTCCATCATTATAAGAATAAGTGAGAGGTACACCATCCAACTCATCATTATTATCATGGATGATTAATTGCTTATCGGAAAATTCCCATACTACACCATTTCCCCCCTCTTCTGACTGTTTCACAGAAGAATCATCATACTCTACACTTGTCACTAGAACCCATTTACCAACCAATTTGTTCTCAGTCACAGTGTTTGCACTATCAAAAGAAGTCAGCAAAAAACTCATTGCCAACAATACCAACATCGACAAAATCACTTTTTTCATAATCTTAGTTTTTATATTTATCACTCTGCAAAGATACGAAATAATTAATAACAAAGACAGATTAAACAAAAAATTATTCTCTTTTGATATTGATTAATCGAATTTTTCGTACCTTTGTAGCGAAATGGAAAAGGTAATATTGGGCATTGACCCTGGAACGAACATCATGGGCTATGGCGTGCTGAAAGTGAAGGACGGCAAGGCTGAGATGGTGACGATGGGTGTGATAGACCTGCGGAAGTTCGGAGACGGCTACCTGAAGCTGGGACATATCTTCGAGCGTGTGACGGGTATCATCGATGCCTACCTGCCTGACGAGATGGCGATTGAGGCTCCTTTCTTCGGAAAGAACGTGCAGTCTATGCTGAAGCTCGGCAGGGCACAGGGCACTGCCATTGCCGCTGCTATCCACCACGGGGTACCCATCCATGAGTATGCGCCGCTGAAGATCAAGATGGCGATAACGGGTAACGGTGGGGCGTCGAAGGAACAGGTGGCAGGGATGCTGCAGCGCCTGTTGAAATTCGACGAGGATGCGAAGGTGAAGTTCATGGATGCGACGGATGCCCTTGGTGCCGCCTATTGCCATTACATGCAGATGAACCGTCCTGAGTCGCAGGCACACTACCGGGGCTGGAAGGACTTCGTAAACAAAAACCCCTCTAAGGTAAAGGGAGGATAGAGTTGAAAGTAAAAATAAAAACGATGCATAAGATAACAGCTATAGTAGGACGGAACGGAAGTGGTAAGACACTGTATGTCGAGAAACTGAGACGGGACATGGCAAGCGACAAGCTGCGCTATATCGCCTTCAGCGACTCGTACGGACCTGCCGTCGACAAAACATACTACCTGCAACTGCGATGGAACCAACATGACATCGACCCAGAGACTCCCAATGTGCGGGAACTGCTGGAGCGTGCCTATAATATTGCCGGGGAGGACACTCCTGAGCGCCGCGAACTGCAACGCCACCTGTATGAGCTTTTCCACATGGAGCCATTGCTCGACAAATATGTCATCACACTGTCGAGTGGTGAGCTGAGGAAATTCCAGTTGACGAAGACCCTCTTCGCTAATCCCAAACTGCTCATCATGGAGAACCCGTTTATCGGACTGGACGCTGAGACACGCGACCTGCTGAAAGACTTGCTGAAACTGCTGGTAACAGAACACGACATCGACATCATGCTGGTGCTCTCGAAGACCGACGATATTCCTGACTCGGTATCGGAGGTGATAGAGATACGGGATGCACATGTGATGGAGCCCTGCACCAAAGAGCAGTATGACTTCCGACAGGTGAACATCCCGGAGCATGTGTTGTCCAAGGACGAGATGGATGCCATCCTCGACCTGCCGTATAAGGACAACGACTACCATACCGACGAGGTCATCAATATGCGGAACGTGAGCATACGCTACGGAGACCGCACCATACTGAGAGACCTCAACTGGACGGTGCATAACGGAGAACGGTGGGCACTGTCAGGACAGAACGGGAGCGGAAAGTCTACCCTACTCTCCCTGGTATGTGCGGACAACCCGCAGAGCTACGCCTGTGACATCACCCTCTTCGACCATCAGCGTGGTACGGGAGAGAGTATCTGGGACATCAAGAAGCACATCGGCTACGTGTCGCCCGAGATGCACCGCTCCTATCTGCGTGACATCCCCGCCGTGAGAATCGTGGCAAGCGGACTGAAAGACTCGGTGGGACTGTATGTGAAACCCAACGAGGAAGAGTATGCCATCTGTAAATGGTGGCTCGACATGTTCGGACTCGAAGGCAAATACAACCGCACGTTCCTTAAGATGTCAAGCGGAGAGCAACGGCTGGTGCTGCTTGCCCGTGCCTTCGTGAAAGACCCCCAGCTGCTGATCCTGGACGAGCCCCTGCACGGTCTCGACCTATGGAACCGCAGACGTGTGAAGGACATCATTGAGACCTTCTGCCAGCGGCGTAACAAGACGATGGTGATGGTGACCCATTATGAGGAGGAACTTCCTAACGTGATTACTCACAAGAAATACTTAACAAAACAACAATAACATGACAATGAAAAAGATTCTGTTAGTCATCATGCTCTTTATCGGCATGAACACACAGGCACAGGAAGTGTTCAACGAACTGCGCCAGAAGAACAAAGCCATCGTGGAGAACCAGCAGTCGGCAGGTATCGTACGCGCTATCAGTCAGTTTAAACTGGACGCCCTCAACTACCTCGTCATCAAGATGCAGGAAGAGATGCCCGACTCGTCTGTGTACTTCCTCGACCGTCAGGCTCTTGCCATGGATGACTTCGTACAGTTCTACATCAAGAAACTCGTGCAGTATAACGAGATGCCGCAGGCACTGCAGCAGGAGATGACGAAGATGTTCATGGAGGCAAGCAAGGACCACCCCCTCTTCAAAGATAAGGATAAGGAGATGGTGCTGGCTTACTATAACAGCGGAGAGGCACTGCTGCGCTTCTCACTTGACACTGACTGGGAGAAGGCTTTTGCCTATATCCAGAAGAAAATGGAAAAAAACGAATAGTATTTACCCAATAAAATTCAGCTATTATGGAAAGAACATGGAGATGGTTTGGCAAGAAGGATAAGATCACTCTTGCACAACTCAGACAAATCGGCGTGGAGGGTATCGTCACAGCACTGCATGACGTACCCCTCGGAGAGGTTTGGACAAGAGAGAAGATACGCGACTTGCGTGAGTATATCGAGAGTTACGGCATGCGCTGGAGCGTGGTGGAGAGCCTGCCCGTCGTAGAGACGATCAAGTACGGCGGTCCTGACAGGGATGAGCAGATAGAGGTTTATAAGCAGTCGCTGCGCAACCTGTCGGCAGAGGGTATCCACTGCATCTGCTATAACTTCATGCCTGTACTCGACTGGGCTCGTACCGACTTGTTACACATCAACCCGAACGGTTCGACAAACCTTTATTTCAACTATGCGGAGTTCGCTTATTTCGACATCTATATCCTCCAGCGTGAGGGTGCCAGAGAGGAATGGGCTGCCTTTGAGATGAGAAACACCAAAGGCGAAAAGATTGAACGCAACGTACTGGCTGAGTGTGACGAGCTGGCAAAGACGATGACACCGGAGAAAGACCACAAACTGGTAGAGAACATCATCATCAAGACACAAGGTTTCGTATCGGGTAATTTCTCGGAGAACGACAAGGCTCCTATCGAGAAATTCCGTCAGTTCCTCGACCTCTACAAAGGTATCGACAAAGCAAAGCTCCGTGCCAACATGAAATATTTCCTGGAAGCCATTATGCCTGTCTGTGAGGAGTGCGACATGAACATGTGTGTTCACCCCGACGATCCCCCCATCGAGATTCTCGGTCTGCCACGTATCGTCCGTACGGAAGAGGACATCCAGTGGTTCCTCGACGCCGTCCCCAACAAGCATAACGGTCTGACATTCTGCGCAGGAAGTCTTTCGGCTGGAGTTTATAATAACGTCGTGGAGATGGCGAAGAAGTTTGCCTCACGCACCCATTTCGTACACCTCCGCTCCTGTCATATCTTCCCCAATGGCGACTTCACGGAAGCCAGTCACCTGGGTGGACGTGCCGACCTCATCGAGCTGTGCCGTATCTTCGAGAAGGAGAACCCACAGTTGCCGATGCGTGTCGACCATGGCATGACGTTCACCGACGAGAAGGGCGGTATCATGGACGAGTCGAGCCATGGGCATAACTCGGGCTACACCCTGCTGGGTCGTATGTTTGCCCTCGGACAGGTGCAGGGTATCCTTGCCACTGTCGACCGTGAGTTAGGAATAGAATACAAACAACCGGGATTCTTTGATTAGAATTGAAAAATTGAAAAATTGAAATATTGAAGTAATGAAACTAAATGATATTTATAGTGGCAATTATAACGCCGCTGAATGGGAGTCTAAAGGTTATCAGCTTCCCAAATTCGATATACAGGCAGTACGACAGAAGACACACGAAGAACCGACATGGGTACACTTC
The DNA here is from genome assembly GCA_900314755.1 of uncultured Prevotellaceae bacterium. Taxonomy (GTDB): domain Bacteria; phylum Bacteroidota; class Bacteroidia; order Bacteroidales; family Bacteroidaceae; genus Prevotella. The sequence goes on along the minus strand of OMWH01000017.1, from coordinate 40,769 downwards.
GGAGGTGGCAACATCTTCCGTGCCTTCCCTGCCGCCATCCTTAACGACGCACTGAACACGGGGAAATATGACCGTGGCGTTATCGTCGCCGAGACCTTTGACTTCGAGGTCATCGACAAGGCATACAAGCCTTACAACAACCTGTCTCTGCTCGTCTCCCTGCAGAGTGACGGAAACATCGAGAAGAAGGTTATTGCCAGTGTGACGGAGGCGCTGAAGGCAGACCCGCAGTTTGAGGACTGGAACCGTCTGGTGGAGATATTCCGTAACCCCAGTCTGCAGATGATCTCGTTCACCATCACAGAGAAAGGTTATTCTTATAATGAGGCTGACTTGCAGCGTGGCTTGAGTCCTGTGTTCGCCCTTGGTAAGGTGACAGCCCTGCTCTATGAGCGTTTCAAGGCAGGAAGGCTACCATTGACCGTCCAGTCAATGGATAACTGCTCGCACAACGGTGGTCGTGTGAAGGCTGGTGTACTGGCGTATGCCGAGCGTTGGGTGAATGACGGACTGGTGCCTGAAGCTTTTGCCGACTATGTCCGCAACAAGACGAAGATCACCTTCCCATGGTCGATGATTGATAAGATTACTCCCCGTCCGCACGAGAAAGTGAAGGAGCTGCTGGCAAAGGACGGTTTCGAGGACAACAACTATATCGAGACCGAGAAGCACACCTTCACGGCTCCTTTCGTCAATGCCGAGGAAGTGCAGTATCTCGTCATCGAGGATGACTATACCAACGGCCGTCCCCCACTTGACCTGGGCGGCGCGCTGTATACGACCCGTGAGACCGTTGACAAGGTAGAGACCATGAAGGTGACGACCTGTCTGAACCCCTTGCACACTGCCATGTCCATCTATGGCTGTATGCTGGGATATACCCTTATCTCTGCAGAGATGAAGGACGACGACCTGCGTGCGTTCATCCAGAAAATAGGCTATATCGAGGCAATGCCGGTCGTTACTGACCCTGGTGTGCTGAATCCCTATGAGTTTATCGGCGCTGTCATCAACCGCCGTCTGCCCAACCCGTTCATGCCGGATGCTCCGCAGCGTATCGCCATGGACACCTCACAGAAGCTGCCCATCCGTTTCGGGGAGACCATCAAGAAATACATCGCAAGAGGTCTTGACATGTCGAACCTCGTCCTCATCCCACTGACCCTGGCTGGCTATGCCCGCTATCTGAAAGGCATCAAGGACGACGGTACCGCTTTCGAGCCGTCTCCCGACCCACTGCTGGAGGAGTTGCAGGCTATCGTGGCACCTCTGGAGATTGGCAAGGCAGACCAAGACTGGAGTCCTTTGAAAAAGCTCTACAGCAGAAGTGACATCTTTGGTGTCAACCTCTACGAAGCAGGACTCGGAGAACAGATTGAAGGCATGGTCAAGGAACTCTATGCCGGCAAGGGTGCCGTTCGTGCTACCCTTCATAAATACGTAGCGGCAAGATAGGCATGGCGAGAAAGAAGAAACCACTACCCTTACTGGAGAATATCACCATCACCGACTATGCTGCCGAGGGTAAGGCATTGGCGAGAGTCGACGACATGGTGGTTTTCGTGCCATGGGCTGTTCCCGGTGACGTATGTGACCTGCAGGTCCGCAGGAAGAAACATAGTTTTATGGAGGCAGAGATTGTCTGCCTCCATACTCCCAGTCCTCTGCGTACCCAACCGTTCTGTCAGCATTTCGGTGTGTGCGGGGGCTGTAAGTGGCAACAACTGCCCTACGAGGAGCAGCTGAAGATGAAACAGCAGCAGGTGTACGACCAGTTGACACGTATCGGAAAGGTGCAGTTGCCCGAGTTCCGTCCTATCTTAGGGAGTGTGAAGACAAAGGAGTACCGTAACAAACTCGATTTCGGCTGTTCGAACAAACGCTATCTGACGAAGGAGGAGATTGACAACCTGCCCCATGACGAGAGCCAGAGTCTGAAGGATATCCCTGCCATTGGCTTCCATATCACCGGAGCCTTCGACAAGATATTGCCGATAGAGAAATGCTGGTTAATGGACGACCTGCATAACCAGATACGCAATGAGATACGTGATTATGCCATCCAGAACGGATTCACCTTCTTCGACCTCCGTCAGCAGGTAGGTTTGTTGCGTGATATCATCATCCGTAACTCGAATACGGGTGAGTTGATGGTCATCATACAGTTCCACTACGATGAGGACGGTGATGAGCAACGTGCCAAAGAGCTGTTACAACATATCGCCGGCAAATTCCCGCAGATTACCTCACTGATGTATCTCAACAACCAGAAATGCAACGATACGATCGGTGACCAGGAGATACTGACCTTCAAAGGCAATGACCATATCTACGAGATGATGGAGAATCTGCGCTTCAAAGTGGGACCGAAGTCGTTCTACCAGACGAATACCGAACAGGCATATCACCTGTATAGTGTGGCTCGTGAGTTTGCCGGTCTGACAGGTGACGAGATGGTATACGACCTTTACACAGGTACGGGAACGATTGCCAATTTCGTTGCCGGAAATGCCAGGAAAGTGATAGGTATCGAGTATGTGCCAGAGGCTATCGAGGATGCTAAGATCAACTCACAGGAGAACCATATTGACAATACCCTGTTCTACGCAGGAGACATGAAGGACATCCTGACAGATGAGTTTATCGCGGAGCATGGTCGTCCTGATGTCATCATCACCGACCCACCCCGTGCCGGTATGCACCCCGACGTGGTAAAGACCATACTGCAGGCAGCTCCACAGCGTATCGTCTATGTGTCGTGTAACCCTGCCACGCAGGCTCGTGACCTGCAGGCTTTGGACGCAGACTATCAGGTGGCAGCCGTACAACCTGTGGATATGTTCCCGCATACCCCCCATGTAGAGAATGTAGTATTATTAATGAAAAGATAGAAAAAAATGAAAAGAATCATCATCCTCGCCCTGTTGACGACAGGTTTTGTCATGACAACCCAAGCACAGGAAAAAGAGAAGAAAAAGACCCTCATCGAACTGCCCCAGTGGGTAAAGGACATCAAGATCAGCGGCTATGGCATGCTGCAATACCAAGGTATGGACAAAGAAGGTGGTAAAGAGAACTCTTTCAACCTTCGCTTGGCGAGAATCTCGCTGGACGGCAAAATCTCTGACTTCGCATGGAAGGTGCAGATGCAGATCAACGGTAACACCTCCACCCTTGGCTCTTCACCCAGACTGGTTGACCTATGGGCTGAGTGGCAGAAATATGATTTCTTCCGTGTGAAGGCGGGACAGTTCAAGCGCTCGTTTAGTTTTGAGAACCCCATGCATCCTATCAAACAAGGTTTCATGAGCTACTCACAGAACATCAATAAACTGGTTGGCTTCTCTGACCGTACAGGAGAACAGGCTTCCAATGGTCGTGATATCGGTGTACAGATTCAAGGCGACTTCCTGAAGAACAGTCAGGGACGTAACCTGCTGCACTATCAGATTGGTGTCTTCAATGGTGAGGGTATCAACAGGAAAGACCAAGACAACCGCAAGGATATCATCGGCGGTATATGGTTCATGCCTATCAAGGGCATGCGCATCGGTGCCTTCGGATGGACGGGCAGCCGTGTCATCAACTATACCGTTGACGGTGCTTCTGTCAGCAGGAGTGTTCCTAAGAACCGTTATGCGCTCAGTGCGGAATATGTGACAGACCAGGACTGGACGTTCCGCACGGAGTATATACATAGTCAGGGCTATGGCTCTAACCTTAGTGCCGGCGACAAAGCGGATGGTTACTATGCCCTCTGCATCGCTCCTATCATTAAGAAGAAACTGCACATCAAAGCCCGCTACGACATCTACCGCGACCGCAAGGAATGGGGCTCCAGCAAGACCTTCTACGAGATTGGCGCCGACTACCTCTTCACCAAGAATTTGCAGTTGAACATTGAGTACGCCCGAGTTAACGACCGAACACTTGATAAGCATAACTATAACCTGGTGGACGTTGAGTTAGATTTTATGTTCTAACTGTATATACAGAGAGCAATACATAGAGCCGTACTAACAATGAGTAGTACGGCTCCTATCATATAAAGAGTACGTCTCCCAAGACAATATCCAAAGGCATGATGTGCATAAACATGAATCATAACAAAATCAAACAGATGCGCAAACAAGATAGCTATACCTGTCCCTAATAGTCCCCATTGACGGAAACAGAAAATAACCAATAGAACAAACACAAGGAAATAGGAAGTCTCTAAAACCAGATAAGCGACAGAACGTCCGCGTGCCAGAGTAAGATAGGCTACAGGCAAGGTGGCAGCCTTCAACACCATAGCTACAGCAGAAATCTGCGCCATGGGGACTATCGGTAAGAATTCCGCACTTAGCAACAAGGGGACAATCCATGGCAGACAAAGAATCACAAGAGTCAGCAACGGGGTTACAAGCCATAGGAGCACCTCCATCTGCCGGTTGACCATTGCATTGGTTTCTTGCAACCCTTGAACTGCTGAAAGACGAGGGTAATAGTCATTATCCATGGCTGCAAAGACCAATCCTATATAGGTGACCGTCAACAGGGAGCCAGCATTATAGAGTCCTACCATGCTGAGTCCTGCATCGTGCTCCAGCCACCATCGTATCAACAACTCAGAGCCACTACCTGCCAATGCTGCTAAAGTAAAAGCAATACCGAGACGTAACATCCCCATCCCCTCATTGATTATCTGGGAAGAGAACAGCAGCCTCATGGGATACAGGCGATAAGAGGAGACAAGAGCAGGTATCATAGAGGCAAGAGCCATCAGGTTGATGACTGATAATATGGCTGCCTGACCATACTTCCAATATAGAGGTACACTAATAATAACACTGGCTATCGCGGTTATCGTTTGGATGACGGCTAAGGAGCGAAGCTGGCGAGAGCCTTTCAGAATGGCAATCTCACCACCTCCAACTATCGTAAGTGCCACAGCAGGTGCCAATGTCCAATAACCGACAATGACACTCAACAGCACACCTATCAGCGCTGCCATCAGACACCATATACGAACCACGCCGACAAAATGGTGTAGCTTCTTCTCGTTGCATTCGTCATAATACGCTGAGACTTGACGGACAGCACTAACGGAAAGTCCAAAACTGGCTGCCTGGGACAAGAAATTCATCGTGACAATCAACAATGACGCCAGCCCCATGCCGGCAGTTCCCAGAAAAAGGGCTGCGAACTTGTTACGCACAAGTCCTGCTATGACATTAAGACCTTGTACACTTCCAAAAACACTAGTGTATTTCAGTATATGCCGATAACCGTTACTATCTTCTTCGACCATCTCTTTCTTTAATTTCTGAACGCAAAAATACAAATAATATTACGATTTTACAAATTATTTCGTACCTTTGTCGCATGTTACTGTCTGTCATCATACCTGTCTATCGAGTAGAGCATACCCTCCAACGCTGTGTGGAAAGTGTGCTGAGCCAAGGTGTGGACGACATGGAGGTCATCCTGGTGGATGATGGTTCACCAGACAATTGTCCTGTGTTATGTGACGGTTGGGCAGAGAAAGACGCTCGGGTGAAAGTGATCCATAAGGACAACGGAGGGTTGAGTGATGCCCGTAATGCGGGCATTGAGATGGCGACAGGTGACTATCTCACCTTTGTGGATAGTGACGACTATGTAGAAGACGACACCTACCCTGCCCTTCTGCAGATCATGGCAGAACATCCCGATTATGATCTCTTGGAATATCCGATTGTCAACAGACTCTCTTTGGAAGACAGGACCTACCAGCAGACACAGGAGTACTGGCTGGACACCAAAGCATATCTCCATACTTACGCATGGAACAAGATATACCGGCGGCATTTGTTTGATGACATACGCTTCCCCGTAGGAAAAATATTCGAGGACGTATACACCTTCCCACAACTTCTGAGAGCAGCGACCACCATAGCTACCACGCAAATAGGGGGCTACCACTATTGCCCCAACCCTCAGAGTATTACAGCACAGGCTGATGGTGCCGCCTTGTCGATGCTGCTGGATGCCCATCTGCAAAACGGAATGCCGATGGACGACATCTATTATCTACATCTCGCCAATATCCAGTCGGACGTATGGGAACGCACTGGGCAACCAATCCGCTTGGCTGCAAGACAAGTTGACATAGCACACTTCCATGGGAAAGACAAGCTAAAAGCAATTATACTTAACACACTAGGAATAAAGAAATTATGCCAAACCAACAAACTCATACATCTCTTCAAAAAAACCAGCCGCTGGTGAGCTTTATCATCACCTATTATCAAATGCCCGTACAGATGTTACAGGAATGCTTAGACAGTATCCTGCAACTCTCCCTGCGCTCCTTCGAACGGGAGATTATCATTATCGATGACGGCTCTGAAAAGAGTCCTATCAATGAGCTGGGAGCATATGAGGACGACATCATCTATGTACGACAGAAGAACGGAGGGGTCAGCGTGGCACGTAACAAGGGACTGGACATCGCTAAGGGAACATTCATTCAATTTGTGGATGCTGATGACATCCTGATACAGGCTCCCTACGAGCAATGCTTGGATATCGTGCGCTATCAGGAGAATGTGGATATGGTGATGTTCAACTTCTCCACCAACCGGCATAGCAATGTGACACCTGAGTCAGTCACGCCCGTGAATGGCTCCTATTTCATGCGCAACAACAATATTCATGGGACAGCATGTGGATACCTGTTCAACAAGGCTATCCTCGGGGAATTACGATTCACCCCCAGTATACAATATGGTGAAGACGAGGAATTCACGGCTCTGTTGATACTAAGGGCTGAGAAGTTATATGCCACCAATTATCAGGCGTACTTTTACCGGAAGCACCAGTCTTCGGTTACCAGTCAGACAGACCCTGCCCATATACAGAAACGGCTGGACGACTCATATACCATCATCACAAAAATGAATACGCTCACCGACAAGATGGCGCATACGGATAAGCTCGCACTACAACGGAGAATAGCCCAACTGACCATGGATTATATCTATAATATCATCGTGAAAACAAAATCTAAGAAAGAACTGGACCAGCGCATCCAACAACTATACGATAACGGACTGTTCCCGCTTCCTGAAGGTAAATACACTTCCCAATATACATGGTTCCAGCGGATAGTGAATAACAGCATGGGACGTTCCATCCTGCTCCATACGCTTCCACTATTAAAGAAAGAAAGATGAAAATATTGCTCATAGGAGAATATAGCAACGTACACAACACATTAGCCAAGGGACTGCGTGAGTTGGGGCATGAAGTGTGCGTGATATCCAATGGTGACTTCTGGAAGAACTATCCACGAGACATTGACGTCTCGCGGAAACCCGGAAAGATTGGGGGCATCCAACTACTCTGCAGACTATGGACACTGCTACCAAAAATGCGAGGCTATGATGTCGTACAACTGATCAACCCAATGTTCTTTGAACTCAAAGCGGAACGACTTTTTTTCTTCTACGACTATCTGAGAAAGCATAACAAGCATATCTTTCTCGGTGCATACGGCATGGATTGGTATTGGGTGTACACCTGTACCCATCAAAAGCCTCTCAGATATAGTGATTTCAATTTCGGTGCTGAGGTACGTACAGATCCGGAAGCGGTGAAAGACCAGAATGACTGGATTGGTACAGAGAAGGAACGACTGAACAAAAAAATTGCCATGGATAGTGATGGCATCATCACTGGACTCTACGAATATCAGGTATGCTATCAACCCGCTTTTCCTGACAAGACACGTTTCATACCTTTTCCCATAGTATTGCCAACCATCGACCATCAGCCGACAACGCATAGTAAACTGCGTATCTTCACTGGTATCAGTAAGAACAGGAGTGCTTACAAGGGAACTGATATTATGCTGAGGGCAGCACAGGAGGTCGCCAAGAAATATCCACAGCAGGTAGAACTGAGAGTTGCTGAAGGAATACCCTTTGAACAGTATCAGCACATGATGGATGATTGTGATGTGATTCTCGACCAGCTTTATAGTTACACACCAGCAATGAACGCACTCTTGGCTATGTCGAAAGGGATTATTGTCGTGGGAGGCGGAGAACCAGAGAATTATGAAATACTGGGAGAGAAAGAGTTACGTCCTGTCATCAATGTGTTACCCAACTACGAGAGTGTATGCCATGAACTGGAAGAACTGGTGCTGCATCCTGAACGCATCCCGGAACTGAAACGGCAAAGCACAGAATACATACGGAGACACCATGACTACCTTAAAGTAGCACAAAAGTACGAGACTTTCTACAAAGAAAAAGGCTGAGACTCTTTCGAGCGTCAGCCTTTATTCTTCTCAAGGAGTTTGATTTACTCAGCAGCAGGAGCCTCAGCCTCAGCAGCAGGAGCCTCAGCCTCAGCAGCAGGAGCCTCCTCTGCAGGAGCCTCAGCAGCTTTTGCAGCCTCTTCCTCAGCCTTAGCAGCCTCAGCAGCAGCCTTCTTCTCAGCTACCTTCTTGGCAATCTCCTCATTCATCTTCTTCTCCTGTGCAAGTTCCTTCGCAGCAGCATCCTTCTTAGCCTTAGCCTCGTCAGCAGCTACTTTTTCAAGACCCTTCTGCTTGTCTGCCTTCCATGCATCGAACTTCTTCTGAGCAGCAGCCTCATCGAAAGCGCCCTTCTTCACACCACCGCGGAGGTGCTTCATCAAGTAAACGCCCTCACGGCTGAGGATGTTACGAACAGTGTCTGTTGGCTGTGCGCCAGTCTCTACCCAGTAAAGTGCACGATCGAAATTCAAATCTACTGTGGCAGGATTGGTGTTTGGATTGTAAGTACCAATCTTCTCAGTAAATTTACCATCACGTGGTGCTCTTACGTCAGCGATAACGATGCTGTAGAAGGCATAGCCTTTACGTCCACCGCGCTGCAGTCTGATTTTTGTTGCCATTGTTTTTGACTTTAATTGTTAATTAATAATTTGAATTTCTTTTAGTCGTTGCGCTTTGTAAAAGCGTCTTTACGACGGTTTTATGCTACTATCTCGTAATAGCGGCTGCAAAGGTACGCTTTTTTTTGCATTCCGCCAAATTATTCTGCAAAAACTTACTGTTTGCGCAAGGTGACACCTGCCTGCATGCCATTGACACTCTTCATCAGCGAGGTGACTGTCCTGATCTGCGAGTTACTTGATTTAGCACCCAGGCTCTTGAAAAGATTCAGCAGTTTGGTAGCATCTGTGACGAACTGCATATCCTTACCATCTATCTGGGTAGTGACATTGAGTGCCTTCACACCGGCAATCGTCAACTGCAGCTTAGAATCTTTGACAGTCCACTTTCCCTTTGATGTCTTACCATTCAGGGTCTCTGTGAAAGTGCCATCCTCTTTGAAAGTCATTACGAAAGCTCCTGGCTTGATACCATAGCGTGTAAGATACTCCTGCAGTTTGTTCTCGAGTTTATTCGCTGCGATTTTGGAACCTACCTTCGCGAGAATATTATCTGACGTGAAGACGATAGCGGGTTCTGTATATGACCAAGTACCGATGATCTTGTCTTGGGTAGCTTGTTTACTCTTAGAGAACACTGTAGTCAGGTTACTCACAACACCGTCTGTCGACGAGCCACCCAACACACCGCTTAGGATATCTTTCACGTCTTGAGCCTGAGCAACATTTCCCATCAGGAGCATCAGGCACACCATCAATGTTTTCATCATGTTTTTATTCATTACTATTTCATTATTTTGCAAAATTGCGGCAAAATTACTATTTTGGATGATAACACCAAAATAAATTAAAGGAAATTTGGGTTTATAACTTTTTTTTCGTAATTTTGTTTTCCGTATGGAAGGTTTATCAATTCTCATTCCCACTTATAACGACCGTTGTATCACGCTTGTTCGTACACTTCTGGAACAAGCTGCCCTATTGAATATTGACTACGAGATCATTGTTGCCGACGATGGCTCCAATCACCAAGAGGTCTTACAAGAGAACGCACCTATAGCAGAGATGGATCATTGTCGCTATCTGGTCCGGTCCTCTAACAAAGGACGTGCTGCCATTCGCAATTTCCTAGCCCAGCAAGCCTCCTTCCCTTGGCTGCTGTTTCTCGACAGCGACATGGTCGTGTGCCGTCATGATTTCTTACAGAAATATATACAATGCAAGAATGACGTAGTATATGGCGGAGTGACCATCAGAGGTGCTGTTGATGGTAATTTGCGCTATCTCTATGAGCATGCTTCCGAACATGAACATCGGGTGGAAAAGAGGATGCAACAGCCCTACCGGGATTTCCACACTGCCAACTTCATGATACGCCGTGAACTGATGTTGCGATTTCCTTTCGATGAACGTTTTCGGTATTATGGATATGAGGATGTCTTCTTTGGTATCACACTAGAAGAACACCACATTACTATCCAACATATCGACAATCCCATGAGCTTTGAGATTTTCGAGAATAACGTGGATTTTCTTCTCAAGACGGAAGAAGGATTACGTACCCTGTATACTTTCCGTGACGAGCTAAAAGACCATTCCCGAATGTTGCAGTTTATCTCATCGCAGCTTAGTCTGACTCTGTGGCTGCTGCAGAAATGGCATCATATCATGGGAACCTGGGAACGTCAACAACTCGCCGGCAATCACCCACAACTATGGATCTTCAAGCTCTATAAAATAGGCTACTACCTCGATTACGCTAAAAGACAATCGTCCGTAACCAATCCTTGAGAAAACCCTTATATTGATTCTGTGAGTCACTGATCAGCACCACGACCTGTCTGCCATCGGCAAGACGGGGACCTATGCACATACCCTCATAATTAGCAAAGCTACGTGCCGTCAAGTTCAATTTCGTCTTAAAGGATACCAGCAGATTTTTCTCAAGGAGCTGTCCTTCGTTCTCTTTGGCGGGTGTCACTATATATACCTTATTATATACATAGGAGCCGATATTCTTCTTGGGGTTGAACACCTCACGCTCCATCACCAACAACCTGCCGTCTTCCAATGCCGCCAAGGCAGGGACACCCAGTGTGTGTTTCCCCTCACGTTTTTCCTGTGACTTTTCATCCATCCGGTAAAGCCAATGGCAGGCGGGACGGAAATCATCTCCAAAGCTCTGCAGACGCGAGAGACTGTCACCTTTCATCGGTTTCTCCGTTATCGTATAGAACCGACCTGTTTGCGGCTGATAAGTCAACGCCTCCAACCCTTTGTTACTTTTCGCCTTTTTGAAGACGGAAGGCATCTGGAGTCTGCGCCCGGTCAGTATCCCGCTCATCGCATATTCCAGCACTTCATTATCAGTTTCCCCACTTATCCATACCGTACTGTCTTTCGGAAAGAAACAGATACCCTCATCATCACGGTTCATTTTCCCGGAAGAACGGAAACCATGTTCCGAGGCATGCAGGATATCACCGGTGATAGAGTCTATGTCGATGGTGAAGAGGTGGAAACCGCTTTCCGCTGCCTTGTCGTTTACTACCGCATAACGATTACCTCCCAGCCAGGTGATACCACTATAGTTACCTGCAGGTATCGTGGTATGGAACGAGCGTTGCTTCCGCAGTTCCACATGATACTCTTGGGCATTGGCACCTGTTGTCATCACCCAACAGCAAACTGCCAACAGCCATTTACTCATAATCATCTATCACGGAGTTCATAAAGTCCATCATGGGTTTTGCCGCCTTGAACATCTTCGCCATCTGGTCAAGCCATTGGTCACCCTCGTAGAAATCGTCACTGACATGATGCCAGGCACAATAGTCCTTCAGTCGCAGGTAGTGCAGATATGGATAGTCGCGAGGGAAACCTGCCGGACAGGTCTTCAACTTCTCCAGTCCGAAGCCTTGAGGACTCTCCCAGTTAGCATCCTCTGGAGCACCAAAGTATTTCTTAAACTCCTTCGTCTCCACACAACGCAACCATTCCTCTTCATTCGCCATAATCTCGTTACGACAAGATGTCAGGATGTTAGTGGGCAACCAGTAATTACCAACAGCAAGCAGACAATGGTCTGGTTCCAGATGGATATAGTAACCACCACGCAACGCTTTCTTGCCATGCGCATTGATATATGCACCGAAATGGTTCTTATAGGGCGATTTGTCGGGAGAGAAACGTGTGTCACGATAGAAACGGTAAGTTGCATCCTTCACCGTCACGTGCGCTATCGAGTCATCGAACTCGGTAATCCGGGCAATAGCCTTCACCACACCTGCCTCAAACTCAGCCTTTGCCGCTAAATACTCGTCCTTGTGTTCTTGGAACCAGGGACGGTTGTTGTTTTTCATCACTTCCTTCAGGAAGTCTATCATCATTTTACTATCCATTCTTTACACGATATCCGGAAATACCCCCCTAAGGGATTGGGCAAAGTTAGTAATAAAAAAGTAACAGTGCAAATGTTTCGGAAGAAAATGATGAGTTTGTGGGATTTTTTGTACCTTTGCACCATCAAAGACAACCACATAAAAGAATGCAAAGACTACTGATTACATGGATACTACTGCTAACAGCCATAAATAGTTGCTGGGCACAGAGTCGTAGTACAAAGGTGCGTAACAAGGAGTGCCCGTCCTATATCTACCGAGTGACACTGCGCGACAAGCAGAACTCCCCCTACTCTATTGACCATCCTTCCCGTTTTCTCTCAAGACGCTCTATAGAAAGAAGGAGGAAGCAGAACCTGCCACTGGACTCCACCGATCTTCCCGTTACTCCCAAATACGTACGACAGATAGAATCCAGCAGGGCTGTCATCATTGGGGAAAGCAAATGGAACAATACCGTACTGGCACAGATGAAAGACACCAGTGATGTGCAGCGCATCCGCCAACTCCCTTTCGTCATGGATTGCAAAATGGTATGGAAGGCACCCGACTCCATAGCTCCCACCGCACTGAAGACAAAATATGAAGAGTCTTTCCATGAATGGGACTCTGTGGCATCATCACCCTACGGTCGTGCCGATGCACAGATTAAGGTCGTCAACGGTAATCGTCTGCATGACATCAATTGTATGGGTGAAGGCATGATGATTGGCGTTCTGGATGGTGGTTTCAAGAATGTAGACAAAATTCCTGCCTTCAGCAAGGTGGATATCAAGGGGACACGCGATGTCGTCTACCCCACCTCACCGTCTGTCTTTTACGAGATAGACCATGGCACGAAAGTGTTATCTACGATGGCAATCCAACATCCCAATTATTATATAGGTACTGCGCCTAAGGCGAGTTACTGGCTCGTCAGGTGTGAAGACACCCAGACAGAACAGGAGATTGAGGAGGACTATTGGGCAATAGCCGCTGAGTTTGCGGACTCTGTAGGATGTGACCTCATCAACTCGTCACTGGGATATAATGATTTCGACAAGGGCTATGAGTCACATAAGCTGTGGCAACTCGACGGACACTCGACACTCATCAGCAAAAGTGCGTCACTGGCTGCCAAGAAAGGAATGATACTTGTCAACTCGGCAGGGAACTCCGGTATGGGACCATGGAAGAAGATTACCTTCCCCGCAGACGCAGATGACTGTCTGACAGTGGGAGCCGTCACTGATATGCTGACCAATGCGCCCTTTAGTTCTGTGGGACCTACACAGGACGGTCGTGTCAAACCTGATGTCGTAGCCATCGGCAGTCCTGCGACAGTCGTCACTGGCAGAGGGTCAATCGCGGAGGACATGGGCACCTCCTTCGCTGCCCCCATCATCTGTGGACTGACTGCATGCCTATGGCAGGCATTACCAGGAAAAACCGCACTGGAGGTGATGGAACTCATCCGCCAGTCGGGTAATAATAAAGAGCATCCCGATAATGTCTTTGGCTATGGACTACCAAACTTCTGGCGTGCCTATATGGTAGGGAAGATGAAGTAAGAAGTAAGAGATGAGTGAGAAGCGATATACACTGCATACGCTGAACGCGCTGGTAAGAGAGGCGATCGCTGCGGAACTGCCCGATGAGTATTGGGTGGAGGCGGAGCTTTCGGAATGCAGGGAGAGCCGTGGGCATTGCTATATGGAACTCGTCGAGAAAGACGAGACTTCCAACACTCCTGTCGCCAAGGCATCGGCGAAATGCTGGAAACAGACCTGGGCGATGGTACAACCTTATTTCGAGCGCACCACCGGACAACCGCTGAGGGCTGGCATGAAAGTACTCCTGAAGGTCTATCCGCAGTTTCATGAGGCTTTCGGCTTCTCGTGGATTGTCACCGATATAGACCCTAACTATACCTTGGGCGATATGGCACAGCGTCGCCAACAGATTATCGCCCAGTTGAAAGCCGAGGGCGTCTTCGACCTGCAACGGGAACTGGTGATTCCCCGTTTCTGTCAGCGCATCGCTGTCATCTCTGCAGCAACAGCGGCAGGATATGGTGATTTCTGCCGCCAGTTGGAGGAGAACGAATACGGACTGGTGTTCTACCCCACCCTGTTTCCTGCTGTCATGCAAGGTGAACAGGTGGAACAGAGCGTCATTGCTGCCCTGAACCGTATCAACGGACATGCCGACGACTATGACGTGGTGGTGATTATCCGTGGGGGCGGCTCAACAAGTGACATGAGTGGTTTCGACACCCTGTCGCTTGCCGAGAATGTCGCAAACTTCCCCCTGCCTATCATCACTGGAATCGGTCATGACAGGGATGAGTGCGTACTGGATATGGTGTCGAATACAAGAGTGAAGACCCCTACTGCCGCAGCTGCTTTCCTGATTGCCCATCTTGCTGACACCCTGCAGCATCTGAACGACCTGCAGCAACGATTGTCGTTCATGCTCACGATGTTCAAGACCAACTTTGAACATCAGCTGGACCAGCGGTATGAGCGCATCTGTCATGCCATCCAGCAGCGCATCACCCAGGAACAGCATCATCTGGAGATGGTGGAACAGCATACAGCACTGCTCGACCCCGCCCTGCTCCTGCGTCGCGGATATAGCATCACGCTGTTTCACGGAAAGGCTGTGCGCGCCCCTCAGCAGCTAAAGGCGGGGGACGAGATAGAGACCCGGGTGGAGAAAGGAGTGATTATGTCGAGGGTTGAGAGTTGAAAGTTGAGAGTTGAGAGATATGAAGTACGAAGAAGCATTAAGACAACTGGACGAGATTGTCCAGAAAATGGAGCGTAACGAATACAGTATTGATGAGTTGACAACGCAACTGAAAAAGGCGCGAGAACTCATCCGGCAATGTAAAGATAAGTTAACAAAAACGGACGAGGACATCAAAAAGATACTCGAAGACGACAAATAATGCACATTTCATTTGCAAGTGTGCCACAAAATGTGTACTTTTGCACACAATTGATAAGAAAAAGGACTAAAATTATTACGATATGAAAGATTTAGACTGGGGAAACCTGTCGTTCGGTTATATGAAGACCGACTACAACGTTCGCTGTTACTATCGTGACGGCAAATGGGGCGAGATTGAAGTTTGCTCCGACGAGTATCTGAACCTGCACATGGCAGCAACCTGCCTGCACTACGGTCAGGAGGCTTTCGAGGGACTGAAGGCCTATCGCTGTAAGGACGGTAAGGTGCGTATCTTCCGTGTAGAGGAGAACGCTGCCCGCCTGCAGTCCACCTGCCGTGGTATCCTGATGCCGGAACTGCCGACAGAGCTGTTTATTGAGATGGTCAAGAAAGTGGTACGCCTCAACCAGGAGTGGATTCCCACTTACGAGAGTGGCGCTACCCTGTATATCCGTCCCCTGCTGATCGGTACGAGTGCCCAGGTGGGTGTTCATCCTGCCAAGGAATACTGCTTCCTGATTTTCGTGACACCAGTAGGTCCGTATTTCAAGGGCGGATTCTCCAGCAACCCATACGTCATCGTTCGTGACTACGACCGCTCGGCTCCCCTCGGAACAGGTAAGTACAAGGTCGGTGGCAACTATGCCGCATCGCTCTTTGCCAACAACCTCGCTCATGAGAAGGGTTATGCCTGTGAGTTCTACCTCGATGCCAAGGAGAAGAAGTACATTGACGAGTGTGGTGCCGCCAACTTCTTCGGTATCAAGAACAACACCTATATCACTCCAAAGTCCACCTCTATCCTGCCCTCTATCACCAACAAGAGTCTGATGCAGGTCGCTGAGGACCTCGGTCTGAAGGTAGAGCGTCGTCCTATCCCTGAGGAGGAACTGGAGACCTTCGAGGAGGCAGGTGCCTGTGGTACAGCCGCTGTCATCAGTCCTATCTCCTATATCGACGACCTGGAGACCGGTAAGCGTTATGACTTCGGTGAGAAGCCGGGTCCTATCTCCAAGAAACTCTTCGACACCCTGCGTGGCATCCAATATGGTGAGATTGAAGACAAGCACGGCTGGACAACTGTTGTGATTGAATAGACCATATACTATCAAGATTTTGCATGAGTAAAGGCAAATTGGCGAAATTCGCCGACATGGAGACTTATGAGAACGTGTTCCAGTACCCCTACTCGGTGGTGGAACACGTTCCGTTTGAGATGCAGGGACACTGGCATGAGGCGTATTTCCATAACGACAACCCTATCGTGCTGGAGTTAGGTTGTGGCAAGGGCGAATATACTGTCGGGCTTGCCAAGCTATACCCCCACATAAACTTCATCGGGGTGGACATCAAGGGAGCCCGTATGTGGACAGGTGCCACACAGGCTATCAAGGAGGGACTGAAGAATGTCGCCTTCCTGCGTACGAATATCGAGATCATCGACCGTTTCTTCTCTCCTGATGAGGTACAGGAGATATGGCTGACGTTCAGTGACCCGCAGATGAAGAACCCTCGCAAGCGTCTCACCTCCACCTACTTCATGAACCGCTACCGCCGTTTCCTCATCGATGGTGGCATCATCCATCTGAAGACTGACTCCAACTTCCTCTTCACCTACACCACATATATGGTGGAGAAGAACCACCTGCCCCTGGAATTCCGTACGGAAGACTTGTATAACCATTCCTCATTTCTCACTTCTCAATTCTCATTTCTCGGAATACGAACGTATTACGAGCAGATGTGGATAGACCGTGGATTGAACATCAAATATATGAAGTTCCACCTGCCACACGAGGGCGAACTAGTAGAGCCTGACATTGAGATTCCATTAGACGATTACCGTTCCTATCGGCGTGACAAGCGCAGTTCGTTAGAAACAGCGAAATAAAAAGAAAAGTGCTTCCGAATTTGGAAGCACTTCTTGTTTTATTGCATGTCGTAAACCACTTGCATGAGTTTCTTGCCGATAGCGTCAGCCTCCTCCATGGTGTTCGCCTCGCTATAGACACGGATAATCGGCTCGGTGTTCGACTTGCGCAGGTGCACCCACTTGTCGGGGAAGTCAATCTTCACACCGTCAATATCATTCACCTGTGCGGTCGGATCAGCAGCAAACATCTCCTTCACCTTCACCAGGATGGCATCGACATCCGTCTCCGGGGTCAGGTCGATGCGGTTCTTAGCAATCTGGTAGTCGGGGAAGGTAGCACGCAGCTCACTCACCTTGCATCCCTTCTTAGCAAGGGAGGTCAGGAAGAGGGCGATACCCACCAGGGCATCACGACCGTAGTGGCTCTCGGGGTAGATAACACCACCATTACCCTCGCCACCGATGACGGCATTCACCTCTTTCATCTTCGTGGTGACATTCACCTCACCCACGGCGGCAGCGGCATAACAGCCCCCATACTTCTGGGTGACATCACGCAGGGCACGGGTAGAACTGAGGTTTGAAACGGTTGCCAACGGCTCTTTTCTCATTTCTCCTTTCTCATTACTCATTTCTGAAAGGACATAATCCGCTACGCTGACCAGCGTATACTCCTCACCGAACATCTTTCCGTTCTCACAGATAAAGGCAAGACGGTCGACATCAGGATCCACAACGATACCCAGGTCATACTTTCCCGTCTTCATCTCGTCCATGATACCCTGCAGGTTCTTCTCCAGCGGTTCGGGGTTATGTGCGAAGTTACCGTTGGCATCCTCATTCAGGATGGTATACTCCACGCCCAGTTTCCCGAAGAGCTTGGGAAGGATGATGCCACCGACACTGTTGATGGTATCGACACACACCTTGAACTTCGCCGCCTTGATGGCATCCACGTCAACCAGTCTCAGCTGCAGCACGCTGTCCACATGGCGGGCATCAAAGGAATAGTCCTCGATATAATGACCCAGATGGTCTACATCCGCATATTCGAACTGCTCCTTCTCTGCCATATCAAGTACGACAGCACCATCGGCAGCGGTCAGGAACTCTCCCTCGTTATTCAGCAGTTTCAACGCATTCCACTGGCGAGGGTTATGTGATGCCGTAATGATGATACCACCATCAGCACCCGACATCCTGACTGCCAGTTCCGTAGTAGGAGTCGTGGCAAGTCCGATATTGATCACATCATACCCTACTCCCATCAGCGTGCCACAAACCACGTTCTTCACCATCTCACCGGAGATGCGGGCATCGCGTCCAACGACAATCTTGTTGGAAGTTCCCTTGCCACTACGGCGGATAAACTGCGCATAGGCTGTGGTGAACTTCACAATATCAAGAGGGTTCAAGGTATCGCCCGTAGAACCACCGATAGTTCCACGGATACCAGAGATTGATTTAATAAGTGTCATGTTTTCTTGGTTTTAAATATCTCTTTCGTAAGTAATCTCGTAATAGCAGGGATGCACACTGGAGGAGGCATCCACTGTACCCTGGGAGTGTGGTACGATGAGGCGTACCTTTGCCACCTCGTCACCATCCTTCTGAGGACGACCCACATTGACGTACAATAATGGTACGAGCCATCCGGAAGGTACGGCTGCCGAACCATGATAGCTGGACATGGCACCACTGACGAAGGAACCCGAGAAGGAGTTTCCCGTACGCTCAACCAACATCTTGTCTGGTGCACTGGAATAGTCAAAGCGCTGATTGGACAGGACCAGATAATAGGGCACGTCATTCCTTACCAGGATACTACCCTGTTTGATGTCATACTCCGAGAAGCGGCAAAGCAACTCAACAGACTCTTTATTCTCAACAATGGAGCCACAGCCCTCACGGACAATCTGCATATACACACCACTCTTATTCAGGTATACAAACTCGTTATTGTCGAGATTGGTAGTCTGACCTTGTTCGGTGAACTTATCCTCACTGATCACCTTGATATTATGAGTAGAGATGTATTTATTAATCGCCTCGCGCTCTGCGTCTTTCAGATCAGAATAAGTCTCACCTTTATTACAACTGGTGAGGAAAAAGATACCGCAGAGCAGTGTCAGCAAAGTGTACGTTTTCTTCATTTTTTCGCTTTCTGTATTAATTTCGGGCGCAAATATACAAATAAATTACCAATTATCCGCAATATTAGGCTACTTTAACGTGTCTTCAAAATGCAGGATGGCTCGCTTGACGACTTCCACCGCCTCGTCTATCGTGCACTGCAGTTTGCCGCCAGAGGCGTTCAAGTGCCCACCGCCATTGAAGAACTGCTCTGCCATCTTATTACAGGGGAAGTCGTCGACAGAGCGTAAGCTGACCCATACCATCTTGTCACGCTCCGTATCCTCACGCAGCGAGATGCTCAGTTTCAGTCCCTTGATCTGCAACGGCATGTTGACCAGTCCCTCAGCATCACCTTTAATATAATGGAACCGCTTCAGGTCATCACGGGTCAGGGTGTAGAATGCCGCATGCCGCTCCTCGTCCACCACCAGCTTATGACACAGCACATACCCCACCATGCGGATGCGGTGCTCACTGTAGTTATGATAGACGTTACGGTATATCTTGTCCTTGTCGATACGCTTGGTCAGCAGCTGACTGATGATGAAATAGATGTCAGGTGATGAGGAATTATAGGTAAATCCCCCTGTGTCTGTCATCATGCCGCAATAGACAGGGACGGCGAAATTCTTACCCACTTTCTCAAAGAGTCCCATCTGCCATACGAGACGGAACACAAGTTCGCTGGTGGACGACATGTCAGGATGAGAGAATGTCAATACGGCATCCACATCAGGTTCGAGATGATGGTCGATGAGTACTTTCTGGGCAGGCGACTGTTCCAGCGCCGCTGCCATGGTATCGGTACGCGCCAAGGTGTTGAAATCAAGACAGAATACCAGGTCGGCAATCTTCAATACCATATCGACATACTCCTTGCGCTTGTCATAACGCACAATCTTATCGGAGTTGGGTAACCATTTCAGGTAATCAGGATACTGGTCCGGGGCAACGACCAACGGTTCCTTGCCCAGTGCACGCAGCACCTCCGCCCAACCGAGCATAGAGCCCAGGGCATCACCGTCTGCATTGACATGGCAGCAGAGCACGACGGTCTCCGCGTTATTGATAAGGGAGTGCAGTTGGCTGCACTCCCCTTCTGTCATGATCTCTTCCAGCATTAGAACAGTTTATTGGGATAGACACCGTCGTCCACCAATTTCTGTATACGCTTCACCGTATCCTCACGATCCGCAGCGTAAGTCACACCAAACCATTTAGAGGTGGTGTCAAGGACCTCAACAGTAGCTGTCTTGTCAGTGATCAGCTTGTTGACCATCAACGGGATAAAGAACTCTGCCTTCAGGTTCTCCATATTCTTCGGGTCACTCAGGAACTCCTTGAAATACTCCTCGGAATAGTCGAAATAGTCGGGTGTGAAGCCCCACATATTCATGGACACTGGCGTGTTGTCGTCAACGACCACCCACTTGCCGTCCTCGTCCTTATAACGGATGGGCTGACTGGCAGCACCTTCCTGTGAGCCATCCTCCGCACAACGCACAATCTCGGTACGCTCTACGACAGTAGTCAGATGACCTTTCTCGTTCTTGGAACAGATACCACGTGCCACAGTGCCGTTCTCACTCAGGGTGTTACCCACACGGAAACCCACCATCGCATACTGGTTCTTGGCACCCTCTGGCAGACTACTCAGGAACTTGCCGATCACCATAAAGGCATCACGGTTGTAGAAGTCGTCGCAGTTGATGACGCAGAACGGTTCCTTGATGACACCCTTACCCATCAGTACGGCATGGTTGGTGCCCCATGGCTTCACACGTCCCTCGGGAACCTTAAAGCCCTCGGGGAGTGCGTCGATACCCTGGAAACATAACTCACAGGGGATATGACCCTCGTACTTAGAGAGAATCTGGGTGCGGAACTGCTCCTCGAAATCCTTGCGGATGACCCATACAATCTTTCCAAAACCTGCCTGAATGGCATCGTAGATAGAATAGTCCATGATGGTCTCCCCGTTGGGTCCCAGACCATCCAGCTGCTTCAGACCGCCATAGCGGCTTCCCATGCCAGCAGCCAATAAGAATAATGTTGGTTTCATATTACTTCAATTCTTTTAGTCGATTCGCTTTGTAAAAGCATCTTGCGACGATTACTTCAATTCTTCAATTATTCAATTATTCAATTCTTAAAAGTCTTTCGTCATCTCAGCAACCTTAGCGTTGATATGGTCGATGAACGCTTGGATGGTCATGACTTTCTGCTCACCACCGCCCTGTGGACGAACGGCGACTGTTCCGTCAGCCTGCTCCTTTTCACCGACAATCACCATATAAGGAATACGCTTCAACTCGTTATCGCGAATCTTACGACCCAGTTTCTCGTTACGCAGGTCGATGGTAGGACGTACCCCACCCTGCTCAAACTTCTTTGCCACCTCGTTGGCATAGTCGTTATATTTCTCTGACAACGGCAGGATGGCAACCTGCTCAGGAGTCAGCCACAAGGGGAAGTGACCACTGGTGTGCTCGATGAGTACGGCACAGAAACGCTCCAGCGAACCGAAGGGTGCGCGGTGAATCATCACAGGGGTCTTCTTCTGGTTGTCCTCATCGGTATACTCCAACTGGAAGCGCTTCGGCAGGTTGTAGTCTACCTGGATAGTTCCCAGCTGCCAGCGGCGACCGATAGCATCCTTGATCATGAAGTCGAGCTTAGGACCATAGAATGCAGCCTCACCATATTCTACCTTGGCGGTCAGCCCCTTCTCACGACATGCCTCCACAATAGCAGCCTCAGCCAGTGCCCAGTCCTCGTCAGTACCTACGTACTTGTCGTGGTCGTTAGGGTCACGCAAGGAAATCTGTGCCTCGAAGTTGAAACCGAAGGCTGTCAGTACGATACCAATGATATCCATCACGTTGAGGAACTCCTGCTTCACCTGGTCGGGACGACAGAACAGGTGGGCATCGTCCTGTGTGAAGGAACGTACACGGGTCAGTCCGTGCAGCTCACCACTCTGCTCATAACGGTATACCGTACCGAACTCGGCGATACGCAAAGGCAGGTCACGGTAGCTACGGGGCTTCCATGCGAAAATCTCACAGTGGTGAGGACAGTTCATGGGTTTCAACATGTACTCCTCATCCTCCTCTGGGGTATGGATGGGCTGGAAGGAATCCTTACCATAATGGGCATAGTGGCCACTGGTAATATAGAGGTTCTTAGAACCGATATGCGGAGTAATAACCTCCTGATAACCAAAACGTTTCTGCACTTTACGCAAGTGGTCTTGCAAGCGGAGACGCAGGTCGGTACCTTTCGGCAACCAGATGGGGAGACCCTTACCCACTTTATCGGAGAACATGAACAGCTCCATCTCCTTACCGATCTTACGGTGGTCGCGTTTCATAGCCTCCTCCAGCATGACGAGATACTCGTCGAGCATCTTTTTCTTGGGGAACGAGATACCATACAGACGCTGCATCTGCTCACGGGTAGCGTCACCACGCCAGAAAGCACCAGCCACATTGGTCAGCTTGATAGCCTTGATGGCACCGGTGTTCATCAGGTGCGGACCACGGCAGAGGTCGGTGAACGCACCCTGTGTATAGGTGGTGATACTGCCGTCCTCCAAGTCCTGCTCGATGTGCTCGCACTTATAGGTCTGACCGTCAGCGGCAAACTCTTTCAGAGCGTCTGCCTTTGCCACCTCCTTGCGAACGACGGGCTCTTTCTTGGAAGCCAGTTCACGCATTTTCTCCTCAATCTTCGGGAAGTCACTCTCCTTGATGCTCTCACCGTCTTTCAACAGCACATCATAGAAGAAACCATTCTCGATGGCAGGACCGAATCCGAACTGGATACCGGGATAAAGCTCCTGCAGTGCCTCAGCAAGCAAATGGGCTGAGGTGTGCCAGAATGTATGTTTTCCCTCTTCGTCGTCCCATTTATAGAGTGCGATCTTCGCATCCTCCATAATCGGACGGTTCAACTCTACTGTCTCACCATTTACACCGCACGCCAATACGTCGCTCGGCAATCTGAAGTCCAGTAACGCCCTGCTCATACGAGCGAACAGATCCGTCTGGAAAAGTAATGTTGATCATATCTACAATATATGTTTAAGTTTAATTCGCTTGCAAAGGTAGTGTAAAAATTTCTATTTAGCGAAGAGAATGCAAATTTATTTGTAATATTGACTCCGATTTAGCGAAGAGGATGCAAATTTAAGTCACTCTTCTGCTGCCATAGGAATCGTACGGCTTTCTTCTTCCAGCTGATGACCGGACGCGGATCTCACATGGTGGTCCTGCAACCATATATGGTTTAATGTGAAAGCGATGGAGTCCAGCGTCTCCTCCCGCTTCGACGGTTTCAACTCACATTCCCACACGGTGATGCAATGCCAGCCCATGGAGGCAAGCATGCGCTGCTCCTCCTTATCCCGTTCCTTGTTCCTGCGAATCTTAGCAACCCAGAATTCCCTGTTCGTATGGGGTATCCTGCAGCACTGGGAGTCCTCCACCACGGACGCTGAACCATGAACATTGAACTGTACCCCGTGTCCATGCCAGAAACATCCGTTCACGAAGATGCACACCCTATACTTCCTCAGCACCAAGTCCGGATGCCCCGGCAACCGCTTGTGATTCAGCCGGTATCTGAATCCCCTACTCCATAGTCCACGCCGCACAATCATCTCCGGCTTCGTGTCTTTCGACCGAATAGCAGCCATATTCTTATGACGTTGTTGTGGTGTGAGCTTGTCTGACATGTCTTTACTATTTCTTTGCAAAGATACGATGATGTGAGCAGAATACCAAAAGAATGGCAAATTTTCTCGAACATAAATTTGGAAGTATCGGAAATGCTGCTTATCTTTGCAAAATGAAAGGAGGTAGTACCATAAACGGATTTACAAAAACGATAGCGTGATGAAAAGGAAACTGTTCTGTGAGATATCACCCTTCACCTACAGGCTGTCGGTGGAGAAAGAGATACTGAAACGTCATCTGAGAGACTTCATCGGAAAGACACCGTTTGCCCACGAACGGACAGAGGAGCCACTGCCCGTCCTGGTCTATAGTCACAACTCTCTGATTCGCCGCAGATTGGGTAATGTCAACATGCAACTGCAGGAAAACAAAGCGGTCAACCTTGCCTTGGCAGTGAAGCATATCGACGGACTGCTGATCCGACCGGGTGAGACGTTCTCGGTATGGAGACAGGTGGGGCGTACCACCAAACGGAAAGGTTACAAAGAGGGACTGACCATAGCGAAGGGAGCTCCGTCGCAGGGAATCGGTGGCGGACTGTGCCAGTTGTCTAACCTGATACACTGGATGGTGCTGCATAGCGAGCTGACGATTACCGAGCATCATCATCACGACGGCTTAGACCTCTTTCCCGACTTTGGCAGACAGATTCCTTTCGGTACGGGGACCAGCATCTCGTACAACTATATTGACTACCGGGTAAGGAATGACACGACCAACACCTATCAGCTCCGTCTCTGGGTGGATGGCGAGTATCTCTGTGGGGAGTTGCGTGCCATGGAAGTGCAACCGCATACCTTCCATATTCATGTGGAGGACGAGCATTTTTCCCAGGAAGGGGACTTCTTCTATCGCAACGGCAAGGTCTATCGTGACATCATTGACCGCACGACTGGCAACTGTGTGGAGAGACAACTCATCCGCACGAATCATGCCAGAGTCATGTACGAGCTGCCGTCTTCAGAATCAGTTACCGACTGACCATTGGTTTGTTACCGACTGAAGGGTAGTTTGTTACCGACTGAAGCCCCTTTTCATTACGATTAAAGCCCTTAATCGGGTCAATTAAAGCCTCCATTTGATCAAGATATAGTTTATCCCTCGTTCCGATATCAGTTATGGGGGTACTCCGATATCTCCTATGGGTCATGCAAGGCATCCCTTAGGGGGTAAAGGAACTATCCCCAAGACCCTTAGAGATAATCCCCAAGGGTCATGAAGCCCGTACCTTCGACCCCTGGAGGCGGCACCTTCGACCCACGGAGCCCGGGGCTTCGACCCATGGAGCCCGGGGCTTCGACCCACGGAGCCCGGGGCTTCGACCCACGGAGCCCGGGGCTTCGACCCACGGAGCCCGGGGCTTCGCACCCCCCATGCAGTAGTTTGGTGAACACAGTTACTGTGTTGAGTGAATATTTAGGGGAAAATCGCCATTCGTTGTCACCCTTGTCACCTCGTTGCCACACGTAACACGCTGATTTTCAAGTAGTGTTGCAAGGTGGCAACGGTTGCAAGGGTAAAAAACTTTATGTATGCGCGCGTGCGCGCGAGGAATTCTGATACTCCTATCAAATAATACGAGTATCTTATTTGAAAATACGAGTATCAGAATTTTTATTCCGATGCTCGGAATAAAAAATACGACTGGCAGATTTTTCATTCCGCCAGTCGTATTTCCAGATAACATTATCGTATTTGACCTGAAGTGGATCAGGCAGTAATAATGTTGGGTGACCACATACATGAGGGTGACCTCAACTGGAAAAGGTTTTCACCACAAGCTCTCTCGGTAAAGATACTGTTTTTTCGTAATACATCCAAATGTTCACAAGGCTTGCGAAAATAAAAGAATATTAAAATAGCGATTCGATTATTTGCGAATTTCATTTTATTTATGTACCTTTGCATCAGAAATATAAAAGCAACATGGTAGTGACGTTCAATGAAGAGTATCTAGAGAAGCTCTATACTGAAGGGAAAACTGGATTAAAAAAACTCAGATTCCAACCCCAAATTGTTAGAGGTTACCAAAAGGCTGTAAAATACCTGATACAGGCTACTCGTAAAGAAGACTTATTTCCTTTCAAGTCGTTACACTTTGAAGCTTTGCATGGTGATAAAGAGGGTCGTTTCTCCGTTAAAGCCAATGATCAATATCGGGTCGAATTTACGCTTACAGAGACTGATGAAGAACCAGTAGTCACAATATGCAATATCATGGAATTGTCGAATCATTATAAATAGGAGGTAAATATGAAAACAATACAAAACATTTCTGAAAACAGAATTGCCAACAATATGACATCATCAATGCTGATTCACCCAGGGGAGATGATTAAAGACGAAATAATAGCTCGTGGGATAACACAGAAAGTACTTGCCGAAAAGATGGGGGTATCATATACCGTATTCAATGAAATACTAAACGGCAAGCGTCCAGTAACTACAGAATACGCTCTTTTACTTGAGGCAGCATTAGGTACAGATGCCTCTATATGGATAGGTCTTCAGACAGAGTACAATATGCAGAAAGCCAAGCAAGACAAGTCATTTATGAAACGACTTGAAAAAATCAGGAAGATAGCAGCCATCTTCTGACTGATTATTGTTCTCGCTTTTTATTTCGTATGATGAAACTTCCTCACCTGCTGGAAAATGTATTCAAAATCTGTCATAAATCATATCAATTAATTCAGTGACAAAGATACGAACTTGTACCTTTGCCACCAAACGATTTTACTTTACAAGACTTGTGGAAATGTGAAATTACTCTTCGACAAGCGAAGCGACTTTAATTGGTTTCCCACACCACCAAGTCACGAGGAAGACTGATCTTCTTGGGTTCACCACGCAGCCCATCAATATAATAATGTTGGGCTATGTCATCACCCAAATGTCCTACAAAGACACCTCGGATACGTGCACACTTCTCATTGATGGAATTAGACATTGGATTCGTCACATCTTCTATACTCTGGAGCGCTTTATCTGTGATACCATTAGGCCGCAAGACAGAATAAATTTGTTTAAGTTCCTCTCGATAATCAGTCAAATCTTTAAATACAATCCCTTCGGGATGCTTGAGGAACAATAAATACACAGCTTTTACCAAAGGTTCTAACTTGATTTCTATATTATAATAATCTGGCAGTAGTATCCGATAATCATTAGTAATTACCAACTTACTTACTTTAGGATTAATCATAGTGTCCGGAGACACTTGAATAACATCATTTGTTGACTTTTTCCTTTCATAGAAAAACAAGATCAGCAATCCAATAGCAACAATAACATCTACAATATTCCAAACAACTCTTCCTAAAGCCACTTTTGCAAAAGGCTGGAATAATACAGCAAGGAATCCAAATGTCCATGCGAGCATCTCTTTCTTTTCGTTGTAATACTTATATGCTAATACTCCGAACACCACCAGTGCGGATACCCTAATAAAACTATAATATCCATACGGCATTGGAGCCAAACAAAGCAGCAACATAGCTGCAAAAATTAGATAGACATTTTTCATAGTTTTGTTTATATTACAACACATTCATCACCACAATTTTATATTAGCATGACCTTCTACTACACTTTCAATACTATCAGGCAGTGATGGAAAAAAATCCATGCCTGTAACACGCTCAACATCGTCTATGGTATTTACGAAACTATCTCTTTTCTTCTTTCCTTCATTATTACGTACAATAAATCCAATACCTTTTGGGGACCCTTGCAAACAT
Source organism: uncultured Prevotellaceae bacterium (assembly GCA_900314755.1). Classification (GTDB taxonomy): domain Bacteria; phylum Bacteroidota; class Bacteroidia; order Bacteroidales; family Bacteroidaceae; genus Prevotella. Next base: position 13,033 of record OMWH01000017.1, on the reverse strand, counting down.
AGAATTACTTTAAAAAATGCCTCAGGAACAACCACTTTATTATCGCCAATACTCTCATGTTCCCTGTTAAGAAATAAAGGTCCACAAACGATGTACAAATCACCATATTTCTTTGCCCACTGTCTACAATCCAATTCTATTTTATTCCATACTCCACTATTTAAACTAGCATCTTGTGGACACATATTAGAAAGCAAAAAAGACTCACTCATTGCAGTTGCATCCCATTTATTGTCCCCTGCCGGACACATATGCCCCCGAGACCAACCACTACCCTTATAATCCTCATTTGTTGCACGAGGTGCAGGAACATCAAAATCTTCCCTATAATCGTTTGAACGAGGAATATCACCGTCGACGTGTTGTGCAATTAAATGCCAAGCCACCCAGTTAGGAATTCTTGAATCTTTGTTATACGATACAATATAAGCTTTTTTCTTAATTATCTGTTCCGATACACCTGACAATGGTGCTGGTCTACATAAGATATGGACGGCATCCATCGAAGAATTTATAGCCATAGATACATTGTCTATCGAATCAGGGTGTCCTATTATGGTGATAGAATTATCTACCGACAAATCTTCAATTTCTGTCGAATATCTTCTGTTCTTCCCACTAGTATGACTACACGATATTATTAAAATAAGAAGGATGATACCTAATACAACAACATTTCTATGTAAATGCATTAATTCTGGTAATAAAAAGTTTAGTTGAATTCTATAGTATTATGATTATAATCGATAGTTACTTTCCCGAATTTTGCTAATGCTGTTTGTCCAAGTAATAGCGGGGCTTGGATGTTGTCAACAATAGATGCTTCAACATTTTCTAATGTTATGTCACCAATTTGGACTGTACGGAGTAGTACTATTGTTCCAACGGAAACACCCCCAGTTGCATCTTGGAACTGTTGCTGACCAACGACATCTTCCTGCGTTATCTGCCCTTGTCGCAGCATCACCATTGCTTCTGCTGATGACAAACTGATGCTAGAAGCACCTGTGTCGAAAATAAAATCAAGGTTTAATCCATTAACCGTTATTGGCACAAGATAAACTCCACCTTCTTTACGCATACTGACTTTAGTATGACCACCAACTTTGCGTTCTTTTCGGTCACCATTCTGATTCTTGACAATTGCCGTCGCACGATTTCGATTGCCATCACGACCATGCCGACCAGATTTATGAGCGCATGACGAAAACGCAAGTGCTATGCATGAAATCATCAGAAAACTGAAGAATAATTTATTTTTATGCATTTTCAATTATGTTTTTGGGAATAATATGAATAACAAATCTTTGGTTGTCTCTTTCTTTATTTCCTCTTTCTCTCATTAAGGTACTATCCAATTCTTTAAAGCGAGCCGTTCCCTCTCCACCTGTATAGCCAAAATTATATCTTCCATCACCGCTCCCTGCAATTTGGATTTCACAGTTCGACCCAAAATCGATGTGGCAAATGTCTTTCCAATACTTCATCAAAGTAAGGGCACGCTGAAAACTCCAATTGTAGTTAGCATCAGTTAGCATCATTGAGTTTCGCGAAGCCTGCCCTTCGATAATAAGTAGGTACTGATTTCCATCATTCCTATCAAGGAACTCTTTAATTTCGATTCCAGCTTGGTGCAGGCTTGCTGTATCAGCCTGTAAATCCGATAACTTGAATTTTGTATCATCAAAGAAACATCTTACATCAAGGACATACTTCTTATATTCCGCCCTATATGCAAAGTTCTTTGATTTCCCCAACTCTCTGGTAGATGCTTCTACCTTCTTTATCTCTTGTAGTTGCTTCTCTGTTGCCTCCATACGTTTATGCAAAAGTACAATTACAAGGACAAAAAGGGTGAGCATTATGAAGAAAAGACTTGTCATTAAGTCAGAATAACTAGTCCAGAAAAATGATTCTTTCTTCTCAGCCATAGATTCTTTGGTTCTTATTGATGATTTTGAATAATATTAATTACTCGGAATGTTGTAATTTGTTTGTTGCCCATGAGATGTCTGCACAGACGACTGCTCATGTTGCATATTTAAACTATCTATTCCCTGTGATTTCACTAAAGTTGAATCAATGTCACCAGAGACTTTCGCAACAGAGACTTCGGTTGGAGTCTTATCAGATGAAAACCAGATATTGTGAACAGTGTTTGCAATACAGGCTATAGCAATTAATACAGCACAGACTATCACTATCCAACTTATTCTATATGACACTGTCCCGGATCCAGAAGAAGTTATCGTTTCGTTTTCCTTACTTGCCTTTGCAAACTGAATAAGAGTCTCTCTTGTAGAAAATATAAAATTGGAGTAAAGTTGACTATTTGACTGCTCCAAACGGACTATCATCTCATCTATTTTCTGTGGTATTTCTGCCACATCAGCAAGTTTTTCCTCAAGCATTGGTATTTCCTTGAGTTGAGTTGAGAATTGTGCTTGCAAATCTTGATTAACTTGCTCAAATGACTCTCTTTCGTCTTTCAATATTCTCTTAAAGTCTTCCGCCTGTTGCACAAATATGCTATTCAATTCTTTTGAATTTGACTCTGAAGACTCCCTTAACGAACGTAAAGCATCTCGTAAAGCCACATCAGAATCTGCTGCATCTTTTGCAATTTCTGCTTTATGACGCGAAAAGTACTGCTGGATTTCCTCCAAGACATGCAATCGGTTTGCCTCTTGTTCAAACTGAGTAGTGAATGTGTGAATGGCATCTGTATAGCCGTGAATGTCATTCAAATACTCATTAAACTTCTCTAGTTTATCAGTACATTCCTTCAGTTCTTCCAATACACGAACATTGGCTTTAGCCATCTTCATCACATCCATGTCATGCACGGCTTTGATAATGTCGCCTTGAATACGATAGGATTCGTTTACTTCGCGCAAAGCGCCACGTAGTGAAGAAGTATTTTCAGCAAACGTGTTATTGAACTTGTTGAGGTTCTTGACTAGACGATTGAGGGCATCCGAAGTATCAGAGGGCAACTCTGGCAACAATTTGGCTTGTAACCATGCTAGGAAAGTATTCTTTCCTGATTCTCCCTGAAGTTTATAACTCTTAAATAAAAGGGAAGCTATTGTGGTCAGTAAAATACCCATGATACTCGCAAGCATGGCCCAAGCCACACCAGAAAGGAGGTCATTTACACCATCTGCTGCAGCACCAAAATTACCAGATCCAGATGAAAGTAAGTCTGTGATACTACCTGTTGTAATAAGCGAACCTAAGCCAACAATGACACCCGCCATTGTTCCTGCAAGACCACAGTACAGAGGTGTAGGAGTCAATGTGTTGATATCATTTTCTATTGAATCACAATGACGATCCACTGCATCTTTAAGGAGCGAGAAATCAATTACTGAACCCGAGTTGTTTTCCAGATACTTATTGATTGAGTCTTTGATGGATTCAAATATTTTGTTTCCTCGTCCATAAATACCAGAGACAAATTTCGTCTCGGAATTATGTGCAATTCCCCATGAACTCTCTTCTGCAAAAATCTGTTTGTACTCCTGCATACGGAATACATTCTTCATAAAAAAGAATATCTGTAGCGCAATGATTGCAACTATGATAATAAGAACTAAATTTGACATTTTTACTTGAATAATCTGATTTTAAGAGGCTTTGTAACTTCCCAAGTACTTTCGTCCACTTTCTCACAAATACCTTTATCAACTTCTTTGAAACTGGTAGCATCTTCTATTGAGCCTGTATATTCAACAACTTCTTGCCATCCATTTCTTGATTTAATTTTATCTAATGATATTATTGAAAATTCTCCTTGGGTCTCATTTTTTAACTTGATTGAAAACACACACGTTTCTTGGTTTGAATCTAGAATCTTAGTAAAGTATTTGCCTGTGTTTATATTTGCATAACCTGCACGTGGTACTTCAGTAGTTCCTTGCTGATAATTAGAATATCCATAAGATGATTGTTGAGGAGATGGTACATATTGCTGAGAATTTATACATGATTCAACTTCCAGTAATCTTCTTTCCAATTTCTGTATTTGATATTCTATATTGCTTGGTGCAGAAGAATACTTAGTTTGTGTCCCCTGGGACAATCGCTGAAAATCGTTCTTAAGCGTATTCACATGATACTGTAAATCCTTTATTCGCTGCGAACTATCCAACTTGTCTGTGGTGACTGCTATAACCTCTTGCTCATTAAGTCCCTTTTTAAAGATAAAAAGAATAATAGCAATAACAGCAAGTATCAAAGAGCCTAATGAAATATACCCTAATGCATTTTGGGGATTCTTAATTCCGTTAAGTTTCTCATTTAATTCTGCATTTTCCTTCTTTACCGTATTTAATTCTGCGGTCAGAGTGTCAACCTTAAAGACGAGATCTTTCATTTGAGCATCTTGCTCCACAATTTTCTTTTTTATAGAATCGGGGAGTACATCAATTGTTCTTACTCTTTCTGCTTCTCTTGAGGGTTTATCATCCCCAAATAAACTGCATGAAGCCAAGGCCAATATAGCTGCCGTACATACGATGAGTTTAAATAACTTTTTCATTAGCTTGGGTTTTCTAAATAATACTCCTGTATTTTGCATGAAAGAGACTGAAGAACACCTTTAATCGGGTAGAATGTTATGGCATCTTCGATTGGGTTGTCCTTGTTACCAGACTCTTTAATGGAGAGTTCTATACCTTTGTCAAGGTAAGTTTCCAAATCCTTTGTACACTCTTCTTTTGCAATCTTCATGGTGATATTATCAACTCCGAAATTGTTGTCAAGATTGAATGTTGAAGGGATTTCTGTAAGAGCAAATCTGAAGAAGTCTTTGACACTCTTCACGATTTCAGCCTTATAAGCATCTGAAAGGGAAGCGTATGTATCATCGGCATTTGCAAGTTTACCAGAAGAATCACGTAGGACTAATGTCTCAGGTTCTTCATATGTTTCTGTAGCAATTAAGCCTCCTTTACAAGTCGATTCCTTAGGGTTGGACCCCAGCTCCAGGCCAAGGATGTCAAGAGCGGAGCCATATTCTGTGCCCAACACTTTCTCAAAGATGACCTTCGTGTATTTACCAAGAATTTTCGGGTCAGATGAAATAATGCTGATTATCTTACTTCCATTACCACTGAATGCTATGTGACGTGGTGCTTTCAGCCCCTTCGTCTTCACAATCTGTGCAATGTGATAGATGATTGCGGTATAGAAGATGATGAATACCAGCTTAAATTTCGTGTCATTCTGTAGAATCTTGTTGAAGTCAATGTTGTTCTGAGCAAGACTCCTCGTTGCGGAATTGTCTTTCAGCGAGAACAGGAAAGAAGCCATGTTCGCAGGCTGTCCTAAATTGCTGTTGAAAATATTGACAAGTTCGTTCAATTCTGACTTAGACTGGAGGAGACCAAGAATATCATTCTTAAACCAGTCCACGATACCATTGTTAGGGTTAATATCGGAGAAAGAATCCTCAAAGAGAGAGTTTGCCGCGAATTTAAAAGAGGTGATATATTCCACCTTGCCATTAGATGAGAAGGCAATGTCTGTAGTTCCTCCACCAATATCGACATTAACAAGATTCGTTGCAGTCGCATATCTACTGAAGTAGAATTGAATAGGCGCAACCGACTCCGAGAGGTTTCTTGTTGCTCCGTCACGATTGAACAATTCTGAATATGAATCATTCCAAGCTGTTCTCAATTGAGAAAGACGACGAGGCGACATACTGTTCGGATAGAACCATGTGATTTTCGTACGTGAAAGATTGCCATTGTTTGCAATCACCTTGTTACGGATAATCATCATGATATTACGAATATAGGCTTGCATAGCGGACTGCGCATTGGGTTTGCTGCTCCATTTTATATTTACCATTGGTTTTGCATTGTATGCAATGCCCAGTTTCTTGTTATAAGTAATGTCAAAGTTAATCAAGCCAAATGTTCGTAACTTCTCCGTCCAATCTGTAGATTTTGCATATGACAAAGCTGTTCTGGTTGGGAAAGAGAAATCAGAATCGTCTCCAACTAAAGTGGGAATGAAGTCACGCACTATCAAGTCATTTTCGTCAATCAAATCCAAAGGAATGAGTTTCCCTTGAATTTCACGATAGGACTGCACAAAGAATGCTCCAAATATAGCCTCAGAGTCTTTATAGTTGAAAGAGTCAGAACTATTATTATCAACTTTCTTGAATTCGATATGCGTATTGGATGTACCTAAGTCAACTGCGAATTCAAAATCTTCTAGGTTTTGGTGCGTAAGGAAATTAGGAATGATGACATTGCTGACACCACTCTTATTTGAAACTCTGATAAAATCAAAATTGCTTTTCTGGATGGTATATGTTTCTGCCTTAAAATCGAACAAGCCCCTCTCTTTATTTCTACAATCCATAGGTATATCGCGTATGACTTCGCTCTCACGATAAAAATCGAATCGGAACTGATTGGAGAAGGTGCTAACGCATGATACTGTGTATATAGCGTCTTCTTCGTTCTGGAACTTCATACTTGGCATTACCAGACCGGTAAAGTCAAAGGTTGTCATACCACCAGAGTTCTGAGTTTCAGACACGTCAGCTTGGCGCTGTGCATAATAGATACGCTGATATTCTATGTAACTGATATTGCCATTACCTGTAATCGGAATACGGATAATTACGTTAACTGAGCCTCCGGCAATGGATTCCATTTCAAAAGCAAGTTTCCCATCCGGCATCGTGGAATTCAATGTCTCTATAGAGAAATAACGGAAATACAAAGGCTTGATAGGGAGTAAGAATGAGGTCATCGGTTCTACCTCATTCAAGTTTCCGTTAAAGAAGTACTTTTTATTAAGAGTATGAGGAACTTTGACTATCGTATCTTCAAGGAAATCGCTAATAGTAAGATACGAGTATACCGACCCGTCATAAGGGAGTGTTCTTCTCTCAACGTCTGCTATTATAGGCTTGTACGGTGCTTTGTTTGTATTACCCCAGGCTCCGTTAGCATACTGAAGATTTGAATACTTGTTGCCAGATTCAACAGGCAGTACAAGAGGCTTAACTCCTACGACAGTCCGCTCTGGGCGAATAGTGAACTCATTTTCAATTTCAGCTTTTCCTTTCTTCTTAAACAATACGGTTCCAAGCACTTCAACCTGGTTGCTTTGCTGATGTGTCTGTACATCAATCAAATCAAAGTCCTTCGCTGATGCCGACGTTATAGCATTTAATTTGTTCTTTATCTGTTGGTCAGAAATGGCCTTAAATGTCAGATTTAGATATGACTCTATTTCTGGAAAAAGATTAGAGAAGGACGGAATGGTTTTTCGCAATGTCCACCATGCCTTTATGTAATCGAAATCACGATTGTAAAGGGCTACATAATCGCCATCGAAAGGACGGTCATTATTTGCAAAGAAGATGTCTTGTATATATTCAAGGTTATTGGCTCCGCTAAAGAAAAGTGTAGCGGGAGAGGTCGCACCAATAATGTTTAGTTCGTCTGGGCCCTTCGTGTAGTTAAGTAGGTAGATGTTTCGCAACAGGTTGAAATTGTATGTTTTAGTATCTGATTGCAGATATTTATCCAAAGCATCAGCAACATAATAATGACTGACATTGTTATCATTTTTTAGGGCTGGAATCATAGCTGAGGGATCCCAAGTGATGATTTCTATTTTATCTTTGAACTTGTCTATGTTGAAGAAGATTTCTCCAACATCCAAGGAGTCAGACACCATCTTGTGAAAAATGGTATTACCGTCCAGTTCCTTTATATCTTTAATCGCTCTACGGCAAACCTCCCTAAATGCCGTCTTAACTAAATCAATCCGAGCAAAAGGTGATGGGATGGACGTTATCTCATTTTTTGCACTGGCACCATCTGGGTCTTCGATGGTATCTCGTGCATTTGAATTGTAAGGAAAAGCAGGGCTTTCATTCCAGCCCTGATAGGTTGTGGTTCCTTCTTTATATAATCTGAATACTTTTGACATAGTTGTTACGAATTAAATTTCTCATTAAATAATCTTGACATACCTAAATAGAACATTTCTAAGAACTTGTCATTGTTGTCGTTACTCTGGCATTTCTTTACAGCAGAATTAAGTCTGTCTGTTACTAAGTCGTAATCCGATTTCAGACTTACGATTTTCTTTGGTTTGCAGCCTGTAACAATTTCAAAAGGTTTATCTTTAGAATTGAGATTAAACAGGTCTAAAGAACGCTTGTTCCTTTTCATTTCATCTAACCATTCTATGAACAAAGCTGCCATCGATTGTAATTCAGACATGAAAGACGAACTATATAATCCATTAAAATTGTCATTATTGGCATTGAAATCCTTCGACGAATAATAGCTCATTTTATAGGTTAAGCAATTTGCCATCATCATAAATTCTGTGAGAGGGGCGAAGAGCATCTTTTTTTGCTTGTCATAGAACGAATCAAATGTTATAGCCCCACCTGTTACGTCTTTTAGCCCTAGTTCTTTGTTAGCAGTGTTTTGGTGAGTCTTATTGCTAAAATCCACTATTGCAGTAGCAGCAAGAAACTCAATAAGGTGCGCGTCATTTTGTTGAGCAGAGCCACCTTCATGGTTCTCGTATGTATTGGTCATATTGTCTGCCAAGAAATAGAGAGCATCGATAGAACCATTTTTACTAATATTGTTCTCATAGTAAGCTAAAGCGGATTTTGTTTTGGAGATAAATGTTGAAGAGTCTATTTCGCTCTCGTCATCATTCTTTAGCTTAAAGTAAGGCAGAATGGTTATGGCCCCGATTTCTGCTTTGTTTATCAAATCATTATTAGGGAACGATGTTCCCGTTCTAAGAGTCTTTAGCAACAGGGGAAAACCGCTTGCTCCCGTTCCGCCAAATATAGAACTAATGATAAAGATCTTATCGCCTGATTCAAAATTGTTGGCAAAATCCTGAAAGTCATTTGAATCTACGATTTGGTTTAGCACAATACTACCGATATTGGGGTTCCCCTTGAATCCCACATCCATTGATGACGCCAAATTCTTTTCTGAAAATAGCATTCTCATCATTGCTTGTGATGATTTCTCCATAGATGGCAAGTCGATAAACTGCTGGAAGGTTTTGTCGTCAGTATCGTTAATGCGCAATGTATAATTAACTAGAATCTGAGAAAGTTCCTTTCTAAAGAACTGAGATTCGTTCTTTTTGGTAAAAGTCAGTTCGGAGTGTACTGCTCTGTAATTGTTCATCAGAGCCACTGTTCGCGTCAAATCTGCATTGGAAGCATCTGGGTCAATAATAATTGGCACGATTTCATCAGATCCAATGGATACGCCGGAAGCCATCATCATAGTAAACGAGCGGAGGACACGAGCTCCTGTACCGCCTATACCAAATATATATAATTTAGCCATAGTTGAGATTGTTTAAAATTAAAATGGTGCACGAGAACAATTTGAACTCCACCACTTGATGATATAAGAAAAAATCAAGAAAGCAAGAATGGCATCTATCATGTTTGTAACGCCAAAGGCCAGGATGTCTGATTCATAAATATGCAAATCTTCCATTTTGCCTGTAGTTGCGCTCTTGGCAACCATTAGGCCATCATAGTAGTCCTTCAGAACCCACTGCCAGCCTACTACAAAGCTAATCGCTGCGTTCACACCCGCAAAAATGAGCCATCCCCACCAGTTGTTCAATCGGGGATGATTAACTACATAATAGAAAGTTACCACCATAAGGAAAGAAATACATAGCATAGATAATCCAATGCCAATGTACATGTTACTTTGTTGCTCTGGAGATGACTGCCCCCAAAGATAGTCAGCTAATTCGAGTCCAAAGAAGTCCTCAAGCCAACAATAAATGCTTCCGAAAAATTCTCCCATATTATAATCGTTTTTTTTATTTGTTTTTCAAGCTAAAAAATACCGTTCCATAGTTTGTATGGTTTTTGTAAGCTTCTGCTACACCTTTAACCAAAGAAAGGATACCTGTAGTTTTGTCAATATTGTTGTCAATGTCTGTACCCGTAGAATCATTGGCAGCTTCAACCCAAGAATCCAAATAGGGGTAAGAAAAAGATATATTCTCCTCTCTCAAGGTCTCTGGATTTGTGACCTCAAATTCTATGACATGAGAGTATTTACTACCTGAGGCGTTTACGTCTTGAACAGAAAGTATTGTCATTTGAGAGGGATTAGAAACCTTATAGTTCCCAAGATTTTTGGTTACTAAACCATTTTGCAAGGATGCAGACAAGTCCGTTACAAGTTCAACTTTGATCTTCTTTGTATGATTGACTTTGAACGTAGACTTCTCAATGGTAAACGGGATAGGCTGTTTGGAGGCGTATGCACTATAATTCTTGATGCCTCCAATAATATTATCGACTTTTACAGACTTGTTGAGCTGTGCCAGAATCCGCTGATCACCTATTAACCATATATAATATGGGCGTTTAATGCCAGACAATTTTTTTCTGTTCTTACCACAGAACCAAAATCCTTCAAATTTTGATTCTAGCTGAATAATTTCAACTCCCAAGTATGGGTTCTTTGCCAATGCATTGTTAAATACATTTTTAATGTGAACTTGGCAGTTCCCAAAATAATCTGTTGAACTTTGTGGAATGTCTAAGATGCAATCTGAAATCAGGACTGAAACCGTATTGCTTTCATGTGCATCCATAATCATTGAGAATATGTTTCTCAGGTCCGTATTGCTTCTATTTCCACCAGCTTTTGCAAACGATTGTGGCGTCAAGTCTTTTATATACGCCTCAAGGGTTCCATTCTTGTATGGTATTCTTTTGGAGTTTATATAGAAAAGAGAATCGGATGATGAATACTTTTTTAGGTCACTGATATAGTCAAAAACAGCATCTTTCAGGTTCGATCCAGAACACATATAAGCATCCATGCTACCAGAATTCTCTACATAGACTTTTAATTCAATGGAATCGTTAAGAGTTGGTACAGCCACCTCTTCCCATTCAATCTTTATTTTGTTTTTGTGGCCTATAATTGTCATTATGACAGCCACAACTATTACGGAGCATAGCGCAATTGGAATGAAAAGCTTTTTATTCATATTCATTTGTTGTCCATGGGGCTAAACTTTAACTGTAAGCCTTTCCAAAGAGGAATTCTTTGTGCCGATATGTGCTCCTGTCTCGGCCATTATTGTTTTAGGTTCAGCATACACACAAAAAACGTGGAGCCAGTTCTGTGCCCGGTCCCACGTGTTGAGGCTCTCGCATCGCCCTATCTGTCTGACCGAGCAACGCTGAAAGCCCCACGCCGATGTATATATCATATCCCACCATATGATGGGTACAATAATCACACCCCCAAGGGGCGTTCCCGTTGCTTTGTATTTGACAGATAGTTTGAATTTGCGAGATTCCAACACGTCAAACCCAAAGCGTTCAGAAAACGCCTTTGTATGTATGTGTCCAACCCTCCTGTGATTACCCAAAGTCTATTGCTGACCATAAGCCATCAATCCCCAAGGGCTTTCAGCATTTAGAAAGGACACTGCAAAGATAGGAATAAAAATAATAAGTTACAAACAATTTCTAAGAAAATTGTAAAATTATTACTTTCACAAGGCTTGCGATTTATGGTTCGTGGTTAAAGGTTCATGGGTAATGGTTAGGGGCGGAGGGAGAAGATGGCTGAGGTATGATGTGTTAGGGAAAGAAAAAAGGAAGCCCGTGGGACTCCCTAATATGATGATAATGATTTCGCTCTAATAAGAATCTGCCATCAGGTCTTTACGTCCTATTAGACTAAAGATAGTTATTTCGTTGTCTTCATTGAGGATTCTAAGTGTGCGGAGAACCTCATTGAGAGTAGACCCACTAGTAGTCACATCGTCAACAACCAACACGTTTTGTTGGCGAATCATCGTACAGAGTTCCCTTTCTTCTTCTGACCCAAATCTTAAGAAGTTCATGATATATGGTCGATATTTGCTCTTCTTCACATCCTTAGCAATAGTGAAATAATCTTTTTTGTGAATCATTTCCAGCATCGCATTGATAGAACTCTTTGCCTGCTCCTTTGCTGCTGGAGTGTAACGAGGTCTTCCGTCCTCAAATACATCATCAAGATATTGTTTCTCGTAAGCATTCATATCAAAAGATATGTTTGAGGGAAGAGCTTTAACAAGAGTCATCTTGTATAATGACGGCTGTGCAAATCTATAGATATACCTCAACATATACTGGTTTACTTTACTTGATGACTGAGGCATAACAACAATGTCGAAGTTATAAAGATTTATTTTCTTATGGAGGTTGTCTATAGCCTTCTTGATGAAATTTGTCAGATTGGGAGTATCTTGCAATGCGTCTGTGAATTTTACATATTTGATAAAGGCTGTTCTTATAGAGCTTTCCACTTGCTCCGAGAACTCATATCCATAGTAGAAGCATTTTCCGAATGCTTCCACCTGATAGCCATTTCCTGTCAGACTAACTATGTCGTTTGTGCCATCGTGCTCGAAATCAAACACAAACTTTTTCTCTGTCTCGTCAAATGTTACGCCCATATTAATTCCACGTTTGTGCAAAGATAGGAATTATTTTGTAATTTGCCAAAAAAAAAGATGTAAAATTGAAAAACACTGCTGTCCTTCGTCATCATACGTCGTAGCCAATTGGTCAGAACTGTTTCTGTTGCTCACTCCATACGAAGCCCTTGCGGAGTAAGTAGTCCTTGATCTCGTCCGGTTCCCTGTTAAAGGCATAGCACAATGCCTCCAGCGTGTCAAACTCCTCGTCTCTTAGGAGCATGTTGACACTCGACACAAGTATGGCGGGGTCTTTGGGCAGATAATCCATCTTCCTTCAATTTGTGTGCAAAGGTAATCATTTATTTCGAGAAAAATGAATAAGGCAATGAATATTCTCACAAAAAAGGATTCTTTTACACAAACCGCCATCTATTTGATAATGAGCGAATTGTGACAAAAAGGTGATTTAGTGATTGTAGTTTTCACAAACCCTATATATATACAAAAAATAAATTTAACATTTTTTATTTTATTGCTATATATATAGAGTTTG
>OMWH01000019.1 GCA_900314755.1 uncultured Prevotellaceae bacterium | reverse complement strand
GACGGGGCAGGAACGTCGTGCCAACGGCACCGTCAAGCAGAAGTATTCCATCGCCAAGCAGCTCCTGAAGGATGTGGTCTTCGAGGAGGCGCATGAGAACAAGGTGGAAGTTACGGCAGAACCGTAATCTTCACAAATGAGAAATGAAAGAAATGAGAAATGAAAAATGAAAATGAAGAAATGAGTTTTATGAAGAAAGAAACCATCAAATGGATTGTGCAGATTATCGCATCCATAGCGACTGCACTGCTGACAGCACTGGGTACGACCTCCTGTATGGGTTATCACCCGACTCTGTAACCATCAGCCCCTGCAAAAGCATTACGCTTAGCAGGGGCTTTTGGTTTCAACAAAAAACTCCTACTAATCTCACGATCGGCAGAAGCCACCCTTAAAAATGAAAAATTCAACAAAAGTAAATAATTCAATTTACAATCATCTGCAAAATTAAAGAAAAAAAAGGAAGTGGGGTACTTTTTTTGTTACAAAAACATGCATGATTGTTTCATGTGGTCGGAAAATGGGGGAATTTAAGAAATTATAACACAAAAAACCTGCTTAACAATCGCTAGCAGGTCTTTTATGCTTTTTAAGACAGCAGAAACACCAAGAACGTCTCTCACGTGAGAAAGAAGCACTGGCACAGGCATAAACCGGTCACTAATAGAAAAGCAGGTAAATAGTGATTACCTGCTTTTTTTCGGTTCAATTACATACTGATACTTATGAAAACGTATGATTCGAGCCTCAACAAAAAGAAAACCCCCATAAACAGAGGGTTTTCCAGTGATTCTTATATTCTTTTAGATTCAGAAATGAATATCGTGTAAGTAAAGATAGTCTATAATACTGTTATCAATCTTCTCTCCAACCTTCTGCTTTCTTTAGTTCGTAAATCATTTCTTGCCACTTTTCGAGAATCACAGGGACAGGTCCCTTTGATTCTCTGGGTGATGCCATGATCGAAGGCATAGCGCACAAGCTCACGACTGCGGTCGAAGGGATCGACACTCCCGAAATTGTGCCAAAAGCCCAGGCTCACCTTAGGCAGCAACACACCCGAGCGCCCGCAGCGATTATACTGCATACCGTTCTCATAACGGCGCTCATCAGCCTGATAGCTTGTTCCCATGTTGGCTTTTCTATCGCACTTTGGTGAAATGTATTGTCTCCCCGGTAGAGTCGCGTAGTGTCAGTTTCGTGTCGGTCAGCGAAACGATGTCCAGCTCGCCGCCCTGAGGGAATTCTTTGACAATCTCACCCTTTGAGTCCTGCATTGATTTCTGTACATGGTCTTTTATCATCTTCTTTAGTTCAGGGCTCTTCTTCATGGCCTCGGCAATCTCACCAATGAAATCCATCTTGTCGATGGTCAGCGTAGCCTGGTCGGGGTTGGTCTTCATGTTCAGCTTGTTGCCGCTGTGGGTGTAGGTACAAGGCACCTTCACCGACACGGCAATCGTTCCCACCTCGCGGTCGAACTGGCTCACGGAACCTTTTATGGTTATCGAACTCTGTGTGAAGATGAAATAGAAGTCCATCTTCTCCTCGCCTTCGGTCATCGTGGTTTTCCACGTGCCTGTGAGGCTCTGTGCCTGCATACCCACGGCAGCCATGAGCATCAGGGCGAAAATAAAAAGTCTTTTTGTCATACTATTCACTTTGTTTTGATTTTTCTTCTGTGTGCAAATATACAAAGAAATTCCGAATATACGAACATTGTTGCAGAAATTAGCGCCTTGCTTTCCTATAACGCTTAACAAAATAGAAGCAGGAATCACAGGGACAGGTCCCTTTGATTCCTCCGAAAAAAGTACGACAGGTTGATTTATGTCAACCCGCTGACAGGGCTACACCTTATTATATTATATAAGGGAGAGGTTTGCCTGCCAAATGTTCAGACAGAAAGTGGATCATTCAGAACCGTCCCCAGCTTTCTTCGTATCTGCCCCTTTGATTCTTCCTTTGATTCCTGTGATTTCTTTCCAAATTCTCTCTATGGATAAAGACATTTGATCCAAAATATTCATACTGACAACTTTATGAAATTTTATTTCATTGGGACGAGGCCATGTAAAATCTGAGATTTCCCCTTGAATATCAACGGAATCACCAAATCTAATAAAATTAATCTCCATAAAGTCGCCCAAAATACAAAAACTTTGAAGACTCCCATTTTTAAAATTTGTTATTTTTTCTTTCATTGATACAATATCAGACAAACTACTGTCGAATTTCCTAGTAATATGATAACTAGCAAAATCTATTGTTATTTTGCAAACACACAAATCTATATCCACATATTCTACCATGCAAGGGAAAAATATGGATAAATATTCGGCAGTTTTTCTATCTGCATATTTACATTCTGTTTCCTTATTATCATATAGTATTTTGTTGATATTGTCACTTAACAAGAAAGGAATGTCATCTGGCATTTGAAAAGTCAATTTGCATTGGCTAGAAATCTCATCATTATTATGTCTATTTTGTAACAAAAAGTTATGAGTAAAATCTGTCCCCTCCACCCAAAAATTAATTGCTTGGTCACATGAAGTAAAGCCAAAAGAAGACTTGTCTTCGGAAATATTTTTATAACAATCTAAAATATAATGTAAGTCTCTAGGATACATACATGATATGGTCGAATATGTAATGTCTGTATCCGTTTCTCTATCTCTGAGTTTTGCATATATTTTCATTTTATATGATTGACCACTATTTCTAATAATGGATATAGACAAAACACATTTTTTATCAAGACTATTAATTATCATAGATGCAAAGATAATATAAATGTTTTAGATAAACAAACTTTATTAAAAGAATTATCTTGGGAAAAATTTAAAGTCTTTTGAACCAACCCAAATTTGATGAACCTTATTCATAGGATAGAACATTCTATGTTTTATAATGCCAGAAGCGTCCATCGTTATATTATAAAACCCCATTGTCTCATCTACGTAACCAGGATATATAAATCCTGTTGAACTATTATTAGAAAGAAACAATCCTTCTTCTACGATTTGTTTGTCCATTGACCTTGGAAAATTGTGGAACTTTTCTGAACTCCATTCTCTATTTGCATAACCTTTTATTTGGGGACGATCCCCGTGATCCCCAAGTAATGTGGTATTTACAAGTGGAAGCGGTAGCCTAGTGTGACACTGAAGTAACGGTTGCGCACGTCCTCTGGATTCGCTGTCTTGTCGATTTTTGTCAGACCGAAATAGTAGCGGGCATCCAACACGACGTTCTTGTACTCGTAGGACAGACCAATGGGAAAGCCGAAGGCAATCTTCCTGCAGACATCGGAGCTCTTACTATTTACCTGATTATACTCTACATGCCCATCATAGGCACTTAATTGGTCTGTTCCATAATCAGGGAATTCTTGAGTGGCGACTAGCATCATAGCCTCTAATTTGCTTCCCACAAGGAATCCCAACTGCACACCAGTCTTCACTGAAAGTCCCTTCACTACAGGAATATAGAAATTGGCAAGCAATGGGATATTGATATATTCGCTATGAAGTTTGCCATCCATTTTTATCAAGGACATATAGTTTTTTCCCTGAGTATCAGTTGTCACAGTCCTGAAACTACCATCCACATTAGCACCCTGCTGAGAGTAAATGACTCCCAAGGAGACGCCTATCCAGTCACTCATGCCATACTCTGCCTCTAGACCAGCTGTAAATCGTACCTTATAGCCATAGAGGTCGTGGATTCCTCCGCTCAATCCTGTCACATTGATACCAGCGATAGGTTTGATAGAGAACTTTCCTTGTGGATTCTGTGCTTTCATCGCAATAGTGCAGCAAACCAATGCTGCCAACAAACATAACTTTTTCATTGCCCTTCATGTTATTTTTTGCTAATCGATGTGAGTTTGATGACAAACTGCTCAGTTCCTGCAGGTGTTCCTGCCACATAATCTATAGCACCGTAAGTGCCAGAGAACAACACTTTCTGACCATCTGTCTTATAAGTGTCATCAAGCTGTATAGGGTAATAGAGTCTCACAGCGTCGTAGGTACCCTCTGTGAAAGTATAGATATACCACTGGTTGTTCTCACTGTTGAATCTCATTTCGCCTTCCTGATTACTGACTTGACCCATTTCAACAAACTCCTTGTTGTCATTGTCATCACTGCTGCATCCTGTCAGACCGACAGTTCCCATCAACAGGAAAACGATAGAAAATAACATCCATTTTTTCATAATCTTTACGTTTGTGAATTTTAAATTATAACGTGTTATATTAATTAATACAGTGCAAAGGTATGTCTTTTATTTCATAGAACAAAATATTTGGACAAAAAAATGAATCATTTCCATGGAACAAAGTGTTCCACCCCATGGAACAAACAGGAAGGTGCCGCCTTCGTGGGAAGAAGGTGCCGCCTTGGCACTCGGAAATGCTCAAATAAATTTGGCATTTCTCTCGTTTTTGCCTAACTTTGTAGGCATGAAAGTTTCGGAACTCTTTGAACGCTGTGTGGAGATGGTGCAGGCAGAACCCTCTGTCGACATGCTGAGATATATGCATGAGACACTAGTGCTTGCCTGTGCGGAGGCATTGAAAGGCAGTGGTCAGGGGTTCGGTAACCTGATGGCACAGACGGACTTCCTGTGCAAACAGGCGGGTATAGGGGTCGCTGACAGGATTGCTATCCAGACCATGCGCCGCCATTCCAACAGGAAAGACGGACTGCTCACCCGTCAGGACCTCCGTTACGATGTCCGTGCCCTTGCCCTGTTCATCTCTGCCGTCTTTCACGAGGATATCCCCCACGAGCTGGTGACTCGTATCCCCACCAACGGCCGTCCCACCAGTCTCACCCTGCAGATCAACCAGCGGTATGTCCGTTGTGTGGTGTCGTATTGGGACGATAAATATATCTATGCAACGACCGATGACGGCAGTGTATGTATCCAGACCGACGATGAGACATTGCGCCCATTACTGACAGAGGGTATGCAGCTGAACCTGCTCGACTGTCACAGGGAGGGGCAGACGATACAGCCCAAGCTCGTCGTGGTGGAACCAGACTTCTTGATGGATATCTCATCGCTTGCTGCTTGTTTCACCAATGGTGGGCATACTCCGATATCCTATACGCTTCGTCGTTTCAGACCCTCTGCGAACACACAGCCTATCCTCTTGGGTAACTTCGCCGGGGCTGCCTTGGACGATATCATCAACCAACAGGATTATCATCCACATGACACGATCCGCAACTCCTTCCAGGAACAGGCACTCCAGTTCTGTACTTGTGCGGATTTCAACCCGCAGCTGTTCAAAGAGGATGCCCTTCGCCAGGTGGAGAACATCAAGGAGGCGGTGACACAACTCTTCAGCCCTTCTAATCTTCCATCCTCCAGTTTTTCAACTCTCTTAGAGCCTTCCTTCGTCTGTGAGCATCTGGGACTGCAGGGGCGTGTCGACCTGATGACGAGTGACAAGCATCTGCTGGTGGAGCAGAAGTCGGGGAAGAACTGGAATCTGGAACATGCCGCCAGTGTTCCTCAAGCCTCGCATCTCTATGCGGAAGCCCATTACGTGCAGTTATTACTGTACTATGGTATTCTGCGCTATAACTTCCACCTGTCCGCCGACAAGGTGGATATCCGGCTGCTCTATTCCCGCTACCCGGCACGGCAGGGGCTGCTGGTGGTCAACTACTACCAGCAACTGTTCCATGAGGCGATCCGGCTGCGTAACCAGATTGTGGCACAGGAGATACAGGTGGCAAAGAAAGGATTCAACAGCATACTGCCCCAGTTGGGTCTTGACTCGCTGAAAGGACTCACTGGGACAGCACAGGATTATCTGGAGCGTATGATGACCTTCGTCTACCGGGAGCAACTGGCACAGAAAGTGGGAACACAAGAGGGGCAGGGTGCCGTCGCTAACCTATGGAATATGCCGTTGACAGAGAAGCGTGTGACGGGCAGTATTTTCTATGGACTGCGTATCCTGCATAAGGAGCAGTCGTCTGACTATAGTGGCTACGACCGCCTGACACTCTCCATACCTGATTTAGGTGACGATTTCATGCCTAACTTCCGTCGTAATGACATGGTGTGTCTCTATGCTTATGACGGGGAACCTGTCATCTGCCATGCTATATTATATAAAGGTGTGATTGAACGGTTGACTGACCATGAGGTGACAGTGAGGCTGAATGACGGACAACAGAATCCCGAGGTCTTCGCTGACATGACTTATGCCATCGAACCCTCCTTTACGGATATGGGGACGAATGCTGCCATTCGTTCGCTGCATGCCTTGTGCACGGCAGCCCCGGAGCGTCGCGCGTTATTGTTAGGAGAACGGGAACCCCGGTGTGACGAGCATCAGCAGCTCTCCCGTTCCTATCATCCTCATTATGATGATGTCCTGCTTAAGGCGAAACGGGCTCGTGACTATTTCCTCCTGCAAGGACCTCCGGGTACTGGCAAGACTTCCCATGCCCTCCGCTATCTGGTAGAGGAAGAGCTTCTCTCAACGCTCAACACCCAGCTCTCAACACTGCTGCTCTCCTATACCAACCGTGCCGTGGATGAAATCTGCGATATGTTAGAGGAGGCGGGTATCGACTATCTGCGGTTAGGCAGCGAGACTTCTTGCGACCCTCGCTTTGTCAAACATCTGCTGACAAGTGTCGTGAAGGAATGTCCTAAGATGGATGTCTTACGCCAACGGATCATCGATACCAAGGTTGTCGTCAGCACGACTTCCACCATGCAGTCACGACCTTATATCTTCCAACTGAAACATTTCTCTCTATGCATCGTCGATGAGGCATCGCAAATCTTGGAGCCGAATGTGATAGGACTGCTTGCGTCACCGCAGATAGACCGTTTTATCCTTATCGGTGACCATAAGCAACTGCCTGCCGTGGTGCAGCAGCCAGACGATATCCCTGCACTCTCTGCCTGTCGACAGTCTCTTTTCGAGCGTCTGCTGCGTGTCGAGCGGGAGGCAGGACGCACAGCCTTCACGGCAATTCTTCAGCGCCAAGGTCGTATGCACCCTGATATCGCCCAGTTTCCTAACGAGATGTTCTATGCTGAGGAGCACCTGCAACCAGTACCCTTACCCCATCAGGAGGAAGAGCAACTCGACTACCATGAACCCTCTCAGGATGCCATTGACGATTTGCTTAAACAGCACCGCGTCCTTTTCTTCCCTAGTAATACTAGTTCTCCTAGTAATACTAGGACTCCTAGTTCTCCTAGTTCTCCTTGCCTCAACTCCCCCGGTGAGGCAGTTCTCGTCGCCGATCTTCTGCGCCGCATCTACCGGCAGGTGGGCGCTGGTCATTTTGATGCCTTAAAAACTGTGGGGGTCATCGTACCCTACCGCAACCAGATAGCGATGATTCGCAGGGAGATAGAGCAGCTGGGAATCCCTGCCCTTATGGACATCTCCATTGATACGGTAGAACGGTATCAGGGCAGTCAGCGTGATATTATCATCTATAGCTTCACCGTCCAAAAGCCTTACCAGCTCGACTTCCTTACTGCCAACTGTTTCGAAGAGAAAGGTAAGGTGATTGACCGCAAGCTCAATGTTGCGATGACACGAGCCCGCAAGCAGCTGCTGCTGACAGGTAATGAACAGATTCTCTCGCTCAATCCCCTTTTCGCAGAGCTCTTAAGACGCTATCACATTTAAATAGTCACACACAAGCCTTTAAGTGCTGGCGTACCGTTTTGCGGGCAAGTCCTAGTTGATACTCGACATGTTTATAGTCTTCTCCTAAGGTTTGCGAGATTTCGCCCACCTTCATGCCGCCATAGATATGAAGTCTGTATACCTCCCTGCATTCCTCTGGAAGACGCGCGAGGGAGAACTCCATCCTTTCCATGAGCTGACGTGCAGAAAATACCGATTCCATCGACGTGTCAGCGTTGTTGGAATGGCGAATGTAATGCTCGTATTCCTCATGGGAATGGCGACGGCGGAAATAGTCTGTCACCATGTTTCGTGCCATGGTATAAACTAGGCTGGGTAATGAATTGTCAATAATGTGATGATGAGAAAGCAGGCGCAGGAAGAGGTCCTGGACCATGTCCTGAGCCTCGTCCCTGTCCTGTATTCGCATTGCGATGAAATCGACGATTTCATCGCAATGACATTGATAAAAGTCGGCTATATGGTTGTAATTATTATTCATTGACAACTTTCTGGATGGTTCCATCCTCATTATAGTAAAGGCGCTGCACCTTCAGACTGCGCAAGTGGGTCACATCGTTAGAAGGTACACAGTCATGATAGAACAGATACCACTGTCCTTTGTACTCTACAATACTGTGGTGGGTAGTCCATCCAACCACCGGATCAAGGATGACACCCTGATAGGTGAATGGTCCGTAAGGAGTATCACCGATGGCATAGCAGAGGAAATGGCTGTCACCTGTAGAATAAGAGAAATAGTACTTGCCGTTATATTTGTGCATCCATGATGCCTCGAAGAAACGATGCGGGTCACCTGCTTTCAGGGGCTCACCATTTTTGTCGAGGATAACGACAGAGTGGGGAGCCTCAGCAAACTGCATCACGTCGTCGCTCATGCGAACGACAAAGCTGGGTAATGCGGGGACATCAGCAGGTGCATAGAGCTGTGTCTTCTTATCGGCAGCAGGTCCCAGGTCGATACCTTCCTTCTGCAACTTCGCAGGAGCCTGATACCACTGCAGCTGACCTCCCCAGAGTCCTCCGAAGTAGCAGTATATCTCACCGTCATCGTCTTTGAACACGCAAGGGTCGATAGAGAAAGAGCCACGGATAGGCTGCTCTTGAGCGACGAAAGGACCTTCGGGCTTGTCAGCAACGGCAACACCGAGGTGGAACACGCCATTATAGTCCTTGGCAGAGAATATCAGGTAGTACTTGCCGTTTTTCTCTACGACATCGTTATCCCACATCTGCTTCTCAGCCCATGCCACATCCTTGACATCGAGAATCACGCCATGGTCGGTAGCCTCATCGTTCTCCACATCATTGAAAGAGAGTACGTGGTAGTCCTTCATCTGGAAGTGACCGCCATCGTCGTCGAAGGCATGACCTGCCTCACGGTCGTGGGAGGGGTAAATATACAATTTACCGTTAAACACGTTGGCTGAAGGGTCAGCCATGTAATCACTCGGGAATAAATAACGCGGTAATTTTGCCATAGTCAGTAGTTGTTTAAATACTATTTTACTAAATCGATTAATTTCTGCACAAAGGGTTTCGCCTTGTTCTGGCGGTCAAAGAGCGTGGCATAGTCGGTAC
The DNA here is from genome assembly GCA_900314755.1 of uncultured Prevotellaceae bacterium. GTDB lineage: Bacteria > Bacteroidota > Bacteroidia > Bacteroidales > Bacteroidaceae > Prevotella. The sequence goes on along the minus strand of OMWH01000019.1, from coordinate 41,962 downwards.
GCCCAGGAATGGGGAAGTCGTTACGCCAGGAGTTGCCGTCGTTCAAGCACCAGAAGTTCACCCGGAGGATATCCTGATGGTGGCGCAGCAGCATCTGATAGAAGTTGACCCAGAACTGTTCTATTTCTTTCTCTTTCTCCTTCGTCAGTCCATTCTTATATGGATCCATCTCTGGGCGGTATGCAAACTTGTCACTGACATTCGCACCAGAGAACCCATAGGGGTTAGGAAGAACGGAGAGGTCGAGCTCCGAGAAGAAGGTAGGCACACCGGCAGCGGCAATCGTCTGGATGGAGTGCTCGTATTGTTTGATGACCGTATTGTCCACATTATCCTCCAAGATGATATGTCCTTGCATGCCGATAGCAGTGACAGGGAGCCCCTGCTGTATCAGCGGGCGGAAGAAGTTAACGACACCCTCCACCTTCTGTGCTTTGTTCATCGAGAAGTCATTATAGAACAACTGTATCGAGGGGTCTGCCTCATGGGCATATTGGAAGGCAAGAGGGATATAGTCGGTTCCCAGAATCTGATAGAATAGACTCTTTCTGGGTGTACCGTCATCCTCAAATGCCTCATTGACGACATCCCATGCGTCAATACGACCCTTGAAATGACAGACTACCGTATAGATATGTTCACGCATACGTTTCTTCAATACCTCTGCAGACACCAGGTTTCCCTTTTCGTCATAGTGGAACCAGGGAGCGCATTGGGAGTGCCATATCAGACAATGTCCCATCACTTTCATGCCGGCAGCCTTTGCTTTATTGACAAACTGGTCTGCCAAGGTGAAGTCGTAGACACCTTCCTTCGGATGAATCACCTCACATTTCATGCAGTTCTCAGCAACCACCCAGTTAAAGTTCTTGGTGATGACTGCCCAGTCGGCAGCTTGCTCACCCTCCACCTCCCACTGGTTGACGCTGACACCCGTATACCAATAGTCACGATAAGCATTCCATAACGTGTTCTCAGCAGTGTTGAGGCAGTTTTGCCCATCCGCGCTTCGCAGCGCAGATTGAGCAAATACTACTTCAGCTGAAATCACTGAAAACAATACAACTACTAACCTAAAAATCTTCATAATAATCAATTTTCTATGTCTGCTGATAAAAACTATTTAACGTCTAACTTACGCCGGCGGGCAGATAATTCCACCTGCATATTCTCATTGTAAGTTTTTGATATCGGATATAACAGCAAGGCTATTACCCCGACACAAAAGAGAATGGCAGGAACAATGGAACTGACGAGACGGATTCCTTCTTTTGCCGTCTCGGTTTGTACTCCATTCAGACCTGACACATAGCCAAAGCACGAGAGAATCGTCCCAGCCAGGGCTCCACCTAGTCCCAGCCCCATTTTGAGGGCAAAGGAAATGCTGGAGAAGCATAGACCTGTCGCTCTGCGATGACTGGTATACTCCACATGGTCAGCCACATCGCCCATCATCGCCCACATCAGAGGTACAGTGGGAGCATATGCCAAAGACTTGAAGAAACAGAGCCCAAAAATGAAACTGATGTCCACAGGTGATGGCAGATAAAACATGGCGGTGAACAAGGCTGTAAGAGAAAGACAGACGATGAATGTCTGTTTCTTACCATATCGGTTTGCAAGAAACTCGGACAAGAAGATGATGCCCAGCATCTGTATTACTGCTCCCAACATGTTGAATAGGGAGAATCCGATGGAATAGGCATCTGAGGGTTTATATGCTATCAGGTTAAAGCTTTGCAGGAAGGTAAACCAAAAACCTTCTTTCTCATGGTGAGCATCTGCTAACCCGACCATTCCTAAGAAGTCAAACATCGATTTCTGGTCGATATTATATTGGAAATAGTAATTCATAGAGGCTCCCCACATGGAGATAGTGATAAAGATAAACAATACCAGTACAAACAAGGAACGCCAGGGTATATCGGATACGGTGTCCAAAAAGTCCCTTTTCAACGAGCTTTCTTGTGTGGGAGGCGGTTGGATGCGCTCCTTGGTAGAGAAGAAGGTAATCAGCAGGAAGATAAAGGCAACAACAGCAAACAGGGCAATGGTCATCGTCCAGCCTTGCTGCATATTCCCTTCCTCACCTCCGAATTTGTTGACCAAGGGAAGTGTGAGTCCCTGTACCACAAACTGGGCGATGCTGACAGCGATGAAGCGAATGGCATTGATACTTGTACGCTCTTTGATATTACTCGTCATGACTCCGCCTAAGGAGGAGTAGGGGATGCTGCTACATGCGTACATTATTATTAAAAGGATATAGGATACTGTCGCATAGACGGCAACCAGTCCTTTATCTTCTATTCCGGGGTTATGGTATGCGAGAACATAGAATACCGAGAAAGGCAATGCCGTCCACAAGATCCAAGGGCGATACTTTCCCCATTTAGTGTTTGTCCTGTCACTAAGAATCCCGATGAAAGGGTCAATAAATGCCCCAAAAATGCATGCTATCAGAAAAACAGAACCGGCAATAGTGCCCTCTAAGCCAAAAACATCGGTATAGAACTTCAATTGGAAGACCATCATCATCTGGAAAACCAGATTAGCGGCTACATCTCCCAAAGAGTATCCGAGTTTTTCGCCTAAAGCAACTTCCTGTTTCTTCAAATAACTCATTTATATGATAGGTCTTTTTAGTTTCTGCTGCAAAATTAAGCAATAATTCCCAAAAGTAGTATCTGAATTTGTTACATAAAGGTATCTCATTTGTTTCATGTATGCAGAAAAAATCATTTTTTAACCTTTTCATCATAAATATTTTATATTTTTGCATCAAACTATTAAATAATGTGTTTATGAAAAAGATGTATGGATTATCATTGGTGGCGTGTCTTCTTTTAGGGGTTTTGGCATCAAGTGCAAAAGTATCTCTGCCTCAATTCTTCCAGTCTGGTATGGTCATCCAGCGGGGGAAACCTGTTCCTGTCTGGGGGAAGGCTGACGCAGGAGAGAAGGTCAGTGTGCGGATCAATAAATTCAAAACAGTTGTTATTGCCGATTCCAACGGGAAGTTCCGCATCGACTTACCTGCCATGAAGGCTGGAGGTCCCTACACGTTAATGGTGGGCGATGTGGTATTAACCAATGTGTTGGTAGGTGACGTATGGCTTTGCTCCGGGCAGTCGAATGTGGATGTCACGATAGAACGTGTCTATCCTCAGTATACGAAAGAGATAGACCAGTTGGCAAATGACCAGGTCCGCCTGTTCCGGATACAGAACGAGACGAACACACATGGGGTACAGGACGATATCCGTCCCACTTCCATCAACTGGAAACCATTGACCAAGGAGAATGCCTGGCAGTTTTCTGCCCTGGGCACTTTCTTGGGAAAGCGGATGCAGGAACAGCATGGGGTGCCGCAGGGTATTATCGTCAACAGCTGGGGCGGTACACCTATTGAGGCATGGATCTCCGCCGATACCTTGCAGCAAGACTATCCCTTGCTGGTAGGAAAGACGCGTCTCTTCCAGAAAGATGACTATGTCCAGGCACAGGCGAAGGCGAATCAGCTGGCTGACCAACGGTGGTATGAGCTGTTGAACGAGAGTGACCCAGGTATACAACAGCGTTTCTCTGCTCTTGACTACGATGACTCTGCTTGGAAAACCGTCCATCAATATTCGATGGAATGGGCAAAAAAAGAAGGTAGAGGAATTGTCGGAAGTATCTGGCTCCGTCAGCATGTGCAAGTAGATAAGGAACATGCCGGCAAACCTGCCCGCCTGTTGCTGGGAACCCTTTTTGATGCAGACTTTACCTACCTGAACGGTAAGGAAATCGGACGCACCTATTATCAATATCCTCCCCGCCGTTATGATATCCCGGCAGGACTGCTCCGTGAAGGTGATAATGTCATCACCATCCGGTTCATCAATAAGTACGGTATTGCCCATTTCATCCCCGAGAAACCATATATGATAGCCTTTGGCGACGACCGTTTCAGTCAGAACCCCATGCCCAAGGATGTGATTCCGTTGAGTGAGGACTGGTTGCACCATGCCGGTGTCTCCATGCCGTCATGTCCCAGTGGTGATGTGTCGCTTCAGAATCTGCCCAGCACCTTATATAATGCGGTGGTCTATCCTTTGGCACCTTATGCTATCCGTGGGGTGGTCTGGTATCAGGGCGAGTCGAATGTGGGCAACCCTGCGCCCTATGCGGATCTGCTGCGTAAGATGATGAGCAACTGGCGTGCCGTTTGGAAAGATCCCCAACTGCCCTTCTGTATCGTTCAATTGGCAAATTATGACGGACGGCAGCAGACGGGTATGCCCCAGCCGATAACGGAGCAGCCGATGCCTGTCAACAGCAACTGGGCAAGACTTCGTGAGGCACAGCGACTGGTGGCAAAGGAGGATCCTCATGCAGCCCTTGCTGTTGCCATAGACCTCGGTGAAACCGTCGATATTCACCCCTTGCGTAAGAAAGAGGTTGCCGAACGTGTAGGTCATTGTTTCGACCATCTTGTTTTCCATAAGGATGCAGCCGTCTCTCCACAGCCCATCCGTGCCAAGGTGGTTGATGGTAAGGTCGTGGTGACCTTTGACCAACCTCTCCGTGAGGGTGAGCAGGCAACCTTTGAGGTGGCTGGCGGTGACCGCAAGTTCATTAACGTCAAGGCGGTGGCACGTGGTAATCAGGTATCGTTGGAATCACCCGTTTCCAATCCTACCAAGGTACGCTATGCATGGAAAGATAATCCCGTCCAAGCCCACCTGACTTCCGAGAAGGGGCTTCCCTCTCCACCCTTTGAGCTATCTGTTACCCCATAAATAATAATTAGAGGCTGCCCGATATGGAGCAGCCTCTAATTGTTTATTCGAGAACCTCAGCGGTTACTGCTCTTCCTGATGGCGAGCCTCAATCTTCCGGTTGATATCGTCAATCACCTCATCACTCAACTCATACTTCGAGATAATGAACATGGCGACAACCAGCAGGATGGCAGGGATGATACAAACGAGCCAGCGGATGCCCTCCTGAGCCAGCGGAGTCTGGAGCTCCAGGTCGTTCATGAAGTAAGCACCGGCAGCATTACCTACCGACATCATGGCGAAGGCAGTGATAAAGAACAGGGCAATCACACGGAGAGGACGGTTGCGCATGAACTCCATCCACAGGTCGCTGACTTTCACGTTCTCAGCTTCAGAGGCATCCATCACGACACGCTCTTTGGTCTGAGAGAAGCAGAAGACGAGCAGGGCAAGACCTACCAGCGAGTAAATCAGCATGGTGTAGAACCACGCACTGGAGTCCTTAGGCAGTGTGGTAGCCTCCTCGGCAGGTACGTAGTTGGTCATGGCGAGTACCAAGCCGGGAACGACACCACCGAGAGCCATACCAGCCTTAAAGAAGATACCCGTCAAGGCATTCACGATACCGGCGATACGGCGACCTGTCGTATACTCCGCATAGGAGATGACCTCAGGAATCAGTGCCCACATGTAGCCTGTTGCCACGATCACACCCGTAGACTTGATGAACTGGGCGATATAGACGAGGGTGATATTCTCCTTCACCGTACCCATCTTGCTGATGATGTAAAGTAAAATCATACCGACGATGGCAATGCCAAGGAAGATATAGAACATATTCTTCTTACCCACCTTCTTCTTAATAGCAGGAACGAATGGCATGAAGATGAAGGAAGGCAGCGAGCCCAGTCCCATGAACAGTGCCATCTCCACAGGCAGTGTCTGAGACGATGCGAAGATGGCAACGATGATAGGCACACCTGCCGATACGGCAAGACCTCCGACATTCGCCATCCACATACGGACAGACGTCAGAATGGTGATTTCATCGGTGTCACGTGTCAGGGAAGAGTTCAACGCACCATAAGGAACATTAATCAAAGTATAGAGCATGGACATACCCACATACGTCAGGTAGGCGTAGATCAATGAGGGAGCGAAACCATTCCAGAAACAGAGAATGGCAAGAATCGTCAAGGGGATACCACCCATCACCAGGTAGCTGCGGTACTTACCCCATGCCGGATTATGTTTGTCGACAAAGGTACCTACCAAGGGGTCCCAGAGAACGTCCACCAGGCGCACCACGAGGAACATCGTACCAGCCAGACCTGCCGACTTGGCAGCGTCACCGCCCAATACATAAACGTCAGTATAGAAGAACAATAGATACATGCAGATAGTCTGATAAATCAGATTCTGCGCCAAGTCACCTGCACCGAAACCGATGCGTTGCACCCATGAGAGCTTATAGAAGCCTTTCGTCTCTTGAGTATTTTCTAAAACTGTTGCCATTGTTGTTATTGGTTAAATAAATATTGTCTCAAATCACAGGAATGATGCTGCAAAGATAATCATTTCTGTCCGATTATTTGTCTTTCTTTGTTACAAAAAACTATCCCAATTGTTTCATACCACGGCAGCAGTCAAAAGTTTAACTTTTGTAAACAGTTCCGTCTTTACTGCTCAATTCCCGATGAAATGGGCAAAGTCAGAACCATGCGGGCACCATTCTCGTAATTCTTGTCGATGGCAAGCGAACCACCCAACTGGGTAGCTATCTTACGGCTCAGGGATAGACCGATGCCGAAACCTTGTTGGAAGGAGTCTATCTTATAGAAACGCTCAAACACTTTCTCCTGCTGGTCCTTGGGGATTCCTACTCCCGTGTCGGTGACGATAAAGCGGATGCATCCATGGTCGGGACTCTCATGGACGAAGAGCTCCACCTGCCCCTCTTTCGTGAATTTAAGGGCATTGCTGAGGACTTGGCGAAGGATGATGCTGATACCGCTCTGGTTGCTCTGGAAGGTGAAATCGTCAGGCACCTTGGAGCAGAACCTCAGTTTCAGGCGTCCTTTGTTTTTCGCCTCCGCCTCCTCCATCATCTGGTGGCAAAGGGTATTGACGGCGATGGTGTCATCCCTGCGGTAACGTTCCTTGCTCTCATCCTGTGCCATTTCCAGTAAGTCGTTGACGACATCAGTAATAGCAGTGGTGTTCTGTCTGATGCCATTGAGCATCTTGTTACGCTCCTCCTCGTCCAAGTCATAGTCTGGATTCGTGATAACCTGTGCATAACCCGTGATGACATTCAAAGGTGTGCGTATCTCATGGCTGACATGCTCAATGAACAAGCTCTTCATGCGGTCCGACTCCTTCGCCTCGCTCAGGGCAATCTCCAGTTGCTCGTTCTGCTGGAGGATTTTCTTCTGGTAGCGGCGGCGTGTGAAATAGCGCCAGAAGAGCAGGGTGATGATGGAGATCAGCAGTACGACGACTGCTATCAGCCAGTACAGTCTTGATTTGATGACCTGCTGTTGTGCCTTATACACCTCCATCTCGGCATTCATCTCGTTCATGTTCTCATGGATGAAGTTGGCATTCAGCGAGTCGACGGCATTGACCTTGCGTTGCAGTTGCTTGATTGCCATATCCTTGTCACCCTTTAGTTGATAGAGTTGGACGAGCATGTCGAAATGCCCCATGTTCTCTGAGTATAGCGATTTGTCATGTATCAGGCGGATTGCCTCGTCGTAATCACCGGTGAAGACAGCATTGATGGTCTGGAAGATACCGTCGTTCTGGTCGTCCTGCAGTTGGTTGGCTGTTTTATAGGTGTTGTATTCTTCCTGCAACTGGAAGAACGATCTCCGGTCGTTCTTGAAGAAGTAGGCGAGTGCCTTCATGGTCTGTCCGTAACTGTAATGACTGGGGAAGTCCTTGCAGAGCGGTTGGCAGCGGTCAACCAGTGCTATCGCCTCGTCGGGATGGACGGAAGTCTCCAGGTTAGCCTTGCCCAGCAGAGCCCCTATCATGCCGATAGTGTCTTTGGGAGCCACCAGACTGATTGCCTTGTCGTTATAGTAGCGTGCCATCCTGTAGTTGCCCCTGTCCTCATAGATGGTCGCTATCGTACTGTATATCATGTCGAAGTGCCCGTCGTCATTCTCCTTCATCTCCTCCAAGATCTCCTTCGCCATCTTCAGTGCCTTGCTGGTGCGGTGCATGTTGATCTCGTAGGTCACCTCGTTGACGCGGAACACCAGGTAGCCCTGCCGCCCGTTCCTTTTCTGCATGATCTCCCTCACCTGTTGGTTGATCTTATAGAACTCCCGCTGCTTGTCGGGCTGGTTGAACAACTCGTAATAGCGTTGCATCACCTTCTGCTCCTCCTTGGTATAAGGCTCTTCCGCCTTCAAGGAAGAGGAAAGAAATAATAAGATGAGACAGGTTAGCAGTAGTTTGGTTTTCATAGACTATTTCTTTTTCCGGAGCATACAGTATAGTCCGATGATGATGAAGGGGATGGAGAGGATCTGTCCCATATCGATGGGCAGTGATGCCTCGAACGCCTCCTGTATCTCCTTGGTGTATTCGATGAAGAAGCGGAAGGTGAAGATATAGGTCAGGCAGAAGCCGAAATACCAGCCTGTCCCGATCCTCTCGGGCATTTTCTTATGCAGCCACCACATCAGGCAGAAGAGGATGCCGTAGGCTATCGCCTCGTACAGTTGTCCGGGGTGCCGTGGGAAGTTGTCGACACGTTCGAAGATGAACGCCCAGGGCACTTCCGTCACCTTGCCGATAATCTCGGAGTTCATCAGGTTGCCCAGTCGGATGAAGCAAGCCATCGAGCCGGTGGCAATGGCGATATTGTCCAACACCCGCCACAGGCTGAGCTTCGTCTTTTTGACATAGAGCCACAGGGCGATGATCAGACCGAGGGTACCGCCATGACTTGCCAGTCCCTCATAGCCAACAAACTTAAAACCGCCTTCAGCCATGAAGCGGATAGGCAGGAACATCTCGATGATGCCCTTCCCTGAGGTCAGGAAATAGTCGGGCTCATAGAAGATGCAGTGTCCCAGCCGGGCACCTATCAGGATGCCGAGGAAACAGTAGAGGAAGAGGGGCTCAAACAGCTCCTCCTTGATATGCTGTTCCCGGTAGAGTCTGCGCACCAGCAGGTAGGCGGCAGCAAACCCCAAGAGCCAGCACAGCCCATACCAGCGCACGGCGAATGGTCCGAGGTGGAAAAACACCAGATCAGGGTTCCAGTGGATGAAGAGAAGTTCCGTCATGGTCATTATCTTGTTATTTCGTTATTTCGAATCTCGTTATCTCGAATTTCGATATTTCGACATCTCGAATTTCGACATTAAACATTAAACCTGAAATGCATGATGTCCCCATCCTGCACGACATAGTCCTTGCCCTCGATGCCCATCTTACCTGCCTCACGGACAGCAGCCTCAGAACCATATTGGATATAGTCGTCGTACTTGATGACCTCGGCACGGATGAAGCCCTTCTCGAAGTCAGTGTGGATGACACCGGCACACTGTGGAGCCTTCCATCCCTTGTGGTAGGTCCATGCCTTCACCTCCATCTCACCGGCGGTGATGAATGTCTCCAGGTTCAACAGCGAGTAAGCCTTCTTGATGAGGCGGTTGACACCACTCTCCTCCAAGCCCAGCTCCTCCAGGAACATCTGCTTGTCCTCATAGCTGTCGAGCTCGGCAATGTCCTCCTCTGTCTTGGCGGCGATGATCATTGCCTCGGCACCCTCCTCCTTCGCCAATGCCTCCACACGCTTGGTGAAGTCATTACCGTCCTTGGCATCAGCCTCGCTGACATTGCAGACATACAGCACCGGCTTGGCGGTCAGCAGGAAGAGGTTGCGGGCACAGTCCTGCTCCTCTTTCGAGTCGAACTCGACGATGCGGGCGTTCTTACCTTGGTCGAGCACCTCCTTATAGGCTTTCAGCACCGTCACCTCCACCTTTGCCTCCTTATTGCCGGCGGCAGCTGCCTTCTCGGTCTTGGCAAGACGTGACTCGATGGTCTCCAGGTCTTTCAGCTGCAACTCCGTATCAATGATCTCCTTGTCGCGGATAGGGTCGATGGTACCGTCCACATGGGTGATGTTATCATCCTCGAAACAGCGCAGCACATGGATGATGGCATCCGTCTCGCGGATATTCCCCAGGAACTTGTTACCCAAGCCCTCACCCTTTGAGGCACCCTTTACTAGTCCGGCAATATCTACAATCTCACAGGTCGCAGGGACGATACGTCCCGGGTGTACGATCTCCGCCAGTTTGGTGAGTCGCTCGTCAGGAACGGTGATTACTCCCACGTTAGGCTCTATCGTACAGAAAGGAAAGTTGGCTGCCTGTGCCTTGGCACTCGACAGACAGTTAAACAGTGTGGACTTGCCTACATTGGGCAGTCCTACAATACCACATTTTAATGACATCTTTCAATAAACGTTTATTTTTCGTGTGCAAAGGTACGATTAAGTGAGAAGAAAACCAAATTTTATTCGAGTTTTCTCGAACGTGAGTACCTTCGACCGCAAGGTCAAAGGTAGTGCAAATCGAACGAAAAACCTAATTTCATTTGGGATTTCATTCGATAAATCGTATCTTTGCAGCCATATTAAAACAAAACGAAATGATGAGACAGACTAAATCAGGAATACCAGCCATGCTATTGCTGCTGGGTTGCTGTATGGTATTGACCGGTTGTACAAACATGACGAACAGCATCGTGGAGAGTTTCAATAACAACCTGATAGCCGAGAAACGCTACCAGATGATATTGGACGGTCTGCAGGTGACACTCCTCATCACCTTCTTTGCCGCACTGCTCGGAACAGCGCTCGGCGGGGTGGTCTGCTGGATGCGCATGAACCGCCGGAAGTGGTTGTGTGAATTCGCTAAGGTATATATCGACCTGATGCGCGGCACCCCAGTGCTGGTATTGCTCATGCTGATGTATTATGTGGTGATGGCACCGGTGGATGCCACGGGTCTCATGGTGGCTATCGTCACGTTCGCCATGAACACGGCAGCGTATATCAGTGAGATGCTCCGCACCACCATCCAGGGTATTGACAAAGGACAGACCGAAGCAGGTCTCGCCTTGGGATATACACAGCGGCAGACCTTCTTCCGCATCGTGATGCCACAGGTCATCAGAGCCGTGAAGCCTGTCTATCAGGGCGAGATTGTCAGCCTGCTGAAGGGTACGAGTGTCGTGGGTTATATCGCCGTCGCTGATATCACACGAGCCTCCGACCTGATACGCTCACGTACCTTCGACGCTTTCTTCCCCCTCATCGTGACAGCCCTTATCTATTTCCTGATGGCTTGGCTCATCGGTCTGCTGCTGACGGCACTTGTCAGACGAGAGCGGGTCAAGGCAGCTGTGATGGCTGCGCTGCTGGCACTGATAGGAGGTGCTGGTTATCTGACATCGGCAGTGATGGGTGAGGACACCCAAGCGTATAAGGATGCCGGCAACGCATCGGCTCCTGCCGTTTTCAAGGCAATGGCAGGTAAGAAGGTCGGTGTGGTGATAGGCAGTATTCAGGATATTGCCGTTACTAAATTGGCTCCCAATGCCGACATCGTGCGTCTGAGCAATATGACCGATCTGCTGGCTGCCCTGGAGTCAGGCAAGGTGGATGTGGTAGGTGACGAGAACCTGTCAGTATCTTTCAATAAGGTGTTGGCTGCCAAGGTGGACACGGTGAGTGCGGGACTGCCGGACCAAACAATCGGGGCTTGCTTCAAACAGGGTAACACGCAGTTGCAGCAGGACTTCAACAGTTTCCTGGCGGAAATCCGCAAGGACGGTACGTACCAGAAGATCTACGACCGTTGGAGAGACACCGACAAGCCTGCGGAAATGGCATTACCCGAGCAGCGGGGCACCGGGCGTACCCTGCGTGTCGCCATCTATCCTGCCATGCCTCCGTTCAGCTTTATCAGCTCAGGAAAGCCTTCGGGCCTGGAGGTGGATTTCCTGACGGAATGGGCTAATCGCCGCAACTGGCGACTGGAGTTCCTGTCGATGGACTTCGCGTCGCAGATACCTGCCGTACAGACGGATAAGGTGGACATGGCGATGGGCTGTATCAGTATGACGGAGGAACGCCAGAAGCAGGTGCTCTTCTCTGATGGCTATCTTGCGTCACACATCCTGCTCCTCACCAGAAAGGGAGAGATGGGTATCCTCACGGCACCGTCACAGACGGCTGCCCCGGAGGACGAGGGATACGAGTGGCTGTGGGCACTGGCTGCCCTGATTGTCATCGGCGGTTGTGTCTGGTATACCGTCCGGCAGAAACTTCCTGCCAAGGCTGATGCCGCAACTGCCGTACTGCAGGATGACGGTCCCGTCATCCGTGTCGAACACATGAAGAAGAGTTTCGGAACCCTCGACGTGCTGCGTGACATCAACCTCGACATCCATCGTGGCGAGGTCATCTCCGTCATCGGACCTTCTGGTACGGGAAAGAGCACGTTCCTGCGGTGTCTGAACCTGCTGGAGCATCCCTCCAGCGGCAGAATACTCATCAACGGACAGGACATCCTGGCTCCTGATGCCGATGTGCCCTTGCTGCGCCGCAGGATGGGGATGGTGTTCCAGTCGTTTAACCTGTTCAACGGCATGTCGGTACTCGACAATATCTGTCTCGCACCCATGCAGCTGCTTGGCAAGGGGCGTGCGGAGGCTGAGCAGAAAGCCCAGGAGTTGTTACAGATGGTAGGACTGGCTGAGCGTGCTGATGCCATGCCCGACCAACTGTCTGGCGGACAGAAACAGCGTGTGGCGATAGCCCGTGCACTGGCGATGGAACCGGAGATTCTGCTCTTCGACGAGCCGACCTCTGCCCTCGACCCGACGATGGTAAGCGAGGTGCTGGGTGTGATGACCAAACTGGCACGTGAGGGAATGACGATGATTGTCGTCACTCACGAGATGCGCTTTGCCCGTCAGGTGAGCAGCCGTGTGCTGTTCTTCGCCGACGGCATCGTCTATGAGGACGGCACCCCCGAGCAGCTCTTCGACCATCCGCAGCGGGAGCGTACCCGTCAGTTCATCCAGCAGATTCACGAGACGGTATTCGATATCGAGAACGAGCATTTCGACTGGTATGCCATGACGGCACAGATGGAGCAGTTCTGTCAGCACTATAACCTGTCCCGTCAGCAGATAGACGCTGTGCTGCATGTCGTCGACGAGTCGATGGCTATCCTTGGCACGACACCTCCTATGCGTGTCGCACTTGCCTATACGGAGCAGGACAACAGCTTGCAGTTCTCCGTCAAGTGTCCGCAAGCCATCCGTCCTGATGTCCTTGATGCTGGCGAGAACTCGATTGCCGCAACCATCCTGCGCAACTTCAGCAGTGATCTCGTCATCGATAACGATACCCTCCGTTTGACGGTCAATGCCGTCTAAGGGGATTCTGATATGAAACTTCTTAACAAAACATCGCTTTATTTTCGCGTAGAATCCACCAAGTCTTAAGTTGGTCTCAAATACGCGAAAATACGGCGGTTATCGTAATGCGCTGTACGTCAGCCGATTAACCTTGTCGGGGCATGAATTACCCCTTGAAAAGCCCCTAAAAACGACTGGAAAACGCCATTTTTAGTGCTATTTTCCACTGAATTAGGCGGCACCTTCGAGGCAGGAAGGCGGCACCTTCGGGGGTGAAAGGTGCCGACTAACCCCTCCGAAGGTACGTCCTAACTCCGAAATACCCCGTTTTACCCTTCGGAGGTGCCGCCTGCAATCCTAGAATGCACAAAAACCCATACACGTTTTTCGACAACTTTTCTTGACAAACCCCGCTGTATTGAGACTGCAAAGCAAAAGCCCCAACCTTGTGGGGCTGGGGCTTTTGTTCGTCTCTTGATTACGTTACTCTGCGGAGAACTCGTCTTTGCCGACACCGCAAACGGGGCATACCCAATCCTCGGGGATATCCTCGAAGGCTGTTCCTGGCTCGATACCATTGTCGGGATCACCAACTTCGGGGTCATAGACATAACCGCATACGTCACAAACAAACTTTTCCATAATCGTCACATTTTTAAGTTATACATAAGTTTTATAATATCTGTTCGATATGCTCCACGATGACCTCGGGAGCAATACGATGCATACAGGCATAGTCGCCACGACGGCATGCCTTCTGTCCGTAGATGCTGCATGGGCGGCAGTCGAGGGGTATCTGGATGGCATTCTCAGAACCCTGGTTCCAGCCCATGAAACCGGCGAACGGATGGGTGGCTCCCCAGATGCTCACCACAGGGGTGGCGACAAGGGAGGCAAGGTGCATATTTGCCGAATCCATCGAGAGCATCACCTTCAGATGGCTCATCAGGATAAGCTCCTGCCTGATGGATTTCAGACAGGGTGCCACATGGACACACTGCGGGTATTTCGCACACCACTGGGGGAAGACCTCGTCCTCACGTTCGCCCTTGCCGAAAAGGAACAGTCTTGCCTCCGGGTGCTTCTTCGTCAACTGGGCGATCACCTGTTCCATCAGCTGCAGCGGGTATATCTTCCCCTCGTGTTTCGCAAAGGGAGCGATACCGATGTTGAGTGGAGCGCTGAGCGTGGATAGCTGAGGGTTGTCTGGCAGCAGACTCAGGTCACCACCACCCTCCGGGAAGATGGAGTGGAAGTCCAGCTCTATGGGGAAACCCAGACGTTCCAGCACGTCAGCATAGTTCTGGAAGGCGGTGGGCTGCTGGATGAGTTGCTTGTTATTGGAAGCTGTCAGCCGGTGGCGACCCTTGCGGTGCTTGTCGATATGTGCCACCTTGTAACTGCCGATGTTGAAGCGCATGCGCAGGAATTCCGAGCGCAGCACGTTATGCAGGTCGGCAATATGTGTGAACTGCTTGGCGGCAAGCCGGCGGTAGAGGGCGTTCAGTCCCTTGATGCCATGGTACTCCCGCTTCAGGTCAGCCTCCATAAAGCCGACGTTAGGGGCGAGGTCCTCAAAGAAAGGACGTGCGAAGCTGCGGCTCAGCACGGTCACCCTCACGTCAGGATACTGACGAGCCAGGGAATAGACTACGGGAACGGTCATGGCGACATCTCCCAGGGCAGAGAAACGGATGATGAGGATGTGGTCTTTCTTCACTTCACCTTATTATTATATAAGACAGGATTGGTTGCCGGGTCGTTATACATCTTCATCTGACGATATACCTTCATGTATTTCCGTCCAGCCTCTATGTCCTCCAGCAACTGGTCGATGGACTTGCTCAAGTCAATCTGCTGTTCCTTCAGGATGTCCAGCTTTGCCTGACACTTGTCGATATGTGCCGCATCAGCATCCTTACGGTCTACCTGCTCCTGCATGTGCCATATCTTCAGGGCAAGGATAGACAGGCGGTCCACTGCCCATGCGGGACTCTCTGTGTTCAGCCTTGCATCGGGTAGCGGTTTCACGTC
This sequence comes from uncultured Prevotellaceae bacterium, assembly GCA_900314755.1. GTDB lineage: Bacteria > Bacteroidota > Bacteroidia > Bacteroidales > Bacteroidaceae > Prevotella. Next base: position 26,702 of record OMWH01000019.1, on the reverse strand, counting down.
TTGGTACAGCTGACGGAAATAACTGTCAATCTCCTCCACCAAGTCTGTGCGGTCTTGGTTACTATGGTCTATACGGCGTTTCAGCGCCAGGGCATCAGCCGGGTCGATATGCGGGTCACGGATGATGTCCTCCAGGTGCCACTGCACGGTGTCTATCCAGCATTTTGAATAGAGGTTATACTCTATACTCTCCCGCTCATAGGGATTAGAGATGGGAGTGTCCACATCGTCTTTCAGATGATAGTCCCGAATTACCTGGGAGAAGATTGCATTCGCTTTTTCTGTAAATGACATTTCCTTTGTTTAATGTTGTGATGGTGCAAAGATACGAAAAATAGTTCATAGTTCATAGTTCATCGTTCATTATTTTAAGTTTATTTTGGCTCTTTACTGGTTTTTCTGTATTTTTGCACTCCGTATGAAGATAATCGTTGACGATAAGATTCCTTATATCCAGGAAAAGCTACGGCAGCTTGCCGACGAGGTGGTTCCCCTTCGTGGCGCCTCTATCAGTGCTGCTGACGTGCGGGATGCCGATGCCCTGATAGTCCGCACCCGTACCCGTTGTGACGAGTCGTTGCTGAGAGACAGCAAGGTGCGGTTTGTCGCCACGGCAACCATTGGTTTCGACCATATCGACACCGCCTATATGGAGCGTGCCGGTATCGCATGGACCAGTTGTCCGGGGTGTAATGCCGACTCCGTCGCACAGTATGTGGAGTCATCACTGTTGTTGTTGCAGCAGGAAAAAGGTCTTGTCCTTCGTGACGCGACGATAGGTATCGTGGGCTGTGGACATGTAGGATCGAGAGTCAAGGCCGTCGCAGAGCGGCTGGGGATGCGTGTCCTCGTCTGCGACCCGCCACTGGGGTATGCTGGCTTCGTCCCCTTGTCGGTCATCGAGCAAGAGGCTGATATCATCACGTTCCATGTGCCTTTGACCCGTGATGGCGTTCATGCCACCTGGCACCTTGCCGACGAGCCGTTCTTCCACCGCCTGTCCAAAGTCCCCTTTCTCATCAATACCAGCAGGGGTGAGGTGGTGGATAATTCCGCCCTGCTCACTGCCCTCCAGCAAGGCAGGGTGCGTGATGCCGTCATCGATGTGTGGGAGGGAGAGCCGCGGTTGGACGAGGAACTGCTGCAACGGGTCTTTATCGGCACACCCCATATCGCAGGATATTCCGCTGACGGCAAGGCGAATGCTGACAATATGGTGATTGATGCCCTTTGCCGGCATTTCGGTTTACCGCACCCCGGCAAGGTGACACCTCCTAAGCTGCCCGCCGACTTCCCCTATACGGGTAACCCCCTTGAGCTCTATGACCCTATGACTGATAGCGAGGCACTGAAGACTAACCCTTCGAAATTTGAGGACTTACGCAACAACTATCCCCTTCGAAGAGAGCATTTTGACGTGTAGAGTTGGCAAAACAGCCCTTTTAATCCTCTTAATATTGCACAGGTTAGGGTAGTTTGTGCAAAAGTAAATGTATTTTTGCTAAATTTATTTGCGTAATTCCATAAAAATTCGTTACTTTGCACCCGCTAAGCCACATTTTTGTGGTCGCACACATCTAAATAGGAATCATTTTATTAACATTTTAACGTAAAAGATTATGTCAGAAATTGAAAGCAAAGTAAAGGCTATTATCGTAGACAAACTTGGTGTTGACGAAGCAGAAGTAAAGCCAGAGGCAAGTTTCACTAACGACCTGGGTGCTGACTCACTGGATACCGTAGAGCTCATCATGGAGTTCGAGAAGGAGTTTGGTATTTCTATCCCCGACGACAAGGCTGAGAAGATTGGTACTGTTGGTGATGCTATCGCATACATCGAGGAGAACGCGAAATAAATTCGTTGAGGATTGAAGGATTGAAGGATTGAAGAATTGAAATTTAGGATATCGCTCCTGGATTTGCTTTTCAATTCTTCAATTTTTCAATTCTTCAATTTTTAAGTTTTGCTTTATGGAATTAAAAAGAGTAGTAGTTACAGGACTGGGTGCCGTTACCCCGCTCGGCAATAATCCTGAGGAGACTTGGGAGGCTATGTTGGCAGGTAAGAGTGGCGCTGCCCCCATTACCCTTTTCGACGCATCTAAGTTCAAGACACAGTTTGCCTGTGAGGTAAAGAACTTGAACATCAACGATTATATCGACCGTAAGGAAGCCCGTAAGATGGACCGTTATACCCAGCTTGCCATCATCGCTGCCAAACAGGCTGTTGAGGATTGTGCAATGGATCTGGAGACAGAGAACAAAGACCGCATCGGTGTTGTCTTTGGTGTCGGTATCGGTGGTATCAAGACTTTTGAGGAAGAGGTCACCTATTATGGTGTGCATCGTGAGGATGGACCTAAGTTCAACCCCTTCTTCATTCCTAAGATGATCGCCGACATCGCCGCAGGTCAGATCTCTATCATGTATGGTTTCCATGGTCCTAACTATATCACCTCTTCCGCATGTGCTTCTTCATCGAACGCACTGGCTGACGCCTTCAACCTGATTCGCTTGGGCAAGGCTAATGTCATTGTGGCTGGTGGTGCCGAGGCTGCTATCTGCGAGACTGGTGTGGGTGGTTTCAATGCCATGCATGCCCTGTCAACACGCAACGACGAGCCCGAGAAGGCTAGTCGTCCGTTCAGTGCCAGCCGTGACGGCTTCATCATGGGTGAGGGTGCCGGCTGCTTGATTCTCGAGGAGCTGGAGCATGCCAAAGCTCGTGGTGCGAAGATCTATGGTGAGATGGTAGGTGCTGGTATGAGTGCCGATGCCCATCACATCACCGCTTCTCACCCTGAGGGTCTGGGTGCCAAGCTCGTGATGCAGAATGCTCTGGAGGACGCTGGATTGAAGCCGGAGGATATTGACTACATCAATGTTCATGGCACTTCTACCCATGTCGGTGATATCTCTGAGGCAAAGGCTATCAAGGAGGTCTTTGGTGACGCAGCATACAAGCTGAATATCTCGTCCACCAAGTCCATGACGGGTCACCTGCTGGGTGCTGCCGGTGCTGTAGAGGCAATGGCTACCCTGCTTGCTGTGAAGAATGATATCATTCCTCCCACGATCAACCACGAGGAGGATGACAAAGACGAGGAGATTGACTACAACTTGAATTTCACATTCAACAAGGCACAGAAGCGTGAGGTTCGCGCAGGACTTTCCAACACCTTCGGTTTTGGTGGTCATAATGCCTGTGTAGTATTCAAGAAGTATGTGGAATAACTCCAACTTTATAGACCGAATAAGGCTCCCTTTCCGCAAGGAGAAGGAGCTTTATTCTTCTTTATACCGGGTCCTCGGTTTCTATCCCCGTAACATAGAGCTTTACAAACAGGCACTGCTGCATAAGAGTCTTCGCAAACGCAGTGAGAAAGGTCGCCCGCTGAATAACGAGCGGCTTGAGTTCCTGGGTGACGCCATCCTCGACGCTGTGGCAGGTGACATCGTCTTCCGTCATTTCACTGGCAAGCGCGAGGGGTTCCTGACCGATGCACGTTCCAAGCTGGTAAAGCGGGAGACGCTGGGGAAACTGGCAAAAGAGATGGGTATTACCGATATGGTTACCGTTGCCAGTCAGAGTACCTCACATAATAGCTATCTTGGTGGTAATGCCTTTGAGGCTCTGGTAGGTGCCATCTATCTTGACCGTGGCTATGGCGCTTGTATGAAATTCATGGAGAAGCGCATCTTAAAGCAGTTGCTCAATATTGACAAGGTTGCCTATAAGGAAGTCAATTTCAAATCCAAGCTCCTGGAATGGAGCCAGAAAAATCGTGTCAATATTGAGTTCCGGCAGTTAGAGCAGTCTGTTGATGACCATAACAGTCCTGTCTTCATCTATCAGATCTTTCTGGAGGGTGTCGAAGGTTGTTCCGGGAAGGGCTATTCGAAGAAAGAGAGCCAGCAGCAGGCTTGCAAAGAGACACTCCAGCGCCTGCGCCGGGAGCCGCAGTTCATCGATGCCGTCTTTGCCGCAAAGGGTGAACGTACTAAGATGGAGGAGGAGCCTGTCAGCGTTCCGGAGGAATTCTCGGATGCGGCACCGGAAATAGTGGTGTCACAGAAGACGGACACGAAGGGTCCCAAGTCAGAACTGGCAGCTGCCGACGAGTTCTCCCTCGACGATATCAGTGCCACACCACGGGAGAAGACCCGCGAGGAAATCATTGCTGAGGCTGAGGATGCCGCTTTTGCGGGAATCTGATGCAAAAATCCCATCCCTTTTTACTCTGATATCTCCTTTGCCTCACTCTAATATCTCCCATACCTCACTCCAATATCTGTCGTGGTGTATGGGAGATATTCCTTTACCCTATTAGAAGCTATCCCTTAGGGGATAGACAAGTATTGTTATTATTTTCGTTGTGGAAAAATCTCAAATCTCAGTTGTCTTAGCCCGAATAGTCTCGGTCTCAGAATCTCAGTAATAAAAATCGTTACTGAGATTTGAGACTGTCTTTGAAAATTAAAAATCCCCTGTAAGCTATTGGCTTACAGGGGATTGCTTTTGAACCTTGTACCCAGACCCGGGCTCGAACCGGGATGGGTTGCCCCACTGGTGTTTGAGACCAGCGCGTCTACCGATTCCGCCATCTGGGCTCAAAATGCGGGTGCAAAGTTACTAATAAAAATTGAGAATAGGCAACTGATTTCTGAAAAAAAATTATTTTGCCCTAATTTTTTATCTTTTCCTTGGAAGTTACGATGATTTTTTGTATCTTCGTGCAATAAATCTAATCTTATGGAAATTATCAAGGAGAACTATTGTATTATCCTCGCTGGTGGAAAGGGTAAACGCCTATGGCCCTGCAGCAGAGATGAGAAACCTAAGCAATTTATCGACTTCTTTGGTGTCGGTCGTACACAGCTTCAACAGATTTTCGACCGGTTTGCCAAGATTCTGCCCAAGCAGAATATTTTTATCTGTACGAACAAAGAGTATGCGCCTATCGTCAGAGACCAGTTGCCTGCGCTGAGCGAGGAGAATCTGATGATTGAGCCTGTCAATCGCGGTACGGCACCCAGTGTTGCCTGGGCGACGATGCGCGTGTGTCGCAGAGACGTGCAAGCGAACGTCATCATCACTCCCAGTGACCAGTTGGTACTGAACGAAGAAGCGTTCTACCAGAATCTGGACGATGCATTCTATTTTGTTTCCCATCATGACGACTTGTTGACGCTGGGTGTGCAGCCCTCCCGTCCGGAACCCGGTTACGGCTATATCCAAAAGGGTGAGCTCATCCCCCCGGAGCGTGCCAAGGTAGCAAAGATAAGTACTGTGAAGTCGTTTGTGGAGAAGCCGGAGCGTGACTTCGCCCAGATGTTTATGGACAGTGGGGAGTTCCTTTGGAACACAGGTATCATCCTTGCTAATGCCCGTTACCTGAACCAGTGTTTCCGTCAGTTGTTCCCAGAGGTTCTGAACCGCTTCGACAATTACCGTACGAATATCACCATCGAGGAGGAGATGGCATTTGTCAACGAGAACTATCCCTCCTATCCCAATCTCTCTATTGACCAGGGTGTGCTGGAGCATGGAGAGAATGTATGTGTCATGAACTGTGACTTCGGATGGGCAGACCTTGGGACATGGCATGCCCTTTATGAGTATATGAGCAGAGGACAGGGTGATAATGTGGTCGTCGACTCAGAGGTGATGCTGGAAGACTGTCATAATAACGTTATCAAGTTGCCGAAAGGCAGGCTGGGAGTAATCAACGGACTTGACGGATATATCGTTGCCGAGAATGATAACGTATTGCTGATATGCAAGAAAGGTGACTCGTCGGCACTTGTCCGCAAATATGTCAATGAGGTGCAGATAAAATATGGAGACGAGTACGTGTGATACAAAAGGCGTTTGAATTACTCAAACGCCTTTTGTATTTTTGCTGCTATCTCCTTGAATTCCTCTTCTGAGAGTTTTAACTTCTCTTTTCGGAAATCAGCATCAGCCTCACTCTGCATGGGAATCAGGTGGATATGAGCATGAGCCACTTCCAAGCCCAGAACGACCTGTGCCACCTTACGGCAGGGAAACGCCTTCTTGATGGCGATAGCGACACGCTTGGCAAACTGCTGATAGCGAGCCAGCTCGTCATCGTCCATATCAAAGAAATAGTCTACCTCACGACGTGGAATCACCAGTGTGTGTCCCTTCACCAATGGGTTGATGTCCAGAAAAGCATAGAACTCGTCGTTCTCCGCACATTTGTAACTGGGAATCTCACCAGCTGCGATTTTTGAGAAAATATCCATAATAATGATGTTTTTCGGGATGATGAGTGTTAGGCGATGGAAATGTCGTCAATGCGGAGCTTGATGGTGCCGCGAGGAATCTTAATCTCTACCTCGTCACCCACCTTCTTACCCAGCAGTCCCTGTGCAATAGGAGTCTTAATGGAGATCTTTCCAGCGCGAAGGTCAGCCTCGTTCTCACTGACGATGGTATACGACATCTTAGACTTGGTGGTGAGGTTGGTCATCTCCACCTTTGTCAAGATTTGCACAGAGTCAGTGCTCAGACGAGAGGTGTCCACAATCTTCGCCTCCGAGATGGTCACCTTCAACTGGTTGATCTTGTCTTCTAAGTGAGCCTGAGCCTCTTTTGCAGCATCATACTCACTATTCTCACTCAGGTCGCCTTTATCGCGAGCCTCTGCGATGGCTGCGGAAGCCTTTGGGCGCTCCACACTCTCCAATCGCTGTAGTTCGGCTACCAACTTATCGTAGCCTTCTTGTGACATGTAAGCCATACTTATTTAATTTTTAAATATTCAAAAAAATAAAGAATTCCGACGCTGTTATTGTCGAAATCCCTATTTGCTATCGTGTATTGTTATCGACTGCAAAGATAGGAATTTATTTGCAACCAACCAAATTTTTTTGGCGAAATTCGCTCTTTAGGGTTGATTTATGTCAAGAAAGTGTGCGGACACAAGAAAAAATTAATCTCAGAACTTGCAGATTATCAGAATGTTCATACCTTTGCCATGTGTTTTTCATAGTATTAGATTTAAGGTTAACAAAGATTTTTAGGAACTCAGCGGAGTTCCATTTTTTTTGCCCTTACGCGAAGTACCCAGTAGATAACGATGCCCGTCAGGAGTCCCGCAATGACATCGATGACATAGTGGGCATAGATATAAACAGTAGCAAAACACATAATGATATAAAAGGGAAGCATCGAGAAGAAGAGCCCTTTGCTGCGAGTATGTGCGGCAAGGAGTATGATGACTGTCGTCACTCCCACATGACTGCTGGGGAAAGCCGCTGTAGGACGCTCACCCGCATGATGGGCGGTATCCAATAGGTGATGGAAGAAACCGTCACTCCATCCTGGTGCTGCCATCCGCTCGCTATGTGTCAGGAACCAGTCGGTCACGTTAGGGAAGATGCCTGCCGCTATCTTTTCCGTACCTGCCGCTAAATAATAGAACTGCGGTCCGGTGACAGGCAGGATGACAAAGATGGTGTAATAGATATAGAAAGAGGTGATCAGGATATAAGTCGCCATTCCGAACTCCTTGTAGCGGCGGAAGAAATAGTAGAGGAGAATGGTGACCATCAATGGGAAATAGCTGACATACCCCATACACATCAGTTCAGAGAACCACCCCCAGGGACATACCTGTGAGAATAGCAATGATGGCTGACACCCAAAGAGCTGCTGCTCCAAGCCTGCGAAGATATGGTCAAGATTCGGCAGGACACGGTTCACTTCATAGGTATCGGGATAGAACCATGACAGGGTAAGCATCAAAGCCGCTACCCGTAAGAGACGGGTCAGTTTGCATGGTTTCCAGCAGTAAAGCATCCACATCGCTATGATGAGAAGTACCATCTCCAGGCGCATCACCAGCATCTGAGTGGGATTCACCTGTTTGTCCCAGAAACAAACCATCAGCAGGATGGTGAAGGCGATATAAGTGAAGATCACCTTCTCGACAGCCCATAGACTTCTCATAACCAGTGGTTCTCTTTATACCATTGGATGCTGCGACGCACACCCTCGGCGAGTTTAACTCTCGGCTCATATCCCAGTTCGTCACAAGCAGGTTGGATGTCACAACGCCAGTTGCGCTGGCGGAGGATATTGAACTTGTCGTTGTTCAGTGCCGACATCTTTCCCGTCTTCCTGCCCCACCAGTCACCCACACAGGTGATGATACGCAACAGCCAGATAGGTGCCGTTACACGAATCCACCAGGGGCATCCCAGTTCCTCGTGTACCAGGTCACTAAAGGTTGCTGACTGATAGACCTCACCATCAGAGAGGAAATATTTCCGTCCGGTCTCACCCTTTTCCAGAGCGAGGAAAATAGCCTGTACCACGTCAGTGACATAGACAAAGGTGATGTCCTGGCGTTGGAAACCCACCGCGAAGTCCATGTGGTTCTTGATACTCTGTATCTGCAGGAAATAGTCACGCTCACGAGGACCGTAAACACCAGTAGGTCTTAGTATCACATAAGGTATCGGTTGTGACTCCAACCACTTCTCTGCCTCCAGCTTACTTTTCCCATAAGCAGTATTAGGCTTCGGCTCATCACCCTCACGAATCTCCTCATAAGGCTGCTGCTCACGGATGGCACCCATGATACTCAGACTACTGATATAGACGAAACGCTTCAAAGGCATCTGGAGACGAAGCAGTGCCTGGACGAAATTCTGGGTACCCTCTGTGTTGATACGGAAGAAATCCTCTTGATGCAGACACTTCGTAGCTCCTGCGGCATGTACCACATAGTCGAAGGCATGTCCTTTCAGCTGTGCCTCCAACAAATCCTGTGACGAGAAGTCCAGTTCGATGAAATGGATACGCTCGTCCTGCAGGTAAGCCTTAGAGCTGGACTTACGGACGGCTGCCCATGTCTCAAAGCCCCTCCTGAGTGCTTCCTCTACGATGAAAGACCCGATAAAGCCACTGGCTCCTGTGATGAGTATCTTCATAATTAATGTAAATTTGGGCACAAAGGTACAAAATATTCTCAATAATTTTGTATCTTTGCCACAAAGAAACTAAAAACGAAATGCTATGAGTAAAAAGAAAGGTGGTAAAAGACTGACGAAAAAACAGGTCGTAGAGATGCTGCAGACCTTTTTCCAGGAACATCCCAATGAGGTATATTCTTTCAAACAGATATTCCGTGCCCTGAAACTCGACACGCATCCAGCCAAGATGCTTGCCATTGACACGATGGACGAGATGACATGGGACGACTATCTCACCAAGACATCCGATAACTCGTATCGCCTGAACCTGAAGACGCAGGTGCAGGAGGGTACCTTTATCCGTAAGGCGAACGGTAAGAACTCCTTCCAGCCGGATGATGGTGGCAAGCCCATCTTCGTCTCGGAGCGTAACTCGATGTTCGCCCTTAATGGCGACCGTGTGAGAGTGGCAATGATGGCGCGCCGGCAGAACCATATCAAAGAGGCGATGGTGGTGGAGGTCCTGTCACATAAGATGGACCAGGCAGTGGGTAAGCTGAAGGTGGAGAAAGACTTTGCCTTCCTCGTTACCGAAGGGAATATCTTCGTGCATGATATCTTGATTCCCAAGAAGAAACTGAAAGGTGGTAAGACAGGCGACAAAGCTGTCGTCAAGATCACGCAATGGCCCTCGAAAGAGTCGAAGAACATCGTGGGTGAGGTGATTGACGTGCTTGGTAAGGAAGGTGACAATAATGTGGAGATGCATGCCATCCTCGCCCAGTACGGACTGCCATACAAATATCCGAAGGCTGTCGAGGATGCCGCAGAGAAGATAGATGCGGGCATCACCGAGCAGGAGATTAAGCGCAGGGAAGACTTCCGTGACGTCTTTACTTGTACGATAGACCCGAAGGATGCCAAGGACTTTGATGATGCCCTGAGTATTCGTCCTGCCGGCAAGGGACTCTGGGAGGTCGGTGTGCATATCGCTGATGTGTCACATTATGTCAAGGAGGGCAGTATCATCGACAAAGAAGCTGTCAAGCGTGCCACGAGTATCTATCTCGTCGACCGTACCATCCCCATGCTGCCAGAACGCTTGTGTAACTTCATTTGCTCTTTGCGTCCTGACGAGGAGAAGCTGACCTACTCCGTCATCGTGACCCTTGACGAAGAGGCGAATATCAAGAAAGGACATATCGCCCATACTGTCATCAAGAGTAACCGCCGCTATGCTTATGAGGAGGTGCAGGATATCCTGATGGGAAAATCAGAAAACCAGGATCCCCCGGAGTATTCTGAGAACCTGAAAGTCCTCGACCGTCTTGCCAAGAAACTGCGTGAGAAGCGTTTCAAGGGAGGTGCCGTGAAGTTCGACCGCGAGGAGCTGCACTTTGATATTGACAAGGACGGCAAACCTATCCGTGCCTATTTCAAGAAATCGACAGATGCCACCCAGCTCATCGAGGAGTTCATGCTGCTTGCCAATAAGTTTGTGGCAGAAAGTGTGGGTAAGGTGAAGAAGGGTACTAAGGCAAAGACGCTGCCCTACCGAATCCATGACCAACCAGACCCCACGAAGCTGGAGACACTGCGTGAGTTTGTCGTTAAGTTTGGCTATAAGCTGAAGACGGGAGGAACCAAGGGTGCCATCTCCAAGAGCCTGAACAGTCTGATGGACGGCTGCCAGGGAAAGAAAGAACAGAAACTCATCGAGACGGTGGCACTGCGTGCCATGATGAAGGCGAAGTACTCGACCCATAACATCGGACACTATGGACTCGCCTTCGACTACTATACCCATTTCACCTCCCCCATCCGCCGTTATCCCGACACGATGGTACATCGTCTGCTGACGAAATACCAGGATGGGGCTCGCAGCGCTAATCAGGAGAAATACGAGGAGCTTTGTGAGCATTGCTCCGACATGGAACTGGTAGCACAGCAGGCAGAGCGTGACTCTATTAAATATAAGATGGTGGAATTCATGGCAGACAAGGTGGGAGAGTCCTACGATGCCCATATCAGTGGTATCCAGTCGTATGGCATCTACTGCGAGATAGACGAGAATCACTGTGAGGGTATGGTACCTATGCGTGACCTCGACGATGACTACTATGAGTTCGATGAGAAGAACTACTGTCTGGTCGGTCGCCGTCATCACCATAAATACCAGTTGGGTGATTCTATCCGTATCAAGGTTGCCAGAGCCAATATCGAGAAACGTCAGTTAGACTTCTCTCTTGCCGATGACTAATCTTTCGCTGATAATGAAAAGGACTATTTTGACAGGACTGATCATGGGTGTTTTACTGCCCCTGTCAGCGCAACAACCATCCATGTATCTGTGGTACGACAAGCCAGCACAGTATTTTGAGGAGTCCCTACCTATTGGTAACGGTAAGATGGGAGCATTGCTGTATGGTGGGACAGACACCTGCCTGATACAACTGAACGACATCACACTATGGACAGGAAAACCTGTTGACAGGAATCTCGATAAGGATGCCCATCAGTGGATTCCTAAAATCAGAGAGGCACTGTTCAACGAGGACTACCAACTGGCTGACTCCCTTCAACTGCATGTAGAAGGACCTAACTCACAGTTCTACCAACCGCTCGGGAATATCTACCTTATTGATGAGAACAAAGGGGCTGTGAGTAACTATGCCAGGATACTGCAACTTGACGATGCGCTGGTCAATGAGCGCTATATGCGTGGAGGGAAGAGCTTCACCAGAGAATATTTCGCCTCGCATCCTGACAAGCTCATCGCCATCCGCCTTCGAGGAGAGGATGACATCAACTGCAAGATTGTCATGACCGCACAGGTACCTCATGCTGTCAAGGCAGCAGGAAACCAGTTGACACAGACAGGACATGCGACAGGAGACCCTCAGGAGAGTATTCATTTCTGCACCATCCTGCAGGTGAAGACCGATGGGCAGGTGGTTGCCGCAGACTCCTCCCTCACCATCCGTGGTGCTAAGGAAGCAGTCATCTATATCGTCAACGAAACCAGCTTCAACGGTTTTGACAAACACCCTGTGAGGGAGGGAGCACCCTATCTGGAAAGAGCCACCGATGCGATCTGGCATACCCAGAACTATAGCTTCGCACAGTTCCTTGAGCGCCATGTCAAGGATTATGAGAAATACTACCAGAGAGTGAAACTCGACTTAGGAGAGAAATTCCCTACCGTTACTACAGACCGCCTGCTGAGGGAAGGTCTTAGTCCCCGTTATCTCGAAACCCTCTATTTCCAATATGGTCGTTACCTGCTGATCTCCTGTTCCCGTACCCCTGGTGTTCCCGCCAACCTGCAAGGTCTCTGGACCCCCTACCTGTGGTCGCCATGGCGTGGCAACTATACGGTGAACATCAACCTGGAGGAAAACTACTGGCCGGCCTTTGTCGCCAACCTCGCAGAGATGGCAGCGCCACTGGACGACTTCATCCGCGCCTTGGCAGACAACGGACGGCATACAGCACGCAACTATTATGGTGTCAGCAAAGGCTGGTGTGCCAGCCATAACTCCGACCTATGGGCAATGACCAATCCTGTGGGTGAGAAGCGTGAGAGTCCTATGTGGGCATGCTGGAACATGGGAGGAGCCTGGCTCGTACAGACACTATGGGAGCGTTACCTCTTCACCCAAGACAAGCAGTATCTCAAGACGGTTGCCTACCCACTGATGAAAGGGGCTGCTGATTTCTGTCTGGGATGGCTCATCGACAATCCCAAGCACCCCGGTGAGCTCATCACGGCTCCCAGTACCTCACCAGAGAATGAATATGTCACCGACAAGGGCTATCATGGTGTGACATGCTATGGAGGTACTGCCGACCTCGCCATCATCCGCGAGTTGCTGCAGAACGTATGTGTTGCCGGTATCCTCTGCAACGAGCCCGTCGGTGCCTATAAAAAAGTATTGGCAAAACTGCACCCTTACACGATTGGCAAGGAAGGTGACCTGAACGAATGGTATTACGACTGGCGTGACTGGGACCCTAAGCACCGTCATCAGAGTCACCTCATTGGACTCTACCCCGGTCATCACCTCACACAACCGGAACTGCAGAAAGCTGCTGAGCAGACCCTCATCCAGAAAGGTGATGAGACGACAGGCTGGTCGACGGGCTGGCGTATCAACCTATGGGCACGCCTGCATAATGGTGAGAAGGCATATCAGATATACCGTAAGCTACTCACTTTCACAGATGCGCAGGACGACCAGCGTCCCGGTACCCGTCATGCCGGTGGTACCTATGCTAACCTGATGGATGCTCACCCGCCTTTCCAGATTGATGGTAACTTCGGTGGTACTGCTGGTGTCTGTGAGATGCTGATGCAGAGTCGGCTCACGGACCGCTCAACAGTCATTGAGTTATTACCTGCTCTCCCCAAGGAGTGGAGCAACGGTAAGGTCAGCGGGCTCTGTGCCCGTGGTGGCTATGAGGTTAGTTTTGAATGGAAAGACGGTAAGGTGCGTGACGCTCAGATCAAAGCAAAGAAGGCAGGTACCGTCACCTTATTATATAATAATCAGCGTAAGACGCTTAAACTGAAAGCAGGACAGACACTGCCCGTAAAGACATGGTAAAGAAAAAAAACAATATCAAGAACACAACCCTTGAAGAGGCAAAGAACTGGGGTAACGCAGAATATCTGGAGGAAGGTCTGGTACTGACAGACCGTATAGCTGATGCTCCTATTCCACGGGAGCCTACCAGCATGAGCTTTATCCTGATGGCATTGTGCAAGCATGGCAAGGCACAGTATTCGATAGACACTCGTGAGCAGACCGTCAAACCGGGTGACCTGCTTTTTATCTCGGAACGGCATATTGTTGATAACTATATGGCATCACCGGATTTCGAGTGCCTGTGTATCATGGTGTCGACAGAGTTCTATCATGGGTTTATCCAGAATGTGAAGAATGTGTCGTCACTCCTGTTGTTCTCGATGAACAACCCAGTGGTGTCACTGACCCCCCGGGAGATACAGGTGTACAGCAACTACTACCAGACTATCCGTGAGAAGATGAGCGACCGGGGGCATCACTACCGTACCAATCTGGTGAAGGCTTTGTTACTTGCGATGTTCTATGATATGAGTAATGTCATCTGGCGTGTGGAGCAACAGGAATCGAAATCCCAGACCCGCGCGGATGTTATCTTCGCCAATTTCATCCGGCTGTTGGAACAGCATTTCCGGCAGGAGCGGCGTGTCAGCTGGTATGCGGAACAACTCTGTATCACTCCCAAATACCTTTCGGAGATTGTCAAGCAAGTCAGCAAACGCACTCCTAATGAATGGATTGACAATTATGTCATCCTGGAGATCCGTGTACTGCTTAAAAACTCCACGAAGAGTATCAAGGAAATAGCGGAGGAGTTGCAGTTCCCCAACCAGTCGTTCTTAGGGAAATACTTCAAAGAGCATATAGGTGTCAGTCCTTCTCAGTATCGAAAAGGGTAGCCACCTTGCATAACTCGTCGTACCACTCCTGACCGAAACGTCGAATCAGGGGTTCTTTCAGAAACTTGTAGACGGGAAGATGTAATGCCTTCCCTTTTTCGACGGCATCCTTACAGACAGCCCAGCGGTTGTAGTTCAGTCCTATCAGACCGCCAGAGAATATCTTCTCACGGATAGGGTAAAGCGCACAGCTGATGGGTTTGCAGAATTGTGTCTTACCATTGCGGTAGGCTTTTTCCAAGGCACATAGACAGTTGTCGCCGTCATAACAGGTGAACACACAATCCTTCCCCCGTACGATACTCGTCACCAAATCGCCATCCTTGTCAGTATAGGCAACACCCTGTTTGTCAATCACACTCTGTGCCGATGCGGAGAGGTCACCCCATACGGTGTCCAACGCTTCCTCGATACCTGCTATCTCGTCCATGGTGACAGGAGCACCGGCATCGCCTTCGACGCAACAGATGCCCTTGCACTTCTCATAGTCGCAACAGAAGTACTCGGTCAGTATCTCAGAGGAGATCAAGATACCATTGATGTCGATGATAGGTGGTATTACCATTGGATAGGTGTGATGCCGTTTTGTTCTAGATAGGTATTACAACGGGAGAACTGATGTTGTCCGAACCATCCTCCACGATTAGCACTCAGCGGAGAAGGATGGACAGACTCCAGGACGAGGTTCCTCTGCTTGTCAATCATATATGCTTTCGAGCGGGCATAGCCACCCCACAGCATATACACCAGATGCTCACGATGGGCTGCCAGTGCCTGTATGGCGGCATCGGTGAATTTCTGCCATCCCAGCATGGAATGGCTGTTTGCCTGATGGGCACGGACGGTCAGGGTGGCGTTAAGCAACAGCACTCCCTGTTCTGCCCAGCGAGTAAGATTGCCAGAGGTTGGAATAGGGGTACCCAGGTCGTTCTGTATCTCTTTGAAGATATTCTGCAAGGAGGGTGGAAACTGTACCCCGTCCTGTACCGAGAAACTCAGTCCATGTGCCTGTCCCGGCTCATGGTACGGGTCTTGTCCGATAATCACCACTTTTACTTTGTCGAAGGGACAGAGGTTAAAAGCGTTGAATATCAGCTTTCCAGGCGGATAGCAGGTCGTACTGCCATACTCCTGTCGCACCGAACTTGTCAGCTGACTGAAATACGGTTTCTCGAACTCTCCGCAGAGATATGTCTTCCAACTATCTTCTATCTGTACATTCATAGTTGCTCTTGAGTTTGTGGAGTTTCGGTTTTCTCTGCAGCTGGTGGAGTTACCTGATTCTCTACCGGTTCAGATTTCTTAGGCTGTTCTTTATGCTTTAACGTGCTGTCACCCTTTGCCTTTGTCGGCGCAGAGGCACCTGGGCGGTGCCATTGCTGATGGAGGAAACGGAGATAGGACCCGTAGGTGTGACTGCTGTAAGCTTTGAAGATGTTATTAGCAAAGAGGATATCGGTAATCTTGTTCTCTTCCACATAGGCAATGATGTCTTTCGTGAAATAGCGAGAGTCGATGACATGCACCTCCTCGAAGGAGAAGAACAGATAGCCAGGCAGCATATTGCCAAAACTGTCTTTTAGGATAATCACACGACGGCCGTTATGTGTAGAGGTACGGACCTGTGTCAGTTTGGTATCGCCACCCATCATGGTGCAGTAGGCACCACCGTGTCCGTCCTTATACTTGAAAAAGAAAGGAGCGGTAAAGGGTTTCCCCTCTCCAGTCACTTGATAGTTCTTGTTGATGGTGTAGTTGGTATAGGTGGTCGTGTATTCCACACCTTTGGGAACGTAATAGACAAAGTCCTCGGGAGCATTCTTCACGGATATATCTTTCGAATAGCCATACATACTGCCCACATAACCATGTACCACACGGCGCTCGTAATGAGAGAGGTCTTTGAAGGGAACTCCAGCGACACGGGCAAACTCCTGTGCCGCATAATAACCGCCAAGGGGTGACCAGTGATGGTCGGTACGCAGGTAGATATCCTCGTTAGCATGTTTTCCCAGCGTGGTATACACATCGACAGGTTTTACCCCTGGGTTTAAGTGTGCCACCACATTACGGATGGTAGGCAACTGCTGATTGGTGTGTTTTTTCACCTTGTCAGGGCAATAGAACTCCACGGCGGTCGGGATGACCATACAATAGATGTTCACTTTGTCGCCGAACACCTCTTTGTACTTATTGGCTGCCTGGGCATAACCCACACAACCTTTAGGTCCTCCTCCATATGCCATCAAGGCACGCACCTTGTCACCCTTGCCGACAATGATGATACCCGCATTGGCAATTTTCGCATTCTCGTCGGCGTTGATATGGTTCTCATACTCGTCGATGGTCATGCTGTCCGTAGGTACTGTCCCCCCTTCTGACGGAGTCCCGTCAGCGGAAAGTTCACCATCCCCTTTCTCAAGAGCCATGTCACCAGCGTGGAAACGAATATTATCGTCTGTGGGGGCTATGGCAATAAGGTCCTTGACCTGCATGCTCAGTGTCATGAACATGTCACGGTAGGGTTCGCTGTCACTGAACCAGGTAGAGACATCACTTGTAAAGGAGCCGTCGGCAAGACGCTCCCATGAGAACTTGGGGAAAGTTGCAAGCTCACGCTTCTCCAGTTCGGACACCGTACTGCGTGGGAAGGTGTCGAAGACTACGGCAAATCCGATAAATATAACGGCGATGACAGCAATATAGATGTAGTGTTTCATGGGAGTTCTTACTGTTCCAGATAGCGGTTATACGACTGGTGGGTGGCTGCCGCATAGGCATGCCCTGCATTGTTGGCAAAAAGGATATCAGTGATGTCGTTCTTATGTACGTAGTGTACGATATTCTTCGTGAAATAGCGACAGTCAACCACATGAATCTCCTCGAAAGAATGAAAGAGATAGGCAGGGATGGCATTACCATAGCTGTCTTTCAGAATGAGCAGGCGGCGACCATTCCGTGTAGAGGTTTTTACCTTTGTGGTGTTAAGGTCACCATGCATGAAGGTCATATAGGCGGCACTATTGCCATCCTCGTAGGAATAGAAGAAATTGCCTTCCTCAGGGGCTTTCTCGCCCACCACCTTACGGTTCCTGCCTAATTGATAGCGAATATATGTCGTCGTATAGTCGACGCCTGTCGGTACATAATACACAAAGTCCTCAGGAGCATTCTTGACTGCTGCGTCATGAGAGAAGCGGTACATGGTTCCCACATAGTCGTGGATGACATGCCGCTCGTACGTCGAGAGGTCTGCAAAGGGTAGTCCGGCAATACCTGCAAACTGCTGTGCGGCATAATAAGCACCCAGAGGAGCCCAGTGGTGGTCGGTACGTGAGTAGATATCCTCGTTGGCATGCAGCGTCATCGTATCGAAGAGGTCGATGACCTTCACTGTGTTGTCAAGATGCGAATAGATATTCCGGACAGTAGCCTGCTGGTCTTTCGTCCATTCCTTCGCCTCGTCAGGACAATAGATAGCCACTGCTGTCGGGATGATCATACAATACACATTAACGGCATCGCCGAAGGTATGCTTATATTTGTTTACTGCCTCCGCATAACCCAATCCGCCATCCAGTTGTCCACGGAAGGGCTCAAAGGCTCTCAGACTATCGCCTTGTCCCACGATGATAATACCTGAGCGGGTTAAACGAGCCTGTACTGCGAATGCCGCTATTGGTAAAACGACCAAGATGTATAATAATATTTTTCTCATATCCTAAACTTCAATTTTTCAATCCTTCAATTCTCCTAAAACCTTGTATAGATAAACGCATTATTTGTCGCACCCACCAATAGGGCAGTGCTGAGTATCAGAATTCCTACAGACAGGATGATGCGGGTGGCATAGACTGCCGTTGTCCCGAACCAGTTATCCCCTAACAAGCGCTCTGTCCATTCGGCAACAGTGCTGCGTACAGGGAGACAGAAGAAGAGGGCTGCCACCCATAACCAGAAATTGTCGAGTAACGCACTCTCGTCGACGAAGTCGTAGAGTGAGGGGACATTGCCGAAGAAAGCATGGAAGAACACGATCATCTGGTCGAAGTTGTCGAAATAGAAAATGCCCCATCCTGCAATGACCAGCAGCATGCTGTAGATATGCAGGAAGACAGCAGGGATGCGGTCGTGTACTTTCAGCAGCGTGTATTTCTCCAACATGACGATGATACCGAAATAGACACCCCAGATAATGAAGTTCCAGCTGGCTCCGTGCCACATACCTGTGAGGAACCATACCACGAGGATGTTCACAGCCTGATGACTGCGGTTGCCGCCTAAGGGGATATAGACATAGTCGCGGAAAAAGCTACCGAGAGAGATATGCCATCTGCGCCAGAAGTCAGTGATGGAGTTACAGCAATACGGATGACGGAAGTTCTCGTTGAAATGGAATCCCATGCAACGTCCCAGTCCTATTGCCATATCAGAATAACCTGAGAAGTCAAAATAAATCTGCAGGGTGAAGGCTACGATGCCTATCCATGCTCCCGCCATGGTCAACGAAGAAAGACCGTTCACGAGGAACTGGTCAGAAATCTCAGACAACTGGTTGGCGATAATCACCTTCTTGCCCAGTCCGATAAGGAACCGGTAGAGACCATCGGAGAAATCAGCGGCATTCACATGCCGGTTATGTATCTCGTCCGCAACTGTACCATAGCGTACAATAGGTCCTGCGATCAGCTGTGGGAACATGGAGATATACAACAGCAAGTCAGGAAAACGGCGTTGTACCGGTGACTCTCTGCGATAGACATCCACCAGATAGGAGATGGACTGGAAGGTATAGAAGCTGATACCTATCGGCAAGGCGATATTCGGTTTAGCCACCTCAATACCCATGTCACACAGGCATTGTGCAAAGAATCCCAGGTATTTGAATGTCCCGATGATGGCGATATTGAGAATCAGTCCGATGACCAGTATTACTTTCCGATACTGTTCCGACCCCGCAATTCCTAATCCTACCAGATAGTTCACAAAGACGCAGAAGAGCATCAGGAAGACATAGACAGGTTCTCCCCATGCATAGAAGATGAGGGAGAAGCAGACCAATATCAGGTTCTTTGCCTTATTGCTATGTTGACCCTCTTCCGATAGCCACTGCCTGTCGGCCCACGTAGCCAACAGATAACAGAGCAGGAAAGAAGGAAGGAAGACGAAGAGGAAGAATAAATCCGAGAAAACCATATTGTTATCTTATTGTTGCAGCAGTTTCTGCACTTGTTCGTAGATATAATGACCTAATACTTTTGCCCCTTTCTCTGTGGTATGCACGCCGTCCTTGGAATAACCCCTTTTGATGAGCTTCTTTGCGGGAAGGAGGGGTTTCGCCCGGTCCAGGCGGATGACAGACAGGTGCATCGCCTGGGCACATTGCTCTATTTCAGCAGCAGCCTGATGTTGTGTTGCCATCGGCACCCGCGTAAAGGGTGGGGGAGTAATCAGAATGATACGAGCCTTCGGGAAGGCTGTCCCCAGTGTCTCACAATTCTGGCGGATATACTTTGCCAAGGGCTCTGGTCGCTTGCTGGCAAACCACAAGTCGTTAGTGCCTGCCATGATGAGGATAAGGTCAGGAGTAGGTTGTGTCTTCTCCTCACCAGTCTCTTTCAACAGGCGGTTCACTTGGTTATAGATGACATTATTGTCACTAAGTACCCCCGTATTCTCCTCGATGTCATAGACGGTGTTTGGCGTATGCGTCCACGTCGCTCCGCTCCGGGCATAGCTACGGCATGACAGTGGTTTTGCGAGCTCTTTAAACCATTTATTCCATCCTTGAGGTTTATCACATTGGTCACCTCCGATGAAAGTATTGGAATCACCAAGGATGACCACATGCATGACAGACTGAGCCTGTATGTTTCCATACAACCACAATCCCCATAAAATCAGCAATCCAATTCTTTTCATATCTTTTCGGGGTGCAAAGGTAATAATAATAATTGATATTCAGATAAATAGCTTTGGAAATTTATCGCTCGTTATCCAATTCCCGCTCCAACTGGTCCGTACGATGCTGGAACTCCCGGTAGGCATTCGAGAGGTCAGCCTTGTTGATATCTATCGTGGTGTTGACGGGTCGCCAGGGGTCCCTCAGCGTATGCTGGAATAGCCACTCGTACGTCTTGCTGGTATAGAAATAACGAGCCAAGGCTCCATGGGAGGCGCCAGGCAGCCAGTCGTAGCGCAGACGACTGGTGATACCCAGTGTCTTCATGCCCGTCACTACTTTCTGCGACTCCCGTACAGAGACAGCACGGTCAGCGGTGCCATGGACAATCCACAGGGGCAGCTCACCCAGTCCACGATAGTCTTTTAAGGTACTGCCTCCACAAAGGGCGACGGCGGCAGCTATCTTGTCAGGGTATGTCCCTGCGAAGTCGAGGGTGCCATAGCCGCCAAGGCTCATGCCCAGCACATAGACCCTCGTATGGTCGAACTCATAGTTCTGCTTCATCCACTCCAGAATCTCATTGAGCTTATGAGGGTCCCACCATCCTCCAGGATTCTGTGGGGCGACAATCAGGGCAGGAATCATCAGTCCCATCTTTGCCGCATCGATAGAGCCATAGCGCAGCACCCGGTTGAGGTCACGCCCGCAGAGACTGGCTCCATGAAGGAAGAAGATAAGAGGGGTGGACTCTTGGGTGTAGTAATATTCCTCAGGGGTATATACCCAGAAATTATAGTTGCCTTTGATGACCCCTTTCTTTGCTGACAGCAAGTCGTACTGTGCTGAGCAAATAAGGAATGAGAAATGAGAAAAGAGAAATATCAAGAGTATTTTCTTCATTGGATGACGAATTTAAATATTTTATTACCGCGACAGCCCACCACGGCAGTATTGCCGACAGCTATCGGAGAAGATTCAAAATTATAGCCTACCACTTTCTTACAAACTACCTCACCCGTCTTTCCGCGGATGATGCGGATGATGCCAGAGGCATCGCCGGCAAAGATGAAGAGCTCGTTTTTCTCATTATAGAAAGGGACTGGCGATGACCATGCGAACTGTCCATAGGGGACGGTATAGAGCACTTTCCCGTCTTTCGTGCTGAAAGCAGTCAGCTCACCTGCGGAATGGGAGGCACCATTTCGACAGAGGTTAGCGAAAATCATGTCTTTACAATCACCCCCTCCGATGAGCGGACTGGCATACATGCCACCATCAAGGGTTTTCCCAGGCAGGTTGATACGCCGGCAGGGAATCTTGGTCTCCCATACCAGTGAGCCGTCCAGTCCGTTGAGTTTGATGAAATGACTGATGCCCATATCTCCCTGCTTGTCGACCTCACAGGCGGTATACAGGTATGGAATACCATCCTCCTCCCGGCAAACCATCGTGCCGTCCGAGTCGTCGTGGTTGTTGTAATACCATACAGGGCGCATCGTGTTCAGGTTGATGCAGATGATATTTCCCCTGTTGTCAGAGAAAGCACCGTAGTTGCGGTAGACACACAGGCTCGACTCAATACCGGGAGCTATCCCGTTGACCCGATAGCGCATCACACTGACACACCGTAGGGAGCCCTGACTACGCTCATACTTATAGACGCTGCCGTTCTCACTACACCAGAAGAGGTAGCCACCAGCCACGATAGCGTTTGAGTCGAAGGCGTTCCATCCTCGCCATGCCTTCGGGTCAGGACCGAAGAAGAAGGTGCGTTCGTGCTTCAGGAGGTCAAAGACCTGACAACCAAAAGGTCCTGCCTGCCGTGGTACTCCCTGTCCGACATACAGGTTATAGTATTCAGGGTCCATGGAGGGAGTCCCTTTCACCACATTTCCTAAGTCGAGAGGTTCACGTGATGCTTTCCCCGACAGGTAGTTGATGAAATAGCCCTTACCACAAAGCGAGCCCACAAAGACCTCCTCGTTGCCGAAGTCGGGTGTGAGTCCTTTGGACGATTTCCTGAACAGTGCCATCTGGTCATCCGTCCAGTGCATATAGAGTGGTTGCCCTGTCCATCCGGAGCCACCTCCCCATGTTCCGAAACGGGTATGGGTGGTGTCATAGGCTGTCTCAAACTCCCAAGCAGTGATGATGGTATCGGGAGTCCCTTTTATCTTTCCACCAAAGTCAGCGTTGCGATGCAGGTTCTTACGGAAGACAAAAATACCATTTGCCTTCTCGTAACGGTCGTCTAAGTCTTTGAGGTCGGCAGGAAGAGAGTCCCCATGATCCACGGTACACTCCACGCTCTTCACAGAGGCATAGGCAGTGTCAGGATAGAATAGTTGTGCTATGGGGACCTCTTGTGCTGTCGAATCGGCAGTCTCTGCGACAGGTGTTCTCTTTCCTGTGCATCCTGCAAAGAGAATCAGACTGACAATGACGATATAATCTCTTCTCATTATTTCTTTTTAGGAGTTCCTACCACAACGGAGTCTTGCCATTGCGGAATGATTGATTCACCAGTAGTGGTCTCTATCTCTATTTCAGGAAGGTCATAATCTTCTGGTAAATAAGGAATCTCCGTAGGCTTCCGGTAAACAGAAACCTCCACCATGGCGACTCCTTGTGAGAGGATGCCAAGCTCTCGGGCGGCACGGATAGAAAGGTCAATGACACGTCCCCTCGCATAGGGTCCTCGGTCAATCACCTTCACCACCACCTCCTTGCCATTGGCAGGATTCTTAACTTTCAGCAAGGTGCCAAACTGATGTGTCTTATGCGCACACACCAGGCTGTCATTATAGAGACGCTCACCACTGGCTGTCCTTCTGCCATCCCACTTACGGGAGTAGAAAGTTGCCTTTCCTTTCTGCTGTGCGAAACTGTATGTTCCTGTCAGCATCAGCAGCGTGAGCGTCAGTAATAATCGGTATATCATAGGCGTTATGATTGCTACAACACGGCAAAGATACAAAATATCTCGTAAAAAACCTTGATATTTTGCAACTTAACACGATTGTTAGCGTTTTTTTACCATTCAGCGGATGCGCAGTTCACTGCTCCGCTTCCTGATTTGCTGGTAGGCGGCTGCTTTCTCGTCAGGGGTGATAATGACGTTTGTGTCTACGGGCCGGTAGGGTTCTATGAGGGTATGCTGGAACAGCCAGTCATAGGTGTCGGTGAGGTAGAAATAACGGGCGAGGTCCCCATGCGAGGCACCCTTTAGCCAGTCATAACGCAGCCGTCCGTCAGCATGCTGTCGCTGCATCGCCTCCACGACTTTCTTTGACTCCTCCACCTTCACCGCCTTGTCGGCAGTGCCATGGATAATCCAGAGGGGCAGTTTTCCCAGTCCGCTGTAGTTCTTGAGGGTAGAGCCCCCACACAGGGCGATGGCAGCGGCGATCTTGTCGGGGTAGGCTCCTGCGAAGTCGAGGGTGCCATAGCCGCCGAGACTCATGCCCAGCACATAGACACGCTGCGGGTTATAGGTGTAATGCTGCTGCATCCATTCCAGGATATCATAGAGCTTGCGGGGGTCCCAATGTCCTTTCGGGTTCTGGGGTGCGACGATGATGGCGGGAATCTGCAGACCTTTCCGCACAGCGTCCAGCGGTCCATAGCGCAGCACCCGGTCGAGGTCGTTGCCCCTCAGGCTGGCACCGTGGAGGAAGAGTATCAGCGGGGTGGTCCGCTCATACTGCCGGTAGTCCTGTGGCGTATACACCCAGAAGGCATAGCCGTCGTTCCTCACTGCCCGTTTAGCCTCCAGCAGGTCGTCCTGGGCAGGGCAGGTGAGGAATGCTACATGAGCGAGGAGAAATGCAAGCAGTATCCGTTTCATGATGCAAAGATAGGGGATTATTTTGAGAAAACTCCAAAATCTTTTGGTTTTCTCCTCACTAAGTAGTATCTTTGCCAACAGAAAACCTAAATATACAGAAAACCTAAATTATACTATACATGAATTTACTGAAACTGATTCTCCGCCCCCTCAAGATCGTGGCGATTATCGTCGTTGTCTTCGTCGCTTTGGTGGTTGGTGCAGTAGGCTTGCTCAACACCTCATCCGTCCAGGACAAGTTCTTAAGTTATGCCACCGACATGCTGCAGGAGAAGCTGCAGACGAAGGTGTCGATAGACAGTATCCGCATCGGCTTCTTCTCGGATGACGTGCGACTGTATAACCTGCAGGTGGAGGACTTGCAGCACCGTCCGATGCTCAAACTCGAACGGTTTGCTGTCGAGATCGACATGCTGGCACTGCTGAACAGCGAGGTGCAGATAGAGGAGATCTCAGTCAAGGGACTGCATGCCAAACTGTATCAGGAGCGTCGTGACACAGCTGCTAACTACCAGTTTGTGATTGATGCCTTCAAGAAGGACAAGAAAACGCCTGAGAAGAAACCGAAGGAGGAGCAGAAAAAGAAGAAAAAAGAGCTCACCCTCGACCTCAAGCGTGCCGTCGTGGAGGATGTCGACCTGGTGTTTAACGAGCAGCATGCCGCTATAGGGAAACTGCG
The DNA here is from genome assembly GCA_900314755.1 of uncultured Prevotellaceae bacterium. Classification (GTDB taxonomy): domain Bacteria; phylum Bacteroidota; class Bacteroidia; order Bacteroidales; family Bacteroidaceae; genus Prevotella. The sequence goes on along the minus strand of OMWH01000019.1, from coordinate 1,840 downwards.
TATAAAGAAAGACCGGCACGAGCGCCTGTCGGGAACGATACAGCAGGTGGCTGGCTCGTGGGTGCATCATAAGAAAAAGGCTCCCGTGCATGTCGATAACAACCTGCTCGTCGATGCCATCGCCTTTGAGGAGACAGCCGACGGCAAGGGCATCATCTCTATCGACAGCGTACACTGGACGACCGATAACCACCTGCCGCATAAGCGTGCTAAGAAACCCAAGCGCGGGTGGTTTGACGACGGACACATGAAGGTGGTGGCTCACCTGAAGGTGGAACTGACCCATGCCGACAAAGACAGTATCGTGGGACAGCTCGCTGAGTGTGACGTGCATGACGTGGCGTCCGGACTGCATATCACTGACCTCCACCTGAAGTTCAAGCAGCAGGGTGAGAAACTGCTCGTCAACGATGCGGTGATAGGGATGAAGAACACCAAACTCAACTTCAAGGAGGCGGTGATCCAGCTGCCCAGCAAGAAAAAGGGACGTCCGTTCCTCTTCCAGACCACTCCCATCACGGGTACCACGCTGCTGATGGACATCGCACACCCCTTCGCCCCCGCCCTGAAGAACTTCAAACTGCCGCTCCATCTCAGCACGAAGTTCAATGGTACTGACAGCACCCTCACCTTCCGCGATGTCGTCGTCAAGACCCCTGACGGCAAGGTGCATATCAGAGGCTATGGCGGTATCGAGGGACTGAAAGACAAGTATAAGCTCAACGTGCATTTCAACATCACCAAGGCGACGATACAGGGGAACTCCAAGGAGCGCATCATCAACCAGTTCACGGTGAGGAAGTTCATGATGAAACAGCTGCACACCCTTGGCACCATCAACTACACCGGCTCGTTCAACGTGCTCTATAAGAAACTGCAGTTCCGTGGTACGATAGGTTCTGCTTGCGGCAGTCTTAACTTCGGTCTCCAGATTGATGCCCTCTCCCATTACCTGACGGGTCATGTGAAGTCCACGAACTTTGAGTTAGGTAAGGCGATGGACTACCCCAAAATGGGGAAGGTCACCTGCAGTGCCGGCTTCCGTTTCGACATCTCCAAGCCCCGTACCGCACAGATGCGCCGTGTCAAGGGTGGAAAACTGCCTATCGGACAGGTCGACGCCCTTGTGGATGAGGCTTATCTCGAAGGAATGCGGTTCTCGAATGTCGCCGCCCATATCGTCAGTGACGGTGCCGTCGCCGAGGGAAAAATCAATATGAAGGGCAAACTGGCTGACATCCTCTGCTCGTTCTCGTTCACCAATACCGACGAGATGAAGAAGACCAAGATCAAACCGGGTATCCGTTTCCATCTCTTCGACAAGAAGACGGACGAGGAGAAAGCACAGGAGAAAGCTGAGAAGGAGAAACGCAAGGCACAGAAGGCTGCTGAGAAGGAGAAACGTAAGGCTGAGAAAGCGAAACTGAAAGCTGAGAAGGAAAAGTTGCGAGCTGCGGAGGAGGCAGAGGAAGCCAAGGCGAAGGCACTGCGCAAGGCTGAGAAGGCTGCGGAGAAAGAGAAACGCAAGGCTGAGAAAGCTGCCCGCAAGGAACAGAAACGGCTGGAGAAAGAACGGCGCAAGGCTGAGAAAGCCGCAGCCAAGGCACAGGACAATTGAAGCCCGTACCTGTTACGCTCTTTCCTTTGGGGCAGGAGTCAGACAACTGTCCCGGCTGACGAGCGTTTCGTTTAGAGTTATTCAGAAACTGAGAAATGATCACTAGAACCGACCCTATGTCTCTTAGTTTAGAAGCAGGCAGCTATCATCTCCTTACCCAGTTTATGAATATGGGCAAGGATTTCACTTTCCCTCTCAGCAGAAGGCTTCTTGAAGCCATTG
>OMWH01000047.1 GCA_900314755.1 uncultured Prevotellaceae bacterium | reverse complement strand
ATGGATATCAAGACCCTCGTAGAGGTGTTGAAGCGTCAAGGACGAGCTCTTATGCTTCCGGGTATGACAGACCACTCTAAGTTAGGTGTGGATGAACAAAGCCTAACTGCACTGTTGGAGATGGCATACCGAAAACAAGTTGCCATGCGCAGAGTTGCATATGTTCCCAACAACCTGACCAGTGGTGCCATTAAAAAGCTTGCCCATTTCCTGACAGATGGTGGTGATAACCGCTTTATGATCGTACTGGACGGCAGTACTGCCACCGGTAAGACAACACTGATGACAGCTATGCGACAAGCCTTGCGCTGGCTGACAGACCATAGGCTGGTGTCAGATGATGTCGGATTGAGAATCCTTGATGCTACCAAGATCTGCACATTGATGGACTCCAGCAGAGATTGGAACGAATTGTTAAGCTGGCCGTCGTACCTCGGCATTGAAGACCTGGGCTGTGAGCCTGCAGAGATTCTGAGATGGGGCAATCCCCTCTATCCAGTACGAGAACTTGGTGAGTACCAACCTCGACAGTGACCAACTGAGAGAGCATCTTGGCCTAAGGATAGTGTCCAGAATGAACGAGATGGCTTTCTATATCCACTTCGAAAATGAAGACTTCCGCAAGCTTGCATGGTACAGTCACCATCCAGAAGCGAAAAACTAAGTGAGAAAAAGCGACGAATGAAAAATGAATGATGATAAGGTGTACAACGAAAAGATAATAACAAATAAAACTATACAATGAAAGAACTTAGTCCAGAAAAGAAGCTCCGATTGGAAAAACTGGAGCTATTAACCTATGATGTTGAAGTGGGCAATACCCACATAGTGCGAAAGGTGAAAGGAACGAAGCTCAATGCAGCTTTCCTGTTAGGCGAGTTGAGCGATAACAGACGAACAATGATAGTCCGCCAGGTAGAGAACGACCGAAGACCGGTGAGAGTAGAGAACAAAAACTATGAGGATGTGCTCAGAAACATTCTTATCGGTTATATCCAGAGCAAGCGTTGTAAACTACCGTTCAATGAGGACTTTGCCTGTGAGCGACTATCGCTGAAATCATGGCCAAAAGACTATATCGATGGCTTTATACCTAATGACTTCCGTGTGCAACCAACCTTTCTTGATGAGTTGGCGAGAATGATAAGCATTCATGTGACAGCCAATTTCCTGTCAAAACCGCACAAAGAAGCAGCATGATATGATAAATATTTATAAAATTATAAATAGCAAAAACATGACAGTTAATCTATTATCTTCCGAAAAGGAATTCGAAGACTATTGTCTAGGTGCTTTTAAGAGCATGTTGCATGGTGAAATGTTTCCGTACAGTTTGCGAGGAACATACTACCTAGTGTTTAACTCGTGGGATGATGCAGTGAATGAGCTTCAAGAAAACGGTGCTGAGGGCTACTCCTATCAGGAGAATCCCGAAGACGATGACTACCTTCTCAGTTTGCACGGCTTTACCCAGCATATAGTGATGCAGGATAAGACGCTGGAACTACTTGCCCGTTTCTGTGATACGACATACAGGCAGCAGATGGCCATCTTTGACATCCCGGTACGTTTTGAGACCAGATGCGAGAAGAAAGCAGATGGTAAGTCGAGAATTGTGCAGATACCCATCAAGGATATTATGCCAAAGGGATTTGATAAACACCATGAAGGATTCGCATCCTGCTGTGGTGACCTGTATGCCAAGACTTGCTTTGACAAGTTTCTGCAGGAGTCAGGCTTTTCAGTGAACACCGCAACTGTTGCCGCAGCTTATGGTATGCCAGAAGAGGGACTGCTGTGTACATTAAAGCAGAACGACGTCATCATAGATAACGATGATGATGCAGGCTGGGAACTGGCAGAGGCATTAAAGAACTCAAATTTAATTATAGAGAAGATGGATGTTGACGGAATGCCAGAAAAGCAGTGGACTTACAAAGGACTCTACTTTATTTGGTTGTTACTCACCACGAACTGTTCAGTCAGACCATGCTGTGACAGAAACTGCTGTGAGGATTGAGAATCATACGATTTGTTTTTAATATAAAAAGGAAGACGCTGGCTCGTGAGGGTCAGCGTTTTTTTGTGTCTGATGGAATAGGAGGGAATGAAAAGTATATAAAGCTGATAAAAGTGTATTTCGGTTGGAATATTATCTATAATTTTGCAGCCGAATTCAGGAAAACAACGAAACACACGAAAAAGGAAATACTATGAAATTCACAACACTATTGACAATTATCATCACGGGCTATGTCATCTATTACGCCTATCAGATTATTCACGACCTGTTCTTAGGGAAGACATCCCGCTGACAAAGACATCCACTAAGGAGGAAACCTCTCAGGATGACGGACTGACTCAGATGTGCGGTGGCTACACCATTGATGAGCTGCACAATGCCCTTAGAGAGGAACATGACAATCCAGGCAGCACAGCCCTGAAAGATGTGATGAAGCTTTACGAATAGACTTAAACCTTACGGATGAAAAACACACAATCCCCACTTTAAGATTTTCAAAAACAAAGTAAAACAATGAAAAACACACTATGCAGAAAAACTGGAGCAAGCTCTGCTCCCTTTTGAAGTCATGTAAGACGAAGCTGTCTTACCAAGGATTGAGACTCGCCAGCTTGGCGTTGATGTTTATGATGAGCACGGGCTATGCCATGGCCGATGCCGGATCGAGTGCCATCACAGGTGCCGTAGGTACCTTCAAGGGTTATATCGACCCTGTGCGAAACCTTCTCTATGTGATTGCCGCAGTGGTCAGCATCATTGGAGCCTTCAACGTGTTCTACAAGATGAACAATGGCGACCAGGACGTGAAGAAGACCATCATGATGACCATTGGCGGCTGTGCCGCACTGGTAGCGATGGCCGTTGCCCTGCCCAAGTTCTTCGGCTATTAAGCTATGGAAGCTAACTACGCAGGTTACCCCGTGTATAAAGGTCTCCAGATGCCCTTGGAGTTTATGGGCATCCGGGGACGCTTTATCCTCATTGCCGCAGCCACCTTCGGA